>JBFXHR010000005.1:0-113077 GCA_050176815.1 Kiritimatiellia bacterium
TGTCCACCGCGTCGTCGCTCCCGACGTTGAAGGGGCTGAGCATTTCGTTCGTGGTGAGGGACGTCAGGTCGAAGCGCACCACGTAGGTCCCCGTGGGCATGTTCGCGAACAGGTAGTTGCCGTCGAGGTCGGCCGCGGTCTCCGCCACGATGGTCCCGTTGGTGTCCAGCAGCGCGACCGGAATGTTCGGAATTCCATTGGTTTCGCCGGCATCCTGGATGCCGTCCCGGTCTTCGTCGAACCAGATCCAGTCGCCAATGGCCACCGTCTGGAAGAAGCCCGCGTCCACGGTGCCGTTGGTTTGGCCACTGGCCAGGGTCACGGGCGCGGTGAAGCCCGTGGTCGGATCCGCGTCGCTGTCGGTGGCGTCGTCGCCGGCGTTGGCGGGGGTGTACCCATACCCCGCCGGAGCCGCAAATCCCGTGAAATAGGAACCCGGCACGAGATCCGCGAACGCGTACGCCCCGCTCGCCGACGAAGTGACGATCCCGATGGCATTGGAGGCGGCGTTGTAGAGCGTGACCACCCCGCCTGCGAGCGCCGGCTCCCCGGCATCCTGCTGCCCGTCGCGATCGACGTCCTCCCAGACGTAATCGCCGAGCGTGGCGGTCTGGAAGAAGCCCGCGTCCCGGCTGGTATCGTGCGTGCCGCCGCTGAGCGCGAAGACCGCCGTGCGTCCCGTATCGGTGTGGATGTCGCTGTCCAGCGCATCGTCGCCGCCTTGGTCCTGCAGCGAAACCCAATGGTCCGCCGGCGGGACGAACTCGAGGAAGTACAGCCCCGTCGGCAGAATCGAAAAACCGTACGCCCCATCCGCGCCGGTGCTCGTCGTCGCCAGCAGATTCGAGCTGCCGCCATAGAGCCGCACGGCCACGCCCGCCAGGCCGGGCTCGCTCCCGTCCTGGATGCCGTTGGCGTCGGCGTCGAGCCACGCCCGGTCGCCCACGGCATTGGCCGCCGCGTAATTCGTGGCCGTCGCGATGAGCGGGGGCGTCGCCGGATTCGTCGCCATGGCCGTGTTCACCAGTTGCGTCGACACCAGCGGCGCGCCCAGCGTCGTCCGGATGCGCACGGTCACGGTCGTGCCCGCCGCCAAGGTGTAGTTCGACAGCAGATTCGTCGGCGTCGCGGAGGCCAGATCCGACACCACGCTCACCGTTACGCCCGGACCATAGGCGGTTTGCAGGTTCGTGGCCACGTCGATTCCCGAATTCGCGAACGTGACGAAATCGACGTTGATCCGGTCGCCGTAGCCGAAACTGCCGCCCGCGCGCAGCCGCAAGGCCAGGTTGGCGCCCAGGCGGCTGGTGAGGTTGGTGGACACCGACACGTAGCTCGCGTCGTTGCCCGAGGTGGTCGGCACCGCAAACACCAGGTTCGACTGCCCGACGAACCCGTTGGTGGACACGTAGAACGTGAAGGAATCCCCGCTGTCCCAGTTTTGCCGCCGGTAGGCAAAGCTCAGCGTCAGGTTGGTATAGACCCGGCCCGGCGCCGCGGCCAGGACGTTGGTGCGCGTGGCGTAATCGTTGTCGGCGCTGCTGTTTTCGAACACCAAGGCGTTGGTGTCGCCCGCCACGCGCACCAGCACGCTGCCGCTGGCGGCGGAGGCGTTGTCGCCCACCTCGGCCCAACTGCCCACCCAATTGGAGGAGCCGTTGTTGTTGGCGTAGGACACCGTCCCGAAACCGTCCGAAACCGTATCCACGAAGGGATTCGTCGTCGCCGCCGTCAGCCGCACGATCTGCGCGCTGCCGGCCACAAAGGAGACGCCGGGGGGCAGCACGTCGCTCAACGCCACGCCCGCCAGCGCCACCGTCCCGGTGTTCTGCAGGGTGAGATAGTAGTCGTTGGTCTCGCCCCAATTCCAGTTGCCGGCCAGGCTGCTCGATTTGAACAGTTTCAGGCTCACGCTCGCGGAATTGTAGAAGCCCGCGTCGATCGTGACGTCCGTCTGCCCATTCGTCAGGGCGAAGGGCGCGGTGCGGGCCATCGCCGGATCCGCGTCGCTGTCCGTCGCGTCCGCGCCGACGTTCGCCGTCGTGAATTGGAAGCCCGCGGGCGGCGCAAACCCGACGAAGTAGGTGCCCGGCGGCAGATTGGTGAAGGCATAGGCGCCTGCCGCGGAGGAGATGGTCGTGCCGACCACGTTGGAAACGGCGCTGTAGAGCGTGACGACCACGTTGGCCAGCGCCGGCTCTCCGCCGTCCTGCTGGCCGTTGAAATCGCTGTCCACCCAGGTATAATCGCCGAGGGCCGAAGGAAAGACGAACCCTGCATCCACCGCCAGGTCGTTTTGCCCCCCGGCCAGGACGATGGCGGCCGTGCGGCCCGTCAGGGGATCCGGATCGCTGTCCGTCGCGTCGTCGCCCAAGTTGGCCGTCGTGAATTGATAGCCCGCCGGCGGCGCAAAGCCCGCGAAATAGGTGCCCGGCGGCAGATCGGCGAAGGCATAGGCGCCCGCCGCAGTTGAAGTCGCGACCCCCACCACGTTGGACGCCGCGTCGTAGAGCGTGACCAACACGTTCGCGAGCGCCGGTTCCCCGACGTCCTGCTGCCCGTTGAAATCGCTGTCCACCCAGGTGTAATCGCCCAGCGACGCCGGTTGGCCGAAGCCCGCATCCACCGTCAAATCGGTCTCCCCGCTCGGGAGCAGGAACGGCGCCGTGCGGCCCGTGGCCGGATCCGCGTCGCTGTCCGTCTCGTCGTCGCCCGCGTTCGCCGACGTGCCGATGTAACCGGACGGAGATTCGAATTCGACGAAATAGATGCCGGGAACCAAGTGGGTCAAGGCATAGGCCCCCGCCGCGGAAGAAGTCGTCGCGCCCACCACGTTCGAGACCGCGTCGTACAGCCGCACCGCCACGTTGGCCAGCGCCGGCTCCCCGCCGTCCTGCTGCCCGTTTCCGTTGGCGTCATTCCAGGTGAAATCGCCGAGGGAAGCCAGCCGGTAGAACCCCGCATCCACGGTGAGATTCGTTTGGCCGCTGACCAGCGGGATCAGCGCCGTGCGGTTCGTGCCCGGCAGCGGATCGCTGTCGGTCGCGTCCACCCCCACGTTCGAGGTCGTGAACAAATAGCCCGCCGGCGGCGTGAAGTCCACGAAGTAGCTGGCGCCCGGCAGCAGATTCGTGAAGGCATAGGCCCCGGCCGCGGAGGAGGTCGTCGTCCCAATCACGTTGGACGCCGCGTTGAACAGCCGCACCACCACGTTCGACCGCCCGGGCTCCCCGTCGTCCTGCTGGCCGTCGCCGTCGAGATCTTCCCAGACGAAATCGCCGATCGCCGCCCGCCGGTACATGCCCGCGTCCAGCGTCAGGTTGGTTTGGCCGTTGGTCAGCGCAAAATCCGCCGTCCGGCCCGTGGCGAGGTCCGCGTCGCTGTCGATCGCCGGGTCGGCCCCGGCGTAGCGCGCCGTGAACTCATATCCAGCTGGCAGGAAATACTTGGCGAAATACGTTCCCGGCCCGTGGCCGGGGGATTTCCAGACGCCGTTCGTGTCGGTGCGGACGATCGCCGCCAAGTGGCTGGCTCCGTCGTACACGTAGACCAGCACGTTGGCCGCGCCCGGCTCGCCGACGTCCTGGAGGCCGTCCGCGTCCAGATCGTCCCACGCCCGGTCGCCCAAGGTCACGTTCAAGGCCTCGTCGTAGAACATCAATCCGCCGCTGATCAGGTCCAGGCCGCCGTAGGTGGACGCCGGCGAGGTGTTCGTCGGGAAATAGGCCGGATTGTCGATCAGCGTCCAGTACGCGTTATTGGTCGTCGTATCGTTGCCCACCAGGGCGTACCCGTAGAACAGGTCGTTGGTCTGCAACTCCAGCGTCTGCCAGTTCAGGAACACGCCCGACAGCGGCTGCGGGCTCACGTCGGCCGACGGATGCTGGGCGTCGCCGTCTTCCGTATAGCCGCGCATGACGATCGTGTCGAGCGAGACGCCCGACGCGCCCCAGTTCGTCTCCAGCACGCTGACCGGGGTTCCGAAGGCCGTGGGTTTGCCGTTGGCAGCCACCCCGGTGATCGCGGCGATCTTGAACCGGTCGTTGCCGCCGCGGTCCATCACCAGAAACCCGCGCTGTTCGATATGGCTGTGCACCGGCAGGCCATCCGGGAACAGATAATCGATGCGCTGGATGTTGTTGTTGTTCCCGTTCTCGTCGCCCTGGTCGGAAAACACGTTGTCCGCGCCGTGGTTGATCAGCCGGCTGCGCAAGGACTCTTCCATCGTGGCCGCGTAGCGCGACTTCAGGAAGACGTTCGATCCCGAATACGACGACTGTTCGTAGAGCACGATGTGATGCTCCCCTTTGATCGCCGCGTTGGTCGTCCGGGCGATGTTGATGTCCCCGGCCAAGGCGACGCCGTCGAACGTGCGGCCGCCGACCGTGACCTCGCCAAGGAACATCTGGTTGGAAACGCCCTCGTTGAACCGGACGTTGTAGACCGTGCCCGTCGGGAATCCCGCGCTGCCGCCGCCCGTGGTGGAATAGTTGTCGTTCGTGTCCGCGTAGGTTTGATACGTCACCGCCGCGCTCGTGATCGGCTGGACTTGCGCCTGCGCGGCACCGGCCACCCACGCCCATCCTGCGGCGGCCAGCAGCCCGCCCCATCGCCGCCCGGAAATGTGCCGCGCGGGCCGCATCAGGTCGCCCCGTCCGCCGCCGGCGTCCCCGCGTTGGAATCCACGATGAGATTGTAAGCCGTGATGATCTCGAACCGTTGACTCATGTGGTTTCCATTTTTCCAAGGCAAAGAAACATCGAGGCACACTTCTCGCCTATTTATCGGAACATAGAATTTAGCCTTCTTATCCGCAATTGTTTGATTGTTATAATTGCGTTAATCCGTCCTAATTTCCGCTGAAAATTGATGCTGGAACTCGTTAAATTTCCGGCCAATTTTCGAAATGGTCCAAAGTCGCCTTTGGGAGACATCTACTGATCTCCCCGTATGCCGTGAAAGCCATTGAATTTTGAAGGCGAATCACTTAAAAGCATCCATGGATTCCCTTCCCATGAACCTCTTGCTTGGCATCGGAAATCCGCGGCATGGCGACGACGCCCTCGGCCCCGTCTTCGCACGCGCATTTCGCCATCCAGACTGGCGTTGCGTCAATGCCGCCACCGCTCCCGAGAATTATACTGGCCTGATCCGGCGCCTGCACCCCGATTTGCTTGTCCTGCTGGATGCCGCCGATATGGGACAACCGCCCGGCACCTTGCGCCGCCTCGATCCCGAATCCATTCAAAGCGGCGATTTCGGGACGCACGCCGGGTCCATCGGCCGACTGGCCCATTATCTTTCCGACTGCGCGGGAAAAGTCGTCGTTCTGGGCATCCAACCCCATGCGACTTGTCCCGGCCAACGCCTATCCCCCCCCGTCCGCAAGGCGCTCAAGCACCTCGCCGACTCTTTGGCGAAAAACCAAATTCCCTGATCCACCTCGCCTTAGCGGGCGCCGCCGGTATCGAACGGGTAGTCGCAAGGCCTGCCGCGGAAACAGAATCCGAGGTTGTCGCCCTTGACGTCGTCGTAGTCGATCCCGCGCAGGGCCAGGGCCGTTTTCTCGGCGGTCAGCGGCATGGTCTTGAGGCGGACGCCGACGGCGGCGGCGATGGCGTCGGCCACCATGGGCGCGCAGGCGACCATGGTGTGTTCCCCCACCCCGCGGGCGCCGAAGGGGCCATCCGGCTGGGCGGTTTCGAGGATGATCGGCACGATCTCGCCCGGGCAGTCGAGCGCGGTCGGGATCTTGTAGTCCGTGAAGTTCGGGTTGAGGAGGCGGCCGTTGGCGCCGTAGCGGATGTCTTCGTAGAGGGCCGTGGCGAGGCCCTGCAGAATGCCGCCGACGATCTGGCCCTTGACGAGGTCGGGGTTGATGGCCTTGCCGGCATCCACGGCGAGCGCGGTTTTCAGGACGGAGAGCTTGCCGGTTTCCTTGTCGATTTCCACCACGATGCCGGCGGCGCCGACGGTGTAGTGCACGTTGGGGTGTCCGCCCTGGCTGGTTTCGGGATCGCCCAGCGCGGAGGTGAACTCCGGCATGAACATGCCCGTGCCGTGGATGGGGCCGCCGATGAAGTTGCCGTTGGACCGCATGATGCCGTCGATGACGAAATCGCGGAACGGCAGCGCGAATTTCTTGTCCTTGCGGTTCTTGACGCACTCGGCGGCGAGATAGAGATCCTCGGCCTTGAGATGCTTGGCGCGCGCGACGGTGGCGAGGAGCTTGGTCTTCACCTCTTCGGCGGCGGCGCGGACGGCGTTGCCGCAGCTCCATGTGACGTGCGAGCCGACGGTCTGCCATTCGTAGGGATTGCGGTCGGTGTCGGGCGTCTCGACGCGGATCTTTTCCACGGGGACGGTCAGCACTTCGGCGGCGACCTGCGCCATGACGGTCAGGAAGCCCTGGCCGATCTCCATGCCGGAGACGGTCAGGTTCATCGAGCCGTCCTCGTTGAACTTGAGGTAGGCGGCGGAGGAGGCGTTCGGCGGCATGGCCGGCGCCTTCCAAAAGCACGCCAAGCCCTTGCCGATGGCCTTGCCGGGCTGGACGCTCTTCTGCGCCCTGCCCCAGCGGATTTCCTTGGCGACGCGGTCGATCGCGCCGCGCAGGTCGCCCGGATTCATGTGCGCGCCATAGGCCAAGGTATCGCCTTCCTTGATCGCGTTGAGCTTGCGGAACTGGACCGGATCCATGCCGATGGCCTGGGCGATGCGGGTCATGTGCGACTCGAGGCCGAAATGGAACTCCGAATAGCCGAAGCCGCGGTAGGCGCCGCAGGGCGGCATGTTGGTGTAGACGCAGACCGAGTCGATCTTGACGTTGGGGATGCGGTACGGGCCCGTGGCCGAGAGGCCGACGGCGTTGACGACGTTGGCGCCGTATTCCGCCGACGCGCCGGCGTCCCAATGCAGCGTGTGCTCCAGCGCGACGATCCGGCCGTTCTTCTTCACGCCCATTTTGACGCGGGCGACCACGCCCTGGCGCTGCGAGGTGTTCATGAACTCCTGCTCGCGCGTCCAGTGCAGCCGGACGGGACGGCCCTTCATCGCGATGGCCAGCACCGCCCCGATGATTTCCATCGAAACGCCGGCCTTGCCGCCGAAGCCGCCGCCGACGTAGGGCGTGACGATGCGGATGTCCTGGTGCGAAAGGCCGAAGGGCTTGAGCGCGACGGCCATCACCCCGCGCTGCGCAAAAGGCGACTGCGACGAGGCCCAGAGCGTGAGACGCCCCGACAGGTCGAAGAAGCCCGTCACGGCGTGGGTCTCCAGCGGACAATGCGCGTAGCGCGGAACGGTATAGGTGTCTTCGAGGATGAAATCGGCTTGCCGGAACCCTTGTTCGACGTTGCCCTTGCGGGTCTTGCGCCAGTGGGCGATATTGGTGCCCGCGCGCGGGAAGAACCACGGCACCCGCTGGTAGTTGCCGAGGTCGGGATGGATGAGAACGGCGTCCTTTTTCAGCGCGTCGCCGAGGCTCAGCACGGCCGGCAAGTTCTCGTAGTCGACCCGAACCAGCTTGGCGGCGCGCAGGGCGGCTTCGGGGGTTTCCGCGATGACGGCGGCGATCTGCTCGCCGACGAACCGCACGCGGTCCTGCGCGAAGATGTAGCGGTCCTGCATATAGAGGCCGAACATGTAGGGGAAATCCTTGCCGGTCACCACGCGGACGACGCCGGGTTCCTTCTCGGCCCGCGAGACGTCCACCTTCTTGAGCTTGGCATGGGCGCGGGTGCTCTCCACCACCACGGCATGCAGCATGCCGGGGCCGAAATCCAGATCGTCCACGTATTGCGCGGACCCCATCACCTTGGCCTGTCCATCCACGCGGACGGACGACGTGCCGACGATTCTCGTCTTGCTCATGACCGGGCCCTCCGGGAAGCCGGTTTTTTCCGGCCGGTTTTCTTCGCGACGGCCAAAACCGTCTCCACGATGGGTTCGTAGCCCGTGCAACGGCAAAGATTGCCGGCGAGGGCTTCCCGGACTTCATGCTCGGTGGGCTGCGGCTTTTCCGCCAGCAAGGCGGAGGCGGAAAGCACCACGCCGGGAGCGCAGAACCCGCACTGGAACACGTTGTTTTTCACAAACGCCTTTTGCAATGCCGTCGGGCCGGCTTTGCCCACGCCTTCGAGCGTGACGACGGACTGGCCGTCGACCTCGATGGCAAGGATGAGGCAGCTGCGCACGGCCTGGCCGTCGAGCAGGACGGTGCAGGCGCCGCAATCGCCGCGGCCGCAGCCTTCCTTGGGCGTTTTGATTCCGAGCTTGCCGCGCAAGACGTCGAGCAGGGTTTCGTTGGGGGCCACCGCCACGCGGCGGACCTCCCCGTTCAATCGAATCGCGATTTCCTTCATGTCGCGTCCTCCTCCATGACGTTGATGCCATAATCCGCGCCGCGGCCCGCGAGGCGCGCGGCCGCCAGCCGGACGGCGCGCTTGAGCATGACGCCGACCATGAGGCGGCGATAGACCTGGGAACTGCGGATGTCGGTGATGGGCGCCACTTCGGCCTCGGCCAGGGCGGCGGCCTTTTTCAGCAGGGCGACGGCGGGCTTCTTCTCTCCCCGCAGCAGGCGCTCGACCTTGGGACCGCGGATGGGCGTGGGCGCGACGGAACCGTAGGCCACCTGCCATGCGCCTTTGGAGTCCACGCGCACGGCCACGCTGGCCTGCGCCAGATCCTCGCCGCGATAGCGCTTGAGCTTGGCGAAGGCCCCGGCATGTTTCGCCGTCGGGATGGAAATGCCCACGACGATGCCGCCCTTGGCCAGCGCCGTGCGGCGCGGGCCGAGGAACCATTTCGTCGCGGGAACGTTTTTCATCCCGCGCGACGTGGCCACGTGGAGCGTCGCGCCGTACACGAGCAGCGCCGGACCGCTGTCGCAGCACGGCACCGCCGAACAAAGGTTGCCGCCGACCGTGGCGCGGTTCCGCACGCCGACGGAAGCCACCATGCCGGCGGCTTCCAGCAGGATCGGCGCGTGCTTGCGCACCAAGGGCGACTCGACGATCTCCGCGAACGTCGCGGCGGCGCCCAGCCACAGCTTGCCGGCCTTGAGCCGGATTCCGCGCAGCTCCGCGAGCCCCTTGACGTCCACCAGAAAACCGGGACTGACCGCGCCGTCGCGCAGCCAAGCCACCAGATCCGTTCCGCCGGCCAGCGGCACGGCGCCGCCCGTACTTGGCCGGGCCAGCAGCCGCAAAGCCTCTTTCAAGCCCGCCGGCTTGGCATATTCGAATTCGTGCGCAATGCTCATGGGGTACCTCCATCGGGTGGGGGGGGCGTTTCCGCGGCGTCGGACGACTCGAGCAACGTCTCGAGTTTGTCTTCCACTGGCAGAAAACTGTCGTCGCCTTCGTGCCGCAGACCGACCAGAATGGTCTTGAACGTCCGCAGCAAAATGGCGGCGTCCAGCAGAAAGCTCATGTTTTTGATGTAATACAAATCGAACTGCAGCTTGCGCGCGGCCGCCTCGAAGCTGGCGGCGTAGGGATAGCGGACCTGGGCCCAGCCGGTCAGGCCGGGCTGCACCAGATGGCGTTCGTTGTAGAACGGAATGAACGCCGCCAGTTTCTCGGTGAATTCCGGCCGTTCGGGGCGAGGTCCCACCAGGCTCATCTCGCCCTTCAGGACGTTGAAGAGCTGGGGAATCTCGTCGATCCGCCATTTGCGGAGATAATAGCCGACGCCCGTGACGCGGGGATCCCGCCGGCTGGCCCAGACCGCCCCCTGCGCTTCCGAATCGGCTCGCATGGTCCGCAGTTTGTAGAGCACGTAGGGCTTGGCGCCCAGCCCCACCCGTTTCTGGCGGTAGATCACCGGACCGGGCGAGGTCAGCTTGGTCAGCAGTCCGGCCAGGCAGATCAAGGGGATGCCCGGAACCAGGCCGAGCGACGCGATGGCGATGTCGACCGCCCGCTTGACCTTTCGGATCTGCAGGACGGAGCTGTTCAGCGCCGCCGTCATCAGCCACTCGTCGTTGATGTGCGCCAAGGGGATTTCCTGCGCCAGCTCCTCGGAAAGGGAAACGTAGTCCATGATTTCCACGCCGACGTAGCGCAGCGGGCGCAGCTGCGGAAGCAGCTCGTGGCTGCGCATCGGCGACACCGAGAGGAGAATCGTGGAGATGCCGAGCTCTTCGACCCGTTGCGACAGGGTGCCGGAGGTCCCCAGCACGGGCAATCCTTCGACGGAAAAAGACGCCGCCGAAGCTCCGCACGTCACGATCCCGGCCACGTGGTACAGCGAAGACGGATTCCCGTTCAGAAGTCCCAGCAATTCCGCGGCCCGGTCGGGGTGGTCGCACAGCAAAACCGCCTGCTTGAGGAAGAACCCGCGCCGGACCATCATCAGAAAGAACCGTCTCAATCCATAGGCGAGCCACAGGATCAACACCGAAGAAATCGCCCAGATGCCGCGCCCCAAGGTCATCTGGGGGCGGGCATAGAGGACCAACCCCGTGATGCCGGCCGCGATGGCCGTCACCACGAGCGGCAGAAAATCGAAATCCAGCCGGCGCGACCGCGTCGGGGGCTCGTACATTCCGCCGGCATAGAACACCAGCATGAAAATGGCCGCGGCGCCGCCGAGGGATCCCCAATTATCCAGCAGATATTCGGCGCCGCCTTCGAAACCCAAACGGAGAAAGACGGCCCCCACCTGGGCCAAAACGATGATCGTCCAGTCGCCCAGCGTCAGAAACAGGTGCCGGCTGGACCAGCGCGATCCTCGATGGAAGATGACGACCATGCGGTTTCCCCAAACGCCTTCGTCAACCCGGGAACGACGCTCCGGCCGATGCGTTTCCGGGGTTCTCCTCTTCGTAGCGGTAGTCGTACCCGTAGTAATGGTAGTAGCCGGAGGCGCCGTAGTTCCCCATGCGCGCGAGATCCAGATTGTTCAATATGCACCCGAGCAGATTGGCGCCGCGGGAGAGCAGCTGGCGCACCGCGACCTGAACCAGTTTGCGCGACGTCCGGCCGCTCCACACCACGAGCGCGACGCCGTCCGTCTGGGACGCGATCACCGTGGTTTCGGAAACCGCCAGCACGGGCGGCGCATCCAAAATGACCAGGTCGTATTTTTGGGCGGCCGCGGCCAAGAACGCCCCCATTTCCTTCCGCAAGACCAGTTCGGCCGGATTGTCCGGAAAGGCGCCGGTTCCGATGAGATCCAACCCTTCGACTCCCGTCCGCTGCACGACCTGGTCGAGATCCGAATGCCCCAGCAGGATGTCGGTCAGGCCCCGGCCAGCCTGCAACCCAAAGAACCGATGGACCCCCCCCCGGTGCAGATCCGCGTCCACCAGCAAAACCTTGTGCCCGATCTGGGCGAAACTGGTGGCCAGATTCGCCGTGGTCGTCGTCTTCCCTTCCTTGGGAACCGCCGACGTGACCGTCAACGTCTTGAACGGCTTGCCGGACGGATTCAGCAGCAGGGCGGAACGGATGTTGCGGTACGCCTCGGAAAACCCGCTGGAAGAATCCACGTTTCCGATCCAATAGGACGCGTCGTCGCTGTGTTTCCAATGCGCCGTCGGAACCAGGCCGAGGGCCGGCGTCCCCAAACTTCTCGCCGCCTCTTCCGGATAGCGGACCGAATCGTCCATGAATTCCAGCAAAAAGATCAGTCCGATCCCGGCGCCCAACCCGATCAGCGCCGCCAAAAACAGGCTTTGCAGATTGCGCGGCTTGACGGGACCCCCTGGCGTCAGGGCCCGCTCCAGAATGCGCACCGACTCCATCTGGATGCCGGCGGAGATGTCGACCTCCTGCAACCGGTTGAAAATCAGGTCGTACAGCTTCTGGAGACGGTCCAGATTGCGCCGGAGCCCTTCGTACTCCTTCTGTTTCCGGTCGATTTCCAGCGCTTGCTCTTCCCATTGCTGCTCGACCCGGCTCGCCGCCTTTTCCTTGATGCCCAACGCCTCGAGCTGGGAATAGAATTGCTTCAAGGCAAACTGCAGCTCCACCTTCATGGCGTCCTCGTTCTGCTGCAGCTTGCGGACCGTTTCCTGGATCAGGGGGTGTTCGTCCTTGTATTTGGTCCGGAACGATACCAGTTGGGCTTCCAGCATCGCGTTTTCCCGTTTCAGCCCCTCCCAGCCCGGCGGGGCCACGACCCCGTGTTCCAGCAGGGTTTCCGCCCCGCCGTCCGCCGGCGGCGCTTCCCCGGAAGCGGATTCGGCAGACGCCTCGGAAACCGGAACGCCGTAGACCAGCGTGGCCAGCACCACTTCGTCCGACGCCTGCGCCAACAGCGGTTGCTGCGCTTCCAGCAGCATCCGCTGCGTCCGATATTCCGCCGACTGCCGCGAGAGCTTCGCCAGCAAATCCGCGGCCACGTTGCCGCGTTCCTGAATCCCGACGACGCTGTTTTCGCGGACGAACGCCAGGAGTTTCCCCTCCATGGCGGCCACCTCTTCCGCCAAGCGGTTGGCCTGCTGGGACAGGACCACCCCCGTGCTCTGCGAACTGCCGCTGCGTTCTTCCGATTTATACTCCAGATAGGCGTCCGCAACGGCATTGGCGTAATCCGCGCAAAACGAGGGTTCCAGGCCGGTGACCGTGATCGCCAGGATGGCGGTCTGCCAAACCGGATAGACGTTCATCGATTTGAACTTGCCGTTGAATTCCTCGGGCGTCATGCCCAGTTTCTCCCGGGCGCGCCGAATCACGTCCCGGCTGCGGATGATGTTGCACTGGGTCGTGGTATAATCCCCCAAAATCGTCGCCGCATCCTGCTGCTGCAGGTTGGACGGGATGCCGACGGACCGCGTCAGCTGCATTTTGGCCGTGGCCTGGTATTCCGGCACCTGCCGCGCCATCATCACCAGCATGATCACGATGGAGGTCATGAAGCACAGCAGCAGCAGCCACAGCCGCTTGGCGACGATATAGAAGTATTTCCGGAGGTCCAAGGTCTTGGATGCCGCCGGCAGGCCGCCCGCCTCCGAAACCGGCGGAACTCCCGCCCCGCCTGGCCGTTGAATCATGTCGCGCATGTCAGAGCCCCAACAGTCCTTTCTCCGGAACAATCACCACGTCGCCGTCTTGCAAGGGCACGTCTTCCTCGAACGTGCCTTCCTTGAGAATCCGTCCCACGTCCACCTGCATCGTCTTCTTGCTGCCGTCGGGCGCCGTGCGCTGGATCTGCACCTTGCCCAGGTTGCCGAACTGGGTCGCCCCGCCGTGGTCGAGAATCAATCGCGCCACGGAGGCTCCGGGCCCGGAACTCAGCGAAACCGCCCCGGGCTTGTTGACTTCGCCCAGCAGATAGACCTGCGCGCGGACCAGGTTGTCGATGGACGGGACAAAGAAAATGTCGCCCTTCTGGATCGGCAGATTCATGCTCATGTCCGCCGCGCCGAACAGCCGGCTGATGTCCAGGGGAACCAGGGAATATTCCCCGTTGGGCCGCGGGCGCATGATGCGCGCACCGCTCCAGTCCGCGCGGCTGGTCAGCCCGCCGATCATCGTCACCGTCTTGATGACGTCCAGCCCTTCCGCATAGGGATGGAAGCCGGGCTTGCCCACCTCCCCCATCGCCAGAAATTCGTCGCGCCCCTCCTCCTTGCCTCGGTTGGGCACCACGACGATATCGCGCGGCCGGAGATATTGGTCCTTGGAGAAATCCATGGTGTCGAGCATGGCGCGCACGTTGACTTCGATGCTTTGCCGCTCCATGCTGCCCCCCGGCACCCAGCGGAGAATGCGCACGCGGTCTCCCGCCGCGTCTTCCGCCAATCCCCCGCAACGCGAAATGGCTTCCATCAGCGTCAGGATCGAATCGCCCCGGAACGGCAGCGTGCCCGCCCCCCTCACCGCCCCCGTGACCAACACGTCGCCCTCCACGAAATTCGCGATGGAAATGGAAACGTTCGCCTCCTTGAAGTATTTCTGCTCCAGGACGGACTCCAGCTTGCGGGACGCCTCGTCGGAGGTCAGTTCGGCAATCACCACCCGTCCGGCAAAGCCGAAGTCGATCGTGCCGTCGCCGGCCACCGCGTAGACCCGGGACATGTCCGGCTGCTCCCGCACGGAAATATTCAGCCGATCCCCCGCCAGAATGCGCCGATCGGCGGAATCGATCCGATCCTGCGCGGCCGCCGTCCGCCCCCCCCCCCAGGCCCAACTCCCCCACAGGAGGATCCATACGAACGACCGGCCCAGCGCCGCCAATGGAATTCCACGGAAATTCATGGGGACAACCTACATGAAAAAACCCGCCGGGACAATGGCGGATTTGGATTTTTGGGCCACCGGATTCCAGGCCGGTCAGAAGTCGTAGGTAAACCCATAGATGGCTTGATGCCTTTCATTGGGACCGTAATCGTGGAAATTGGAATTTTCGCTCGTGTATCGATAGGTAATGATCCGGTTCAACTTGCGGGAAAGCGGGCGGGTATGGCTGAGCCCGAAGGTGTACGTGGTGGTTTTCTCCGTCTCCGGGAGCATGTCCTCCAGCGGCGTGCTTTCTTCATAGGTCGCGACCAGCGTCATGGTCAGATTCTGGAAGACCAAATCGCCCCAGCTGAAATTGTATCCATACGTCGACGTGTCCGTTTTGGTGGTGGATCCAAACGTCGGTTCCGGTTCCCGGGTGAAGGTCAAGGCATGCCGGATCTTGGGCGACAATTGGTGTTCCAATTCCGCCATGTAGGTAAACGATATCTCGTCCTCGTCCGGATCGTTTTTCCACGTGGCGCTGCCGGCCAGGCGAAGCGATTTGGATATCTGGAAATCGTCGCTGGCCGTCAGGGTGTGGACCGGCTTCCAGGTTTTCTCAATCACTCCGGTTTCCTCGTTCTCTTCTTCTTCGTAGGAGATGCCCAGCGAATACGTGATTTGAGGATGCCGCAGCAAGTCGAGGGGGATGGCGCCCCGCAGTCCAAAGGTCGTGATGGTTTCTTCCGTGGTCGTATCCGTCAGCTTTTCTATGGTGATGGTCCGTTCCCAGTTGTAATAGAATCCGCCCCATGAAAACAGATTGAGAGTGGCATCCGCGGTATACACCGTTTCCTCCTCCTCCTCGTCCGACAGCGGGTAATAGGTCGTCGTATTCTCCCAGGAAGCCAGGAGACTCAATTTCGGCACCGGGGTGACGGTGATGCCCCCGAACAGAACCGTTTCGTCGTTGTCCCCCTCCCAATATTCTTCGTAGTCGTGCCGCTCCTGGGTATAGTCCGCCCGGGTTTCCACCCGCAGGGCCCGGTACAGCAGATTGGCGAAAACGTTGCCCTTCTGGGTCCGGGTCGGATCCCGGCTCACGCCTCCGGGCCGGTATTCATCGGCGGACGACTCCAAGGAATACTCGGTTCCCGCCATGCCCCCCAACGTCAACCGCGGATTGGCCGTCCGGAACGTCAATTGGGCGTTGTACAATTCGGTGTCCAGGTCGTTGCGGACAAAATAATCCTGATAGGCAATGCCGGCATTCACGTTGAAGAGGGTACGGGGCGCCATCGTCCAGGGGACCGAACGCAACGTCAGCCCCGGCATCCAGTAGAAATCCGCTTTCTGCCGATCGGGATCTTCCGCCTCGGGATAGGCGCCGTCGACGTTGCTGTCGTATCCCACGTCGGTCTTGGCCTGCAAAAACCAGTCGGTCATGCCCAGGCGAAAGGTTTGCGCGACGCCCGCGCGAGGGAAAACCGACAAGAGGACGAAAGCGCACGACACACGCACGAGGACGCCGGCGGAACGACCCCGATCCATTCGGATCGGAACAGGCTCGCGTCCGTTCGTCTGGGTGCTTTTGCGCATGCTGCACGTGCCGTTGCCCCGACAAGGCGCTTCCGCACGGCGGGGAATGGCCTACGCGGACAACGGCAACCTACCGGACGCCTTTTTCCGGAGTATAATCCAGCACGGCGGGAAGCGTCTTCCCGGTGAAATCGCCGGGCTCGCCCCATTGCACCACTTTGCCGTTCTTGAAATGCACCCAATAGGTCTTCGGCGTCCAGGTGAAGGCGGGCGGCAGATATTCCCAAATCTCGGACCAGTCCTCGTTCTCGTACATCTTGGCGGCCCGGATCGTGAAAGGCTTTCCGATGGCTTCCCGAACCGCTTCCGGTTCCATGCCCAATTGCAGCTTGCCCACGTTGACGTTCCAGTTGGCGCAAGCGCTCAACCCAAACGCCAACATCAATCCGGCCAGAATCCCGCTAGCTGTTCGCATCATCGACGTTCTCCCTTTGGTGGACGTTATGCCACGGTCCAAACATAGGGCCGCATTCTGCCACGGCCGAATGGGTTCTGGCAAGAAAAAGGGGAAAAAGGAAAAAAACGGAAAAAGGCCAACCCGGCCGGGTCACCGCCGCAAGGCCTTGATCAGCTCCGGAACCACCTGGAACAGGTCGCCCACGATGCCGACGTCCGCCACCCCGAAGATCGGGGCGTCCGGATCCTTGTTGATGGCGATGATCGTGTCGCTGCTGTTCATGCCCACCAGATGCTGGATCTGGCCGGACACGCCGCAGGCGACATAGATTTTGGGCCGGACCGTCTTGCCCGTCTGGCCCACCTGGTGGAAGCTGGAAATCCAGCCCGCGTCCACCGCGGCCCGGCTCGCGCCCACCGCCGCGCCGCCCAAGGCTTCCGCCAGTTCCGCCAACAGCTTGAAGTTTTCGGGCCCGCCCAGCCCCCGGCCGCCCGTCACGATGAATTCCGCGCCCGCCACGTTGACTTCGTTCTGCATGGCGTTGACGATTTCCAGCACCTTCACCGCCGGAGCCTTCAGGTCCAGCTTCTCCTCGACCAGCTGGCCGGTGCGGCCCGCCATCGGCGCCGGCTGCTTGAAGACCTTCGGGCGCACGGTCGCCATCTGCGGCCGGTGGTCGGGACAGACGATGCAGGCCATGATGTTGCCGCCGAACGCGGGCCGGGTCTGCAGCAGCAGGCGCTGGTCCCCGTCCACGCCCAGTTCGGTGCAGTCCGCCGTCAAACCGGCGTTCACCTGGATCGCCACGCGGGCAATGAAGCCCCGGCCCATGCTCGTCGCCCCGGCCAGCACCACCTCGGGCTTGTACTTCTTGATCAAGGCGCTCATGGCTTCGGCATAGGGTTCCGCCGTGTATTTTTCCAGCGCCGGATGGTCCACCAGGTAGACCTTGTCCGCGCCGTGCTCGAACAGCGTCGCCGCGCAGTCGCCGACCTGGTGGCCCAGCAGGACGGCGCAAAGTTCGACGCCGAGCTGGTCCGCCAGCGCGCGGCCCTCGCCGAGCAGCTCGAAGGCCACGTCCTGGACTTTTCCGCCGCGCTGTTCCGCGAACACCCACAAGCCGCGATACTCATCTACCGCGACGGTCCCGGTTTTCTTTTCGGCCACGTCCATCGACAGCGCGCCCACCGGGCACACCTCGAGGCATGCCCCGCACGCCGTGCAGGCTTCGTTGACTTCCACCTTGCCGTCTTCGGCCCGCTGCGCCAGCGCGCAGAACGGACACACCGCCACGCAGGCCCCGCAGCCCGTGCACAGATCCAAATCGATTTTCAGGCCCATGACCGCGCTCCTTCTCAGATCAGTTTCCGCTCGCGGAGCAGGTCCGCCAACCGCTGCGCCAGGACGGCGGGCTCCTCGCCCTGCCACTTCACGCCGCCCGTCTTGGGCGGCGGCGAGAAAATCTTCACCACGCGCGTCGGCGAGGCATTCAAGCCCAGCTTGGCCGGATCGGCGCCCACCGCTTCCGCCGTGGTCGGCTGGATCGCCAGCTTCTTGGCCGCCATCTTGCCGCGCAGCGAGGCCATTCGGGGCACGTTGGCTTCCTTCAGCACCGTCAGCGCGCAGGGGAGCGCGACTTCCAGCCTTTCGTAGCCATCTTCGAAGTTCCGTTCCACGACGGCCTTGCCGTCGGCGATCTCGATCTTGCGGGCGTAGGCGATGCACGGCAGGCCCAGCCAGTCGGCCACGCCCGGGCCCACCTGCGCGGTGTCGCCGTCGATGGCCTGCTTGCCGAACAGCACCAGATCCGGCGCCGGCTCCATTTTTTGGATCGCCGTGGAGAGCGCGTAGCTCGTCGCCCAGGTGTCGGACCCCGCGAACGCGCGGTCGCAGAGCAACACCACCGCGTCCGCGCCGCGGCCGACGGCTTCCTTCAGGACTTCCGCCGCCTGCGGCGGACCCATGGTCAGCACCGTCACTTTCGTGCCGGGATGCTTTTCCTTCAACTGCAGCGCCATTTCCAGCGCGTTTTCGTCGAAGGGATTCAGGATGGATTCGACTCCATCGCGGACCAGCGTGTTGGTCTCGGGATTGATCCGGACCTGCGTGGTGTTGGGGACCTGCTTGACGCAAACGACAATATGCATTTCGTACTCCTCCGGGCCAGAAACCCGCGCTTCCGGCCGCGCCGTTCGAAATCGGAACCGGCCGCCGCCCTACTTCTTGGCGACCGCCCCGTATTCCTTGTTCAGCGCCAGCCCGATGATGTCGCGCTGGATCTGGTTGGTGCCTTCGTAGATCTGCAGGATCTTCGCGTCGCGCATCATCTTCTCGACGGGATATTCCTTCATGTAGCCGTAGCCGCCGAGCACCTGCACGGCGTCCGTCGCCACCTGCATCGCCACGTCCGAGGCGAAGACCTTGCACATGGCCGAAAACTTGGAGTAGTCCTTCGAACCGCGGTCGATGGACTGGACCGTCGCATAGGTCAGCGCGCGGGCGGCTTCGACCTTCGTGGCCATGTCCGCCAGCATCCAGCTCAGGCCCTGGTTGGCGATGATCGGCTTGCCGAACTGCTCGCGCACTTTGGCGTAGGCCACGGCTTCGTCCAGCGCGCCCTGCGCC
This sequence comes from Kiritimatiellia bacterium, assembly GCA_050176815.1. Classification (GTDB taxonomy): domain Bacteria; phylum Verrucomicrobiota; class Kiritimatiellia; order CAIQIC01; family Lenti-01; genus Lenti-01. The sequence continues at coordinate 18,796 of JBFXHR010000005.1, forward strand.
AGCCCGACCGCCTGCGCCGCGATGCCCGGCCGCGACACGTCGAAGGTCTTCATCGCCCAGATGAACCCCGTGCCTTCGCGCCCGATCAGGTTCGCCGCCGGCACTTCGCAATCCTCGAAGATCAGCTCGCGCGTCGCGCTCGCCCGGATGCCCAGCTTGTTTTCCTTCTTGCCGAAGGTGAAGCCCGGCGTGCCCTTTTCGACGATGAACGCGCTCACGCCGCGCGCGCCGCGGTTTTTGTCCGTCACCGCGAACACCGTGTAGATGTCGGCCTCGCCGCCGTTGGTGATCCATTGCTTGGTGCCGTTGAGAACGTACTTGTCGCCCTTCTTGACGGCCGTCGTGCGGATCGAGCCCGCGTCGGAGCCCGCGTTGGGTTCCGTCAGCGCGTAGGCCGCCCACTTCTCGCCGCTGGCCAGCGGCGGCAGGAATTTCTTCTTCTGCTCGTCGCTCGCGCCGAGCAGGATCGGATCCGCGCCCAGGCCGTTCGCCGCGTAGGACACCGACACGCCGATGCAGATCCGGCTCAGTTCCTCCACCGCGATCAGGTTCGGCATGCTGTCGCCTTCGAACGTCCCGCCGTATTCCGCCGGGATGTACAGGCCCATCAGATCCATCTTGCCGAGTTCCCGCAGGATTTCGGTCGGGAAATGCCCGGTTTCGTCCAGCTCCGCCCGCACCGGCTTCACGCGCGATTCCGCGAACTCCCGCACCATGGCGCGGATTTCCAGCGCCAACTCCGACAATCCATAATTCAGTTCCGACATGGCTCGACTCCTTGCTGGTGGACCTTTCCGCAAAAACGCTTCGAGTGCGGACTATGCCAGCCCGTCCCCCCCGTTGCAACCCCAAGAAGCGGGTATCGCGCGAAAACCGTTGACATCCCCCGCCCCCCCGCTAGACTGGCCGGACTTTTTGAATTGGAAGAGGAGAAGAGACCATGGCCAACAGCAAAAACGCCGCCAAGCGCGCCAAGACATCCGAAAAATCCCGCCTGCGCAATGCGGAAACCAAGTCCGCCCTGAAAACCCTGCGCAAGAGCCTGCTGGCCAGCGTCGCCGCAAACGAGGCTCCCAAAACCGCCGCCGCCTTGCGCGCCTTTTGCTCGGCGCTCGACAAGGGCGTCAAGCACGGCATCGTCGCCAAGAACACGGCCATCCGGAAAAAAGCCCGCGCCGGCGCCTTGCTCCGCAAAGCCGCCGCCCAGTAGTTTTCCCGGCGGCTCTCCGCCGATTTCCCTCGATCCCGATCCCGGCTCTCGGCCTGCGCCCCCCGGCGCGCCGTGGCGGCCCGAAACCGACCTACTCCGCCGGCCGCCCGCGCCGGACGAAGACGCCGGCCGCCAGCAGCAGGACGGCCACCAGATTCAGCGCCCCCAGGACCATGGCGACCTGCGCGGGATGCGAATGGAAGCGGGCCACGCCGGCGACGTAGGCCAGCGCGCACGGGACGAGTCCGTAGCACCAGACGAACCGGCGCTGCGCCATTTCGAAGTTCAACAGCAGATAGGCCAGCGCCAGCGGGCTCATGGCCATCACCATGGCGCGCGTCAGCCCGGCCGCGGACGCGGCGGATTCGGCCGACCACCGGCCGTACAGAATCGTCCACGGCAGCTGCGGAAACAACAGGCAGACGCCCGCCACGGCGGCGATGAGCAGCCCCGCGAAGGCCATCGCGCGGCCCAGCAGACTCCAGCTGACGTCCGTCAACTCGCCGGCGGAGGTCACCTTGGGGAACAGCGCCGTCGCAATCGGCACCGGCAGGAAAACCGCCGTGCGGGCGATGGTCGCGGCCTTGGCGAACCGCCCGGCGGTTTCGGAGTCGAAATAGTGCTTCGCCAGCGCGGCGTCGAGATTCATCAGCATGGCATACCCCGCGAGACAGACGAGCGCGGAGCCGAGATAGCGGTAGGTGCCGCGGGAATGCGGCGCGGCGGGATTGCGCGGCAAGCGCATCCCGGCCACGGCCCAGAGGCACAGCGCCAGAACCGCCAGCACGCCGGCGCCCTGCGCCCCCACGGCCATCATCGCCGTCGCGGAGACGAACGCCGTCAGCCCTCCTCCCAGCAGGAGCCGCGTCGCTCCCCACGCCTGCGGCGCCCACGACAGCCAGCCGAACGACTGCATGCCCTGCAGCAGGCCGTAGAACAGGCTCATCCACAGCGTCGCGGCCAGCACCGCGAACGTCAGCACGGCCAGCGGCGGCGCCACGCGCCAGAATTCCGCCAGCGGCGCGCGCCAGACCACCGCCCCCGCCACGAGGGCGACGCTCAACGCCGCGAACAGGCGGACCCAATGCAGGAACAGCGGCAGGACGTCGCCCCGGCGGTTTTCCAGCACCATCGCCGAAACGTAGTGCGCCAGCGTATTCTGCAGCGCCAGCATCGGCGTGCTGGCCACGAGAACGATCCCCAGCATGGCGACGAGCGATCCGTATTCCGCGTTCGGCAGCGTCCGGCCGACCACCATGTGGAAACCCGCGTTGCACAGCGCGCCCGCCAGCGTGCCGGCCATCAGCATCGAGCCGTGGCGGAACAGGCCCGACTCGTCCTTCCATGGGAGCGCGATTTTCACCGGGTGCGGGGCTCCAGCACGATGACGCGGCCCAGCAGCCGGTCGTAGAGAGACACCACCCAGCGCAGCGGCGAATACAGCAGGCGCAGGCGGCAGATCGCCAGCAACATCTGGAACGACACCCGCCCCACCCGCAGTTTCGAGCCGCCAACGTCGCTCCACGTCGTCGGGATTTCCCGGATCGCAAACCCGGCGCGCCGGGTCTTGAACAGCATGTCCACGTCGAACGCCCACTTGGTCAAGCCGATGTGCGGCACGATCGCCCGCCACGCCTCCGCCGTCATCAGCTTGGCCCCGCATTGCGTGTCGGTGATGCGCAATTTGAACCAGCGGCGCACCAGGAAATTGAAGACCCGCGAAACGAAACGACGCTTCCACGGCTGGCGGGGACGGACGACCGATCCCGGCAGGCGGCGCGAGGCGATGATCAGCCCCGCCCCGCCGATGTTTTTCACCAGATCGTCGAACGCGGCCGGCGGCGTGGCGCCGTCCGCATCCACGAAACCGATCAGGTCCCCCGTCGCGACGGCGCCGCCGGCCATGATGCCCCCCCCCTTGCCGATGGGCCGCGGCTCCACGATCGTCCGCAACTGGGCAAACCGCGTTTCCATGCCGCGCGCGATGGCCTCGGTGGCGTCGGTCGATCCGTTCACCGAGACGACGATCTCGAAATCGTTTCCGTAGCGCTCCGCGAAATAGGGCAAATAGGCCTCCAGCATCTTGCCGATGCGGCCTTCCTCGTTGTAGGCGGGAACGACGATGGAAAGCTTCATTCCTCGGCCGTTTCCGCGGGCGGCGTCCAGGCTTCCGGCTCCTTCTTCAGGCGCCAGAGTTCCAAGGTGGTGCCCGCCTGCCCGAAGCCGGGCACGGATTCCACGCGCTCGAAGCGCGTCGACAATATTTCGTCGAAGGCCATCTGGTCTTCGCGGCCGACTTCTTCGATCTCCGGCGAGCGGATGCTAAGGCTGTAGCCGCTCAAGGCCGCGATGGGGGCGTTGGTTTCCGTGGCCAGCAGTTCGAGCATCATGTCGCGGTTCAGCACGCCGATCTTCTCGGCGCGCTCCCGTTCCCAGTCGGGATAGTAGCTGAACGGCCCCATTTCGAGGCCGTGCGGGACCGGCAGGCCGGCCTCCACGGCCAAATAGGCGTCTTGGGTCAGCAGATGCGTCCCGCCCTCGGCCAGGGTGAGGTCGCGCACCCACTGGGCCATGTCCTGCAGCTGCGCCACGGGGCTTTGCCCGCGCAGGCGCCACCAGATGCGGTCGCGGCCCGCCACGAACCAGCTTTGCGCCAGCGGCGACGAAAACGCATGCAGTCCGCACATCAGCCAGGTGCCGGTCAGGATGGCCAGGCGCCTCGCGCTGCGCAGCGTGGGCGAGCCGCCGAACCGGCGGCTCTCCTCGCGCAGCCACCAGCGCGCGCCCGTCGCGGCCAGGGCGGCGCAAAAGACGGGATACGTCGGCACCTGGTAGTCGTCGTAGGGGAACGGGGCGGCCAGATGGACCAGGGCCAGCACGACGACGGTGGACCACAGGAACATGTTGAAGCGCGGCGCGATGTCGTCCGGCCCGGGATATTCCGGCGAGACGTCGGTGTGTTCGGGCGGCGCCGCCCGGAGCCGCAGGTAGCGGGCCGCCAAAACCAGCAGGAACAGCCCGCCGATCGCCGCCGGAAAATACGCCAGCGACAACCGCGAGAGACATCCGACCTTGTAGGCGAGTTGCGCCCCCCACGGCCCCGACTCGCGGAGCGAATGGTACTCGATCACGCCGAACCGGAAGCCGTCCTGCCCCAGCGCCATGAACAGCATCAACGTCAGCGCCAGCCCCAGCAGGCCGCCCAACCCGAAATCCAGCCACGCCCACGACCGCAGCCGGCGGCGGAAAACCAGCAAATAGAGTCCACCCAGCGCCAGCGCCGCCCCCAGCGAGATCCGCGTCGCCGCCGCGCACGCCAGCAGGAATCCCGCCGCCGTCGCCGCGCGGAAGCCTCGGCGGGGGCCGACGAACGCCATCGCCAGCAGGCCCGCGCACAGGAACAGGCTGGCCAGCGAATAGGTCTTCACCACCGTGGTGAAATAGGACTGGTAGACGTTGATCGCGACCAGGATGAAACACAATCCGCCCGTGAAGCGCTGCGCCCGGCGCGGCCCCGCGCGCATCGCCAGCCACGTGGCGAACAGCAGCCCCAGCGTGCCGAAGCCCCACGTGACCGCCCGCCCCCCCAGCAGCCCGAACCGGCCCACCCAGGGATAGATCCAGGAATAGACCAGCGGCAACATCGGCGCCTGCGTGAAGGCGAAATCGCGGTAGGGCAGGCTCCCCTCCGCCAACTGTTTCGCGGCATAGAGATACCAGCCCTCGTCCTGGTTCAGTTCGCCCATCCAGACGTTCAGGCCCGAGAGCGCGAGCCAACTCGCCGCGACCGCGAGCGCCAGGAAAAAATGTCCCCAGCGCCAAGCCCGGTCCGACGCGCCGGCCGCTTTGAGTTCTGCCTCCATATGGCGTGCGATTGTCCCCGAACCCCGGGGCCGCCGCAATCCCAAAATGGTTGCCGCCGCGAAACGCCCGGCGTATCCTGCCTGCCATGAATTTCCGCCCCCTACCGCCCGTCCCCGCCGCCCGGCTCGAGGAAACGTCGTCGGCCTACACGCTTTCCGACATGGAGATTTTCGTGTTCCCCGGCCTGCTCTATCCGCTCGTGCTGGCCAACCTGATGTCGCCGCGGATCTGGAAATGGCGCGACGATCCGTGGTTCGCCAACTTCCCCCAGCTGACCCCCTACCGCCGCATCCTGCGCCTCAAGCAGTTCATCATGGACCACTACGCGTTCAACCTCGACCTCGAAACCTGGGGCCTCACCACGCAGGACCGCGAGATGGCCCGTTTTGCCCCGTTCATCGCGCCCGAGACCATCGCCAAAAGCAACGCCCTTTTCGGCTACGAGGGCGACCAATTCTACTTCGACCTCGACATCCGCCGCCACTTCGGCCTCGACCAGTACACCCGGGAGACCATCCCGTACTGGAAGACCGAAACCGTCGAGGCCATGGACGCCTTCCGCCACATGCCCGGCCACGCCGTCGGCGCCGGCGAATGCGTCTCCCTCTCCACCCTCTACGCCGCCGCGCTCTATATTCTCTGCGGCATCCCCCTCGACGACCTCTTCCTCGTCGCCACCCCGCTCCATTCCCAGAACTTCGTGGACGTCCACGAGGGCATCCTCACCAACAACCGGCGCCTCGTCACCAAGGCCATGTGGTTCAACGGCACCGAACTGAGCACCAAGGCCCGGCGCGCGCTCGAACACGAGCAAGTCACCATCGTCTCCCACTGCACCGGCTGGATCCACGTCGTCTATCCCGAAGCCGGCATCGCTCCGGACGCCTACGCGCGATTCCGGAACAAGCTGGGCGCCTTCGCGCGCACGCCCGTCACCTCCGAAATCCTGTTCAATTTCCTGCGCCAAAGCCCCGCGCGCCAGACATGTTTCCAGATCGAACACGCCTTCTTCGGCAAGCGCCGCTGGATCCCCGCCGAACGCGCCTACGCCTACGAAAACTCCTGTTCCTACAAGGTCTCCGACCGCACCCGCGACAAGCTGCTCGCCGAAATGGACGAGGACGACTTCTTCGCCGAGCCCCTCGCCGACCGCATCCCCCTCAACAAGTTCGACGACTTCTTCAAGCAGGGCCAGATCGATCTCGACAACGAGGACGACCGCCGGCGCCTCGGCCTCGAATTCAACTGCTACTCTTCCAACGCCTGCGAGATCATCGACGAGCTGCGCGCGTTCTGCCACCTCGAGCCCCGCTGGCCCGACGCCGAAGCCGCCAAGACGTTCGTCCCCGGCCCCCGCATCGATTTGAAGCCCGGCCTGGCCCGCGAGGAAATCGTCGCCGCCCTCGAAGCCCAGCGCGCCGAAAATCCCGTCGCCGACCTGGCCTTCCACGCCTACCGCGACCTGGCGCGCGTCGATCCCCGCCCCTATTTCAAAGCCGCCATCGAGCGCTCCCCCGTCTGCGTCGACGCCTCCCGCGCCATGGATCCGGCCATGGTCGTCGCCTGCCTGCGCGAAATGGCCGACGAATCCATCTACGACTCCACCCGCGCCGCCCAGCCCGACGAAGTCTGGAACGCCCGCCGCGGCGACGGCTTCGAAAAGGCCGTCGCCCTCGCCGCCATCCTCCACGCGCGCAAACCGGACGCTTCCTTCGCCCTCCGCGCCAAAGGCGAAACCGCCGCGCTGTCCTTCGACGGCAAGGACTACGCCTTCCCCACCCGCAAAGGCCTTGCCCTCGATCTCGCCTGGCCGCTCTGATCCCCGGCGCGGCGACGCCGAGACCCCTGGGCGTCAATCTTTCAGGCGGAAATGCGCGAGAGACCCCTCAACCATTGTTCACGGCAAGCGAACGCCCGTGCGGTAGATGCGGCCGGGGCCGTCATTGGTCACCGTGAAGGCAACCGCCGCCCCGGCGCCCGGCTTTTCCGGCGGGACCAAAGTCCAGATTTGCGGAACTGACAATAGGTCGGTCGTCCAGCGCACCCCATAGACCCGCGCGGTCGAAGTGGGATTCACCACCAGCACCATCGCCCCGGCGGGAGGATTGGTCACGGCAACCATCGGGAAATAGGACGCCCCGTTGGCGGGATGCGTGTCGGCAACAAATTCGTAAATATCCGGCTGCCCATCGTGATCCGAATCCATAGAGGGGGAGTTGGACCACGCTGGATTCAGCCCAAAACGGCTTTCCCAGTCATTGGGAATACCATCGCCATCGTAATCCCCCGTGTCGGGCCCCGGAGTGTATTCGTACGCCCCCATATCCACACGACCACCATGGATGCGCAGATTACCCGCCAAATCTGTACCACCCAGCGTAGACGACACATTCGTGCCGGAATCTATGCACGGGGATGCCGCCGACAACTTATATGTGCCAGCAACAAAACCCGGGGCATTGGTGATGTAATCCGCGCCATAGTAGCTGGGGTGACTACACGAAAAAGAAAATTGGGGAGGAAGTTCAAATTCGCTCCCCCCAAATCCGTATTCACAATCCCAATTGTCATCAACTCCGTTTGTAAGAGAATTGCCGTATATGATGCTGTTCACGACAATTCCTCCGCCAAAATATCCACCTCCCGAACCGGCACGGTTTTCCACCACCGTGCAGTTGTATAAATCGCAAAAGCTCGCGCCCCCTCCGCCGACGGCACGATTGTCGACGACTAAGCATGAATAGAGGGTCGCCTGGGAGGCCCCCCCACCACCGGTTACGCCATAAATCGGATAATTGTAAGGGGGAAAGTAATAACTGATGTAATTATCCCCTCCCGCTTGGTTGCCGGCAAGAATACAACGTCGCAGGGTTCCCCCCAAGGCCCCGCCACCAACGCCTGCTGCGACATTTCCAATGAGTTGCGAATCGTACACATCCGCGTAGCAAACACCACCGCCATTGCTGGCCAGGTTGTCGGCAATAACACAGTTGGAGACCATCCCACCGTAGACCCCCCCGCCAAATTCGGCAGCTCCGTTGGTAATCGTGAAGCCTGACAGAACGGCATCATCGCCTAGCAGGACACAACGCATGGTTGAATCCCCGACAATGCGGGTGAATTCCGGCCCGTTTACGCTTTGCAGAACAACGGCATGGAGGACCTCCACCCGGTTTGTTTCATAGAAGAACGCGCGACCGCTGTCATAGACCCCGTTTGTCGCCAGGATCACATCCCCATCTACGCATATGTCGGCCGCGTCTTGGATGGTGTGCGCGGCCGTCCCCCATGTTAGGAAGGGGGGGGCCGGAGTTGGACTGTTGGTCCAGACAAGATGAGTGGCAAGGCCCCTGCCCTGAACATGTATTTCATATGGGTTTTCATCGGCGTCGTTGTTGACGATAACAACAGCCGCGGTACACAATCCCGCCGCAGTCGGCGAAAACCGGACTGCGAGGTTGGATGCCGCGCCTGGGCCGATCTCGGCAGGATATGTAGTCACGCTGAAATGCGCCGCCCCGGCTCCTTGGATGGTCACGCTGCTGACAACAAGATTCGCCGTACCGGGGTTTGTAATGGCCCAAATCCGCTCAACAACTCCCGAGAAGGCGGGAACGCCACCGAAATCCCCCCAATTCCAACCGCCCTCCAGCAATGCAATTTCCGGTGCATCGGGAATGCCAGTCCCGCCAATCGAAAAGATAAAGGGGGATATGTCTGCATCGCTTTCAATCTCCACTGAACCCGTCCGCGGTCCGAGGTCCGTCGGATCAAACCGAACAACCAAATTCGACCGCGTGCCCGCCGCCACCATTGCGGGATAGGACAGTACCGCGAAATCGCCCGGATTCGCCCCGTTCAAGTTGACCGCCGAGATATTCAAGGCGCTGTTGCCCGCATTGGTGACGTAAAAGGTGCGGGAAGTGCTGACACCCGTGAGGTATTGCCACCCGAAATCCGTTCCCAATGTGTTCGTGACGGCGGTGCTGCCGTTGGTGATCGTTGCGCCGGTGCTGCCGTGAATGCGGATAACGGGATCATCCGGCAATCCGGTTCCCGAAACGGCGAAGGAATAACTCCCCTCGTCCGCATCGTTGTTGACCACCGTAACGGTAGCCGTCCGTCCGCCCACGGCAGTCGGATCAAACCGAAGAATCATATTTGAGGACGAGTTTGCCGCAACGGAGCCGGGATAGGCCACCACTTCAAAATCCCCGCTGTGTAGTCCGCCGATTTCAACAGCCGAAATGTCAAGATTGGTCGTGCCCCAGTTGCGGATGGTGAACGTCCAATTGCTGGCAGCACCTGTCAGAAAAACGCTGCCATAGTCCGTTCCGTCGTTCGTGGAAGTGTTCGTTGCTCCGTTGGTTATCCCGATGGAGTTACGGCCTTGAATTTCAATGTCCGGAGCAATGGGCATAAGAGTGACTTGGTCCAAATAGCCGTAGGTATCCTCACCATAAAATCCGCTTGCTATCACCCATTCGACGGTGTGCACACCGGCAGGTACCGCTATGGCTTTATATTCCCAACTGTAGGCCGAATAAGGCGAATATGAATAATTGCCGACGCGGGCACTCATTTCTCCGCTTTCGGGCGTCAAATACCACCAGAATGACAATGCAATGGGGCCAGTCACTGTCGTTGTAAGCCAACTCCCCCCATTGTAGTTGGCGTAACCTTCCGCTGCGTCCACCCCGTCGTGAGTCTCGGTTGTTTGTGGGAGCCAGCCTCTAGTATACCCTGCCGTACTCCAAGTTAGTTCCGGGGCATCCAACGCTTCGCCCAGAGTTTGGGCTTGCGCGGAACATAGCGGGATGGACGAGAAGGCAAGAAGAGAAATCAGCCATAATCGTCTGCTTTTCATTGGTCGCCTCCTAATCGCGCCTGTCGTCATGGCAGCCGCACGCCCGTGCGGTAGATGCGGCCGGGGCCGTCGTTGGTCACCGTGAAACTTACGGCCGACCCGGTGCCCATTTTTTCCGGCGGAACCAAGGTCCAGATTTGCGGAATGGAAAGCAGATTGGTGGTCCAACGCACCCCATATACCCGCGCGGTCGACGTAGGATCCACCACCAGCACCATGGAACCCAACGGCGGATTAGTCACGACGACCATCGGGAAAAAGGACGCCCCGTTGGTGGGATGGGTGTCGGCCCAGTATTCCTCGATGTCGGGACGCCCGTCGCCATCCGAATCCATCGCCGGAGAGTTGGAAACCGCCGGATTCAGGCCGGAAATGATTTCCCAGTCATCGGGAATGCCGTCGCCATCCTCATCGGGCAGGATCGCTTGCGGCACGTATTCATACGCCCCCATGTCCACTGTGCCGTTCGCGATGCGCGGATTGCCGCCTAGGTCAACCGTTGCGACCATCCAAGCCTGATTTGTTCCGGCATTGATGCATGGCGAATTTGAGCTCAACCGGTAATCGCCTGCGCCGGGATTCACGAACTGAGGATCCGCACTGATCGTTCCCGCGCCATAGTAGTCACGCGGGGGACTAATACAGGAATAGGAAAGGGAGAAGAACGCTTGCGCATTTGTATACTCTGGGGCTGTATTCAACTGTATGATGCAATTTTGAACCCACCCCCCGTAAATACCGCCACCATCAAAATGTTCACTCCCTCCGCAATCAACAACATTCGTTCCTGTCGCTGTATTCGAAACGATAGTGCAATTATACAGGGTACAGGAGTGGGCGCCACCACCAACCACGGCCGAATTTCCAGCTATTAGGCAGGAATACAGCCTGCAATCGGATGCTCCACCACCACCAGAGGTGGCATATGAAGGAAACGGGTCTCCTCCCGGCCAACCGCAGCTAGCCCCTCCAATACCGCTGTTGTTGATTATGATGCAATTGCGCAGCGTGCCGTTATGAGCACCTCCGCCCCAGTTGGCTGAATTGCCCTGCAAGATGCTATCGACAATAACGCCAGAATCATTGAAGTCTGCGCAATAAGCACCTCCTCCGCCCATATTGGCAGTGTTTCCAATCAGCACGCAATTACTTATCAGTGTTGAGAATCCGCACCATGCCCCCCCCCCGTAGCCCGCATGTCCATTAGTGATCGTAAAACCCGAAAAACTAGCGCCACTCTCCAAAACAATACAGCGCGCAGCTTCGTCGCCCACGATGCGGGTCAATCCCGGGCCGTTGACGCTGCGCACGTTCACGCCAGCAGCAATGACAACCCGATTTGTTTCTCCGCCGAATATCCGGACGCCGCTGTCATAGACGCCATTCGTGACCCATACCGTGTCTCCGATAATGCTGATGTCAACCGCCTCCTGGATGGTGTGCGCCGCCGTCTCCCAGCTCAAATAGGGCGACGCCGGCGAAGGACTGTTGGTCCAGACATAGTGTGAGGCGGTGCCGTCGCCCCGCACCGCGAACTCGTAAGGGTTTTCATCGGCATCGTTGTTGGCAATGGCCACCACTGCCGTAAGGACTCCGGCCGCGGCGGGCGAGAAGCGAACCACCAGATTGGATACCGTTCCTGGTAGTACGCGGTCCGGCACGGATGGCGCGCTGAAATGCGCGGCTCCGCTTCCCTGAAACTCCACGCCACCAATGTCCAAATCCGCCGACCCTGAATTTGTGATTCGGAACGTGCGGTCGGCCGACCCCGTAAAGGCGGGCACGCCTCCAAAATACGATCCATATGCAAGAGTGGGTATCATGTCTCCATCGAAAACAGCCCACCCGTTGGTGCCCAACACCAAAATCTCCGGCTCGTCCGGAACGCCAAGTCCGCCCACGTTGAAAGAAAACGTTGGCGTGCCCAATGCGTCGCTGGAGATCTCCACCACGGCCGCGCGCGCCCCTAAAGCCGCCGGATCGAATTGCACGACCAGATTTGATCGCGTGCCCGCCGCCACCGTGGCGGGATAGGACAGAACCGCGAAGTCATCCGGATTCGCCCCGGTCAGGTTGACGACCGAAATGTTCAAGGCGCTGTTGCCCGCGTTGGTAACGTAAAAGGTGCGGGGCGTGCTTGCACCCGTGAGGTATTGCCACCCGAAATCCGTCCCCAGGGTGTTTGTGACGGCCGCGCTGCCGTTGGTTATCGCCGCGCCGCTGCTGCCTTGAATCCGGATGACGGGATCGTCGGGCAATCCGGTTCCCGAAACCGCGAAGGAATAGCTCCCCTCGTCCGCATCGTTGTTGACCACCGTAACGGTAGCCGTCCGGCCGCCAACGGCAGTCGGATCAAACCGAAGAATCAAGTTCGAGGACGAGTTTGCCGCAACGGTTCCGGGATAGGCCACGACTTGAAAATCCCCGCTGTGCGTCCCACCGACCGTGACAGCCGATATGTCGAGATTGGTCACGCCCCAATTGCGAACGGCGAACGTTTGATCCCCGGTGGCTCCCGTCAGGAAAACGGCGCCAAAGTCCGTTCCGTTGTTCGTTGAAGTGGCCAGTGAACCGTTGGTTATTCCGATGGAGTTGCGACCCAGAATCTCGATTTCCGGGGCAACCGGCGAGAGCGTCACTTGATCTAACCAACCATATGCGTCGCCCCCTCCCATCCAGTCGGACCACCCCCCCGTTAGAGTCCATCGCAAGGTATGGGCCCCTGTCGCTACCGCATAGGCCGCGTATTGCCAATCAGAGTAGTTAATCAATCTACCTTGTTCCAACCCGTCCACGGCAAAAGCAAAATTGCCGCTTGTCGATGAACCCATGGACCACCAGAAAGACACGGCGACTGGACCAGTCACGGTCGTTTCGAGCCAACTGTCGTTGTAAGCGTAAACATAACTTTCCGCCGCATCGATGCCGTCGTAAGTTGTAGAGGTGGTCGGTGTCCAGTCCGAGTATGCCCAGTCCGAGTATCCCTTCGTGGTCCACGACAGGTCCGGGGCATCCAGAGCCTCGCCCAAAGCTGCCCCGCCGCCACTAATCGTCTTGTCAGGCTTGAAGCCACCGTTGGCTGGATCGGTTTCTGCAAAGAACACCTGTGTGTTCATATTCGTTGTCCACGAAACATCGAGCGCGAAAAGCGGGCTGTCGTAATAATAGGATCCGGCGGTAGGCGGGCCTTCATAAATACGTTGATAGACGAAACCTGGCGCATTCCAAGACTCGTCGATGTAAGTTGGATCTCCGCTCAAGATGTACAGGTATTCATCACAGGTCGTGCCGTCTTCGGGAGCCGTGCCGCCGCCTTGGAAAAACGTGCGGAATGCAAAGACCTGATCGTCCCCGGAAACATACCAATTTGCAGAGTTACCAAGGCTGGGAGGGTCAATGATTCCGTTTGTGCCCGCATACACTAGTTGCCAAGTGGATCCATTGTTGTTCAGCAGGGCATATTCGGATGGATAGTCAGTGACATTGGGAGCATCGTGCGTGTATCCACCCCACTGTGCATACCATGAAATGCCAATACCACCAAACACCGGGAGCGCAAGCAACAAAAAGACGGCCGAAACCAACAACCTGATCGTCCAACAAGGCACTCCATTTATCTCGCAGGAATGCATCTTCACAGCGAAATCAATCTTTGCAGATGAAAAAACATCATGCCGCAATTTCTCGGGCAACTCAGCATGTTCACTTGACCCCGGAATATGAGCCCATATTTTATTTGCCATGACGGGGACCTCCTTGACCGTTTACGCGAAGACAGTTTCCCCCCGGTGGGCCACGAAAAGCAAGCGTCGGATTGTTATAATATTTTCAAGGCACGGGGTATGGGTACTGCCCTCCGGGACAGCGGCGGGGCGCCAAGACGAGTCTCCGCAGCGCTGGCCGGTCGCATCGCCTTGCGTGCCGGCCGGGAAGCTCTGCGTCCGCAACGATGCCCAAATGGGCCCGATGCGCCACACAACTTGATGATTGGACATTGGATATTGAATATTGGATATTGAACTTCCCCATGTTCTCCGCCGCCAAAGCCAATGACCTCCTTCCGCGCCCGGTCGTCTTCGTCCGCTGGCTGCGGCGCGCGGGCCGGGCCTGGGTCGCCCGCGCGCGCGGCGGCGAATACCTCTTTTTCCTGCTGACCGCGGCGTTCGTCGGGCTCTTGGGCGGACTCGGCGCCATCGCGTTTGAAATCGCCATCCATTGGTTCCAGGACGGCTTTTGGGGCGCGGCCGAACCCGGCCTCGAACACCTGCGGGCCGTTTCCGGCTGGAAGATCGCCCTCGTACCCGCGCTGGGCGGCCTGTTCGTCGGGCTCGTCACCACCTTTCTCGTCGCCGAAGCCAAGGGCCACGGCGTACCCGAAGTCATCAAGTCCGTCGCGCTCGAGGGCGGCCGCATCCGCGGCCGGGTCGCCATCGCCAAAACCATCGCCTCCGCCGTCACCATCGGCAGCGGCGGTTCCGCGGGGCGCGAAGGCCCCATCATCCAGATCGGCGCGGCCCTCGCCTCGCGGCTGGGCCGGGCGATGGGCATGTCGGCGAACCGGTTGCGCACCCTGGCCGGCTGCGGCGCCGCCGCCGGCATCGCCGCCACCTTCAACGAGCCCGTCGCCGGCGCCCTGTTCGCCGTCGAAGTCATCCTCGGCGAATTCGGCGCGGCCCACTTCGGACCCATCGTCGTATCCTCCGTCGTCGCCACGGTCGTCGCCCGCGCGTGGCGCGGCAACCTCCCGGCGTTCCGGCCGCCGGCCTGCACGTTCGCCGGCGCGTGGGAACTGCTGCCCTACGCCGCGCTGGGCCTGCTCTGCGGCCTCGTATCGGTCGCCTACGTCCGGCTCAACCATTCCGCCCTGGGGTGGGATGCACAACCAGTAGGCGACGCCGCGGGACAACACGGTCGTGCCGGCGGGCCCCCAGGAGCCATAGCGATCCTGGGTGATGGTCGGCAAATAAGCCTGCGTGCCGGAATCGAACCGGATGAATTGGGATCCCGGCGGAACTTGGGTGCCGATCAAATTCGCAAGCGACATTTCGCCGGGCGTCCCATTGTAGTCGTTGCGGATAAGATGTTGCTGGCCGCTGTTGAGGACCAGCGTGACTTGCGACATTTGGGCAAAGGCCGGAAGCAATGCGAAAAGAACAGCAAGCCAAATGGACAACGATATTCGATTTGGCGTACAAACGGGGGGCGAAGCATGTCCGCTTCCCCCAAAGGAATTAACCCAGGTTCTTTTCTTTATCACGGGAACCTCCTTGGCCGTTGCCAACGGAGACAGTCTCCCCCCTACTGGGCACAAATAGCAAGCGTCGGCTTGTTAAAATGTTATGAGAGGGGGAGCAGGAATAACGATCCGAATGGAAGGGGCACGCGGGCCTTCCACCGCGAAATCGCGGCTGACCCGCCAGCCGGCCAGCGCGGCGATCTGTCCGCCGCATTCGACCACGATCCAAGCGTTGCGTTCGGCGCGCGGGATCTTCAGGTCGGTGAAAATATCCGACAGCTTCTTGCTCCCCTTCATCCCCATCGGCTTCATCCGGTCCCCCGCCCGCCAACTGCGGAAAACCAGATCGCGGTCGGCGACGGCGGCCGCCGACAGGCACACTTCGTCCGCCCGCCGCGAAAATCCCCGCCCCCGCCGAATTTCGATTTCCGGGCCCCCACTCCCTCGCGGGGTGGGTGAACGAGTTTGGTCGCTTTTGCGCGAGGCAAAAGCATACTCGTTCACCCCTGGCGCAAGGCCATGGGGGTCCTGGGCGGAATTTTTACGTACTACGTAAAACTTTTTTACGTAGTACGTAAAACTTTTGCGCGGGTTTTCCACGGCGCGGAAATTCCGCTTTTCCGGCGGCACGCCGGCGGCGCGCAACTCTTCCAGCGCGAGGCGACGGCGAATCGCCAGTGGCGTTTTCGCGGACGGCCGGGCTCTTCTTGCCAGCGCGGACATCACCTCGTCCTCGGCGGCGGCGATGTCGGCCAGGCGCAGCAGCGCCTGGCGGACGCCCGGATTCAGGCGCTTTTCCAGCAGCGGCAGGATCTCGTGCCGCACGCGGTTGCGCAGGGCGAAATCGTCCGCGTTGCTCGCATCCTCGCGCCACGGCTGCTTGCGGCTCTTCAGGAAGGCCGCGATCTGCGCGCGCGTCGCGTCGCGCAGCGGCCGCACGAACGTCGCGCCGGCCTGTTGCGAAACATACGGAATGCCCGCCAGCCCGGAAATCGACGTCCCGCGCGCGATGCGCATCAACACGGTCTCAACCTGGTCGTCGGCCGTGTGGCCCGTGGCGACGAAACGGAATTTCCCGCGCCGGGCCGTCGCCGCGAGAAAATCCCGGCGCACGCGCCGCGCGGCCATTTCGAGCGATTCGCCCCGTTTCTTCGCTTCGGCCGGCACGTCGAAGCAGCCAAGAAAAACCGGCGCGCCGATTTTTTTCGCCAGCGCCGCGGCGAACCGCGCATCCGCATCCGCCGCCTTTCCGCGGATGCCGTGGTGCACGTGCGCGAGGGCGACGCCGCAACCGAGCTCCTTCAGCGCCAGCGCCAGCGCGGTGGAGTCGGCGCCGCCGCTGGCGGCAACCAAAACGCGCTTCCCGCGGATCTGCGGAAAGCGCGCGGCCACGGTCTTGTGAACCGTCGAAATCACCCGCGGCTCATTTCTTCTTCGGCGCGAGGCGTTCGATCCCGCCCATGTAGGGCCGGAGGGCTTCCGGCAGGACGACGGACCCGTCGGCCTGCTGGCCGTTCTCGAGGATCGCCACGACCAGGCGCGGCAGGGCCACGCCCGAGCCGTTCAGGGTGTGGACGAATTCGGTCTTGCCCTCGGGGTTCTTCCAGCGGATGCCGGCGCGCCGCGCCTGGAAGGCCTCGAAGTTGCTGCACGAGGACACCTCGAGCCACCCGTTGTGGCCGGGCGCCCACAGTTCGAGATCATAGCACTTGGCGGCCGCGAAGCTCATGTCGCCCGAGCACAGCTGCAAGACGCGGTAGGTCAGCCCCAGCGCTTCCAGCACGTCCGTCGCGTCGCCCACCAGCTTCTCCAGCTCGTCGTAGGACGTGCCGGGCGCCACGAACTTGACCAGCTCGACCTTGTCGAACTGGTGCACGCGGATCAGGCCGCGCGTTTCCTTGCCGGCGGAACCCGCCTCGCGGCGGAAGCACGGCGTGTGCGCCACGAATTGGATCGGCAGCGGCTCGCGGATGATTTCCTCGCGATAGACGTTGGTGACGGGCACTTCGGCCGTCGGGATCAGCCACAGGTCGTCGCCGGGCACGCGGTACATGTCGTCGGCCATCTTGGGAAGCTGGCCGGTGCCGGTCATCGTCGCCGTCGTCACGAGAAACGGCGGCGAGACCTCGGTATAGCCGTGCTGCGTCGCATGCAGATCCAGCATGAACTGGATCAGCGCGCGCTCCAGCCGCGCGCCGGGGCCGATGAACAGCGGAAATCCCGCGCCCGACATGCGCGCCGCGCGTTCGAAATCGAACAGGCCCAGCGATTCGCCCAGCGCGACGTGGTCCTTGGGTTGGAAATCGAAGGTCTTCTTGTGCCCCCATTCCCGCACCACCACGTTGTCCATGGCGTCTTCGCCGCTGGGCACGCTTTCGTGCGGCAAATTCGGAATCGCCAGCACGAGCTGGCGCTGCGCTTCCTCGATCTCGCGCACCTGCGCGTCGAGCGCGGCGATCTTCTCGCCCATCTCGCGCGTCTGGCGCTGGATCTCGGCCGTATCCTGCCCGGCTTTCTTCAGCTCGCCGATCTTCTTGGAAATCTCGTTGCGCGCCGCCTTGAGTTGGTCGACTTCGGTGATGGCGGCGCGGCGGCGCTCGTCGAGTTCCAGCACGGCGGAGACGTCCACCGGGGAATGCCGGGTCTTCAGCCCGGCGCGGACCCCGTCGGGGTTTTCGCGGATGAGCTTGATGTCGAGCATGGCGGGACGTCCGCCCTATTCCGCGGCGGCCGGCGCCGGCTCTTCCGCCGGAACGGGCTCGGCGGCGGGAGCCGCTTCGGCCTCGGCCTCGGGCGTCTCCACGAACCGCAGGCCGGCTTCGCGGGCCAGGCGGGCAAACCGCTCCTGGCAGGGCGGGCAGAAGTTCCCGCTCATCTGGTCGAGGTCTTCGGTCTTCTCGTAGCCGACCAGCAGGCACAGGGGGAACGGACACGGCGACATGTCCAGCAGCATGGACATCACGCGCAAGGCGTCCTGCCCGACGCGGCGCTCGAACTTCCCGCCGGGATCGTTCGCTTCCAGGCGGTCGAGGTTCAGGATGCCGAAACGCTCGCGGGGCAGGCAAACGCCCTGCGGCTGGTCGGCGCCGGGCCGGGCCAGCACGACGACGCTGTGGTCGTTTTCGCCCAGCGTCCGGGCCGCGGCGCGCCCCAGGGCTTCGAGGGTCTGGCCGGGCTCGGCCGCGAGGGGCGGCGCCGCGCGCACGACGACGCCGGAAGATTCCTCCAAATGGGTCCGGATCCGCTCGGTCAAGGCGGCATCCACGCCGTCGATGGACGTCAGGACAAAGGTCTTGTCCTCCGCCGCCTGCGAAACCGCCGCCGCCGCCAAGGCCAGGACCATGCAAATGCTTTTATTCATAGGTCTTCTCCTCAATTGAACCCCGTCGCTTATATGCGAAAAAAACGGGTTGCGCAACCCGTTTTCGGGACGTCCCGGAGGCGCGCCGGTCCGGCTCAGCAGTTCGCGCAGTACTCGCAGCGCATCTTGTTGGCCTTCGTCAGGACCTCGAGGCATTCGGCGTCGTTCTTGCACAGGCCGGAAAAGTGGATGATCGTGCGATAGCCCGCGTCTTCCGGCTGCGAACTGACGACGATGCCGCAGCACTTCACCCGGACCGAATCGCCCGAACCGACGGGCTTGAGGGACATCTCGAAGTCGTAGACGCTGAACTCGGGAATCGGGCGGGCGGAAATGAACTTCATGCCGAGATGGCAAATATGCAAATCGTTGAGTTTGCCCAAAGGTTCATTTTCATCCAGCGCCAAGGAAACATTGTAATCGCCGAAGGTATACTGGGTCGTCGTCATAATCTATTATTTCAACTCTTTTCCCCCCGCCGACGGTTCAATCCTACCCCACTTTACAGGCCTGTCAAACGGGCCCGGACGATTTTCCGGCGCCCGTTCCCAGCAGCCGATCCCGGACGGTTTGGAACCGCTTCCGCTCGGCGGCGGCCCAGGCCCCGGCCTCCCGCGCCTGCGCGGCCAGCGCCGGGAAATCCAACCCCATCGGGGCGCCCAGATGCCGCTTGGCGGCCAGGGCGTCGTCCGGGCTTTTTCCAGCCAGCCGGTCGAGATGGGCTTTCACGTCGTGGTAGGCATCGCGGAAGGGCTTGCCCGCCGCCACCATCTCCAAGGCGCGGTCGGTGGCGAACACGTCCGGAGTGAATCCGCGGCGGAGGGCCTTTCCATCCACGTCCAGGCGCTCCACCAGCGGAACCAGGATGCGCAGGGACGAAATCGCCAGATCCAGGCCTTCCATGAACGGCGCCTTGGTTTCCTGCACGTCGCGGTTGTAGCCCGACGGCGACGCCCGCACGATTTCGGCCGCGAGATTCGCGTAGGCCAACACCTTCGCGGCCTTGGCGCGCAGCAGCTCCAGCACGTCGGGATTCCGTTTTTGGGGCATGATGCTGCTGCCCGTGGTGAATTCGGCCGGCAGCCGGAAATAGCCGAATTCCGGCATCGAAAACAGGATCAGGTCTTGCGCCAGCCGCGACAGCGTCAGCATGGCCTGTCCCAGCGCGGACAGGATCGCCGCTTCCAGCTTGCCCCGGGCCTGGTTGGCGTGCAGGACGTTGTGGACCGGCTTTTCGAAGCCCAGCAAATCGCTGGTGAGCTGGCGGTCGATGGGCACGGGCACGCCGTAGCTGGCGGCCGATCCGAGCGGACAGCGGTTGTTCAGATCGTAGACGGTTTTCAGCAAGGCGACGTCGTCCAGCAATCCTTCCGCCCAGGCCGACGCCCACAGGCCCACGCTCGAGGGCATCGCCGGCTGCATGTGGGTGCGGCCCACCATCGGCGTCTTTTCGTGCTTTTTCGCGAAGGCGACCCAGGCCGAGGCCAGTTCGGACGCCGCGGAAACCGCCTCCAGCAGGCGCCCCTTGGCGAACAGGCGCAGGTCCACGGCCACCTGGTCGTTGCGGCTGCGGCACACGTGCACGCGCTTGCCAAGGTCGCCCAGCTTCTCCGTCAGCCGGCGCTCCACGGCCAAATGCACGTCCTGGTCTTCGGCGGAAATCGCGAACTTCCCCCGGGCGGCGGCGCGGACGATCCCGCGGAGTTCCGCCACGACGCGGCGCACGTCGTCCGGCGCCAGAAGGGGCGGGCGGACGTTCACGCAGGACAGCATCGCGACGTGCGCGGCCGTGCCCATGCAGTCGGCTTCGACCAGCGCCAGATCCAGCGCGCGGTCCTGCCCGGCCGTATAGGCAAGGACCTCCGAATCCACTTCCCCCACCGTCGTTTTGCGGCGCATCCTACCGCTGGATCCGCTTGATTTTGAAAATGTGCTTGTCGGGTTCCGCGAGAAACTCGGGCGGGAGCTCGATGCGCACGGTCTTGCCCTTGTCGTCGTTGGAAGAGTTCCGCGGGATCGCAGCCGTATCCGTCGGCGATCCGCCGGACGGCGGCGAGGCCGGGGCGCGGCTCGGCGGGGCCAATTGGGTCTTGGGCACTTCGATGATGCCGCCGGGAATCTGGAATTCCTTCTGGCAAACGGGACATTCGATGGTTTGCCCCGCCATGTCTTCCGGCCCGTTGAGGTTTTGACCGCAGTGGGGACAATTGAAATTGATATCGACCATGTCGGATTCCTCGCGTTCTTTCTGCTACGCCACTCTTACGCCGGAAACTCTATCACGCCGGCCGGACCTTGGGAAGCCCCGGAATGGCTCCGTAATGGATTTTCCACAGGCAAAGCCCGTGGGCCGGGGCCGTTTCCACCCGGGCCGTGCGGCGCTTGCTTGCGAGCAGGGCCGGCGTTTCCTCCGCCGGCACCGCCCCCGTTCCCACCCGCAGCAAATGCCCCGCCAAGCTGCGGACCATCTTGTACAAAAAGCCGTCCCCCCGCGCCGATATCGTCACCAGGCTTCCCCGGCGGACCACCGACAACTTCCAGACCGTCCGGACCGTTCCGCCGATTTCCCGGTGCGGATTGGCCGAAAACGCCGCGAAATCGTGCGTGCCTTCCAGCATCGCCGCCGCCCGGCGCATCGCGGCCACGTCGAGGGGCTGCCGCACGTGGACCGCCTGGAACCGGTGCAACGGAGAGGCCACCGGCGAATTCCAGACGAAATAGCGGTATTCCTTGCCCTGGGCGTCGTAGCGCGCGTGGAAATCCGAACGGGTCCGGCGCAGTTCCGGCACCCGGATGGCATCGGGCAACACGGCGTTGAGCCCTTTTTGCAGCCGCCCGGTTTCCCACGGGCGCCGCAGGTCGAAATGCGCCACCTGCGCCCGCGCATGCACGCCCGTGTCCGTGCGGCCGCAGGAATGCACGCGCACCGCCTCGCCCGTCAGCCGTTGCAGCGCCGCTTCCAGCGTCCCCTGCACCGTCTGCTTCTGGGGCTGCGCCTGCCAGCCGGACAATCCGGTTCCGTCGTAGGCGATGGTCGCCCGGTAGCGCCGCCCGCCCTTCGGCGGACGCGTCCGGGGTTTCGCGGCCGGGGCCGGCTCCAGGCTCACGTCGCCTCCCCGCCGGCGGGAACCGCGCCGGCGCCGGAGTCGAGATATCCCTGCAGAATCACCTGCGCGGCCAGCTTGTCCACCACCCCCCGCCGCTTCTTGCGGCTGGTGCCGGCCTCGATCAGGACCGCCTCGGCGATTTTCGTGCTCAACCGTTCGTCCCATTTCCGCAACGGAATAGACGTGCGCTTCGCCAGCTCGGCGAGAAATTCGTCCGTGCGGTCCGCGCGGGCCCCTTTCGAGCCGTTCATGTTCAGCGGATAGCCCACGACGATTTCGGCGGCCTTTTCGGATTCGGCCAGCCGCGCCACGGCCGCCGCCGCCTGCTCCACGCGCGGACAATCCAGGGTTTCGCGCGGAAACGCGATCGTCCGCGACTCGTCGCTGATGGCCACGCCCGTCCGGCGGTCCCCGAAATCCACGCCCAGCGCCTTGCTCATCGCCGAACTCCCGCCGGTGCCGGAAAGGAGCGGCGGCATTCTGTCGCCGTAGACGGCGGCTGGAAGCCGCCGATCTGCTTTCCCGGAAATCCGAGCGCGCTTCCCATGATCAAACCGGGCAGACCTTCAAGGCGTGGCGCGCCAGCAGGCGGCCCGCCTCGCGGCATTCGCCGAGGCCCGCCGGCGACGGCTTGTAGTTGAGCTTCAGCACCGGGCGCAGGAGCTCGACCTTCATGGCCTGCAGATATTGCTCCACCTCTTCCGGACCGCCGCGGCCCCAGCCGTAGCTGCCGAACGCGAAGCCCGCCTTGCGCGCGGGGCGCAGCCCCTTCAGGTAGGTCAGCGCATCCGCCACCGCCGGCATCAGCGTGCCGTTGAGCGTGGGCGAGCCCGCCGCGAACGCCGCCGCGTCCAGCATTTCCGTCGCGAGCTTCGTGCCGGTCGTCGCGCGCACGTGGAACAGCTTCGCGTCGAGCGCCGGGCCGCCCTCGGCGATCGCGCCCGCCACGATGGCCTCCGCCATTTGCTCGGTGCTCTTCCACATGGTGTCGTACATCACGACCACCTTGCGCACGGGCTTGCAGACGTCCCATTGGTCGTAGGCGTCCAGCATGCGCTTCACCTGGCTGCGCCAGACCACGCCGTGGCTGGGGCAGATGATCGCCGGATCGAGCTTCCGGACCGCCGCCACCGCCTTCGCCACCGGCACCGAGTAGAGCATCAGGATGTTCGCGACGTAGGTCTTGGTCTCGTAGAAGAGATCCGCTTCGTCGACCTCGTCGTCGAAGCGGCCGCTCGTCGCGTAGTGCTGGCCGAAGGCGTCCATCGAGAACAGGAGGCGGTCCTGCGGGATCCACGTCGCCATGCTCTCCGGCCAGTGCGCCATGGGCGTCTCGATGAATTCCAGCGTGCGCTTGCCCAGCGGGAGCGAATCGCCCGTCTTCACGATCCGGAACTTCCAGTCCGAGACGTCGTAGTAGATCGCGAGCACGTCCTGGCACTTCTGGTCGCAGACCAGGGTCGCGTTCGGCGCCGCCGCCATCACCGCCGGCAGCGCGCCGGAGTGGTCCGGTTCCGCGTGGTTGCACACCACCCAGCGCAGCTCCGCGGGGTTTATCCGCTCGGAGACGTTCCGCAGCAGGTCCGCCGCGTAGGGCGCCTTCACCGCGTCGACCAGCGCGGACTCGCGGTCCAGGACCAGATACGAGTTGTAGCTCGAACCGCGTTCCGTCACATATCCGTGGAAATCGCGGACGTTCCAATCCACGAAGCCCACCCAATGCACGCCCTCGACGATCGCCCGGTTCATATTCGCTCCTCCTGGAAACTTCGCCCGCTCCCCGCCCCATCCGGCCGGCCTACGGAGCGGCGGAAATCGGCTTGGGCATCTCGGCGACGATGGCCTTGGCCTTGTAGCCCTCCAGTTCCTTCACGCGCGCCACCGCGGCCCCGAGATCCGCGCGCAGCTTGTCGGCGTCCGCCGTCTTGGCGGTCAAGGCGTCCGTCTTCTCCTTCAGATCCTGGGCCAACTGGTCCGCCTGCGTTTTCGCCGCGTCCAGATCGGACGCCGTCTTCGCGCCATCGTCCTTCGCCTTGCCCAAATCCAGTTCCAGCCGGGCCACGTTGGCCTTCAGCGCGTCGATTTCGTCGCTCTGCGCCAGGCCGTTTTGCTTTTCGCCGTTCCACAGCCAGCCGATCCAGCACAATCCGATCACCAGCGCGATGTCCAACAGGTATTTCATTTTCTATTCCTTTGCTTGAGGGTTGCGGCCTCGCCCGCGCGGCCGCGGAACCGCGGCCAGACGGAATGCCAGAAACGGTAGCACAGGATCTGAAAACCGCCAGTCCAAAAGCCCGCCGGCGGCCCGTCACGCCAAGGGCTTGCCTTCCGCGTCGAATCGCGGCGCGGCGACCACGGCGGAATGCAGATAAACCGGCTGGAGTTCCTCGCCCGGTTGGCCGGCGAAAAACAGGGCGCCGACCCCCTCCGCCCGGGGCGCGCGGCCCGGTTCCGCCCAAGGCGCATCGGCCCATTCCGCGCCGCGCGCCGACACCGGCCACAGGCGGAAATCCCCGACCTGGCGCACGCCGCCGCCCGCGCCGCGCGCAAACCGCCCCGCCCAAATCGTGCCCCGGCGCGCATCGCCGGAAACGACGACCTGCGCCATGTCCGGCCGCTCCGCGAAAAGCTCCGCCGCCAGCGCCGCCCCGCTGCCGACCGTCCAGACCGGCTTGCCCTCCGGCAACGCCCAGCCCCGCGCCGCCGTCAAGCTCACCCGCAACCCGGTGTACGACCCCGGCCCGCGGCCCACCGCGAACGCATCCACGTCGCGGAAGGCCCAGCCTGCGCCGTCCAGCAATTCTTCCGCGGCGCCGAACAGGCCTTGGCTGCGGCGGTGGCCGGCCTCCACCGACAGCGATGCCGCGACCGCGCCGTCCTCCAGCAACGCCAAACTCCCCGCGTCCGTCGAAAAATCCAAAGCCAAGATTTTCATGTCCCCACACGGTGTACGCTCCCGCGCGTTCTGTCAATCCCCCCCCCGTTCCCGGATCGCCGTCCCCGGATCGCCGGCGGCGCGCCTACCGGGACCGGCGGCGCTTCGTTTCGGCCGTGACGTCCAGCACCCGGTAGCAGCGCGGATAATGGACAAGCGGATCGATCAACTCCAGCTCCCCTCCGTTGCCGTAGGAGGAGGACGCCGGAACCCACGCGTTGGACAAAAGCACGTTGGTCGTGTGCTGCAGCTCGTAGAGGCGGCCTTCGGCGGTGGGCACGACCCAGACGCGGCCGCCCTCCCCGGACCGTTCGAACCGGGTGATGACGAAAAAGGCGCTTTTCGCGATGGAAACGCCGTCGAGGCCCACGTTGCCGGTGACCCGCTCGGAATAGACGAAGCGAACGTGGCGCGCATGGGACGACAGGTCCAAGGTCTGGAACGTGGCGACGGCCGGCGGCGGCGAGTAGGCGGCCATTTCCATCCAGTTCGTGCCGTCCACCGACTGCTGGACCCGGAACACGCCGCCGGATATGAAGGTGAATCCCTGGATCCAAAACGACACCGATTCGGCGGGCAGGTCGTAGTGGATCGAGATGGAATCCCCTGCGTCGTCCAATTTGGCCGCGCCGTCGTTGTTGCCATCGAAGTCGGCATAATCCGGCGAACCCAGGCCGGAAAGAACCCAGCCGGACGGCGGCACGGCGTCCCGCCAAGGCCCCGTATAGGCGGTCGGCAAAACGGCCTGGCCCCACGCGAGACGCGCCGCCAGCGCGACCGTCCAACCCGCGATGATGATCGTCCGTCTTGCCATGTCGGTAGCATGGCCCAAGCCTTCCCGCGCGACAACCAAATTTTCGCCCCACATTTCCGGTTCCCATGCGGCGGAAACCCGGCCGGCGCCGAGACGCCCCCGTTCAGGAACGGTTCACGGCCCAGCCGGAACCAACGGCGTCAGCAGCGACTCCTGGTAGAGCCGCTGGACCATCTCCACGTCCATGCCGTGCCCGGATTTGTACGAGATGATTTCGCCGACGAAAAGCCCTTCGTCGATCAGGGCGATCGCGGCCAGCAGATCCAGGGTGGCGCGGTGCCAGACGGCTTCCAGCGATTTGCCGCCGTGCGGCAGCAAGGCCTTGTTCCAATACCTGAACCGGCCGGCGACCAGCAGGTTGTCGAACGAATAGCCCAGGTTGCGGATGTCCGCGAACAGCAGGCCGATCGTTTTGCAATAGAGCATTTTCAGCGCCGAGGTGTTGGTGCGCGCCGTGGCGCCGTAGGCGAATTTCTCCGGATCGACCGCGAACCGGATGCGCTGCTTGCCGATGGCCGTCTTGAAATCCACCGCCGCGTCCACCGCCAGCATCGGCCGCGCCGGATCCGCCGGCGCCAGCGTCAGGAACCCGCCCCGCCCGTTGCAGATCGTGACGCGCTCGCGCACCGTGACGAAATTCGCAGGCCGGTCGACCCGGCGCGCGCCCGCGCCTTTCAGGGCCTCCACCAGCTCCGCGCTGCCGCGGTCGAACAGCGGCGGGTCGCCGGAATCCAGCCGGATCAGCAGGTTGTCGATGCCCATGCCCATGCGCAGGCTGATCATGTGTTCGGCCATGCGGACGTAGTTGCGGGGCGATCCGCTGCGCAGCACGATGTTGCTGACCACGTTGCCGGTCGTCCACACGTTGCGGATCGAGCAGCGCACCGGCAGGCTGTCGGGCAGATCCGCGCGCTCGAACCACCAGCCTTCCATGTCCGTCGGGCACAGCGTCAAGGTGCGGATGCTCTGGCCGAAGAACGTGCCGCGGCCCCGCACCGTCGCCGACCGCTCGAGGGTCGTGCGCGGGCGGCGCAGATCGACGGCCCGGGCCTCGTCCATCATGTCCCAGTCCACGGGTTGGGCTTCCCACGCGCGCACGCCGCGTTCCAGCGCGGCCGTGGAGCCGTTCAGCAATCTGCCTGCGGGGTTTTCGAACATGGCTTAATCCTTCTCGGTTTTTCCGGGCCTGGCAAATCCCAATTTCCGGGCGAGGGCGTCCGCCTCGGCCCCGGCGTTTTCCGCCGTCCACAGCACCGGCCGGAGCCCGGCCAGCGACCGTTGGCGGCGCATTTCGTCCCCATCGGCGCTTTCGCACACCAGCACGTCCGCGTGGTAGGTCGTGAACGGGGCCATCGGGCCATCGTCGCCCACCATCAGGCAGGTTCCCGCCTTTTTCAGCAGGCACGCCAGCGCCGCGATCAGTTCCGTCTCCGCATGGCGCAGGTCCACGGCGGGCGCCCCGGAGCCTTCTTCCCAGACCGCCGGATAGTCGCACAGGTACAGCGCCTGTTCGCGGTGGTCCAGGCCGGGCGAAGCGCCCGCCGCCCGGATCCATACCGCCGGCGCGGCGGCCTTCCGGATGCGCTCCAGCGCCGCCACGCCCCGGTTGGGACCCGTTTCCAGCGTCGTTTCCAAATCCGGGTCCGGATTCACCGCCAGGACCGCCTCCCCGCCGGCGGCCGAAATCCGCTTGGCGCCGGCGCCGTCCTGCGCCGCGCAGAAAAACGCGCTGGAAGCCCACTCGAGATCGGAAAACAATCCCGACGTTTTCAGCATCAGGTAGGAAACCGCATCGGTCGCGTCCGCAAATCCCGCGGGATGCGCCAGGCGCATCCGGCTCGCCTCGATGGCCGGCACTCCCGCCAGCCCGTCCCGCGCCACCGCGTCGGGCAACGCAACGCTTCCGCCCGCCCGCGGCAAGCGCTCCGCCGCCTCCTGCGCCGCGGTATCCGCGTTGGCGGTGGGCCACGCGTCGGCCTCCAGCGAAAACGTCGCGCTGCGGGGAAAATTGCCCGTGGCCTTGGTCGCGGCCAAATCGATTTCCACCCCCCACTCGCCGGCATCGCCGCGGATCGCCCGGAAGCGGCGCGGCTCGGCCAGATCCGCGAACAGCGCGACCGCGGTTCCGTTCGTCGCGGCCACCGTCGCCGGCGGCGACTCCGCCTGCAGCAGCCCCGCGCCCGGGGCGCCCGTCTCCAGCAAAAGCCGGACTTTCAGCAGGCGCGCCGGGCTTTTCAGGAGCAGGACGCGGCCCTGCAGAATCAGGCGTCCCCCCGCGCCCGGCGTCGCCACCAGAAGCCAATCGACGTCTCCGTCGTCCACCGTGCCGGCGTACAGCCGCGAATCGCCTTTCGATCCCACTCCGCTTTCGCGGCCCATCCGTTCCGGGCGCAGCGTCCAGCGCTGCCCGGAAACCGCGTCTTCCAGTTCCATCCGGATCGGGACCGACCGGCCGCCGGCCAGCTCCAGCGGGAAGAAATCCGTTTCCTGGCCCTCTTTCGGGAAAACCAGGGCCCAGCGCCGCGAACGGACCTCCGAGTCGAAACGCACCGAAAGCGACCGCACCACGCAGTCGCCAAACGGATTCCGCGTCGCCGGCAGCCGGCCGGGCGCCAACGGCGGCGGCAGCGCCTCCGCCACCGGCAGCGCCACGTCGCCGAACGCCAGCGATTCCGCGCCGTCCGGGATGCGTCCGGTCCACAATCCTTCCTCGAAAAGCCATTCTGCATCCGGCGGGGCCGCCGAAGCCGGGATGCCCGCCACGGCCCCCCAGCCGCCCGCCTCTCCGTACAGCGCCGGGGCGCCCCATGCCGCGCCCGCCGCGCCCAGCAGCAGCGCCGCGCCCGCGCCACGGATGGCCGCGGCCCGCGTCATCCGTTTGAATTTCCCCGGTTTTCCGGACGGCTCCGCTTCTTGCCGGTGGCCGCGCGCACGCCGAACCCCTTCAGCGCCTTCAGCTGGTCCCGCAAAAACGCCGCCTTCTCGTAGTTTTCCAGTTCGACGGCCCGGGCCAGTTCTTCCTGCAGCGTTTCCGCGGGGCTCCGCGGCCGGCGGCGGCCGACCTGCTCCAGCAACTCGCGCAGGGAATCCACTTCGGGCGGCGGCGGGGCCGGGGTGCCGTCTTCGTTCGTCGGCTCGTAGTTCTCGGCGAAGAATCCCTCCAGATCCGCCAGCGCTTCCCGCACCGTCTTTTCGGCCTCGTCGAAACGCCCCTTCCCCAGGTCGAGCTCCGTGCGCGCCCGCACGTTCATCATCCGCATGTAGGGATACAACTGCGAAAACTGCCACGCCGTCTCGTCGTCGTCGGCGTAATCCGACACGACGTCGATCAGATCCAGGTTGTGGTCGCTGTCGCGGACCACGCCTTGCAGGTCGCCCAGCGCGTGGAACGCCATCAGGCGGTAGTAGTACTGCATCACTTCCTGCTGCAGATCCGCGCAGGCGTCCGCATCCAGGCGATAGGCCAGCGCTTTGTCCGGGGAGCTTTCCTCTTCTTTGACGTAGAACTCCAGCAGCGAGCCGCAGCCCCGCGGCCGCGTTCCGTCCGGCCGTCCGCGCGGCTCCATCTGGAAAACGCCCAGGTCCAGGCGCAGCTGGATGGCTTGCCGGCCGTCCTCCGCCTGGATCCAGCGCGCGCGCACTTCGTCGGGATCGTACGGCCAGCCCGACACGATGCTGGAGATGTCCTTGTTCATTCCAAAATCCCTTCTATCCAAAATGCCCCGGCCGGGCAAGCCCGGCCGGGGAGGGTTTCGCCCATGGGGCGCGAGATCGACTTATTCGGCGGCTTGGACCGGGGCGGTTTCCGCCGTTGCGTCCGCGGCTTTCTTCGCGTCGCAACCGGCTTTCTTCGCCTTCTTTTCGGCCTTTTTGGCCTTCTTTTCGGCCTTCTGGGCCTTCTTTTCGGCCTTTTTGGCCTTCTTCGCTTCGCACTTGGCCTTCTTCTCGGCCTTGTTCGCCTTGACCGCGGCTTTTTGCTCGTCGGTCATCTTGGCGCAGCAGGCTTTCTTCTCGGCCGGCTGGGCCGCCGCGTCGGCCTTCTGCTCGACCGCCGGGGCTTCTTCCTTCGCCGGCGCGTCGGCCTTCTTGCCGCCGAAAATCCACCACGCGGACGCGTTGATCGACATTGCGAACAGGGCCGCCATCGCCATCAGGGCCAGTTTCTTCATTTTCGTTTCCTTTCGGGGTTTGGGGTTGGTCAACATGCGCGCCACTATACCGTCCATCCGGGTTTTCGGCAACCTACCCGCCGTAGAATTCCGCGATCGCGCCGACGACCCAGGCGGCCATCTCGTCCGTCAGGTCCGGGTAGATCGGCAGGGCCAGGGTTTCCTTCGCCGCGCGCTCGCTTTCGGGAAAGTCGCCGGGCCGGTGGCCAAGGCTCCGGAAGCACTCCTGCAGGTGCAGCGGCACCGGGTAGTAGATCTCCGTGCCGATGTCGCGGCTGCGCAGGTGCGCCAGCAGGCCGTCGCGGTTTTCCGCGCGGACGACGAACTGGTTGTAGATGTGGCGGTTCGTCTTCGCCGCCGGCAGCGCAATCTTTCCGGATTTCACGACGCTCGTTCGGGCGAAGAGCTTCTCGTAGCGCGCCGCGTTCGCCTGCCGCGCCGCCGTCCATCCGTCGAGGTATTTCAGCTTGATCGTCACCACCGCCGCCTGCAGCGCGTCCAGGCGGAAATTCCCGCCGATCAGCTTGTGGTAGTACTTCGGCTCCGACCCGTGGTTGCGCAAAATGACCGCCTTCTTCGCCTTCGCCGGATCCTGCATCGTCAGCATGCCGCCGTCGCCGAAGCAGCCCAGGTTCTTCGACGGGAAGAACGAGAAGCAGCCGTAGTCGCCGAGGCTCCCCGCCCGCTGGCCCTTCCACTCCGAGCCGATCGCCTGCGCCGCGTCTTCGATCACGATCAGCTTGTGCGCCTTTGCCGTCGCCAGGATCGCGTCCATGTCCGCCATCTGCCCGTAGAGATGCACCGGAACGATCGCCTTCGTCCGCGGCGTCACCGCCGCTTCCAGCTGCGACGCGTCGAGATTGTAGGTCGCCGGATCGATGTCCACGAACACCGGCCGGGCCCCCACCCGCGAAATCGCCCCCACCGTCGCGAAAAACGTGTACGGCGTCGTGATCACCTCGTCGCCCGGCCCGATCCCCTCCGTCATCAGCGCCACGATCAGCGCATCCGAACCCGACGTCATGCCCACCCCGTACGCCGCTCCGCAGTATTTCGCGATGGCCGCCTCGCACTCCTGCACCTTCGGCCCCAGAATAAAGGCCTGCGACTTGCAAAGTTCCAGAATCGCCGGCTCCACTTCGGCCCGGATCTGTTCATATTGCGGCTTCAAATCCAACAGCGGAACTTTCATCGTATCTCCCTGCCTTTGAATAAGGTTGCGCCGAATATGGCATATCCCTTCCCAAAAATCACGCAAAAAATGCCCTCCCGGGCCAAAAACGGCGCCCAACGGCCGACGGAGACCCATTTGGACGCATTTTTCAGCCTGCTTCGAGTCACCGCCCCAGGCCCGTTGTAGACCAAAAAACGCGAAAACGAGCCCCGGGAGGCCACGCGGCCCTCGCCGGACAGGTATTTTTTGCGTTTTTCGGCTAAAATCAGCATTTTTAAGCCTTTTTTCGCCGTTTTTCCACATTTTTGGCCATAAATATGGCCTTTTTGTCGCTTTTTGGCGAAAACATCGTGTTTCATTGGCCTTTTCGACGGTTTTTCAAATATTTTTCCGATAACGCTGGACGTCCCCTTGGCAAGGCGTAGGATGCGCCCAGTTTCAATGAATCGAACCGTTCAGCGCTCCGCTGTCGAACTTCAAGCCCGGTTTCCCGCCGGGCTTTCGCTCTATGCGCCGCCGGACGCCTCCCCTTTGCTGAAGCCCGCCGCCCTCAACCCGTTTCTTTGGACCGATGCCGCATTTGCGGCGGCGACGTCGGCCCGCGCCAGCTCCTTGGCGGTCTGAGTTTACCCAACCCCTCGAGACCGCACCCCAACCAAACAAGCTTGCCGGCACCATGCGGGGGCCTTGCGCCCCCACCCGATGAACATCCAAATAACCGAGCTCACCTCCGAACGCCTCCCCGAATCCGCCGAACTCCTCACCGACGTCTTCCTCAATCTGGAGCCCATGACCGCCGCGCTCCACCTGTCCCGCGAATTCTATTCCTCCTACGTCCGCGCCGTCTGCGACCACTGCTTCGAAGACCATCTCGCCGTCGCCGCCATCGACGCCGACGCGGACAAGCTCGCCGGCGTGGCCATCGGCCTCGACGACGGCAAATACCGCCAGACGCTCGCCGTCATCCCGCCCGAATACCGCGCCGCGATGGAGCAGATGAACGACTTCTTCGAGGAACTCGACAAGCCCCTCTCCCGCATCCCCGGCAAGTGGACCTACGTCTTCTACCTCGCCGTCGCCCCGTCCTACTGGCGCGCCGGCATCTCGATGCGGATGCTGCAGCACATGGAAACCCTCCTGCGCGACAAGCATTACGAATATCTGGTCTCCGAGGCCACCAACCCCAAATCCGAAGGCGCCTTCCGCAAGCAGGGCTACGTCGAGATCAACCGCCTCGCCTACGCCGCCGCCCCCTCCTTCGCCGGCCTCCCCGGCGACTGCACCCTGTTCCTCAAGAAACTCGTGTAGCCCCCCCTGTAGGCCCCCGCGCCGAGGTGGCTTCCCGCAGGCCTTCCTGTAGGCCCCCGCGCCGAGGTGGCCGGCCGTACCATAACCCCGCGCGTTTTGGACCGGGAGCTTTTCATCCCGATCCGCCAGGACACCGCCCTGGCCTACAGAAATCCATAGGCCACCGCAACGAACAAACGGCCGAGCGATCTGCCTTAATTTCTCACGCAGCCATCTGCAAAAGTCGGCGGGCATATCGAGAATGCCGGAAAAGCTGGTCGCAGATCGGGTTGCCTTGATGGAATGGCAATCAGGACTTGCCGCGCATCGCAGCTTCATAGTAAATTAAATCATGTTTTGGCTTCGAAAATACGACGAAGCATTGGGGCCGGGTTTGTTACGACAGAACAAATTCCACGCTTGGGGCAGATATGAAAAAAATTGGGGCAGGAATTTCTTCCTGCCCCTTCAAATTCAGAAAAAGCTTTTGATCCGGTGTGGCCACCTAATGGCCAGTGAACTCGGTTTGCTTTGTCTAACTTTGTCTTGATTCCGGAGGTAAATATGACACATCAGATAAAATCGGCAACAGAAAAATTCCTGACCTTTTCGTTCGATGTAGGACACAGCTCCATTGGATGGGCCGTGCTGGGCAGCGGACAAAAACGCCCCGCAATCGATGATGCCCAAATTCTAGGGTGCGGCGTGGTCACCTTCCCCGTCGACGACTGCCTTGCCAACCAGCGCCGGGATTTCCGCCGGCAACGCCGCCATATCCGTTCCACGCGCCTGCGCATTGAACGGATGAAGCGCTTGCTCGTGCACTTGGGCGTCATGACCCGGGAACAATTGGACAAACCCGGCTGCGCATGGCCTTGGCTGTTGGCGGCTCAGGCATTTCATGGGATACGGACGCTGACCTGGCCCGAATTATGGGATGTCCTCCGCTGGTTCGCCCACAACCGAGGCTACGATGGAAACCGGGCCTGGAGCCGCTTCGAGGAAGAGGAGCCCGAGGACACCGAACGGGTCGGCCAGGGCCGCGCTTTGTTGGACCAATACAAAACCCAATCCATGGCCGAAGTGTTCTGCCATGTGCTAGGCATCAATCCCAACGACCCCGCCGCGCAGAAATCCTCCCGCAATCGCATTCGCGAAGTTTTGCAGGCCGCGTTTCCCCGAGAGGCCATCAAAGCCGAAGTGGCCGCCATCCTGAAAAACCACGAAGGCAAGCTGCCCAAGTGCGACGAAAAACTTGCGAACGCGCTTATCGACGACTGGAAAGCCCTTCCCTGTCCAGCCGTCAAATTTCCGCTGCGATACATCTGGGGTTATCTCTTCGGCCAATTGGCCCCGCGCTTCGAGAACCGGATTCTGACCCGCTGTCCTTTCACCAATGAAAAAGTGCCCGCGAAAGATTGCCCGGAATTCTATCGCTATCGGTGGGCCATGCAGCTGGCCAACGTCGTCGTGGATGACAACGGGAACAAACGCCCGCTTACGAAGGCAGAACGGCAAAAGGTCAACGCCCGAATGGTTGAATCCGGAGCCCTTACCAAATCGGAATTCAAGAAAGCCGTTGCCGAGGCGACCGGCGGACTGCCCGACAACCTGGAAACCATGTTGATGCATCCCGACGCCGAAAAGGCGCTGGTGCTCATGCCCGCCCGCAAGGCCGCCCTGTCCGGCAAAAACAAAGCGATTTTCCATCTCCTGCCGTCCGGCCTACAAGCCCGTCTGCTGGGCAAATTGATTCGCCGCGGTTCAATCCGCCTGCGAGAAATCCGTTCTTGGGTCGAGAACGATTCCGACCTCTTGGCCAAATTCGACGCGGAAATTGCCTCCTGGAAACCCAAAGCCACGGGCAAAGGGGAGAAGAATCCAGACGACGACGAGCCCCAAGACCCGCTCGATCGAGTTTGGAAGGCATATCCGGAAAGCGGCCGAGCCCCCTTTGCGCGGCCGATCCTGCAACAAGCCTATGAAGCCGTCATGGCCGGAAAAGACCCCCGGATGGAAGGCGGCGTCTTGTATCGCTCCGAGGATGTCTTGCGCCGGGAACGGGAAAGAACCCTCGCGGAACAAACGAACAACCATCTCATTCGGCACCGCCTCCTCATCCTGCAACGCCTGGCGAAAGACATGCTGAAGGACTATGCCGGCGGCAAAGCTTCGCGGATCGCAAAGACCATCATCGAGGTCAACAGCGATCTACGCACCATGTCCGGCATGACCGCCAAGGAACGCGAAACCGAAACGAACAAGCGCCTGAGCAATTTTGCTTCGGCCAAGACCGCGCTGGAAAAGGCGCTGGCAGACAAGACCATCGGAGGCAAGCCCATCCCCATCACGGCTGGATTGATCCGCAAGGCCCGACTCGCCATGGATCTCGATATGACCTGCCCGTACACCGGACAGAACTACGACTTCATCGATGTCGCCAAAGGCCGGATGCAGCGGGACCATGTCATCCCCTACGCCGACCGCGCCAGCGATTCGCTTGCCGCCCAAGTTCTCACCTTCTCGGAAATCAACAAATGGAAGGACAAGAGAACCGCCGCCCAATTCGTCTTGGAGGAGCAAGGCAAAGCCGTTAAAGGAAAACCCAATTTGGTTATCCTGCCCTTCGAAAAATACAAAGCCTTCGTCGAGGGGCTCGACAAAGGCAAACACCCCCATCCCGACGACAAGGCCCGCAAGGAAAAACGGAAAAAACTGCTCATGCTGGAAGAATATGCGGAAAAGGAATTCCTACCGTCCGACCTGACGATCACGTCCCAACTCGTCCGGCTGGGCGCGCGCATGCTGGAACAAACCTTCAAGGACGGGAAGAACATCCCCAAAATCATATCCATGCCCGGGTCCGTCACCGGACGCGTCCAGCGCGCCTGGTCGCTGATGGGCTGCATCGCCAAGGCCAATCCGGCGGTGTTGGACGAGACAGGAAAGCCCAAGCCCAAGGGTGACATCCGCGACATCAGCAATCTGCACCATGCCGTGGATGCCTGCGTCCTTGGTATCGCGGGGACGGTGTTCCCCAACGACGGTTCTTTTTGGAAGGCCATGGTCGCGCGTTCGCCAGCCCGCGAGGAAGCCGATCAGCTCTTGGCCACGGGGTTGTATGACCGAGATTCCGAAAAGAAAATCCGGCTGTGCGACCTACCCGCTCCCCTGAAAAACCAGATCGCCGACCGGCTGGCCGAATGCCGCGTCTATCAGCATATTCCCGCCGACATGACCGGGCTCAAGGCCGATCAGAACGCTTGGCGCGTCGTCGATTTCCAAGACACGCATCCATCTGCGCGCAAGTTGATTCGAGCCATTAAGTCCGCCAGACTGGACGCAGAAATACCAAATGACGCAGCTTTCATTGTTCAGTGGAAGCGCAAAGAGAAAAGCCCGAAAAAACCCAAAAAACTCCTTCTGGAAACCCATGCGTATTACTTGGCTTATGACATTGTGCCCAAAGAAAAACTCATTGGTTTTCAGCACGGTAAATTAAGTACTCAGAAGGCTGTGAAAGTAGTTTCCGACAACTTCGGCCTCGCGTTGGATCCCGAACCGCAGATTATTCCCTTCTCCCAAGTTTGGAGGCAACTCGCTGAACTCCGCGCCGCTAACGACGGCAAACCCGTTCGCATCCTGCGAAAAGGCAGCTTGATCCGCATCTCACAAGGAAAATTTGCAGGTGAATACAAGGTGTTTTCTATCAAGAAAAACCACAACGGCCTGAGTCTGGACATCGGACCCAGAGACGCCCCGCGCCCACTGAATAAAATGACCGCACATGGCCATTATATCAACACTTTGCTTTCCAGCCTGATGAAGGGTGGACTGGAAATCATGGATACGGATTACGCCATGCGTTGACGCATGTCCTACCACATCGTCAGCATCGATGCTCCGCAGTGCTCTCTGACGAGCAAGGATGGCCAATTGATTTGCAACGATGGCCAGCGCATCCGGCAACTGCCGCTGGAGGACGTCATGGCCATCGTCGTCACCAGTTTTTCCGCGCAAATCCATTCCCAATTGCTTCTGGATGCCGCCAAGAAAGGCGTTGCGCTGGTGCTCTGCGAATCGTTCCGCCCGGCCAGCCTTGTCCTGCCCGCCAATCGCTCCACGGACACCCTTTTGAGTCGGGCCATGGTTTCCCTCGCCGCCAAAAGCCAGGCGCGGTTCTGGGCGAAAACGCTGGATGCCAAATGCCTCAACCAAGCGGCGCTCGCCATGGAATGGCTTCCACAAGATGCCGCAAGCCATAAACTTTTGGCGCGGGCGCGTTCCGCCAGCCGGTCGAAGGAATCCGCCTGCGCGGCCATGTTCTGGAAAATCTTCGCCCGTATGTCGGATCAACCCGCATTCCGACGCGAACCTCAGGATGGCCAGCCGCTAAACGCCTTGCTCAACTACGGATATGCCGTACTACTTTCGACGGTCTTGCAAAATCTGTTCGCGGTCGGCCTCGATCCCACCTTCGGCATCGGCCATCTCTCCCGAGAACGCTCTACCCCGTTGGCCTACGACCTCATGGAACCCTTCCGACCCTGCGTGGACCGAAAAGTCTACGATTGGTTCCGGCACAGGAACGGCGACATCCAAGCGGGCGTCACCGATGAATACCGCCGCTGGATCGTTCCCGTCTTGACAGACAAGATTTCCTACGAAGAAACTCGGATGCCCCTTCATCGCGCCATCGAACAGGTGGCGCGAGGATTCCGTCGCGCCATCCTCCAGAACGACGTACGCCTCTACAAGCCATGGCAGAGGAAAATCTAAAAGTGGGCTGGCTGCTTGTCGCTTTCGACCTGCCTGTACTGACAAAGCCCCAGCGGAAAATCGCGACCGGATTCCGCAAGTTTCTGATCGACGACGGGTATCAAATGATCCAATTCAGCGTGTATGTCCGCGCCTGCGTCAGCTTCGCCCGGCAAGGCACACATCTGAAGCGAATCACCGATCATTTGCCCCCAGAAGGCACCGTTCGAGCCATCTTCATCACCCGCGCCCAATGGGATAAAAGTTTCCTGATTTACGGTTCTCCTGCCCAAAAAAAGACGACGGAACCCATGCCCGAACAACTCCAATTCTGGTGAATCGGGCTCTACGACCGAACAACAAACAGAACTCCACCCCTGCAAGCGCCCTTTTCAGAGCAACTTGCAGGGGTCGAGTCTGCCACTATCGATTTTGGAATCAAGGCAAAGCCGCCTTTGCTTATGCTCGTCGTATGGTGTGAGTCTGCCACTATCGATTTTGGAATCAAGGCAAAGCTCGAAGGGTTCGCGCGTCGCCGTGTGCGGCAGTCTGCCACTATCGATTTTGGAATCAAGGCAAAGCGTCCAGAATGGACGGCTTAAAAGTGGAGGGAGTCTGCCACTATCGATTTTGGAATCAAGGCAAAGCTCAACGGCCCGCCTTGTCGCCTCCTCTCCAAGTCTGCCACTATCGATTTTGGAATCAAGGCAAAGCCGACGGACGCACGGTGATTTCGCCAACGAAGTCTGCCACTATCGATTTTGGAATCAAGGCAAAGCACGGGTCAATACTGGCCAACGGAGTACCGAAGTCTGCCACTATCGATTTTGGAATCAAGGCAAAGCTCTGCGCGACTGCAAGCACCCCTACGCCGTAGTCTGCCACTATCGATTTTGGAATCAAGGCAAAGCTATCTTTTGCAGGGTACTCACTAGCCCTTTAGTCTGCCACTATCGATTTTGGAATCAAGGCAAAGCTTCCTTGAGCGCGGCCTTTACCAGTCTTTAGTCTGCCACTATCGATTTTGGAATCAAGGCAAAGCAAGGCGACGTTCAACAATGTTGCCGGCGACAGTCTGCCACTATCGATTTTGGAATCAAGGCAAAGCTTCGACATGATGATTTACGCGCGCCAGCACAGTCTGCCACTATCGATTTTGGAATCAAGGCAAAGCTGGGCTTACGATTATGGGGGCGACTTCATAAGTCTGCCACTATCGATTTTGGAATCAAGGCAAAGCGAGGCGATTGAGCGCGCAAAAAAGGGCGTAAGTCTGCCACTATCGATTTTGGAATCAAGGCAAAGCACGGCGAGCATCGAGAACGCGACGACCGGGAGTCTGCCACTATCGATTTTGGAATCAAGGCAAAGCATCGCGCCTCGGGCCGATTCGGGTCTGCCGAGTCTGCCACTATCGATTTTGGAATCAAGGCAAAGCGATTGTCTAGCGGAATTGGAAACTGGACCGAGTCTGCCACTATCGATTTTGGAATCAAGGCAAAGCTACGCGGCGGCGCACTCGATGAAGCCGGAAAGTCTGCCACTATCGATTTTGGAATCAAGGCAAAGCTGCGCTTGATTGTCACCTTCCAGTCGCCGCAGTCTGCCACTATCGATTTTGGAATCAAGGCAAAGCATCACCGTTGACGGCGAACACCGGCAGGCGAGTCTGCCACTATCGATTTTGGAATCAAGGCAAAGCCGCCCCGCATCCGTAAACGCCCCATCGACAAGTCTGCCACTATCGATTTTGGAATCAAGGCAAAGCCCGACTTCGACGTCTGCCACAACCGCGCCCAGTCTGCCACTATCGATTTTGGAATCAAGGCAAAGCGGGGCGCAATAAGTCGTTTGCGCGGTGCCAAGTCTGCCACTATCGATTTTGGAATCAAGGCAAAGCGTACGGCGAGGGCATGGGCGGCTAGGCTATAGTCTGCCACTATCGATTTTGGAATCAAGGTAAAGCCGCCCCCCTTTTTTTCGCCGGCTTCCCCGGCGACTGCACCCTGTTCCTCAAGAAACTCGTGTAAAAAAACAAGGACGGCGCACGCGTCGTCCTTGCCTCCCTATGCCGGCTGCCGCCCCTACCGCAGCAGGAAGAAAAGGACCAGGCCAACCACCGAGAGGATCACGAGCATCAACTGGGTCTTGTAGTTGTAGTCGGAGCGGCGGCGGGCGCGCTTGCGGCCGAGAACGATGCCGACCACCCCGATCAGCGCGCCGGCGCCCAGCAGCGGAAGCACCGTGTACAAATCCACGTTGCTGCCCCCCCGCTGGACGGCCTCCCCGCCGATCTTCACCGCCAGCTCCTGGTTGTGGTCCGCGCTGGCCACGCCGAAGAAGATGAAGAAGAAAACAACCAGCAGCGGGTAGACCAGCAGCGTGACCCATCGGAAAACCTGCGCCCAAACGTCCGGCTTTCTCTGGCGGCGGTCCGGCATCCCCGGACGATAGGGAACTTGTTGCGGCTGCGTTTGACCGACGGATGGATCCATGGCGATTTCCTTTGTTGGGCCTTTCAATCCGACCTCGCGGCCATCATCGGCAAAACATGGATGGAATAAAAGCGAAAATCCGCGCCGCGGCGCATATTTCTCGGAACAAGGATGGACGGCGCCGCAACGGTCCCGGCGAAACCGCCCTGCCAACAGGTCGCAGAATGCCCCAGAGCGGATTGCGATATTCCGCAGCCTTCCGCGCAACGCGATGGGATTCCGGGCGGTAGGCCCGGTCCCCCGACCGGGCGGGATTTCGCCGGGTGAGGGCACCCGGCCTACATCGGGATCCTGCGGCTACAGGAAAAGTGAAAATGCCCTACTCCGGAAATCCCGGCGCGTTCGAGGCGATCAGCGCGCCCCATTTTTCCTTGGCCAGCGCCAGCGCGCGGCCCCGGTGGCTCAACGTGTTCTTCTGTTCGTTGCCCATTTCCGCGAAGGTCTTTTCATGCCCGTCCGGCACGAACAGCGGATCGTAGCCGAAGCCTTTCGCGCCGCGCAGGCTCGAGAGGATGTTGCCGGGGCACGACCCCGACACCGTTTCGGCGCGGCCCGACGGATCGCTCAGCGCCGCCACGCAGCGGAACCGCGCGGAACGGTCGGCCTTCCCTTCCAGTTCGCGCAGGAGCTTGGCGTTATTGTTCGCGTGGCTGCACGGCTCGCCCGCGTAGCGCGCCGAAAAGACGCCCGGCGCGTTGCCCAGGGCGGCCACCTCCAGGCCCGAATCGTCGGCCAGCGCCCACAGGCCCGTCGCCCGCGCCAATTCGGTCGCCTTCTTGATCGCGTTGGCCTCGAAGGTGTCGCCGTCCTCCTCCACGTCGTGCAGATCCGGAAATTCCGCCGTGGACACCCATTCCACGCCGGGCAGGTCGAAGATTTCGCGGATTTCCTGGATCTTGTGCGCGTTGCGGGAGGCAATCAGGATTTTCATGGGAGTCCTTTCAGGCGCCGACGCAGCGGCGCTCGATCTGGCGCGAAATGCCCGTGAGGATCTCGTAGGGAATCGTGCCGCAATGTCGCGCCAGTTCGTCGGCCCAGATCCGTTCCCCGCCCTGTTCGCCAATCAGCACGACTTCGTCGCCGGCCTTCACCCCGCTGTCCGGCCCCAGATCGGCGCTGATCCAGTTCATGCTGACGCGGCCCACCACCGGGCGGCGCTTGCCGCCGATCAGGACGTGCCCCTTGCCGCCCAAATGGCGCTGGTAGCCGTCCGCATATCCGCAACTGATGGTCGCCAGGTCCGTGGGACCGGCCGTGTGGTAGCTGCTGAAATAGCCCACGGCGAATCCGGCGGGCACGGTCTTGACCTGCATCACCCGCGATTTCCACTGCAGGACGGGAGCGGTCGCGAAGCGCTTGGTCTTCAGGGCGGCGCCATAGCCGTAGAGGGCGATGCCCACGCGCACCGAATCCTGGTCGCACTCCGGCAGGTGCAGCGCCGCGCTGCTGCTCGACATGTGCCGGAACAGGCGCCCCCCCGCCGCGGCCTCCAGCGCCGGCAAGGCCTCGCGGAACTTCCGGTCCTGCTCGTGCGCCGATTCGAATTTCTTGCTCGGCATCACCATCGCAAAATGCGTGCAGACGCCCTGCGCCTCCAGCCCCGGCAGCCGCGCCGCCGCCGCCGCCGCTTCGACCTCCGCCGGACACACGAACCCCAGCCGCCCCATGCCCGTGTCCAGTTTCAGGTGCACCTTCAGCCGCCCGCCGGCCGCCATGGCCGCCGCCGACAGCGCCCGCCCCTGTTCCGCCGAAACCACCACCGGCGTAATTCCGTTGCGCAGCATCCGCGGGACCTCGGCGGGCCAAACCGCGCCCAGCACCAGGATCAGCTCCGCCCCCGGCGCCGCCGCCCGCACCGCCTCCGCCTCCGCCGCGTAGGCCACCGCAAACCGCTTCACGCCCCCGCGCGCCAGCGCCGCCGCCGCCGCCGGCAGCCCGTGCCCGTAGGCGTCCGCCTTCACCACCGCGATCAGGTCCGCGCCGCCCAGCGAGGCGCGGATCGCCTTCGCGTTCGCGCAAAGCCGTCCCAAATCCACTTCGACCCAAGATCCGCCGCAATTCATGATGCGCGCCATTTAACACGCCCCGCCCGCCCCGCGCGACGTTTTTTATGATCGCATCTGCGATCCGGTGCAAAGATCCAGCCTGAAGGCTGGACGACGAACGGGTCGGGTATGTAGTCCACGCTTTAGCGTGCGGCTGTTCCCTCGCCTTTTGGGCAAAGTAGTTCGCAAGGGTGGCACGCGGCTCCTGTCGCGTGCGGATTCACGGCCCTGCGCGGGACAGGAGCCCCGCGCCACCGGAAGCCGACTTCGGTTGCACCCCATCGCAGATGCGCGACGTTTTTTATCCCCCCCTCCGGCCATTGGCATCCGGACGGAAATCTGCCATAGTTTATCCGTGCGACGTGCGCCCGGGTGGCGAAATGGCTCCTACGGCGACTCGACTTGGATGCGGTAGAACCGCGCGGTCACGGATCCCGCGGTCAAATCGGTGATCACGTTTAGCGGCCAAACGGCCAGAACATTGGATTGCAGGGTCTCGAAGCCGGTCACGAGATTGGTTGCGCGCTGCACGCGGTAGAACCGGGCAGAAACGCTGGCCCAAGCCACGACGGGCCCCGCCGGCTGCAACGCGAGCCCCGCCACCTTGAAGACCGAGTCGGCATCGAGCGGATCGGTGCCCGCGGCGGTTTCATCCGCATTCAAGGCGCCGTCGCCGTCGCTGTCGGGATCCAGCGGGTCGTAGCCGTTCTGGAATTCCCAGAGGTTGTCTTTGCCGTTGAGATTCGGATCGGCGGCCGGGCCGTGGGTCAAGTCGTTGAAATACACCCATTCCCACGCATCGGGCAGGCCGTCGGCGTCGGCATCCGTAGCGGCCTGCGTGCCGGCGATCACGACGTTGGTCAGGCTGTCGTCGAGCTGGTAGCGGTAATCGATGCGCGCGCCGCCGCCGTAGACCGCCGCGCCCAGCCTTCCCGCCGCGTCGTATTCGAACGCCTGCGCCCCGGCGCGGCCGGCGCACGCGGCGGCCAGAACCAACGCCAGAAGAATGGCCCGCGCGCTATTCATCCGACGCCTCCGCTGCGGGTGCCGCCTCGGCGGGCGCTCCCTCGGCTGGCGCATCCGAACCCCACCACCCCTCCTCTTCGCTCAAGGCCACCCAGCCCGCCTGGTCGTCCGGCGCCGGAAACTCCGAACTGTCGGCTTGGTCGCTGAACGATTCGGGAGCGGAGCGATCTCCGTAATTCTTTGGAGACCGGGGCGGCGGGCCGCCGCCGCAGGCTTCACGTTCCTTGCGGCGCTCGACGATGTAATAAAGTCGCTCCCAAAGAGCCCCATCAGAGTTCTGCAAGTAGTCGTTCACATTGGCAAGGTGCTCACTTTTACGCAAAGCTTCATATTCGGTTTCTGAAAATTCATTAAGGCCTGGCGAAGCCAGTCCGTTCGGATCGCTCCGGTCCACGGGATTGCCCCGCGCGTAGGCGTAGAGATTCAGGTCGCCCAGATAGCCGATGGGGTCGGCGCTGAGGAACCGCCGCAGGCCGGCGTGGTAGAACCGGTTGCGCATGTAGTAGAACCCGTCGCCCGCGTCGAGGACGCCGAAGCGCCCGGCGAAGGTGAAAGGATTGCGGACCCGCGCGTAGGCAAAGCCCGGCCAACCGTAGGGAAAATGCCGGTACATTCCCGAGATGGCGCCGGCTTCGTCGGTCAGCGCCACGACGTTGCCGTTGGCGTCGAAGTGGTGGAAATGCCAGCCGGCGGCGGAATCCCACAGGGCCACCAGATCCATCTCCCGATAGAGATACAAGGCGGTCAGTTGCTGCCGGCCATCGGTTTCAAAGAGCAGCCGATCCGCGTGATCCCAATGCAGGTTCCGCGTCTCGCCGCCGCGCTCGATGCGCACGCAGCGGTTGAAGCCGTCGTAGGCAAAAGCCGTCGTCTCGCCGCCGCGGTGGATCGCGGTCAGGCGGTTGCCCGCGTCGTATTCGGCCGTCCAGTCGAACGGCGCGGGCACTCCGGCGACGTTGCCGTCGGCATCCCACTGGCAATTCGATCCATTGACCTGGTAGAGCCCGCCCTGGATGGTCATGCCGAGATTGTCCGGCGCCAGCGGCACGTCCCACGGCATGAAGCCGGCGGTTTT
The DNA here is from genome assembly GCA_050176815.1 of Kiritimatiellia bacterium. Classification (GTDB taxonomy): domain Bacteria; phylum Verrucomicrobiota; class Kiritimatiellia; order CAIQIC01; family Lenti-01; genus Lenti-01. The sequence continues at coordinate 62,219 of JBFXHR010000005.1, forward strand.
GAGCAGGTTCGTCGTTTCCCCGGCGGCATTGCGCCCGATGCGCAAGTCCAGCAGGGTGCCCGCCGGCGTTTGATGCGCCAGGTTGGTCATGCGCCCGGCCCGGTCGTAATGGAACTGGCTGCCGGTCCCGTTGGACCGCTGGACGGTGCGCAGCCGTCCGACGCCGTCGTAGGCGAAGGCCAGGGCATGCGCGCCCCAGGCCATGTTCGTGACGCGGTCGCGGCTGTCGCGCTGGTAGGCGACCGTCGTGCCGCCCGGATAGGCCATCGTTTCGATGCGCCGGGTCGGCGAACGGTTGAACGCCACCTCGCGGCCATCGCCGTAGCGGATGCTCGCGACGTCGTCGCGCGCGTCGTGCGTCCACGCCGCGCGGCCCGCCGCTCCCGTCCAGTTCGTCAGCCGGCCGCCCGCATCGTAGGCGTAGGCATCCGTGCCGTCGGGGCGCTGGATTCCCAGCAGCAAGCCGTCCGGATCGTAGGTGCGGCGAATGGACTGGCCGCGGGCATTCACGCGGTGGATCAAGCGGTCCAAGGCGTCCCACTCGAAGCGGGAATAGACGGCCTGTCCCAAATAGCGGTTCGACACCATGCGGTCGTTGGCGTCGTACTTGAAAAAGGCCGGCAGGGTGATCAGCATGCCGGGCTCCCCCACGTAGAAGGCGTCATGGGCGATGGAAACGAGGTTGCCGTTCGCGTCGTAGTCGCGGAAGACGTTGGCGCCGGCCGCATCGCGGACGTTCTGGAGCCGGCCGACCGGGTCATAGGTGGCGGCGACGACGCGTCCGACTGGATCCACCGTATTGGTTGGATTTCCGTTGCCGTCGTAGGCGGTTTCCGTGCGCCCCCCCGCCCCGTCCGTCCACGCGGTTTTCTCCAGCAGCGCATTGCGCTCGATCCGGTTGGTCTGGCCGTTTTCGTCGACCTCGGCGATCAACCCACAGCAGTCGTATTCGTAGCGCACGCCGGTGCCGTCCGGATGCACCAGCCGGGTCAGGCGGCGGTTGGCGTCGCGCTCGAATTGCGTCACGTGCCCGCGTTCGTCGGTGACGGCGACAGGATCGATGCCCGCCTCGTCCCAGACGACGTCCACAGCCTGGCCAGCAGCATCGATGACGAGGACAGGCCGTCCGAAAGCGTTGTATTCGAAGCGCGTCACGCCCCCGGCGGGATTGGTCACGGCCGTCAACTGCCCCAGCGCGTCGTACCCCATCCCCGTAGCGCGCCCCGCCGGCGTGACGATGCGGACCGGATTGCCGCGCGCATCGCGCTCGATGTGCGTCACGCCGCCGAGCGCGTTGGTCACGTGGGTCGCCCGGTCCTGGCCGTCGTAGGCGAACGTCGTGCGCGCGCCGTCGGGACGCGTCACGCTGGCGAGGTTGTGCCGGGCGTCGTAGGTCCGGACCACGGCGAGACCGCGCCGATTGACCGTATTGGTTGGGAAGCCCCGATCGTCGTATTGATGGACGGTCGTTTGGCCGTTCTCGTCGCTTTCGGAAAGCAACAAGCCGTTGGCGGTGTTGTACCACGACTGCTCTCCTTGGGCATCCTCGAAGCCGCCCTGCCGGCTCTCCAGCCCGCCCACCTGCAGCACCTTGTTGGTGCAGCCCAGCGGATCCACCACGTGGCTCAAAATGGTTCGGCCGGCGTAGCGGTAGGCGAAGGTCCAGCTCCGGCCTTCCGTGCTCATCTGGACGATGCGGTTTTCCCCGTCGTAGGCATAGGTCGTCACGTTCCCGGCCAGATCGCGGGTCTGCGTCAGATTGCCCGCGCCATCGTAGCTGAACGCCAGATTCCCGCCGGTGGGCACGCGGACGTTGGTGCAGAGTCCGGCCGGGTTGTAAGTCAGGTCCGCCGTGCGGCCCGCGGCATCCGCGATCCGGATCAGCCGGTTCGACGACCACGTGAACCGCACCGCGTTCCCGTTGCGATCCTCGATCGCCTGCAGCGGATAGCGCGCTCCGTAATCCGTCGACGGATAGACCAGCATGGGCGCCTCGAACAGATGGACCCGGTCGGACGCCTTGTCGCGATAGCGGAAATAACGCATCAGGTTCGTGGTAAGAGCGGTCAATTCGTCCCGCAGCCCGGCGGAGGGGATATAGGCATCGCCGGTCCCGGTGTTGAAGGTGAACAAGGCGCGCCGCCCGTCGGGCAGGCAGACTTCTCGGCCGAACTGGTGCGTCACGAGGGGCGCGTCGCAGCTGAAGTCCCACCCGTTGCCGAACAGTCCGCGCTCCGAAGGATCGCCGCTGTGCGTGCGGGCCAGGCTCACGTCCGGCCCCAAGCCTTCCCAGGCGAAATCCACGTCCTGGATCACCGGCGCCAGCGTCGCCATGTTGATCCGGAAGATCGGCAAGCCCATCTCCGCGCACCCGCCGCAACCGAACGGCGGCTTGCGGACGCTCGGCTGCAGCGGCGTCCACGCCATGCCGAATCCCTTCACCCACGGCGCATCCGCCACGTCCTCGGTGCCATACACGTCTCTGAACGACCACACGAAAATCTGCACCCACTTCGTGGTCCCGCCCCGGCTTGGAGTGTTGGTGGGACTGCCCAGCCACTGGCCCATAAACGACAGGCGCACGACGTTGCTGGCGGAATTGCGGTAAAAGTACTCCTGATGGGCCAGCGACATCTCCCCCGGCGCATCCGGCCAGTTGGTGATGTTTTCATACCAGTTGGTCACCACGTACGAGTGGTACTCGTCCTGTCCGAACGACGGGATGCCGATGTTGACGCCCATCGCATAGGGCGCAAGTTGCCGGCCGCCATCCTCCAGCAAGGGCGACGGCTCCCAGGAGGCCGCCACCGTGATCCGCTTGCCCTGCGTGAATTCCGTGGCGCAATGGATTTCCACGATATCGCCCGACGTGAATCGGTTCAATTCCAGGACTTCCGTGGAATCGTTGACGTTCCACGTGAAGGTTTCGCCCGCCGCTTGCGTGGTCAGGGCCTGCGCGACGGATGGCGCGCCCCCCAGCCCGGCCGCCAGAACCGCCAAAGAAAGGAGCCCTTTCTTCATGGACTCCTTGTAGTTCCCCCTCTGCCGGAAATCAACCTGCATTTGGCAAAATAAGGATTGTTGAAACGCCCCGCGGCACTTGTATGGCCATGGTTTACGATTGAGTCCCCAGCTTCGGCAAGAAACATGGCGAAGAATCTGCGCGGCATCTGCCCCCCCCGCCATTGGCAACCGGACGGGAATCTGCCATTGTATTTCCGTGCCGCGTGCGCCCGGGTGGCGAAATGGCAGACGCAAGGGACTTAAAATCCCTTGGTTGAAAGACCGTGTGGGTTCGAGTCCCGCCCCGGGCACTTGTCGAAACGATGAATTGCTGGCCAGCCGTCCGGGATTCCCATATGCTCCGGTCCATGTCGCTGCGATCCGCCATCCGCCAACCGAACGCCCGGTCCGCCGATCCATGAGCCCCGCGCCGAAAGCCGATGCGGAGACCAACGGGCCGGACGCGCCCAGTCTTTGCCTGGTCTGCTCTCCCGGCGGCCATTTCATGCAGCTCCATTCCCTCGGCGACGTCTGGCGCCGGGGCCGCCGCCTCTGGGTCACCCTCCCGGCCGCCGATACCGAAGTCCTGTTGAAGGACGAAGCGGTGGTCTGGGCGTTCGGCCCCACCAACCGGAACGTCCCGAACCTGTTCCGCAATCTGCGCCTGGCCTTTTCCGTCCTGCGCCGGGAACGCCCGGACGCCGTGGTTTCCACCGGGGCGGGCGTCAGCGTACCGTTCGTCTGGGCCGCCCGGCTGCTGGGCATCCGGACGGTCTTCATCGAAGACCTGACGCGCGTCAGCGGACTGTCGCTTTCCGGCAAACTGGTCTATCGGGTCGCGGACGTGTTCCTCGTCCAGTGGCCGGAGTTGGCGGCGCGCTACCGGCGCGCCCAGTACCGGGGACGTTTCCTGTTATCCTCGTCACCGTGGGATTGGAACGGTTCCCGTTCGACCGGCTGCTCCGGACGATCGACGGTCTCGTCGCATCCGGGGCGATCCGGGAGACGGTGTTCGGGCAAATCGGCCATTCGCGATACGAGCCGAAGCACTTCGCGCATTGCCGGTTCCTGCCCTTCGACCAAATGCGGCGGCGCCTGCAGGAGGCCGACGTCGTCGTGTGCCACGGCGGGGTGGGCACGATCCTCACGGCGGTGAGCCTCGGGAAAACGCCGCTGGTGTTTCCCCGGCGCGCGGAATTCGGAGAGCAGCTGGACGACCACCAGCTCGACCTCGCTGCGCGCCTGAAGACCGGCCACCAAGTGCGGATCACCGATACGGAGCAGATGCTGGCCGACGAACTGGCCCGCAACGCGGAACGGAACAACGCCGGACCGAACCCGTCCGCCTCGCCGGAGTTGGATTCGCTCGTGCGTTTTCTCCTTTCCACGTTGAAGGAACGCCATGGCCGCTGACGCCGATCGCTCCGCGCCGACGCGCTTCTGGCCGCAGGCCATCTCGAATTCCGTTTGGCTGTCGGCGGACCGGATGGTGCGCGGCGCGCTCAGTCTCGCGGTTTTGATCGGCATCGGCCGATTCCTCGGCCCCGAACTGTACGGACTGTACAGCTACGCCATCGCCTTCGTCGCGATTTTCGCCGCGTTCGGTTCCCTCTCCCACGACGGCATTCTCATCCGCGAACTCATTCGGGGAGACCGTCCGCCCGAAGCGACGCTCGGCTCCGCCTTCCTCTTGCGCTCCATCGGCGGCCTGATCGGCATGGCGGGCGCCATCCTCGCGGCCGGACTTCTGCCCGGCGCCCGCGCGGAGGCGGCCCTGGTCGGCATCATCGCCGTCGGCCTGCTGTTCCAGCCGTTTGACGTCGTCGACCACTGGTTCCAGTCCCGCTTGCAATCCCGCCAGGCCGTCCTCGTCCGGATCGGCGCGTCCCTGCTGGTCGGTTCGTGCAAGGTCGCGCTCGCCTGGCGCCGCGCCGCCTTGCCGGCGCTGGCCTGGATGAGCGCGGCGGAGGCCCTGCTGGTGGCGCTGGGCCTTCTGGCCATGTACCGCGGCCAAACCGTCCGGCCCGCGCGCTGGCGGATCGACCGGACCGAACTCCGGATTCTGTTTCGCGAAAGCGCGCCCATGGCGGCCACCACCCTGCTCGTGCTGCTGTTCATGAAGCTGGACCAGATCATGCTCGCGGCGTTCCTCGGGTTCCGCGAACTCGGCGTCTACGCCGCGGCCGTCCGCCTCGTCGATCTGTGGAACTTCATCCCGCTGGCGGTGATGCCGTCGCTCTATCCCGCCGTGGTGGCGCTGCGGAAGCGGGACGAGGCCCGGTATGGGCAATTCCTCCGGCGCCTGCTGGCGGCCTTCTACCTGCTGTCCCTGGCCGTGGTGCTGGTGAACGCGCTGGCGGGCCAGGCGCTGCTGGGTCTCCTGTTCGGCCCCGAATACGTCGCCGCGGCCCCGGCCCTGGCCATTCTCTCCGTCTCCACGGTCTTCCATTATTCCTCCTATATCCGCGCGCAATGGATGCTCGTCGAACACCGGGTCATCTACCATCTGTGGTCGGCGGGCATCGGCGTGGCCGCCCTCGCGGGGCTGAACGCCGTGCTGATTCCCCGGTTCGGCTTCGTCGGCGCGGCGACGGCGACCGCCACCGGCTACGGAATCTCCGCCTACGGCACCTCGCTTCTGTTCCGCGCCCTGCGGCCCTTCGGACGGCTCCAGACGCGAACGTTCCTCTTCCAATGGCGCCACATCCTGAAAGACGACGGGAGCTCGCTATGAACCAAAGCCTCGACTATTCGCGCATCTATTCCAAGTGGCACTCCTACGCCCCGGAACACGTGGCCGACATGAAAAGCCATTTTGCGCGCTTCGCGGGAGACGTCCTCCCGGCGGACCGCGGCGCGCGCATCCTGGACGTCGGCTGCGCGATGGGCTTCGCCTTGCGCTGGCTCCGGGACCTCGGCTATGCCGGCGCCGAAGGCATCGACGCGGACGAGGGCCTGGTCCGCCAATGTCGCGAACAAGACCTGGCGGCGACGCTCGTGGAAGACGCCGCCGACTGGCTGGCGGCGCGGCCGGGCGCCTTCGCCGCCATCTTCGCGTTCGACCTCGTGGAGCATCTCGTTCCGGAAAAACAACTGGATCTGTGCCGGGCCATCCACTCCGCGCTCGCTCCCGGCGGGCGGTTCGTCTGCACCGTGCCCAACGCCAGTTCCGCCCTCGCCGGCCGCTGGCGCTACATGTGCTGGACGCATCGCGCGAGCTTCACGGAGCACGGCCTGGATTTCCTGCTCTACAACGCCGGCTTCCGGAAAATCGAGGTCGGCGGCCTCGATCTCATGGCCCCGCCCCGCTCGCTCCAGGGCCATCTGCGCGTGGCCCTGCAAAAAGCGTTCCGGGGCTTCCGCCGCCTGGAAATGGCGACGGAAGTCGGCTGGCGGGAAGCCAAGCACGTCCCGCTCGAACTGAATCTCCGGGGCGTGGCGACCAAATCGGCATGAACGGAATCCGGCATTCCTTCGACGTGTTCGACACGGCGCTGACCCGGACCTTCGCCCGGCCCGCGGATTTGTTCCTCCAGCTGGGACGGACATGGGATCCCGCTTCGCCGGCGCGCTGGATGCGGCGGCGGATCGAGGAGGAACGGGAAGCGCGCCGGCGCTCGAAACGCGAGGAAATCACGCTGGAGGAAATCTACGACCGCCTTTCTCCCGCGATGGGCTGGAGCGACGACCAAAAGCGCCGGGCCCTCGCGGCGGAACTGGAACTGGAAAAAGAGAGCCTACGCCCCGTTCCGGAAATCCGCGAACGGATCGCCCAGCTGCACCGCCAGGGACAATCCGCCGTTTTCATCTCGGACACGTATAAACCGGCCGCCTTCCTGCGCGGCATGCTGGAACGAAACGGGCTGTGGAGGGAAGGGGATCGGCTCTATGCGTCGTCGGCGGAAGGAACCACCAAGCGCTCCGGCGGACTTTTCCGCGTCGCGCTGGAACGCGAACGCCTCCGGCCCGGCGACCTCGTCCATGCCGGCGACGACGACTGGGCGGACCGGCTGTCACCGCAAAAAATCGGGTTGAACGCGGAGCCCTTCGCGGACACGCACTTGAATCGCCATGAACAGGCCATCGCGGCCTGCGCGGGGACGAACCCGATTTTCCGTTCGCGGCTCGCCGCCGCCAGCCGGTTGGCCCGCCTGTCCCGGTTCGGCTTTGAAAACCCGGCGGCGCGGACGCTGTGGGACGTGGGCGCTTCGGTGATCGGCCCCCTGTTGGCGGGATACGTCGCCTGGTGCCTGGCGGAAGCCGGTCAACGCGGCATCCGGCGATTGTATTTCGTCAGCCGCGACGGCCAGATCCTCCGCCGCCTCGCCCAAACGCTGTGCCGGACGTGGCGCCTCGACGTCGAATGCCGCGATCTGTTCGGATCCCGCCACGCCTGGCATCTGCCGGCCCTGACGGAACGGGACAGCCCCCTTCCCAACTGGATCTTCGATTCCACCCTCGTCCGATCCGTCGACTCGATCCTGCGGCGCGTCGGACTCGATGCCGCCCGGGCAGCCGCCCCGCTGGCGGCCAACGGATTCGCCCCCTCCACGTGGTTCCGCAATCTGGATTCCGAGGAAGGCGATCGGTTGAAATCCCTGCTGGCGCAGGAACCCTTGCGATCCGCGATTCTCGCCGAAGCCGAGACCCGCCGCCGGGCCGCCGCCGGATATCTGCGGCAGGAAGGACTGCTGGAAGCGACGAGCTGGGCGCTGGTGGACATGGGCTGGAGCGGGCGAATGCAGCGCTCGCTGCGCGCCTTGCTCCGCGCCATCGGCGAAGATCGGCCGCTCGCGGGTTTCTATTTCGCGCTGAACGGGTCCTGCCCGGCGGCCGCCGGCGACGCCCTGCACTCCTACCTCGACCCGGCCCCGTTCGCCGCGAAAGGCCTCCGCTATATTCCCGCGCTGGAAACGCTGGCCGCCGCCGACCACGGGTCCGTCATGGGCTATCGGGAAGAAACCGACGGCCGATTCGCACCGGTATTCCGCGTCGGCCCGCTGGAGTCCCGGAACGTTCCCTGGGTGCGTCTCCAGCAGGATTCCGCCGTGGCCTTCGCGGAAGAATTCGGACGCCTCGTTTCGGCGGACGACGTCCGCCCGGAAGACACGCGCCGGATCACCGCGCTTGTAATGAAACAATTTTTGGGCTCGCCCACCCGCGAAGAATCCGGTGCCTATCGCCTGTTCCGGGCGGGCGAGGACCAAGCCGGCGGGCGGCTGTATCGCCTCGCCGCCCGCATCGCGCCCCGCCATTATTGGGCCGCGCTGCTGCGCGGCGGCCGCCACCTGTACCGGCTGCGCTGGCCGGAAGCCTGCATCGCCGGATCGCTGGACCACCCGCGCGCCCGGATGGCCTTGCTGCATGCCCGGCAGGCGCTCGGCGGATGGAAGAAACGGATATCCGCGAGGACGCCGTGAACGCCAAAGACGCGAAACGATGGCTCAAGAATGCGCTGGGCGATGCGATCCTGCTCGCCCATCCGGATTCCGCTCCCCTGCCCCTGAGCCAACTGACGCGCCTGCACGTCGTGCTGGGCACTCCGTGCAACTGCCGCTGTTCGATGTGCTACCAAACGGACTTCCGCGCCGTCATGGACCCGGCGATCCTCGAAACCGCCCTGCGCCCGCTGTTTCCCCATCTGCGCGAAGTCATCCTGCAAGGCGGCGAGCCGACGATCCTGCCGCAAACCCGCCGATTCGCCGATCAGGTGCGGCAAGCGAATCCCCAGGTCCGCTTTGCCCTCTTTACCAACGGACAACGGTTCGACGCGGAATGGACGGCGTTCTTTCTGGAACACGGCAGCTACGTCAACTTCTCGATCAATGCCGCCACGGAACCGACCTATCGCCGCATCGTCTCGGGCGACGCGGACTGGAACCGCCTGCTGGGCAATCTCCGGGCCTTCGACGCCGCGCGGCGCGCCCGCGCCGCAGCCCCGCGCCTCCAAACCAGCTTCGTGGCCACCGACGACAATCTCTCCGAAACGGCCGCGTTCCTGGAATTCAGCCGGGCGCTGGGCGCCGACTCGATCCACTATTTCTTCGATCTGTCGCGCCTGCCCCGCGACCGCAAACGGGCCCGGCAAGAACTGCAAGAAGCCCGTGCGTGGCGACAGACCCATCCCGAAATCCCGGTGGAAGGGCTCGACATGCTTTCGCACCATTTGCTGGGCACGCCGCCGGCGCCTCCGGTTTGCACCTGGCCGATCGACAGCCTGTACGTCGACGTCGACGGCGACGCGCGCTTCTGCTGCCTCATCGATCGGTCGCTCGGGAATCTGGCGAAAGCCGACGTCGAGAAACTGTGGAACGGCTGGCGGGCGCGCCGGCTGCGGCGCATGGTGCGCGCCGGGAATCTCCGCTTCTGCGGTGCCTATTGCCGCCCCGGGAGGCGCCTCCCATGAAAATCCTCTGGTTCCCCCGCCTGCAGTACGACGTGGACCGCCTCCATTTGACGACGTGGAAGGAAATGGCGAACGCGCTGGGGCGGCAGGGCCACGCGGTTCGCGTGGCCGTGGCCGGAATCCCGAAAAGCGAAACGCCGGCCGGCTGGATCCGCCTGCCGCTCCTCCCCGTCAAAGGGCTTCGCCTCCCGGCATTCTGGCTTTCCGGATATGCCGCGTTCCTTTGGCAATTCCTCCGGTTTCGCCCCGACCTCGTCTTGCTGGACGTCTACACGGCCGGCTTTGCCTGCCCCTGGATTTGGCTCGCGCGCCGCACGGCCTGGGTCCTCGACCAGCGCACGCCCATTGCCCACACAAGCCTCCGCCGCGGCCCGTTCCGGCGCGCCGCGGAACGCGCCTTGACCGCGACCGCCATCGCCTTCGCCCGCCGTTGGTTCAACGGCATGACCACGATCACGGAAGCGTTCCGCGCCCACGTCTCGGAGACGTTCGGCGTACCCCTCGACCGGATCGGCGTTTGGGGGTCCGGCGTCGACGCGGAGCGGTTCGACCCGGCGCGGTGCGTGCCGGCGGAGCGGCCGGAAGACCTCCAGGGCCGATTCGTCGTTTTCCAGCACGGCGAATGGTCGTCCAACCGCGGCCTTCTGGAAACGGTGCGCGCCCTGCGCGAGCCGGGCCTGGAAAACGCGGCGCTCGTTTTGCTGGGCGAAGGCCCGGCGCAGGAGGAAATCCTGCGGCAGGCCCGCAAGTGCGGCGTGGAGGCTCGCGTCCGCCTCCGGCCGCCGGTGCCGCACGCCGAAATCCCCGCGCAGATCGCGGCCTGCGATTGCGCCGTGATGGCGTATCCCGTCGACGAGTACTGGAACGGCAACCATCCCATCAAATTCGTCGAAGCGCTGGCCATGGGCAAGGTCGTGGTCTGCACGCCCATCGCCGTCGTCCGCGAGGCCGGGCCGGCGGCGCGCTTCCTGGAGGTCATTCCCGACAACCGCCCGGAATCCATCGCGGCCGGAATCCGAGCCTGCATGGCGGCTCCGGATTTGAACGAGCGGGGCCGAGAGGGAATCGCCTTTGTCCGCGCGCACGCCACGTGGGACGCGCAGGCCGCGCGCCTCCTGGCGTTTGTCCGGGCCAGAACGGAGCCAGCGCACGCGCCATGAGCGTTCCGCTGACCATCTTCCACCCCATGGATCCGCGCGGCGCGAAGGTCGGCGGCGCCGAGATCTTCGTGCGGGGGCTCCTTCGCCACGCGCCGGCCGATTTCGACGTCGAGCTGGTCGGGGTTTCGGCGGCGAGCCCCGCGCGCGGCGAAATGCGATGCGCGGAGGGACCCACCTCCTTCCGTTTCCGGCCGCTGGTCCGCGTGGAGGACGAAAACCGGAAGGAACTCGTGCCGCTCTCCCTCCGCTACGCCGCGGCGCTGTGGCCCCTGCGCCGGCGATTCGCCGGCCGAGTGCTGTTTTTCAACCGCATCGAGCCGATGGGGCTGTTCCTCCGCGGCTCCGCCCCCAAGCTGGTCGCCCTCCACAACGACATCCAGCGGCAGATCGCTTCCGGCCCGGGCGAAGTGCTGTGGAGCCGGTTTCCCCGCCTCTATTTTGCGCTGGAAAATCGATGCCTGCCGGCCGCCGATCTCGTGCTGTCCGAAAGCCGCGCGACCGTGGACGACTGCCGCCGGCGCTATCCGGCGCTCCGCGACCGCATCGAACTGTTCCCCACTTGGTTCGATCCGGACCTGTTCACGCCGCAAGGCGACCGGGCGCAGGAAAAACAGAAGCTGGCCCGAACGCACCCCGGGCTGAGCGCCGACGGCAACTGGGTTCTCTTTACCGGCCGTTTCCAGGCGCAAAAAGCGCCGTTCCGGATGCTGGAGGCCTTCGACCGCGTTCGCCGACAACGGCCCGGCGCCACGTTGCTGCTCATCGGAGAAGGCAATCTCAAAGCGGACATGATCCGGAAGGCAGCGGAACTCGGCATTCAAAAAGACGCCGTGTTTCTGGATCCGATCCCGCAGGCCGAATTGCCCCCCTTCTATCGCGCGGCCGACGCGTTTCTCCTGGCAAGCGATTACGAGGGCATGCCCATCAGCGTGCTGGAAGCATTGGCGTGCGGACTGCCGGTCGCCGCCACGCCCGTCGGCGAAATCCCCGCGATCGTCGTCCCCGGCGCGACCGGGGAACTCGCGGCGGATCGTTCCGCGGAGGCCTTGGCCGTCGCGCTGGAACGGATCCTCACCCGTCGCGGGGGATATGCGCCCGCCGCTTGCGCCGACTCCGTCCGGGCCTTCACGCCGGGCGCGGTGCTCCAGCCCCTCTACGGACGCATCCGCTCGCTGGCGGACAACACGCGATAAGTCTCGATCCCCATTCCGCAGACGACCTCGCGGCCCGCGGATTCCAACCGATCCTTTTCCCGGAACCGCACGGCCGCAGGAAGCGGCTCGTAGCTGGCATAGACGAACGACGAGACGTCCCGGCCGACGGTATCCAGCCAGCCGCGGAGTTCCTCCGGCGCGGCGATCGTATACAGTTCGTGCCGCACGTACAGGTCGGGCATCGAGGCCGCCATCCACCAGCAGTCCGTGACGATCGGCGCGGGCAGGGCCGAGAGCGCATCCTGAATCCCGCCGAGATCGCGCCGCGTCGCGACCAATTCGCGTACGCCGCGGACCATGGATGCCAACCCCGTCCACAGCGAAAGCGCCACCAATAAACCCAGCCCGGCCCGCATCCATCCGCGCCCCGAATCCGCCGCCCACCAGCGCCGAACGTTGACCGCGCCGAGCGCCGAGAGCAGGCCGAAGAGCACCAGGGCATATCGGGAACCCCATTCCAACCCGCCATGTCCGCGATGGGTCGGGAGGGTGCCGAACAAAAACAAAAGGGCAAAAAGCAGCGCGACGGACCGGACAAACCGTTCGCCTGCGGAACGCCTCTCGGCCGGCGCGGAAGGCAAAAGCGCGAACAACACGAACGGAGCGCTCAAAACGAGACTGTTGAACGCGCGGTATCGGATCGGCGTGAAAGCCATGAACAGGGCGCACGGCAGAACCAGAAAGGCGGCGGCGAGAAAGAGGCCCGGCCGGCGGGCCCGGGGCCAAACCGCGTTGCCGAGACAGATCAACAGGCCGACTTGCCCGATCCACCGGAGGACGACGGGCAATGGACTGCCCGCGTTTCGAAGGAAGAAAACGTCGAAGAAATGGGTGGGCAGGGCAAGCCAGGTTCCCGGATCCGCGACGCGATACAGGGCCATCCACAAATCCATGCCCGTGCGGCCAGGCAACAGCCAAGGCCCGGCCGCAAGCAACAACACAACGGCCGCCGAGGCACAGCCCAAGACGGGACGCGGTTTCCGCGCCCAACGATGGAACCAGGATTTCCCGTTCTGCAGGGCGTGGGTGCCCCCCAGCGCAACGGCGAAGAACACCGCTTCCCGGCGAAGGGCGACGGCGCCCAGCAGCAGGACCCCCGCCGCCACCAGTCGAAACGCGCGGGAACCACCTCCCCCTTCGCGCGGGAAGGACCGCGGCCAGACGCACCACAGGGCGGCCAATTGCAGCGCCAACGCCGGCGTGTGTTCCCAAAAGGTGAGGCCGTAGAACAGGAGTGGACTCGACAAGGCAAACGCCGCGAGCGCCAACAGACGGGCCCGGGGTTCGATGGCGGCGGCCAGGCCGCCGGTCATCCAAAGCGCCAGGAATCCCGCCAGCAACGGGATCAGGCAGAGACCTCGATGGCCCAGCAAGGCCAAGAAGGGCTTGGATGCGAACGGGAACCAGGGCCGCCAATTGGTCCGCACCCGGCCCTGGGCATCGCTATATGGATAGATCCGGGTGCTGCACACCGCGAATTCCGTGCGGGACGGATAGAAAAACATGGCGGGATCCTTCTCCCGCCCCGGATAAATGAGCTGGCAGGGTTGCAACGGATGGCTTCCCATGCCCATCAACTGCAGGTATTTCCCCCCTTCGTCCGGCGAGAAGAAGGTTCCGACCGGCATGTTCAGCCAGACAACGGCATGCAAAACGAGAAAGTACGCAAACCACCCCATGGCCCGCGACGGTTCTGCCTGGAGAGATCGGGCATGCGCTGGAGATGCATTCATGGACTGTTTTCCGGCAGGCACAGTAGGAAAAACACGGCTGCAGCACGAGCGTTTTCCGGCCGGATTCGGATTTTCTTGTCTTTGCGTTGTATCCAAGGGACTATGGACTGCATTATGCGCGGGCCGGTACCACCTACCCTTGGCCGGAACACGGCGGCTTTTTCCCATGGCCTGCTGGCGGGCGTCGTATTTTTTCTGATCCACGCCGCGCTGGTCGTTCACCACGTCTACTTCTGCGCATCCAAACGCGGCACGGTGGACGCACCGAACCCGCCCGCCTTCTTCGAACCCGCGCCCCTCAGGCAGGAAGACCATTCGTATGCGCTGAACCGATGGGACGCGCTCCTCTACGAATCCATTGCCCGGCATGGCTATCAGCCACCCACGGACGTCTTGCTGCCCTGGTTTCCGGGCTATCCGATTCTGGTTAAAGGCGTCGCGCTCGCGACAGGACTCCCGATCCCTTCCACCCTGACCCTGCTTTCCGCCGTCGCCACGCTGGGATTCTGGCTGCTCCTCTGGTCGCCGCGCATGCGGAGCGCACTGGGATCCAAAACCTTGTCCATGGCCGGGATTCTGGTGCTGATTTGGCCCGGCGCCTTTTTCTGGTTCGCCGGAATGACCGAGCCTTGGGTTGCGTTCCTGATGCTGGCCGCGATCGTCGCGTGGCTTTCGAACCGCCGCGCCGCCGCCATGGTTCTGTGCGGTCTCGCCGCAAGCGTCAAGCAGGTCTTTGCGCTCGTTGGATGCATTCTGGTGCTGTTGCGATGGCGGAAAGAGCGTCCGAGACCCATTCCGGTGTTCCTTTGGCTGATCACGACATGGTCGGGCCTTCTGGCGTATGCCTTTTATTGCGCGGTTTTCCACGGAAGTCCCCTGGCCTTCGCCCAGGCGGGCTATCCCGTCTATGGACGGGTCATGACCCTGCGCGCGCTGTTCGACTTGCCCAATTTTGCCCGGCATGCGTGGACCCTGAACGGCGGAACCGCGATTGCCGTCTACGGACTCGCCCTCGCCGCGGCCGCCGTCTGGCTCGTCCGCCAAAGGGGAAGAATCGCGTGGCGCGAGATGGCGAAAGGCGAAATCCCCCTGTCGGTTTTCTTCTGGACCGTCGGCGGCGCGTGCATGGCGCTCTACATCGCGTTCGACGCCTATGGCTTCTCCCCCTTCCGGTTCACCAACTTCCTGCGCTACCAAACCACCAACGTCGCGCACTTCCTGCTGGCGGCGTACGTCCTCCGGCAAGTCCGTACCCGAACCCTTTGTCTGTTGCTGATCCCCTTGGCCGCCGTTGGGTTGTATTGGCAGAACGAGCTCGCGGTCCGCTATTGGAACTGGTGGTGGGTGGCTTGAGCATGCCGTTGCCGGCGGTTCTGCAGATCCGGCGCCGCATCCTTTGAACGATCCCGCACAAGCGGACGCCGGCCCGCCCCGGCCGGCGCCAGGACCGCAACGCAACGGCGCGGCGACGGAAAACCCGATGTCTTGGAATCATCGGGGATCTGGCCATCGCCGGAAATCCACGATGGACAATCCCGCCGCCGGCGGCGCGTCCCGCCGAATCCACGTTTCGCCGTCGGACAGGACCCCGTTGGGAACGTGGAAACCGGCAAACGTGAAACAAGGCCGGCGGGAGCCGACGCGGTCTAACCACTCGGAAAACGGATGCTGAGCCGAAAGCGTGAAGACTTCATGGTTGGCGGCAAACGGCGCCAGGGAGGCCCCCAGCCACCAGGCATCCGTCACGACGGGGGCTTCGGCCCGCTCCAGCGCCTGTTGCAGCGCCAGAAGATCGCGGCGGGTTTGCCTCAGTTCCAAGACGCCGCGAAACGCCGAGGCCGCGCCCAAAAGGATCAACCACCCGGCCACCAGCATCACCGCCCGTTTCATGGATTTGGACACCTGGGGCGCCGAACGGGTTTCGAGTGCCGCCGCCATGCCCAGCAGATTCGCGAGAACAATGGCCACCAGGGCATATCGGCTGCCCCACTCCAGCCCGCCATGGCTTTGCTCCAATACCGCCGCCGGCACGACGACGCACAACGCCCCCACAAAGAAAACGACCGTCCACCCCAGCCAGCGACGGATTCCCGAGGCGCCCCCCGCGGATGGCAGCAGCGCCCACAAGGCCAAGGGCGCAGGAAGCACGAGACTGTTCAGCGCGCGATGGCGCTCCGGGGTGAACGCCAGCCAGGCCGTCGCCGCGCTCGCGAGAACCGCGCCAATCAGCACCATCCCGCGGCGCCACCGCATCGGCGCGGCAACGCTTGCCCCGCACGCCGCAACTCCCGTCAAGGCCACCCAACGCACCGGCCACGGCAACCGGGTGTCGAAATCATACAGCAGAATCGTCCGCACCGCGTTCGGAACGAATCCACGCCAATGATCCGCGTTCAGCAGACGGCTCAGCCAGTGGACGTTGTTGCCGCCGGATGGAACCAGCCAATGGAGCGAGGCGGGATGGGAAAAAAGCATAAGAACGCCGCCGGCTCCGGCGACCGCCAGGGCGGCCAGCGCCACGGGCAGAAATCGCCGACGCCGCGAATGGACCCAGCCCCAGGCCAGCAAAACGGCGCCCAGAAAGAAAACCATTTCGCGCCGGAGGGCGCAGGCGGCCAACAGCAACGCTCCGCCGGAAACCCGGCACAAGAACCGACGGCGGCCATGTACCGGTCCGGACTTCAGATGGGCCAACGGCAACAGCGCCGCCAACGCCATGGCCGCGGCCAAGGTATGTTCCCAATAGCACAGGCTGTAGAATAATACGGGGCTGGCCAGCGCCACGACAAACGCGGACGGCAAGCCCGCGCCGGGCTGCATCCGTTCGGCCAAACGCCCCGACAACGAAATCAGCAAAAGCCCCGACAACCAGGGAACGACGTAGAGGCCCGACATCCCGAATGCGCGATAAAACGGTTGGGTCAGCAGGGAGAACCACGGGGTCCACCCGGTATGGACCCCGGTTTCATTGCGATACGGATGGATGGCGGCGCGGGCGGCCCATTCCGCGTGGGTTCCATAGAACGCAAAGTCCGGATCCGCATCCGAACCCGGATAGATCAGGTCGCACTGCAATCCGTTCGACCAACGATAGCCGAGCATTTGCAAATACTTTCCCCCCGCGTCCGGCGAATAGAACACGCCGCGCGGCAAAACCGAAAAGGCCGCCAGATATCCCGCCAGGATCATGCCCCAGACAAGCCGGCCCAAGGCCCTCCCCCTCGTGGGACCGCCGGCCGGCATTCTTGGAATGTCCAAATTCACTCTCGAAATTTCCGGCGGATCGCCGTCTTCCCATGCAAACCCGCAACAACGATCAAGGCCCATGCGCCCCGGGAAACCCACCGGGGCCACGCGGGGGGGCGATACCGCAGAACCCACGACCGACGGCCGGCCGGCACGTTGTCCATCCGGAGCAATCCCGTTTCATCGGAGGCAAGGGAAACGCCGGCGGCAACGTCCGGCGTCCAGTCGGGATGCCATGCCTGGGCGAGGCGCAAGGCGCCGCCCGGAACGGACGAGGAGACGTCGAGAATCGTCTCGCCGGCATGCGGATATTCCACCGAAGCGCTCAGGTCGCCGGAAAGGATTTCCACGCCTCCGCGGCTCTCCCCCGCCAACCGGAAAAGGGTAAACCAGTCGGATCGATATTCGCGGATGAATCCGTCATGCCCTTCCAGCAAGCCGGCCCAGGCCGGCGAAGCCACGACCAGACGGGTACAGTGGCCGCGCCGCAACCTTTCCAACACGGAAGACGCGGCATCCGGATCGTCGGGCGCAACTCCGCAAATCCGTCCGAACTCGCCGGAGGTCCATTCTGCCGTCCTTTGCGGCGCCATTCCGTAATAGGCTCCGAGTTGGCGCACGCCCGTCGCCGCGGCCGTCAAGGCCAGCACGTGCGAATGGCGGGCCAAGCCTGGAGGAAGCTCGGGATTTCGGTAGGTGTCCTGCAGATATATCCGCCCGTGCTCTTCCGAATTGGCCGTCGATCGAATGGCATTCCACAGGGCGTAGACTTCTTTCCGGGTTTGCCCGCCGGGATCCCGGACCGCATGCCGCAAGGGCGCGGCGATCCATCCTCCCAACCCCAGCAGCAACAGCCCCGCCACCGCTCCCCGCACACCCAACGGCATGGGCGACTCTTCGCCGGCCCGCCTCGATGCGAAAACTCCCGCCGCGCTCCACGCCAAGCCTAGTCGGACAACGTACAGCAGGCGCCAGCTCGCCGGGCCCCAGATCCGATCCAAACCCATCGGCAGCATCGGCAGCAACAGCAAAACCGCCAGCGCCGCCCCCCCGAAGGCCAGCCCAAATCGCGCCGGGCGCGATGGCCCTGCGTCGGCAGACCGCAAAGCGCCGGCCACGCCCAATCCTATAAGCGCCCACAGGGACAGCACCCCGGGTTGCATCCATTCCCGCCATTCGATGGTCGCGGCGCTGGTCAGGGATTGCAGATCGGCGGGAACCGCCAACGCCCAGAGGATCCGGAGCGGCGACAGATTCTGCGGCGTCCAGCCGCCGCCCGCCCGCGCCAGCGCGGGCGGTATCCAGTACGCCGCGGACGCCAACGCGCCAAGGATGCAGGCGCCGAGGACGGCGACGACGGTTTTCCGCCGGGGCGAAAACAGGATTTTCAGGACGGCCAGCAGCGGCACGACCGCAAGAACGAACAAATGGGTCAGGCCCATGGCTCCAATCAACGCGGCATTCCCGGCAACTCCATCCCGGCCCGCCGACCATCGTTGCATCAGCCACAGCAACCCGCCGGCCGCCAGATGGAACGTCCACATGCCGCCCCACGCCGACTCGATGCCCACCAGCGCCGAAGGCTGCAGCATCAGGAGCGAAGCCAGCAGGGCGGCGCGCCCCGCCCCTGTACGTTCCCGCACGCCGGAAAACAAAACCAGCGGAGGAAACGCGAAAGACGCCCACAACGCGGCGACGTACGAAAAGCCCCAGGGCATTCCAAGCCGAACCAGCTCGCCCAGCGCGCCATAGGCGACGGGCGAATGCCATTGTCCGAGCGGAAATCCGCAGAACGCCAAATCGGACCAGCCGCTCCAACCGGGCCGGGCGCGTTCCAGCGTTTCGGCCAAATGCGCCGGATGGTCGAGATACCATAAGCCGCCGCCGGACAGCACCGGCCAACCCGCCACGGCGGAAAGCGCCAGCAGAAAACCCGCGCCGGCGAGCCAAGACTTCCCCTTATTCCGCAGGCGCGCCTTCATGGATCCGAACCATTTGCTCCACGAATTCCGACATCGGGAACAGAGGCTCCAGCACGATGCGCTTGACTTTCACCCCGGCGGATTTTGCGCCGACCGTTTGCAGACTGAGCAGGGCGGGCGTCGGATTGTGGAATTCCAAATCGAACGTCTGCCGGGCCAGCGGATTCCCGCCGAAATCCGGCGCCGTCACGACCCGATTCGCCGTGGTCCAGCGTCCGGTGAATTCCCCCCACCGCGGATGCACCAGCAGGGTGAAGCGATCCGTGGAACGCAGCGGACGCCGCGCCTGCACTTCGTAGCGCGCGCGGTACTCTCCGGCCGGAAACAACCAATCCCCCACCAGGTCGATTTCCGGGAACCATTGCAGGGTCAGCGGATCTTTCCGGGCAGGAATGCGCACGCATTCTTTCGGACCGTATTCAAGGAAAAGCGCACGAACGACGGCCTCCAAATCCAGGTCGTCGGCGGAGCGGCCCCGTTGCAGCAGCACGAATTTCCCGGAGTGGGCCCGAACGCCATATCCTCCGTTGCGCACCCATTGCAGGAAACGGCGGACGTGTTCCTCGCGCGACAAGGGGTATTCCGTCCCCGGCTTGCCGAAATCCAGCAACACCCAGTCGGAATCCCTCACGTCCGGGAACACCGTCGCGTCCCGGCGGTTCGACATTTGCGCCACCAGGTGGTTGTGCGCGCAAACCGAGGCGTCCGGCGGGATCTGCCGCAACAAAGGCTCCAAATCCATGCGCCGCCCCAAATCGTTTTGCGCCCAGTGCCACAGCACGCCCGGACGGCTGCCGCGAACGACGCCGAAACAGAACAGGAGCAGCAGCGCGATTTGCAGGCGGGCGCGACGCGCAGGACGCCGGCGCGCGGGGAGGGCGTCGCCCGGCCAGCGCCAACGCAGCAGCCAACCCAATCCCGAGGCCAATCCGTAGAAAACGAACGGCACCAAGGGACCCAGAAAATGGAAATGAAGCGCATATTGGGGTCCGTGGTTGCTGAGCAGGCTCCGGGCCAGCGTGGGCAGCGACAGGAGAACGGCGGCCGGGCTGAGCCAATGGAGATACAGCACCGGGGCGGACAATCCGCGCAAAAAGACCAGTTTGGCGGGCTCGCTGATCGACTTCAGCACTCGGACGGGATCGGTCAGCGCGGTCCAGGCAATGCCCGGCAAGGTGCCGCCCAGATGGCTGTAGCGGTCCACGTAGGGAAACGGCGCCTGGCGGAAGTAGGGGACAACCCAGCCGGTCAGGAAAAGGAACAGGACTCCTCCCGCCAGGACCATCGCCAAGCCCAGTTTGCGGCGCGGCGCGGCAGAAGCCGTCGCCGGCAATGGCCCAACAGATCTCGGGAACAAGAGCAACGCCAGGCCGAAGGCGGCAACGGTCAGCGCCAACTCCTCCTTGCACAGCAGGGCCAGTCCAAGGAAAAGAAGCATGCGCCGGACATGGCCGCGGGTCAGATGTTCGACGGCATAGGCCAATAACGGGATCGCGAGCGCGACTTCGTGGAAATCGAACAGGTAGATCCCTTCCAGAGGCAAGTAGGAAAAATACATGAACAACACCAGAACGCCGGCCGTCGGCCCCAACCGCCTCGCCGCCATCCGGTACAGCGGCAACGCGGCCCAGGCCAGCGCCGCGGCCTGGACCGCCAGCAACAACCGGGCATCCGGCCAGAGCGCATACAACGGAGCCAGCAACAGGAGAATCGGCGAGGCGTGTTCTCCGAAGAAATGCCGGTTCAGAATCGCGCTGTGCAGGAAGCGGCCATGGACCGTGTTCCACAGCACGTTGTCGAAAATGCCCAGATCGCATCCGAAGGTCTGCAGCGATCGGTGCCGGGTCCAGGTGAGCAGGACCAGCCACGCCGCGAAGAAAACCGCCAAGGCGGGAACCACGCGGTGGGCCAGCCGGGACGGCGCACCCAGCCCTGAATGCGATCCCGCCGGACGGCGCGCCACCCACAGAACGACAAGGCCCGAAAACAACCACCAAGCCGCATTGACGAGAAACTCGCTCATGGCGCCCCCGCTTCCCCGGTCTCGACGAGGGTTCCATCCACGGGAAGCGCTTCGCCGGTCAACAGCCGGAAGTCCATGTCGACCCGGTCGGATTCGGGACGATCGGCCACCACCAGTTCGAAGCGGGCCGCCGCGCCCGGAAGGATGATTTCCGGCACGGCGAAGGCCATGGCCGACGTTTCCGCGCCGTCGGAGCGACTGGTAAAGCGCCCCCATACCGCCACGGGACCCACGGGCTCGACGCCCCGGTTGTGCAAGACGCCGCAAACCTTGAAGAAGGCGGTTTCGTTCATGGTGCGAAGAGACTGGAGCGCCAACGGCGGCGGCGGATCGGAAGTGGCCGGCCAAGCCAGCTGGACCGGCTCGGCCGGCGGCACCGGCCCTTCGAGGATCAGCAACGCAACCGCGGCGCCCATCAGCAAACCCAGCCATCCGACGTATAGGGCGTTCTTCATTTCACGTTTCCCAAGATGGACGATAATCCAGGCGAAAGCAATCCGGCGCGGGTTGCGGATGCGTCCGCCGGATGGAATTCCAGGGCTTTCAGCCGCAGTCGTTCGCGGGGATCGTGGAGAATCCGCAGACTGAGCATCTGCCGGCGCGGCTGCTCGAACTCCCAGGAAAACGAATGCTCCGTCGGCCGTCCCGAATCGGCGGCGGGAACGGCATCGACCGCTCGATCGCCCAACGACCATTCCCCCATACGACCGCCGAGGTAGGGATGGATGCTGAAAACGACCGGCGATCCGGCCGGCCAGGATCCGCGAGATTCCACCGTGACCGTTGCGCGCCAGCGGCCCGGCGGGAAAAACCACGGCGCCCCCTGCCAATACACGTCGTGCTTGCCCTTGATCCTTCGCAAATGCTCGCGGCGATAGCGGAAAAACAGATCGTCGAGAACCTCCGGAAAGAAAGCCGATGCCGCGCCGGGCTGTCGCCGCAGCAAAACGAATTTCTCCCGCGCGTCGAAAACTCGATATTCCCCGTCGGCGAGCAGCCGCAAGAATTTCTGCCGATGGGTTTCGGCGTGCACGGGATATTCGAAATCGGGATAGCCGAAATCGAGCAGGACGTAGTCGGCGGCGCGCACGACGGGAAACGTGCAAACGTCGCGGCGGTTCGCCACGTGCGGCACCAGGCGGTTGTGGGCGGAAACGGACGCATCGGCGGGAATCTGCGCCCTCAATTCATGGAAGGCAACGGCGCGGGCATCCGGCACGAACCGCTCCATGCGGCGCGGCAAGGAAACGCCCCACAGCGTGGCGGCCAGCGCCAACCAGCCCACCGCCGCCCAATGGGTGCCGGGCGCGCGCGGCGCGGCCGGAACCATTCGAAGCATTCCGTCCCGCAATCGACCGATACCCGCCACGGCGGCGGCAAAGAAAAAGGGAATCAGCGGCGCCGGATAATGGAAGTAGATTTCGAACTGGGGCTGGTGGTTGCTCAGCAAGTTGCGCGCCAGCGTCGGCAGCGCAGGCAGGCATTCGAGCGGCGCCAACAGGGGCAGAAACCCGAGCGGCCGCAACAAGTCCAGCAGATAGCGCCCTTTGGCCGCACTCCAGCAGGCGGCCCAAAGCCATGCGGGATCCTGTTTGGCCTGCGCGAGGATTTCGCCGAGACCTCCGGAAAATTGGCTATAGCGATCGGCGAAAGGCAGCGGCCCGCCGCGGAATGCGGGCAAGACGGCGCCGACCAAGAGCAAGAACACCGCCAGACCGGCGGCAAAAAGCGCCCCGCCGGTTTTCCAATCGCGCCGGACGATGGCCAGATAGATCCCGAACGTCGCCGCGGTCAGGGCCAGCTCCTCCTTGCACAGCACCGCCGCCGCCAGTGCCAGCACGGAGAGACCGATCCGCCCTTGGCTCAGCCACCAGATCGCGAACCCCAACAGCGGCACCGCCAGCGCCACCTCGTGGAAGTCGTGGAGCGCGGTACCCAGCAGCGGCGGATAGACGAAATACGCATACATCGCCACCAGTCCGGCGCCGTGGCCCAGGCGGAAACGGGCCAGTTGGTAGATCGGCCAGGCCCCGACCGCCAACGCCGCGCTTTGGACGACCAACAGGCATTCGGGCGCCGGCCAAAACCGATAGAGGGGCGCGATCAAAATCAGCAAGGGCGAGAAGTGTTCGCCCATGAAATTCCGCTCCAGCATTCCGTTGTACCAACCGTTGCCGTGCGTCAAATTCCAAAACAAGTTCACGAAGATGCCCAGATCGGACCCGTGCGATTCCAGCGCAGCATGCTTCCGGATGGCCAAGGCCGCCAAGAGCACGGCATAGGCCGCCACCCAAATCCACGCCGGCGCGCGCCGGATCCAATCCACGGGCGCGGGATCGGGCTGGCCGGGCATCAGCCGTCGCCGCAGCGCCAGCAAGGCCAGCAAAACCAGCGGCGGCGAACCGAGCGCGGCGAACGGAACGTTCCAAGCGGGATTCAGCAGGCACCCCACGACCGCGCCGGCCGCGGCCAGCAGGCCGGCCCAATACCCGAACCAGAGGATATCCAGCAAGGGGGCGATGGCGCGACGGTTCATGGCGGTCAAGGGTGCACAAAACCCATCGCGGGATCCCGCAGCGAATAGTCCGTCGGCAACGGCATCCCCTCCGCATCGGCCAGGTTCAGCGCGACCGCGGCGATCCGCGGATCGGGCCGCGTCACCAGCACGAACCGCCCGTCGCGCCGGGATTCCAGCACTTCGGGCACGATGAGACCTTGGGTCTGGTCCAGCACGTTTCCTTGATCGTCCAAGAATGCGACGCGCGCGGTCGGATAGCGCAACGGCTCGGCGGAAAGGTTGCGCACCACGCCCATGACCTTGAACAGCATGGCTTCCTCGATGGTCGCGCAAGACCGCAAGCGCGCGCGAGCCTCCGACGCCGGCGCGCTCTCGGAAAACGAAAAAAACACTTTCCGGGGCTTCTCCTCCGTTCCCCACCTCCACCAACCTGCGAACGCCGCAATGGCCACGATGAACAAGGCCGTCGGCAACGCGGCCCCGGCCCTCCTCCGGAGTGTTTTCATAAGAATGGCCAGACTCTAGCAGATGCGCTTTGAAACTGTGAAGCGCTAATCCAGCCGAACGGCGCCGAGCGTGGCGCCCGCGACGGAATAACGTCTTTGCAGCCAGCGCAGGAAGGCGGCCAACCGGTTGATCTGCCGTTGCACCGATTGTTCCGTCGGAAATGCGGGCGTGCATCCGGGCATCAGATCGGAGGAATGCATGAACACGTGGAGCAACCGCCCCCCGCGCGCGATATGAAGCCGCGCGGCCCAGCACATGACCGGCAACGCAAACCAGGCCGGGTGCAGACCGGCCACGCCGATGCGCTGGAAAACGCGCTGCAGTGGAGCTTGCCAAGGGCGGCGCAAGCCGGTCGTGGCTGCCGCCATCCAGCGACCCGCGCACGGCCAAACCGGCAGAGTGGTGAGGGGAATTTCCCACAGCGCGGGAAAGGAATCCGTTTCGGCGCGCAATCGATAGGGATTTGGAGAAACGGCATAGGCCGCCAAGGCCCCGCTGGTCGCGTGGAACGGCACTACGCTGGCATCCCGCCGGAAACCTGCCCGCTGAACATCATCGAACATCCGTTCGCTGACGGCAAAACGCCCCATGCGGAACGACACCGGCGCGCGGCCTGTCCGCTGCTCGATGGCGGCCCGCAGCGTCGCCATTTTCTCCCCGTCCCACGGCGTGGGATTTCCGTTTCCTTCCGCATCGCCTTCGGGAAAGGGCGGCGTGTTCCACGGATGCAGATGCGCGCCGATTTCCGCGTCGCGCTGGTCCCGCCACCGCACGAGCCGGGCCAGGCAGACATCGTCCATGATCACCGGATAGGTCGCCAGCAGCGTCAGGGGTATCCCGAAATCGCGGGTTACGAACTCCAGGCGTTCGAGCGCCGCCACGTTCGCGACGCCGGGCGGCACGCGCGGATAGCGCCCGCACCCCAGTCCATCCTCTTCCACGTCGAGGCTGATCGCGACCTGCACGCTGGAAGCGGCCCGGCTCATGGCGCGCGGCGAGGGTCGATTGCGACTTTCATGCTGTGGAATTGCCGTTTATCCATGGCGGTCTGGAACGCCTGGCGATAATCCGCCAACGAAAACACATGGGACAGAAGCCCGGCGGCGGGATATCCGTTCGCCAGCAGCTCGACCGCCCGTTCGTAGGTGCGGCGGACGCCATCCCGCCAGGTGCTGGAACTATAGCAATTCGCGCCCGAAACCGTCAGTTCGCGGAACCACAGGCTCGACACGTCGATCGGCCCGAGCCGCCCCGCCGTGCCCACCAGCACGAGCCGCCCGCGCCCGCGCAACAGCAGCAGGCTTTCCTGGACGGAACGCGTGGACCCCACGCAATCGAAGACCCGCGCCGCCCCGCCTTCCAGATTGCCCCCGCCCAAGGTGGTCGGCAGAAAACGCGCGCCAACGGCTTCGCCCCATTCCCGGCGCGAGGGGTTCCGCAGCACTTGATCCGCGCCGCCCGCGAGCGCCAGCCGCTCCTGGAAATCGTACCGAGCCACCACCACCAGCCGGGCAGCCGAACCAAACGCCCGCAAGACCCGGACGAGGTGCTGGGCCACGATGCCCGCGCCGTAGATCGCCACCGTTTCGTCGTCGGCCGGGAAATGGTCCAGCGCGGGCTGAAGGGCGGAAGCCAGCGAATCCGCCAGCACGGCGGTCTCGTCGGAGACGCCCTCCGGCAGGGAAACCAGCTGGCAGGGATGGGCGCACAGGGTTTCGGCGAATCCGCCCCCGACATCGGCGTGGTAGCCGCCCACCGGACCGGGCGCCAAATCGCCCACCGTGAAATTTTCGCACAGGTGGACGGCGCCCGCAGCGCAAAACCGGCATGGCGGCAGGCCGCGCACGGCGCAGGGCAGCAGCGGATCCACGACCACGCGGGCTCCCGGCTTCCACGCGCTGCCGGCGGGAGCTTCCAGCACTTCCGCCACGCATTCATGCCCCAGCACCGCCGGAAAGGAAGCGTAGGGTTCCATCAGGAACGATTCCTCGCCGCGCACCAGCCGCAAATCCGACCCGCAGATTCCGCAGAGCCGCATCCGGAGCCGGACCCATCCGGACGGGCAAGCCCGTTCGATTTCTTCCAAGCGCAGCGGAGCCAGACCTCCCCAGAAATGCCGCGGCCACGCGCGCGCGCAAGCGCGGCTGGCCAGATAGCGGGGAACCGATCGGCGATAGACGAGGGCTTGCATGGCGAACCAACGGCCCCATCCATCGCATAGCGCCCGGGCATTGTCATTTCAAAAGTGGCTCGGAACCGGAATTATGGTATGGGTGGTCCAACGTCCACGCCAGACCATCCGCATGTCCACCCGTCCAGATTCAACCGAGAAAACAGAGGTCGCTTTCCGTCTGGGTTGCGTTGCGCACTGGCTGCCCAAGCCCTCGGAAACGTTCATTCTGGATGAAATGCGGGCCATCCGACGCTTGCATCCCGCGCTGGAGATATTCACGCTGTATGGCCCCTGGCGCGGCCCCCTCTCCCCCGCTCTGTCCGACCAAGGCCTCTCCGTCCATCGGATGGGCGTCCGGGCCGCCGGGCGGATCCTCCGCGACCTGGGTTACTGGTTCCGGACTAACGGCCCGGCGGCCCGCCGCCTCTGGCGCGACGTGCCTTGGCGCAAATGGAGCGACCTCGAGATGGCCGGAGAGAACCTGTGGGCATTCCTCTGCGGCTTCCCGCTCGCGCGGCAGGCGAAGGAACGGAACATCACCCATCTGCACGCCTGCTGGGCCAACGGTCCGGCCACGGCCGCCTGGGTGGCCTCCCGCTTGACGGGCATCCCGTTCAGCTTCTCCGCCTGGGCGGGCGACGTATTCCCGCCCGACGGCGCATTGGCAGAAAAGATCCGCGCGGCCCAGTGGGTCCGCTGCACCTGCCAGACGTTCGTCGCCCATCTGCAACGGCAGGCCGGCGCCGACGCCCACCCGATCCGGGTCATTCGAAACGGACAGGATCCTTCGCGATTCCTGCCCGCCGACCCGCGCTTCGCTTCGCCGATCCGCCTGTTGGCCTTGGGCCGGTTTGTCGCCAAGAAGGGATTTGAAGACGCGCTGCGCGCCGCCGCCCTGCTGAAAAAAGAAGGCGTGGATTTCCGGCTGGTGCTGGCGGGAGCGGGTCCGCAGGGGCGCCGTCTCACGCGGCTGGCGCGGCGCCTCGGCGTGGCGGGACAGACCCAGTTCCCCGGATTCGTTCCCCGGCATCTAACGAGCGAGCTGTTCCGGAACTGCGACCTCTTCCTCATGCCGAGCCAAATCGATCCGCACGGCGACCGCGACGGCATCCCCAACGTCATCCTGGAAGCGCTCCTGCACCGAATTCCGGTGGTCGCCACCGCCGTCGGCGGCATTCCCGAAATCATCCGCGACGGCCAAACCGGACGCCTGGTTCCGCCGAACGATCCGGACGCACTGGCCCAGGCCGTTCGGGACCTGATCCGCGATCCCGAGCAGGCCCGCGCCATGGCGGCCCGGGGCGACGAACAGGTGCGGCGGGAATACGATCTCGAAACGAACGCCCGAAAGCTTCTCCGCCAAATCCAAGGCGGCGCGTTTCTTGCTGACAGGGCAAACGGGGTCTCCTAAGGTTTCTCCCCTATGGCGCGCATCATCTACGGGGTTCACGGAACGGGGCACGGACACGCCATCCGCGCGTTGGCCGTGGCGCGGATGTTCCCCGAGCACGAGTTCCTGTTCGTCAGCCACGGCGACGGCCTGGCCCTGTTGAGCCGCGAGCACCGGGTTTTCGAATGTCCCAATCCGGAGACCATCGTGGCGGCGCACCGCGTGGCGGCGACCGCCACCCTGCTCCGGCTCCTCCGCTTTCTGGGCAAACGCGGCCCGCTGCGGAAATCGCTGCGCGCGGCGTTCGACCGATTCCAGCCGGACGCGGCGATCACGGACTACGAACATTTCGTTCCGATCGTGGCCCGGGAAGCGGGAATCCGCTGCCTGTCGCTCGATCACCAGCACGTCATTCCGCTTTGCGCCGCCCAGGTGCCGTGGTTCCGCTATCCGGACTATCTGGCGACGGTCTGGTCGCTCCGCCGCTTGTTCAGCGCGGCCGAGGCGCATCTGGTCACGTCGTTTTTCCGGCCGCCGCGCACGGGAAAAACGAACGTCCTGCCGCCCCTGCTCCGGCCTTCGGTCCTGCGCCGCGCACCCCGCACGGGCGAACACGTCCTGGCCTATCAGGGCTATTCCACGTTTCCCCGATTCCTGCCCTTCCTGAAACAGATTCCGGGGCCGGTGGTCGTCTACGGACTGGACCGAACCGGGCGGGACGGAAACATGACGTTCAAGTCCGCGGACGAAGAGGAATTCCTGGACGATCTCGCCTCGTGCCGCTACGTCGTTTGCGGCGGCGGACACAGTTTGATTTCCGAAGCCCTGTATTACGGGAAGCCGGTCCTCTCGGTACCCATCCGCCACGCCATCGAGCAGTATCTGAACGCCTGGAACGTCCAGCATCTGGGCTACGGGCGCCTGCTGCAGGACGAAAATCCTTCCGCGGCCCGTCTCGCCGAATTCGAGGCCGGACTCGACGCCTTCCGGAACCGGATCCGGTCCGCCGCCTTCTGCGGCAACGACGCGATCGCCGCGGCGATCCGGCACTTCATCGCGGGCGGCGCGCAACGTCCGGCCCCGGCGAACGAGTCGGCTAGCCCCTGAACAAATCCGCCGCCAGCTCCCGCCAATTCTGATCCGGGAAATGCCGTTCCACCACGGATCTCCGGTGGCGCGCCGTCCAGTCGATGAGCTGCCGGCGCTCGCGGCGCTCCAGCCCGGCCCCGACCATCCACCAGAACCCCCGGAGTCCGCGGGCGTTCAATAGCCGGAACGCGGCCGGCGTTGAAAGCATCCGCAGCGCGCTTTTGGGAAGATTGCGGCCATGGGCCCAGAGAGCCGCGCGGTAGAAATTGCGATCGAGGCGGACGATGTTTTTCCCGTAGGCGGCGGCCCCGCCTCCCTGCTCCTGCGCCAGGCGGGTGATTTCGGTCCCCGGAAAAAACGCCATGGAGTAGAGCTCGAGCTGGAAGGGATACGCCATTCCGTCGAGGAGCTCCAGCGTCAGGCGCTGGTCTTCCGGTTGCTGGAAAAGGGGATCCACGATGAAATCGTAGACCGGCGCGCGCACCCGTCCTTTGTATTTCGCCAGCAGCGCCGCCGTCTTCCGCAAGACGGCGGGCTCGTCGTGGCGCCGGTAGAGATGCTGGATGCGGGCACTGCCGCTCTGCATGCCGACCCAGACGTGGCGCAATCCCGCGGCGACCAAGGCCTCCAGCCGGCGCTCGTCCAGCGTGCTCGGGCTGGCGCAGGCGAAGAACGGCAAATCCACCTGTTCCTTGTAGCGCGCGGCGAAATCTTCGATCGTCTCGGGCGCGGCCGCGAAAAACGTGTCGTCCATAAACGCCACGTGGTCGACATAGGGCATCTTCCCGCGCATGAACCGGATCTCGTCGACGATGCGTCGGTTGCTCTGCCGCCGCACGCGGTTCCAGTCGGGATAGATTCCGGAATAGAACGAATTGCAGCAATAGGCGCAGCGGTGCGGACACCCGCGCGTGGCCCAGACGTGATAGGCGGATCCCCGGCCGAAGCTGTAGCCGTCGCTCAGATGCCAGCAGGCCAGCGCGGGCGCGAGGGGAACGATCCGCCCCCGGTGCAAAATATAATGCCCGTCGGTTTCATAGAGCGGATACGGGAGCGCATCCAGATCCTGCAGCAAGGGGCGCAGCGGATTGAGCACCGTCTCGCCAGCTGCGTTTCGCCATCCGAGATTGGCGACCGCGCGGCCGTGGCCGCCCCGCTCCAGATCCCGGGCAAGCTCGACCATGGCCAGCTCCCCTTCCCCGCGGCAGACCCAGTCGGCATGGGCCAAGCAGTCTTCGGGAGAAACCGTGGCATGGATTCCGCCCCAGATGACCGGAACGCGAAGCGTGCCGCGCACATGGTCGGCGAGCTGGGCCAGCCGATGGAAGTGTTGCGTGGCGCAGCTCATCCCCACCAGCCCGGCATCGCGGCAGAGGTTTCCGACCGCTTCCACGATTTCCGGAGGATAGGCGTCCTGGATCGGCTTTCCGGGCAGCGGCTCGATTTCTTCCGGCATCGGCAGAAAAACCATGCGCACGGAATGGCCGGCTTGTCGCAGGCAGGCGCCGATCTGCCGAAGTCCGTAGGCGATCAGGCTGCCCTGGGGAGAGATCAAGACGACGTTCATGCCGAGCTTCCGCGCGGGCCGCCGGCGCGCGCCAGACGCTCGCGATACACGGCTTCATAGGCCGCCACCATGCGCTCCAGCGAAAAGCGCTCCTGCATCCGGCGGCGGGCCGCCTGTCCCATCCGCGCGGCCAGCGCGGAATCGTCCAGCGCATGCAGGAGCGCCGCGGCCAGCGCCGAAACGTCGCCCGGCGGGACCCGCCAACCCGTTTCGCCGTCCGACACCAGTTCGCGGATGCCGTCCAAGTCCGCGGCGATCACCGGACGGGCGGCGGCCATGGCCTCCATCAGCGCATTGGGCATCCCCTCCCACCGGGAGGGCAGCGCGAACAGATCCATCGCCGCCAGCACGTCGTCCACGTCTTCGCGGACGCCCGGCATGCGGACGGCGTCGACGATCCCCAAGCGGCGCGATTCCTTCTGCAGCGCCGCGCGCCGATCGCCCTCGCCGACCAGCCACAAGACGGCCGCGGAATGCCGTTGGCGGACGACGGCGAAGGCGCGGAGCAGATCCATCTGGTTCTTGGCGGCATGCAGGCGGGCAACGGTGCCGATCACCGGCGCCGAATCCGGCGTCTGCAGCTCCGCGCGCACCCGGGCGCGCGCCGTGGACGGCTCCCGCACCGCCACGCCGTTCGGAATATAGAGGGCTTGGTGCGGCTGCACTCCCTCGTGCCGAATGGCGAAGGGAATGGCGTCGCGATTGTTGAAGATGATCGCCTGCGCCCAGCGGGCGGTGGCGCGGTCGAGTCCGCGCTGCCAGAAGGGCTTGCCCACGTTGCGGCCGCGGATGGACGACAAAACGGCCGGGACTCCCGTCCACCGACCGAGCGTGCGACCCAGCCAGTCGGAGGTCGGCAGCAGGGTTTGGAGGACGTCCGCCGGCCAGGCGCGCAGTTCCCGGGCCAGATGGACCAGCCCTTCGATCCGCCACAGGCGGGATTCGCCGATGACCTCGACCGCGGCGCAGGATTCAAGCCGCCGGAGAATCGCCGGATGGGTCCTGGCGCGCATGGCGTACAAGCGGAGATCGAAGCCGCGCTGGGCCAGGGCGGTCGCCAGATGGACCAGCCAGTTCTGGGTTCCGCCCACGATCAGGTCGTCGATGAAAAGGGCCAGATGGATCGGGCGGTCCATGGCGTCAATAGCTCATCAGCCCGCAGCACCGGCTGCACACAGGCATGAGGCCTTTCTGGCGGAGGGAACGCCGGAAATCCAGGTAGCGCGGATGGTTCCACAGCTCGGACAGGGTGGCGTCCTTGACGTTGCCGACGACGTAGTCGTGGTAATCGCGGCAGGGCGAGACGTCGCCGTTGCTGTTGACTTCCAGGGCTTCGTAGACGGCGACGCATTCGTCGAATCCAAACCGCTCGCGATGGTCGGAATAATAGGTGCGCAGCGCTTCCGCCTCGCGGAAATTCGGCAACAGGATCACGGGCGTCCCCTTCCGGCGGGCGACCTCCTCCAGGCGCCGAAGCTCGTCGGCCAGCGCGCCGGCATTGTCCGGCTTCCAGCTGCCCACCCAGCCCCGCGGGGTTTGCGGAACGAATCCGAAACGCTCCTGGAAATCGCGCTCGTGGTCCGCCAGGCGTTCGGCGTCGATCCACCAGCCCAGATAGAACACCAGGACGTCGACGCGTTCGTGGAAGGCCTCGTAGATGTCGACCAGATGGCCGGCGTTGTGGCGGGAAATGGTGGTCAGGGAGGCCAGCAGCGGCAGGCCCCGCTGCCGGTCGCGCTCCGCGCGGATTTCCGCCAGCGCCGCGGTCACGGCGGCGAAGTTGTCCCCCGCTCCGGCCGCCGGCCGGATGCGGTTGTGGATATCGGCGCAAGGCCCGTCGATGGAAATCTGCAGCAGGAACAGCGGCGCGCGCGCCAAGCGGGCGGCGGCGGCGGCCACCCGGGTGCCGTTGGTCGCGATGGAAACCGGCAGCCGAAGGGCCGCCGCCGATTCGATCACATCCAAACAGCCGGGATACAGCATCGGTTCGCCGCCCCACAAGTAGACCAGCGGATGCTCGCCCAGCGCGGCCAGATCGCGCCAGAGTTCGCGATAGCGCGCGGGCGACACCTCGGCGGCGGCGCGCGCCCGGAGGTCCTGGTCGTGCATGAATCCGCCGGGTCCCCATTGGCCGCAGGTTTCGCAGCGCAAGTTGCAGCGATCCGTGATCCGGACCCCGACCTGGCGGATGCGGCCCGCCTGCCCCGAAGCGGCCCGGGGATGGAGGGCGGAGAAAAACCACTTGTCCAGCTGCAAAGCGGCCAGCCGGGCCGCGATCCAGGGGTGGCGGATCACGGGCCGGAACAAGTGCATCAACGCGGACGGACCGACAAAACTTCGCTTGCTTCTTGGCATGAAAATTTCCAACACACTCGCCAGCGGGGATTCAACCATGTAGGATGTCCGCCGCCCAGTCAAAAGGGATTCCGTGCCGGCATTCATCGCAACCATCGTCATCGGCTCGATCCACGGCGCGCTGATCGCCGCGGTTCGGCGCGCGGCGCGGCGGCTGGCCGCCTGCCCGCCGGCTCCGATTCCGCCCGCGGCGTGGCCGCCCGTCCGGATCCTCCTGCCGTTCGCGGGAACGGCCGCGGAGCTGGGGCCGGCGCTGGACGATCTCGCCGCGCAGGAGTATCCCGATTTCGATCTTTGCCTGGCCTACCACGCCACGGACGAAGCAGCCGGAAACCTGGCCCACGCGTGGAAACGGGAACGAGCGGCGCGCCCCGGCCCGGCCATCCGCGTTGCTTCGGCCGAAACGGCCCGCTTCTGCGGGCAGAAAAACCAAAATCTCCTGGCGGCGCTGGCCGTCCCGGACGCAGCGGACCGGGTGCTGGTCTTCACCGATGCGGATTACCGCCGGACGCCGGATTGGCTCCGCCAGCTCGTGGAACCCATCGCGGACGGACGGGCCGCGGTGGCGTCGGGCTATTATTTCGCGGAAGCCGGGGACGGCTGGCGCTCGGCGCTTCGCCCGGTGACCGCCCTCCTGCTTTTCCTGACGCGGCAATCCGCGGCGCTTCGGCAACCGTGGGGCGGAGCCACGGCCATTCCGCGCCGGCTTTTCGACGAGCTGGGCATCGCGGAGCTGTGGTCCACCAACGTCGTGGACGACGTGGCGCTGGCCGAACGGTTGCGCCAAGCGGGCGTGGCCGTGGAAGGCGTCAATGCCCCGGCCCTGCGGGCGCCCGCGCGACCTGCGGATTTTTCCTGGGGAGATTGGTTCGCCCGCCAACTCGCCTATCTGCGGGCCATCCAGCCCGCCACCTGGGCCGGACTAGGCGTCGGCCTCTGGATTCTCACCGCCAGTTGCCTCTGGATGGTCGGCATGATTCTGCGCGCGGCCCTGCAGCCGCCGTCGCTCGACGCGCTGGGCCCCGCCGGACTCGCGCTCC
This sequence comes from Kiritimatiellia bacterium, assembly GCA_050176815.1. Lineage (GTDB taxonomy): Bacteria > Verrucomicrobiota > Kiritimatiellia > CAIQIC01 > Lenti-01 > Lenti-01. Next base: position 95,625 of record JBFXHR010000005.1, read on the forward strand.
TCGACGGCGGACTATGGGTGGCGCTGGGGCTGCGGCTCCATGCGCTGCATCCCGGCCCGGGATCGCGGCGGAACTGGCTGGCGGCGTTTTTCGCGTTTTTCTGGATGGCCCCCGTCTGCCATCTGCACACCGCGCTCAGCCGGACGATCCGCTGGCGGGGAGTGGAATATCGGGTGGGACGCGGCGGACGTGTTCTCGCCACCAGCGCCAGCCCAGAACGCCCGCCGGCAGCCATGCCGGCAACAGCGCGGCCACCCCCAGAATCGGCGTAGCCGCCCGGAAAATCAACCAGCCGCCCAGCGCGGCCAAGGCCAGCTGCCCCGCCGTGGCCAGCCGCCAAAACGGAACGAGGCGACACGCGGCCACGACCGTAACCGCCGCCAGGCTGCCTTTGGTGGCGACGATCGCCCAGGCGGCCCCGGACAGCGGATGGTCCGGCATTCCGAACCGGCACAGCGCCAGATTCAGCGCCAGCGCGGCGCCATAAGCCAGAACCAGGAACCGGCGGCGACCGGCGGCCAGCAGCAAATAGGCGGCGGTGTTGTGCAGCAGCGCGAAGGGAATCGTCCAGACCAACAGGGGTTGCAAGCGGGCGGCCGCGCCATACGCGTTTCCATACAGCAGGCGGATCCAGAATTCGCTGCCCAGGCCCAAGGTCAGGACGGCGACCACGGCGACCAGCGAAAGCCAGCGCGCCGTCTGCAAGACCAACCGCTCCAGTTCCGGCCGATCCGCGTGCCAATGCCGGGCAAACAGCGGATACAGCACCCGGCCCAGCAGCAGATTCGACGCCAGAACGGACAGGCCGTCCACCAGTTGCCACGTCGCGCTGTACTGCGCCACCGCTTCGGCGCCGCCCCAGCGCTGCAGGAAAAAGACGTTCGCCTTGTTGTAGAGAATGGCCGAAAGCGCCATCCAGGCGAACGGCAAACTTCCGCGCCAATCCAAATCCGCCGGCGGGCGCCCGCCGGCGGACTCGGCGGGACGGGACGCCGACCAAGCCGCCCGCGCGGCGCCGACCAGATGGACGAGCGTTTCGATCCACTTTCCGATCAGCAGGCGGAAAACGCCCCACCCCGCAGCCACGGCGGCCAATCCATATCCCCAGCCCAGCGTCGCGGCCCAGCCGCGGATCCGCCCTTCCATCGCCTGCCGGCCCGCGACCTGCAGGCCGACGAAAAAGGTGGAAGACAACGCGTCGAGACCGATCGCGCCGCCCAGCAGCAGGACCAGCATCTGCAGGCGGCGGGGATAGTCCTGCGACCACGCGAAAATCCACGCGCCGAAAATCGCCAGCAGCAACAGCGCCAGCCGCAGCAGCGCGAAGCGCCGCAGCCAGGCGCGGGTGCGATCGGGTTCGTTCGCGAGATGCACCACCAGCCGGGGATTCAAGCCGGCTTCCGCCAGGAACAGGAGGATCGCTCCGAACTGGAACGCCAGCATCATCTCGCCGTAGCCGGCGGGATTCCGCCGGGCCAAGACGATCCAAAACAGGCCCACGAGGATTTCGCGCCAGAGGTGGGCGCCGAGGAGGCAGGAAAAACGCTGGAGGATGGGAAACCGCATGGCGCAACGCCCCTCAGGGAGCGGATTCCTCCCGTTGCAGCACGAGGATCCAGCCGGGCGAGGTTCCCAGTCCTCGCGGGAACGGATAGCGTGCGCGTTCCGCGTAGCCGGGCACCGGTCCCATCGCGATCGCGAACTCGTCGTCGGCCACCCACCACCAGCTTCGGCCGGGCACGGGCTGCCGATCGGCCGGATGGGCCGGATCGTACCGGTGCCAGCCGTTGAATTCGAATCCGCCGTCGATGCGTTCCGGCGCGACCTGCCGGCGGAGGACCAGATCGTCCAGCGCGGCCCAGCGGGCGCGATTCCAGGCAAAATAGTCGCGCGTGGCGACCACCGAAAAGAGCGCCAGGAGCAGCGCGACCGTCCCCGCCGCGGCCTGCAGGCCGCGCGAACGCCGACCGGCCCGGCCCGCCGCGGGCGGGACGATCCCCAGCAGCCAAAGCGGCAACAGCAAAACCAGATAGCGATCCATGTAGCCCGCCGCCAGCATCGGGACAACCCAGCCCGCGGCGCACCCCGCAAGCAAGACCGCCGTTCGGCGATCCGTTTCCGGCGGCTCCGCGCGGCGGCGTCCGCGCGCGCACCAGCGGCCGGCGCCCAGCAGCGCCCCGGCCACGCCCAGGCCCGTCGCCAGCGTCCACCACGCCGGAGAAACGGAAAAACCGTTCGGCAAGCCGCAGGTGGACACGTCGAACAAGCGGACGGGCCCTAGTCCGGCATCGAAAAGCACGTTGCCCGCCAGCGGCAAGCGGATGCCCATTCGCGCCAGGCCGAGGGCCGCCAGCGCCGCCGCCGGCAAAACCCAGGCCAACCGCGCGAGCGCTTGCCGCCGAGGCTCTCCGGCCAATCCGAACAGCGCAAAGGGCAACCCGAACAAGCCGAGATACACGGCGATTTCTCCGGCCCGCTCCAGCATGCGCAGCCACCCGGCGAAACTTCCCAGCCCCGCCAGCAGTTCTTGCCCTTGGCCGATCCAGAAAGGCCGCAGCCCCAGATGGGCCGCGCCGTAGGCGCAAAATCCGATCAACGCCAAGCCCACGCCCGCGGCCGGCCAGGCGGCCCGCGACCGCCGGGCATCCCGTTGCCCGACGCGGGTCGCCAGGAAAAAGGCCACCGGCAACACCACCCCGGGATGCCGGATGAGCGAAGCCGCCAGGCTGGCGAAAAAGCCCAGCCATCTCCAGCGCGCACGGGGATCCGCCAGCGCCCGGGTCCATCCGGCCAGCGCCCAGATGCAAGCGGCCGCGAAAGGAACGTCGGTCATGAAGGTCTGCGACAGATTCACCCACAGCGGATTCACGGCCAAGGTCAGCGCGGCGGCGAAAGCCGTCGGCCGGTCGTGGCCGGCGCTGCGCGCCAGGAAAAACATGCCCCACGTTCCCAGCAAGCCGGCGACGGCGGTCGAAAGGCGAAGCGCGGCGAAGGAAAACCCGAATGGGAGGCAAAACAGCGCGCCCCAGAGCGCTTGCGCGATCAACGGCACGCTGGTCCAGCCCTTGAATCGGACTTGTCCCTGCTCCACTCCATTCTGGACGAACCGGGCATACGACCAGTCGTCGTTCAGAGGAAATTCGCCGGCCGGCCGGATGAGCGCGAACAGCAGGACGACCAGCGCGCCCAGCGCCGCCAGCCAGAGCGCGGCCGGCCGTCCGCGCGGATCCGCAGGGACGCCGTCGTTCACGTCACAGATCCAAGGCGCGCGCATAGCGCCGGCCGGTAAAGACGTTGAAGAGGTCCATGGCCATGATCTTCACCGCACCGCCGAGCACGGCGCGCGCATGGTGGCGCAGGAAATAGTTGTCCACCAGCTGGCGGGGCTGGAGCGCGAATTTCAACGCCTCGGCTTTGAGCAACCGGAACAGCTCGTCGCGGCCCAGCGCGCGGGTGCGGACATTGCAGGAGAATCCATCGTATTCCGCGAAGCGGTCGACGTTGTCCACGAGGCCATCGGCCAGCATTTCCTCCCGGAGCTTCGTCTTGGGATACGGCGTGAGGTATTGGGCGTAGATGCTGTCGGGGCGCAGTTGCCGGAACAGGCGCATGTTCTCGCGGATGGATTCCCGGGTGTCGTCGGGAAAGCCCACGATGATGCCGGCGATGAGGCCCATCCGATGCCGGCGCAGGAGGGCGGCCGCGCGGCGGTTGATGTCGGGGCTGGTCGGCTTGCGCATCGTTTTCAGATCCACGGCATTCATGGATTCAAGCCCGACGAAGACGGTTCGGAAGTTGGCGCGGTCCATCTCGGCCACCAGCTCGGGATTCTGGGCGAGGCCGGCGGCGGTGGCCTGCACGGCATACTGCATGTCGTTCAGTCCGTGGTCCACGATGGTCCGGCACACGCGACGGAAATGCTCGATGTCGTAGGTGATGTTGTCGTCGACCAGGAAAACCGCGCGGGCGCCGTTGTCGCGGATCCGGTTCAGGTCGGCGACGATCCGCTCCATCGAGAAGGGGCGGAAGGTGTGGCCATACATATGGGTGATGGAACAGAATTTGCAGTTGAACGGGCAGCCGCGGGAGGTTTCGGCGACGTCCATCGGAAGGCCGTAATAATGGAAGCCCCGGCAGACGCGCGCGCTCCGGTCCGGCAAGCGGATCTGCTCCAGGTCGAGCAGCGGGCGATCCGGATGGTGCCGCCATCCGGCCGGGCTCCGGTAGCTCAGGCCTGCGACCGCGTCCGGCTCGCGTCCAGCCTGCAGGACGTCGACCAGTTCGACGAGGGTGCCCTCGCCCTCGCCCCGGATCAGGAAATCCAAGGGCAAGCCGGGATCTTCCGCCAGCTCCCGGGCCATCAACGTCGCATGGTATCCGCCGGCGGCGAGCCGGATGGACGGATCGGTTTCGCGGACGAAGCGCGCGATGCGCAGCAGCGTGTTGAACTGGAACGTCATGGCGCTCAGCCCGACCAGGTCGGGCTTGAAGGACCGCAGCTGGTCCAGCAGCGGCTGGCGCACCTTGGGGCGATAGGCCACCAGATCGAGCACCCGGACCTCGTGGCCCGCAAGTTGTCCGGCCAGGGAGGTCAGGCCGAGGTTCGGCATGAAGGTGCTGCAGGACAGCACTTCGGTGGTATCCGGCATGGCCATCAGCAGAATTTTCATTTTCCGTTGCTCCCGTCGGATGGCCGCATGTCCAGCAGCCGTCGATTCGGATCGAGACGAACATAGGGAAAATCCGCTTGCGAGAGAATCGCAAAATGGGTGCGGCCCGCGACAAGGGCCTGGATCTGTCCGTCGAAGGGCGCGAAGAACGGACGTCCCCGAAGGAAATCGGGGGCCCGGGGATGCGCGGCCGTTTCCGGTTTTCCGCCCGCCCCTTCCGGAAAATCGCGTTCGTCCACCATCATCCAGTCCACGCCGTGGCGCGCGCAGAACGCCCGGATCTCGGCGGGATCGGCGGCATAGTAGGCCGCGAACAAATCGCGCAGGCGCGGCTCGATCCGCGCCCAATATCCCCGCAGCCACGGATGGGCCAGTTCGAAGGAAGCCAGCACCCGCCGCTGGCCGAACGCGAGCACGTTGTCCATCAGGGCCGGCGGGCCGGCGACCAGCGCATCGGAGGGCAGCGCGCGCGCGGCTTCGATCGCGGGCGCATCCGGGGAGAAGTCGTAGAGGCCGACGCCGTGGAGCCGCCACGCTCCGAGCAGGGCCGCGGACAGCAGCAAGGCCGCGCCTATAGCGCGGCGGCGCGGCGCCCACGCCCGCCAGGCGGCGTGCGCCGCCAGTCCCAGCAGGAGCACGTAGGCGAGGTTGACCGGATAGATCACGTAGCGGTTGGGAATGAAAAAACGCAGGGGAAAAAGCTGGGCGAAGAGGAAGGCCCCGATGGAAGCCGCCGCCACGGCCAGCGCGAGCGGAAGGGCCGGCGCCAGCGAACGCCACTCCACGCGCCGGGCCGCCCATGCCAGGGCCGCCACCAGCACCACCACAACGGCGATCCCCGCACCCGTCCCCCATTCCTGGAACGGCGCGATCCGACCCCACGGAACCACGATCAGTTCATGAAACAGCGAGGCGGGCGGCCAGACACCGAACCCATAACGTCCGGCGCGGGAAAAAACGGAGTCCGTCAATTCGTTGGGGCCCACCAGCGGCCCGAAATCGGAACCGGCCAACGTCGCTTGCCAACCGAACGCCAAGGCCAAGGCAACCCCCAGCCCCGCGGCTTGCCCCCACCCCGCCGGCCAGACCCAGGCATCGCCTCGCCAGCTTCGCGGGAGAAGCCGCAACGCCAGCGCGGCTCCGGCGCAGACCGGAGCGAGATAGGGGATGAACAGCGCCTGAAGAACCAAGGCCCATCCAACCACTACCGCCCGGCGGGCCAGCCACCCCCAAACAAACAGCGCCAGCAAAGGCGCCGCAAAAGATCGCGCCAAGCCGCCGGCAAGCTGTTCCAGAAAAAACGGCATCAGCCAGTAGGCGCCGACGATTCCCCAGCCGGCACCGGAACCGGCGAGCCGGCGACCCATGGCAAACAGCAACGCGCCCAGGCCAACGAACAGGATTCCCGGCAGCCACTTGGAAAAGACCATCGGATCGACGATGCAGGCGGCCAGTCCATAGAGTCCTTTCACGCCCCACGGGACGTAATGCCGGGCATAGTCGATCAGCAGGTCGTCGGGATAAAGCGCGGCGTCGCGCCATTGCTGCATCCAGAAAATCTGCTGGCGCGCATCGTCGGCGCAGCACAGCGGATTCCGCAGGGCGGGCGCGTGGGCCCACAGAAAAACGCCGGCGTTCAGGAGCAGCAGGGCCCGCCAGGGAAAACGGCCCGACGACGAACGGGACGCCTGGCGTTCACAGTTCCCGCTCATAGATCCGGTAGGTCTTGTACCGCTGGGCGCCATATCGATCGAGCCCCTGGATATAGAAATCGAGGGTTTCCGGAATCAGGGAGCAGTCGCCCACTTCCAGCCGGGGCTGCTCGCGGACAAGTTGGGCGTAGGTGTCGAGGATCATCGCGTCGTGGAGGCGACGGCGCTGGTAGCGCCGGTCCACGCCCAGCAGCACCGTCTTGACCTTGTGCACCGGACGCCAGCGCGCCTGAGCCAGCAGCCCCAGCCGGTCCCACCACGAGCAACGGCCGTCCAGCCGCTGCAATTGCGGATTCAGGTCGACGATCGTGATGATGAAGGCGACGATGCCCACGCTGTTTTCGACGATGCGGATCATGTCCGAGCGGAGCGCCGGCCGCAATTCGTGCAGGATGGCGTTGAACTGTTTCGGGGTGAACGGCACGTGTCCCCAGTTGGATTGCCAGGCGGAATTGAACAGATCGAAAATCTCGCCCGCACGCCGCATGACGTCCCCCGGCCTTGGGGTGCTCATCCGCAGGCGGCTCGCCTCGAGGATCTCCCGCGCTTCCGCCTGCATGGCGGCCGGATCCACCTGGCGGTTGGTAATGCGCAGGGCCAGCCAATCGAGGGCCTTGCGAAACCCCCAGCCGGACCAGAGCGCCGCATAGTAGGGCGGATTGTGCGTCAGCAGCATCGGCGGAAGGGCGTCGTATCCATCGACCAGCAGCCCGATCTCGTCGTAGATGCCAAAACTCATCGGGCCCAGCACGCGGGTTTTGCCGCGCTCCCTCAACCGCTTCGCGCCGGCCTCGAACAGCGCGTTGGCCGCTTCGGGATCGTCCGCGCATTCGAAAAACCCGAAGAATCCGTCGTTCGGGCCGTGCCGTTTCTCGTGGGCGCGGTTCACGTGCGCGGACAGCCGGCCGACGGGGCTGCCCCCGCGGAAGGCCAGGAAATAGTCGGCCTCGCCCTGTTCGAAAAAGGGACCGGTTCGGGCCGACAGGAAACGCCGCTGCAAGGAGACAATCGGCGGCACCCAGCACGGATCCTGCCGATACAAGGTCCACGGCAGGCGGATGAAGGTCTCCAAATCCGCGCGTCCCCGCACGGGACGGACAACGACGGAATCGTTCATGGATCCGGATTCGCTTTCACCGGGGGCGCGAATTCCAGCCGCCCCTGGAAACCATCCTTGATGCTCAGGTCGGGGTTGGCCACTACCACTTCGATTTCGAAATACGCGGGCTCGTCGAGACCGCGCACCACCGGCGCCCAGGAAACCCGGCGCAACGTTCCGGTAAAACTTTGGCCCGGCAGCGAGTTCACCGTGATGCCGACCCCGTCGCCCGGCCGCAGCCGCACCGCTTCCCGTTCGTGGACTTCGGCGCGCAGGATCATCGGATCCATCACGCCCACCTGCAAGGCCGGCGCATATTGGGCCACTTCGGCGCCCGGGGCGATCTGGGGTTCGATGGAAATCAACCGGGCATCCAGCGGAGCGGTCAACCAGACCTGGCCGGGCGTCGCGTTGGAAGGCAGCGGCGTGGCCAGCAGGCGCGCCAGCATCGCCGCGTCTTCGTCGGCCAAGCGCCGTTCCGTTTGTACCCTCGCGCGCAACACCTCGATTTGCCGGCGCAGCGCGGCGGCTTCGCGCTCCAACGCCTCCGCCTGCGCCGGCGAGGAAAGCTCCTGTGCGACCATGCGGCCGGCCTCGTCCAATTGCCGGGACACTTCCGCCAGCCGATTTTCGGTTTGCACCTGCTGCTGCTCGAGATCGGCCACTTGGGGCGGGTTGAGGCGGCGGCACAGTTGCTGGGCCGCATCGGGAAAAAGACGATAGCGGACCAGCGGTTGGCCATTGGTCACCCACTGGCCGACTTCGCAAATGGCCTCGTCCACCACCCCGCCGAAGGGAAACAGCACGGCCCGGCGGACCGAGCAGGCAAATCGGCCCTCCACCAGCAGGGGTTCGGCCAAAACCGCCTCCTCGCCCCGCGCCGGAACGCTGGCCGCCAGGACAAAGAGGAAAACGGCCCATCGCCGCGCGACACGATCGGAACCACGGATCAGGAATCGGGCGATTTGCATGGGAACCATCCTAACAATCGCTTTCACGCGGGGAAACTATTTTTCCGGACTTCCGGAATCGGCGCCGAGTTCATCTTTGGCCCCTTCGTCCAACAATCCGCTCGTCGCGACGTAGCGATCCAGGAATTCCCGGCTGAAATGGCGCATGGCCAACGCGGCAAGATCCGCGGCCAGCGCCTTTTCCGCGGCGCGGAGGCGGGCCTCCGCCACGCCCTGCTGCGCGAATCGGAGAGCCGGCCACTCTTCTCTCCCGGCATCGACGGCGATTTTCCGCCGGGTGAAATTCAATTCCGCCACGCGAAGGCGCTCGGCGGCCAACGCGGCTTCCGCATCCGCCAAGCCCCGCTGGTCGCAGGCCTCGTCCCATTGCCGCCGCCAATTTTCCCGGCCATTGGCCTGGTCCATTCCGCGCTGCTCGAGCAAGGCTTTTTGACGGAGGACGTTTCGCCGGCGCCAGCCCGCGTCCCAAATCGGCAAGGAGATCCCGGCGGAGAAATACAGCCCCTGTTCCTGGGTTTCATCGAGCGGATCCGTGGAACGCAGGGTAAACGTGGGCCGCGGCAGATATTCGGCGTAGGCGCCCTTCACCCCCAGTCTCTGCAGGCGCAGGTGGATCTCCAGCATCCGAAGTTCCAGCGCGCGGCTTTCCGCGCGCTCCCGGTCGGGAACGCCTTCGGCATACCCCTCCAATACCTGTTCGCGGGCGATGGCGGTTTGGACGTCCGGCAGGGGATCGCCGGCATCGAATCCCAGGAGTCTCGACAAATTCCGCTGCGCCTGGCGCCGGCGAATGGACAGCTTGTCCCCCTCCAGCCGGATCGCCGCCCGCTCGTGCTCGGCGACCTGAAGATCGAGCCGGGCGCCGGGACGATCCAGCCGGTTGCTCCACCACGCCACGTGCCGGCCGGCCCAGTCCAGTTGTTCGGCCTGGATGGATTTCGCCTCCTCCAGCGCCGCCAGGGTCAGAAACAGTTCTCCGGCCTGCCGCAGGCCGTCCGCGATCGCCTGCAGATAGGTGAGTTCGGCCAACCGGACGATCTCGCGCCGCGCCTGCGTCGTGAAATAGGCGCCGACCGGATTGTAGTCGCCGGTGGAAAAGCGCAGGGAATAGGGATCGGAAACCGATTCCGGCGCATCGATCATATACTCCGCGCCCAGATGGACGGTGGGCCAATAGGAGGCCTTCCCGTCCCGTTCGTCCAGCCGCCGGACTTCCAGTTGGATCGTCCCCTGTTTCAACAGCGGCGATTGGCGCAACGCCAGCTCCACGGCCGCCGGAAAATCGAACCGGCCATCGGCCGGGCCTGCGACTTGGGTCGGGCCGGCCGCGGCGGGAAGGAGACCGCCGCACGCCAGAATCGCGCAGCAAAGGCCTGCGGCCACGGATAGGCTGGCGTTCATGGCTTTCCCCTCCCTTCCATGCATGCAAGCCGTCCTTCGACCAGCCGGAAGACGCGATGGCAACGGGCGGCCACGTCCGGATCGTGGGTGACGATCACCAGGGCGGTGCCCTCCCCCGCCGCAATCCGGACAAAGTGGTCCATGAGCTGGTCCCGCAGCGCCGCATCCAGCTGGCCGGTGGGCTCGTCGGCCAGGATCAGGCGCGGGCGGTTGATCAGCGCGCGCGCAATGGCCGCCCGCTGCTGTTCTCCGCCGGAAAGCCGATTGGTCGCCTGATGCATCCGAGCCACCAGATCGACTTTTTGCAGCGCTTCCCGAATCCGTCCGGCGCGTTCCCGGACAGGCACCCCGGCATACAGCAAGGGAAACTCGAGATTCTCGTACACGCTGGTGTGGTCCAGAAGATTGGCGCTTTGGAAAACAAATCCCAGATAGCGGCGGCGAAACGCCGCCCGGTCGCGGGCGCTGGCCGTCAGCAAATTCCGGCCCTCCGCCATGCAACTGCCGCCCACGGGCGACAACAGCAGCCCCAGAATGAACAGCAGCGTGGATTTCCCGGAACCGGACGGTCCCATGATGGCGACCATCTCTCCGGCGTGGACGGCCAGATCCGCCCCGCGCAGGACCGGGATCGCGCCGGCGGGGCACGCATACTCGTGCCATAGCCCCTCGGCCCGATACACGCATGGATCGCTGGCCGGTTCGTCATTCATCGCGCATCGCGGAGACCGCATCCATCCGGCTCGCCTGCCGGGCCGGCCAATAGCCGGCCGCCAGGCCCAGGATCAAGGACAACAGCAAGCTCAACAGCATGCATCCCAGAAACAACCATTCCGAAACCACGCTGTGCAGGACCCGGCTGAGACCGATCAGGGAAATCCGGGCTCCCGCGATGCCGGCGACGGCCGCGCCCAAGCTCAGGCATAGCGCTTCGGCCAAAAACTGCGCGTGAATGTCGCCGTCCTCCGCCCCCATCGCCTTTTTCAACCCGATTTCCCGGGTGCGGGCGCGCACGGCCGACAGCATTCCGGTCCAAATCCCAAGGCTGCCCAGGCCCAGCGTTGTGCCCACCGCCAGGAAAATGAAGGTTTCCATCCACCCCAGCAATCGGCGCACGTACCGCAGCTGCACCCGGGCCACGTCCACCTGCAGGGGAATCCTCGCCTGATGCCGCCGGATGGCGGAGGGGATCGCGTCCGCCACGGTCTCGACGGCCGGCAACGTCGCGCAACGCACATACAGGCGGCTGACGGGCGACAACCCGACGATCCGGTCCCGGGCCGTGGTCAAGGGCAGAAAAACGAATTCGTTTCGATCCCCCACTCCGGCGCCTTCCAGCGTCCCCCGGATCCGGTACAAATCGCGGCCAATCCGCACCCATTCGCCGACGGGAGAGCGATCCCCAAAAAGACGCCGCGCCAACGCCGCCCCCAGCACGCAGACTTTTTCCCGGTTCCCGACTTCCGTTTCGCCGAAAAACGAACCGGCCATCGGCGAGAAACTGTTGGCGCCCCAGAAGAATTCGTCCACGCCCAGCGCCACGGCGGTTTGGGCTTGGTCTTCCCACTGCAACCGGACCGGCGCCCAGCTGATCGCGGCGGCGCTGACGGCCTGGACGCCGGGAAGATTCCGCAGTTCCCGCAGCGTCGGGGGAGAAACGGATTCGCGTTCCACGCTCCCGTCGTCCGGCACGAGGCGCACCTTGATCATCGTCGCCCCGCCCAGCAAGTCCAGGTCGCGGTGGATATGCGCCCGGACTTCCCGTCCCATCGTCAGGATCACGACGAACCCCAGGGTGCCCAGCATGAGCCCCAGCGCCACGCCCCCGTAGCGGCGGTGGCGGCGCCACACCTCGCGCGCGCTGATGCGCCACAAATCAGCCGCCGCCAACATGGGAACCGTCCCGGGATGAAAGACTGGGTCCGCCCGGCGGAACCGCCGCGCGGCACACCTCGGCCAGCGCTTCGAAGACCTGGTCCAACTGGCGATCCGTGTGCGCGCTCATGTACGCGGTGCGCACCATCGCATGTCCGCGCGGCACCGCCGGAAACAGCGCGGGCATCGCGAACACCCCGCGCTCGAACAAGGTCCGCGCCATATGGCATGCCCGGGTGTCGTCGCCCACGGGGATCGGCAGGATCGGCGACTCGGCGGCCGGCACCGGCAACCCCATCTGCCGGTAGGCGGCGCGGGCGCGGCGCACGACCTGGCGCAGGCGGTCCAGCCGTTCCGGCTCCGCCTGCAGGATGTCCAGCGCCGCCAGCGCGGCCGCGACGTTCATCGCCGGCAGCGCGGCCGAGAAAATGAGCGATTGGGAATGGTGCTTCAAGTAGAGAACGACGTCTTCGTCGTCGGACGCCACAAAACCGCCGATCGAAGCCAACGCCTTGCTGAACGTCCCCATGATGAAATCCGTTGCGGCCGTGGCTCCGGCCTCCGCCACGGCCCCCCGGCCGCCGGGTCCCAGCACCCCCAGTCCGTGGGCTTCGTCGACGAAGAGCATCATCCGCGGATCCGCCGCCTTGAGCGCCGCCAGTTCCGCCAGCGGCGCCACTTCGCCCGACATGCTGAACAAGCTGTCCGTCACCACGGCGATTCGCGCCCCCTCGTGCCGGCGGCGGATGGCGGCTACTTTTCGCGCAGCCGACGCGGCATCCCGCGTTCGATACCACGCCCGGCGGACGCCCGAATTCCGGGCCCCCGCCAACAGGCTGGCGTGGTTTTCGTGATCGCTCACGATCCAGTCCGTTCCGGCGGAAAGCGCGCCCAGAATCCCCAGGTTGGTCTGGTAGCCGGTGGCATGCACCAGCGCCTTCTTTTTCCCGACCCAATCGGCCAGCCGCGCCTCAAGCTCTTCGTGCAGGGCCGTGTTTCCGCAAAGGAAACGCGATCCGCCATGGCTCGTTCCATAGGTCCGGACCGCCGCCACCGCCGCTTCGATCACCCGGGGATCCCGCGCCAATCCGAGATAATCGTTGGATCCGACCATGATCAGTCGCCGGCCATCCACCTCGACTTCCGCCCCCTCGCCCCAACGGATCGGATGGAAAAACGGGTAGTAGCCCGCCTGCTGGGCCTTGCGGATCATCTGGGCAAAACCTGGGCACTGCTCGCGCAGCGTCGGCAACGGCTTGCCGGTCGAATGGCCCCCCATCCCGCGATTCACGGCCTCGCAGCGCTTTTCTGGAGATGCAGGCGCTTGTCCATCCAGACCGGCCGGAAGAAGCGTTTTCATCGGATGAAGGATGCCTCAACGCCATTTCGAAGGCAAGAACGAAGGCCCCTTTCCTTTCCGTACTGGACCCGCGAGGGGCGGTCGCCCCCCTCTTCCCCCAATCGGCAGATCCGGGGAATTCGCAGGGACGCCTCCCGTATTTTTGCCTGTATAATCCCCCCCGCTTCCCCTATCTTTTGAAAAGAACATGGTCAAGGAGGCAAGGCGATGGACTCGACGTCGAAAGCTCGGCAACTCGTTCTGGGCATCCAAATGTTGTTCGTGGCGTTCGGCGCGCTCGTGCTGGTGCCGCTGCTGACGGGCCTCGATCCGTCCATCGCGCTGTTCACCGCCGGCGCGGGCACGCTGCTGTTCCACGCGATCACCGGCGGCAAGGTGCCGATTTTCCTCGCCAGTTCCTTCGCCTTCATCGCGCCCATCCAGTTCGCGGTGAAACAATTCGGCCCCGGCGCCACCTTCGGCGCGCTGTTCTGCGCCGGACTCGTCTATCTGCTCTTCAGCGCCATGGCGCGGGTCGGCGGGCGCGAACTGCTCAACCGCTACCTGCCGCCCATCGTCACCGGCCCCGTCATCATGGTCATCGGCCTCAAGCTCGCGCCCGTGGCCGTCGGCATGACGCGCAGCTTCGACGGCGACACCCCCGACGGACGGGCCGTCTTCATCGCGGCCTGTTCGCTGCTGACCGCCGTGGCCGCCGTGATGTACGGGAAGAAATTCCTCAGCCTCATCCCCGTGCTGTGCGGCATCGTCGTCGGCTACCTCGTTTCGCTCGCCATGGGCGTCGTCGATTTCTCGCCCGTCCAGAACGCGGCCTGGTTCCAGATTCCGTGGAAGACCGCGCTGGCCAACGGCGCCTTCGCCAAACCCGTTTTCGATCTGGCGGCCATCCTTTACATGCTGCCCGTTGCCCTGGCCCCGGCCATCGAGCACGTCGGCGACATTTTGGCGATCTCGTCCGTGACCGGAAAGGACTACCTCAAGTCCCCGGGCCTGCACCGCACGCTGCTGGGCGACGGGTTGGCCACCTCCCTGGCGGGCCTTCTGGGCGGGCCGCCCAACACGACCTATTCGGAAGTCACCGGCGCCGTGGCTTTGACCAAGGCCACCGATCCCGCCCTGATGCGCATCGCCGCCGTCGCGGCCATGGTGCTTGCGTTCGCCGGCAAGCTGGGCGCCATTCTGCTCACCATCCCCGCCCCCGTCATGGGCGGCATCATGCTCCTGCTGTTCGGAATGATCGCGGCCATCGGCGTCAATTCCCTTGTCCGCGCACGCGTCGACATGTCCCGGTCCCGAAATCTCGTCATCGCCTCCATCGTCCTCACCACCGGCATCGGCGACCTGTCCGTCACCTGCGGCCGTTTCTGCCTCGGCGGAATCGGTTTCGCCGGGCTCGTCGGCGTCTTGCTGAATCTAATCCTGCCCGGCACCAACGAATCGCATGCGGAAGAGTCCAAAGAAGGAAAAACCCCGTGATTCTCTCGGGATTGCTGTTTGCGCTGGGCATTGCCCTCCTGTGGGGAGGCACCGAAACCGTCCTGCGCCGCGTGCCGAAATTGGCGACGTGGCTGCGCGTCTCCCCCTTGGTGGTGACGATCATGCTCGTGGCCGTCATCACCTCGCTGCCCGAATTCTGCGTCTCGCTATTCGCCTCCTTGCGCGGACAGCCCGCGGCGGCCGTGGGCAACATCGTCGGCTCCAACTTCGTCACCCTGACCTTCGTGGCGGGCCTGTGCGCCCTCTGGCGGCCGATCGTGGTGGGCCCCACCCTGCGCGAGCGCGAATCGAGCTGGATGATTCTGTCCGCCGCCCTCCTGCTCGTGCTGGCCATGGACGGCATGCTCAGCCGGACCGACGGATTGCTGTTGCTGGCGGCCTATTTCCCGTATTTCCGCAGCACGCTCGACGAAGCCCGAAAACAGCGACAAGAATCCACGGCCACCGCCGAGCCCCATCCCTGGCTCGACATCTTCCTTTTCCTGGTCGGGGTCGGCATGGTCGTCCTGGGTTCCAACTGGATCGTGGAATATGGCTCGGCCATGGCCCGGCAGCTGGGCATGAGCGATCTCCTCATCGGCGTGACGTTCTACGCCTTCGGCACTTCGTTGCCCGAACTGGCCATCGCCCTCGGCGCGGTCATCCGCCGCCAGGCGGACGTCACCCTGGGCGAAATCTACGCTTCCAACATCTTCACCGGCCTGGCCGTGGCCGGCGCGCTCTGCCTCATCCGGCCGCTGGCCGTCGCGCCGCTGATCGTCAGCCGCGATCTGCCCATGCTGATTTTCGCCGGCGTCCTGCTGCAATTGTTCGTGACTTCGGGCGGCCGGTTCGTGCGCTCCGAAGCCGCCATCATGGTCGCCGTCTTCGCCCTGTTCCTGGCCGCCCAGTTCATGGGCTTCAGCATCTCCCTGCCCTGATCGGTTGCGCTTGCCACCGGCCCCGGCGCAGAATATAAATGCGGCGCTATGAATCCGATTCGCTATGTCAGCACCCGCGGCGCGCAAACGCCCCTGGCCTTCAAGGATGCCGTCATGACCGGCCTGGCCCGCGACGGCGGCTTGCTTATCCCCGACCGCATCCCCGACGTCTCCGGCAAATTGGAGGAGTGGCAGGATCTCGACTATCCCGATCTGGCTTTCGAAATCATCCGTTTGTTCACCGACGATCTGCCCGTGGATCGCCTGCGCAAGTTGATCGAACGGGCCTACGCCACGTTCGCCCATCCCGACGTCGCCCCCGTCCGAAAGGTGGGCAACCTCCATATCCTTGAACTTTTCCACGGTCCTACCCTCGCCTTCAAGGACATCGCCCTCCAATTCCTTGGCCGCCTGTTCGAGGAGATCCTCGAGGAACGGGCCGGACGCCTGAACATATTGGCCGCCACTAGCGGCGATACCGGCTCGGCCGCCATCTGCGGCGTGCGCGGACAGGAACGCATCCATATTTTCGTCATGCATCCGCACGGCCGCGTCAGCCCCCTGCAGGAACGGCAGATGACCTCCGTCCTCGACGCCAACGTGTTCAATCTCGCGGTCAAAGGCAGCTTCGACGACTGCCAGCTCATCATGAAGACCCTCTTCAGCGACCTGCCGTTCAAGGACGCCCACGCCCTCGGCACCGTGAATTCCGTCAACTGGGCGCGCGTCCTGAGCCAGATCGTCTATTATTTCTTCGCGGCCTTCCGGGTCTTCGAGGAAACCGGCGCGGCGCAGGTGCAGTTCGCCGTCCCCACCGGCAATTTCGGCGACATCCTCGCCGGCTGGTATGCCAAGCGAATGGGCCTGCCCATCCGCCGCCTGATCCTCGCTACCAACGAAAACGACATCCTCGCCCGTTTCTTCAATACCGGCGTCTACGCCAAGGGCCAGGTCGTTTCCACCGTCAACCCCTCGATGGACATCCAAGTCGCCAGCAACTTCGAGCGCTGGCTCTACTACAAGGTCGGCCAAGACCCAAAGACCGTTTCCCGCCTGATGACCCAGTTCGCGATGGAAGGCCGCATGGAAATCCCGCGCGACGCGAAGGGCCAGGTGGACCTGGAAATCGTCGCCGGCGCTTCCGACACGAAGCGCACTCTGGGCGCCATCAAGCGCTACCACGAGAAATACCACTATCTGCTCGATCCCCATTCCGCCGCCGGCGTGTACGTCGCCAGCCAGTTCAACGAATTGGACGAGCCGATGATCTGCCTGGCCACGGCCCACCCCGCCAAGTTCCCCGACGCCATCGAAGACGCCACCGGACAGATCGCCCACCATCCCATGCTCGACGCCCTCCAGAACGCCCCCACTCGCTGCGAAACGATCGACAACAGCGCCGAAGCCGTCAAAACCTACCTCGCCGCCCGCGCGCGTTGAGCGTCATCGGCAGACCTGTCGTCTGCCGGGTAGAAAAGTGACTCATTGGCATTGACAACAAGCGACTGTGAAAAACTCCGCCGCCCCAAGAAACTACTAGATTATGGGACCGTCCCCGGGACATGCCTTCGAAACATCCATATCCCGACGCACGAGAGCACGGCAGTGATCCCGACAGCTATAGGCAACACGAACCAGCGCCTCTGTTCTTCCGGCTGAGCTTCTTCGCTGGAAGCAACCCTGACCGGTTCTTCTATGGGCTGAATAACGGAGGGAGTGCGGTCACCTTTGGGTTCTTCAGTCGGCTCGGTCTGTGCGGTGTTCTGTAAAATAGGATTCCGGGTGCTTTGGTCCCTGCTTTCATCGAAAACACCGCCGGAAGGGCGCTCTTCTCGCATGGCCGCCTCGAACTGCTCCAGCTTTCTGCGGCTTTCACCGGTGAGCATACTGTCATAGTAAGCGACACGCTCCGGTTGATCCTGAAAAATAGATCGAGATCGGAAGAGCA
>JBFXHR010000006.1:0-106112 GCA_050176815.1 Kiritimatiellia bacterium
CGTCTTCCTGCTGCTGCGGCGGGGCAGCGCCACCTTCCAGCGCAAGCTGCGCCGGATCATCCGGGAGCGGGGCGTCGACGTGGGCTTCGAGCCTTGGGACGCCGGCCGGGAAATCCTGATCGCGGGCGTCGTCACCGTGGCGTCCGAAACCCCCGGCGAAGCCGCGGCGCCGGAAGAGGCTCCCGCCGCCGGGGAGTCCGGCGGCGCCGGCGAAGCTCCGGCCGGGACCGCCGAGCCGGGCGAAACGACCGCACCCGCCGAGCCGCCGGCCGGCGGAGAAGGGACCTAGGCCATGGCATCCGGACCCTCCATGGATTTGAGTTCGTTCACGGACCTCATGACCTGCATCCTGGGCGTGCTGGTCTTGATCATTCTGCTGACGGGCATCGACGCCTCGCAGATCACCGTGCTGGTGGCCACGCCGAAGGAAATGACCGCCGACGACAAGAGCCCCGTGTTCTTCGAATGCCGCAAGAACCAGCTGTTCCAGATTTCGGTCGACGAGCTGAAGAAGGCCTGCGACGCCAAGACCGCCGAATTGCAAGACCGGGTGGGCGGCGACCAGACCGAATTCCTGAAGCAGGCCGCCCAGACCATGATGGAGCTGGACGGCCAGCGGCTGGACTACACCTACGCCCTGATGGGCAAATACGTGTTGATGCCGATTCCCGAGGCCGAAGGCTACACGTTCGAAAGCCAGAAGGCCGAGACTCCGGACAAATGGTACGGATCCCGGCTGGCCCAGATCGATCCGAAAACCCAGTTCATCTGCTTCCTCGTCCGCCCGGACAGCTATCGGGTGTTCCAGCGGGCGCGCAACATGGCGTGGATCAAGGACATCAACGTCGCCTGCGAGCTGCAGGACGAGAAGAATCCCATCATCATCGGTCCCGGCGGCGAACGCATGTACATGCAATAGCCGGGGAGTCTGCCGGTGCCGCCCCTGTTTTCCTTCGCGTGCCGGCGTTGCGGGGCGTGCTGCCGGTGGCCCGGTTCAGTCCTGCTGGAGGCGGCGGACGTCGCCGCCGCGGCGGCCTTCCTGGGCCTGCCGGAGGGGGAGTTCATTGAACGGCACGCGGCGCTCGCGCGCAACCGCGCGCAGTTGACGTTGAAGGAAGCGCCCGGCGGCGCCTGCGAATTCCTCGATGCCGAAGGCCGCTGCCGCATCTACCCCGCCCGCCCGAAGCAGTGCCGCGATTTCCCGCGCGCCTGGCGCGTGGAGGGCTGCCCCGGCCTGCGCGCGGAACGCGGTTTACGTAGTACGTAAAACCGGTTCTAGAAGTGCGGGCGGCCGACGGAGACGGCCTGGTTGGGGGCGTTGGAGAGGACGAGGGCGACCTTGCCGTTGGCGACGACGGCGTTGGAGCGCAGGATCCAGTTGAAGCGGTTGGTGCCGAAGTTGGTGGCGGAATAGATGGAGACGCGCGCGCCGTTGGTGAGGTCGACGGCGAAATAGGCGTTCGCGGAGAGGTTGGAGAAAGCGCCGACGGTGGCGGCGCCGGGGGTGCAGGTGGCGCGCAGGGCCATGCTGGCGCTGGATTCGTAGCCGTAGACCTGGATGAACCAGTCGCCGGCCGGGGGATCGGCGACGTCGACGGCTTCGTCGTTGCCGTATTCCTGGCTGGTGTAGTCCTGGTCGGAGAAGGGGAGGTAGCCGCGGGCGACGTAGAGGTCGGCGTCGCCGGTGCCGCCGGAGAGCCGGATGGCGAGGTTGGTTTGGCCGAGCGGAACGGGGAGGCGGAACATTTCGTAGCTTTCCTGGTCGATGGAGACGATGGCGCGGGGGGCGCCGTTGGTGAGGGGGGCCATGGAATCGGCGGTGCCGGCGTTGGCGTACTGCAG
Source organism: Kiritimatiellia bacterium (assembly GCA_050176815.1). Classification (GTDB taxonomy): domain Bacteria; phylum Verrucomicrobiota; class Kiritimatiellia; order CAIQIC01; family Lenti-01; genus Lenti-01. Next base: position 1,843 of record JBFXHR010000006.1, read on the forward strand.
GGTGTAGGCCGCGCTGTTCGTCTGGGGATAGGATTGCACCTGCAGGTAGACCGTGCCGGAGGCGACGGCCTTGTAGGTCAGCGCGAAGTTCAGGTTGGCGCCGGAGACGTCGTAGGCGTAGCGGACCAGCCGCATGCCGGCGTCTTCGGAGTAGGTGTAGAGGTAGGCGTCGACGTCGCCGGTCAGGTTGGTGCTGCGGAAGGTGTAGAACCGGTTTTTCCGGACGGGGACGGCGAAGAAGTCGGATTCGTCGAAATCCTTGCGGAGGGCGTGGGGGCCGTGGGACTGGAAGTCGATGGAGGGGGCGAGGGGAGGGGCGCCGTCAAAGACGTTGTCGGCGTAGTCCCAGGCGTCGGCGCCGGCGCCGCCGGGGAGGGCGCCGGCGGTGCCGGCGAGGGTGGCGAGGATGGCGGGGTTGGAATCCTGCGGGATCTGGTCGGCGTAGGGGATGCGCAGGTAGGCGAAGTCGAAGAGCTCCTGGAAGGAGGCCCAGCCGTCGCCGGTGGCGTCGCCGTAGTCGAATCCCTGCAGGAGGCGGTAGGTGAACCATCCGTGGCCGATGCTTTCGTCCTCGTAGGAATAGTTGTAATAGGCGCAGGCGGTCATCCAGCCGACTTCCCCGGGGGCGAGGAGCCTGGCCGCGCCTTTCGCGCCGGCGGCGATTCGGGTGGCGCGGATATCTTCCATGCGGGCGGCGACGCGTTCGGCGAGGTTCCAGTTGCGGACGGCCTTTCGGCGGGCCTCCTTTTCGGCGGGGCTTTTCGCGGCGGTTTCGACAAACAGGCCACCGGAGTGGCAGGCGTCGACGACGACGATCATCTTGACGCCGGCCTTGAATGCCAGCAAGTCCGTGGCGAGTTCGTCCTCGGTGTAGTCGGCGTTGTAGGAACAGAGGTAGACGTTGGCCTGGGTGGTATCGTCGTTGCCGCCGTGGCTGGAGTGGTAATAAACGACGACGTCGCCGGCGACGGCCTTGGCGGCGTAGTTGGACAGCGCGGAGCGGATGGCGGTTTTGCTGCCGGTGGAGTCGACGAGCAGGGTGGTGTTCGACGCGACCCAGCCCGCGCCCTTGTTGATCAGGTTGGTGCGCATGGACCCGGCGTCGGCCACGCAGTAGTTCAGCCAGTTGTCGGAGGCGACGTAGGAGGTATCGTATTGGTTCAGCCCCACGAACAGCCCGAAATGCGCGGCATTTGCCGTGCCCGCCAGAAGCCAGAGTCCCATTCCGCCCACCAGCAACGCCCTTTTCATCGCACGAGCCCTCCTACGAGATGGAGGGAAAGATAAATCACCCGGTGGCGGAATGCCACTGGAAAAGGAAGGCGATGGGAGGGGGGGCGCATCTGCAATTTGATGCGCCCACCCACGTTTCAGGCCGAAAAAAACAGCCTCACGCCAACGCGTGGACTACATCCCAGATCCGTTCGTAGTCCAGCCTTCAGGCTGGATCCTTGCACCGAATCGCAGATGCGCCCGGAAGGGGGGTGGAATCAGTTCGGGTTGGCGGAGGAGACGTCGGCGTTGGCGCCTTCGCCGCCGGGTTCGCCGTCGGCGCCGTAGGAGAAGATTTCGAAGGGTTCCTGCTGGCGGCCGGGGCAGAGATACAGGTAGGGGCGTTTCCAGGGGTCGAGGGGGAGGACGCGGCTGTTGAGATGGCCGCCCTCGGGATAGTGGGGGGGGATGGGCTCCCGGGTCGGTTTTTCCACGAGCGCCTGGAGGCCTTGCTGGGTGGTGGGATAGCGTCCGTGGGACATGCGGTATTCGGTGACGGCGGAAGACAGCGCCTGGATCTGGGCCTTGGCGGCGGCCAATTCGCCCTTGGCCATGCCCCCGACGATGTTTTGGAGGACGATGCCCGAGAGCAGCAGGATGATGGTGACGACCACGAGGATTTCCACGAGGGTGAAGCCCAAGCGCGCGTTGCGCGCTTGGGAGGTCGGCGGACAGGGGCCAGAGGTTCGGAAGGGATTTTCCATCATTCCATTTTTCCAGTATTCTATCGTTCCCGCTTAGAACAGGGTGGGTTGGTCGTCTTCGGTTTCGGGGTCATTTGGGACATGAGCATCCAGTTTTTTGGCGAGCGCGTCAAGTTTGGCCAGATAGTAGGTCACGTTCTCGTCGCGGCGGGCGGGATCGAAGGCGGCGGCGAGCTTGGCGTGGGCGTGGACGGGGACGTTCTTCTTGTCGCCGGTGACGTAGTAGGCCACGGCGTCGCCGGCCTGGAATTCGCGGCCGGAGGCGAGGGCGACTTCGTAGGCGGGCTGGCGGGACTTGCCGCCGGCCTCGCGCTTGCGCTGGTAGGTGGCGGGCGAGTCGGTCAGCATCTCGGTCTTGGCGAAGGCGGCGACGGGCAGCTTGCGCGCGGCGATCTCGGCGCGGCGGCGGGCGAACAGGCCGGGGATTTCCTCGGCGCGGCCGTGGAGGGTCAGCGTGAGCCATTCGCGCAAAAAATCGCGCAGAAAGGGTTCGAGGCCGCGCGATTTGAGGGCGGCGCCCTTGAGGAGGACCGTGCCGTCGTCTTCGAGCAGGGCGTAGTTCTTCATCTTGTAGGAATACATGGCCGGGAAACGGCCGTCGAATTCCACCTCGATGCCTTCGGGCAGGTGGCCGCGGAACTCTTTCCGGAAGCGCGCGAGTCCGGCGTCGTCGAGGCCGGAGGGCGGGGTGAAATAGATGCCGTCGGTGTCGATCTCGATGGGCTGGGCGCCGAGTTCGCGCAGCTGGGCGACCATGCCGCGCAGGAGGTCGCGGCCCTGTTCGGTGACGGCGGCGGCGAGGTCGTAGTCGTTGAAGCGCGCCTGCGGGAAGCCGAGATAGCCGTAGAAGGAATTGATCAGGATCTTGAACGTGGCCTGCAGGGCGTCCCAGCGGCCGGCGGCGGCGGGCGCGAGGGAGGGGTCTTGCGCGCGCCGCTTGGCGTCGATGCGGAAATCGCGCAGGTGGGCGAGCAGCTGGAGAAAGATGCCGAGCGGATCGTTGCGCGGATTGCGGCCTTCGCGCAGGAGGATGGACGGATACAGCGAGCGGACGTCGCAATGGTGCACGTCGCGCGCGAGCCCTTCGAAGAACAGATCCGTGTAGCCGCCTTCGAAGGAGCGCGCGGGTTCGGGCGCGGGGACGGAGTGGCGGGCGCGGAGGTATTCGCGCAGCAGCAGCGCCTCGATCTTGCCGGCGTTGCCGCGCACGCAGATGGTCTCGAGCGGCAGCGGCAGGATCAGGCTCTGCGCGAAGGGCGCGTTGAGCAGGATGGGCGCGATGGCGGCGGTTTCGCGGACGTCGTCCAGGGCGTAGCGCCGGAAGGCGGCGGGATCGTCGCGGAAGGCGGCGGCGATCTGGCGGCCGTCGATGTAGGTGCGGTCCGGCGCGGCCACGCCGAAGTGCTTCGCGATGGTTTTGAGCGTGTGGTTTTCCAGCGCGCGGTGCGAAACGTCGTAGGCGAGCGCCAGCAGGTAGGTGTCCACGACCTGCCGGCCGAAGAGGTGGGTGCGGGTATAGGCCACGGTGCGCTCGGCGGCCGTGAAGCGCGAGGCGTGGGACTCCGGCTTGCCGCCGTCGCGTCCGAGGGCCAGCGGCACGCGGTGGCGCCTGGCGCGGGTTTCGATATAGGGCAGATCGAACTTGAACAGGTTGTGGCCGGCGACGACGTCGGGATCGCGCTTGCGGACGATCTCGACGAACTTCTTCAGCAGCGCCTTTTCGTCGAGCTCGCTCCCGTCGAGGAGCTGCGTCCAGCCGCGGCCGTCGGCGAGGGCGATGGACAGGATGCGGTCCTCGTCGCGGTCGGGGTTGGAGAAATCGCGCGCGGGATTGCAGTCGGTCTCGACGTCGAGAAAGAGAAATTCCAGGTCGGGCAGGAGCCGCTCGCCGAACGAGGTCCGCCCGGTATCGAGCAGGAACTGCTGGACGGGATCGCGCAGGACGAAGTAGGGCGCGCCGGGATCGGACGGGGTGCGGCCGGTGGCCTTGCGGAGATGCCCCAGCGCGCGCTCCAGCGCGGCCCAGGTCGGGAAACGGGCCAGGACGCGGAAGGGGTTGTTGCCCGCCAGCCGGATCATTTCGGGAGCGGGTTCGAAGTCGGCGAGGAAATCGGGCTTGGTGAGCCACAGGAAGGGGGAAAACGGCTCTTGCCGCGTCGTGAGCGCGCCCTCGCGGCGGAGAAAGAGCGTCATCGCGTCGGCGGTCTCGCCGGGCGCGTGCTCGACGGCCACCAGGCCGGGCTCCGGCGTGAACCCATAGACCAGTTCGTCGCGGGCGAGGGGTTTCATGCGGGGGAGAATAGAAGATGAGGCGGCGCGCGGAAAGCCCTTTCGCCCGACCGGCTTCACCCCCGCCGCAAGGGCGCGGGGGGCTAGGGGGCGTCGGCGGTGGATGCCGCGTCCGGGGCGCGGACGAGATCGACGTAGGCGAGGTGGTGGTCGGAGACGTGGCCGCCGATGCCGGGCGGCGTGAGGTTGTTGGCCGTATCGGTGCCCTTTTGGATGGCCTGGGGCGGGGAGACGCGCCAGGGGCCGTTGGCCGCGAGGTTTTTCGAGACGAAGATGCGATCGAAGGCGGAGGGGGGGAACACCAGCAAGGGGTCGCCGGTTTCGCCGGCCTGCCGCGTGGGGATGGTGGTGCGTTCCTCGATGGGGCGGCCGCGCCAGAGATCGACGAAGGCGCCGGCGAGCGGTTCGAGGGAGGGGTCGGCGGCGAAGGCTTCGGTGTCGGGATCGACGTTGGTGTCGCCGAGGACGACGGCGTAGGTGGCGTTGGTGGCGAGCGCGTTTTGGAAGGTTTCGGCGACGGCGTCGGCGGCGATATGGTGCAGGGCGATGCCGCGCTGGGCCTGGTTGCGGGGGGCTTCGCCGTAGTTGGATTTGAGGTGGACGTCGTAGGCGAGGAGGCGGGCCTCGCCGCCGAGGTCGAATTCGGCGGCGAGGGCGCCGCGGGCGGGGCGGCCCTTTCCGCCAAGGTTGTAGAAGCCGAGCTGGCGGACGTTGTAGGGGCGCAGGCGCGAGAGGAGCGCGAGGTTGAGCCGCTCTTTCTCGCCGGAGGTCTGGCGCAGCCGGGAGATGTAGACGTAGGGGTAGGGGCGTTCGAGCTGGTCGTTGAGGAATTCGAGGGTGCGGCCGTTTTCGATTTCCTGGAGCACGAGGACGTCGGGATCGGCTTCGGAAATGATGGCGGCGGCCTCGCGGGCGTGGGTCATGAACACCTCGGGCGTGCGTTCGGGGCCGTCGTTGCGGCCGTCGGTGAAGTGTTCGAGGTTGTAGGTGGCGATGCGGATGCGGCCGGGGACGGCCGCGGCGGGCGTGCCCGGCTCGGGGGCGAGGACGGGTTTCAGCCGTTCGACGCGCAGGCCGGGGCGGGGCTGGGCGAGGAGCCAGAGGAGGAGGGCGGCCGCGACGAGGAGAAGGGCGTAGAGGGGGCGGATGGGCGGCGCGGGTCGTTTGGATTTCTTCATGCGCTTCTTTATGGCGCAGAGGGTGGCCCGGAGGCCAGCCAAAAGCGCGGAACGAATGGATTGATTGCGGGGGCGGGGCGTGGTACTTTCCGGGCGTTGGTTTCGGCGTGCGTGCATAAGGAGAGAACCATGAGCGGACGGATTCTGGCGGCGGCGATCGTGTTGGCGGGCGCGGCAACGAGTTTTGGCGGCGACCTTTCCGAAATCTTCAAGGGGCTCCGGCAGGGGCCGCCGCCGCAAGGCGCCCCGGAAGCGCGGCCGGCGGCGGAGGAGCGGCCGCGGGAAAAGGGCGGCTGGCAGATGGTGGCGGAACTTCCGGCCGGCGGCAACGCCAAGGAAGTGGCCGTGAACCGGAGCGTGCGCGTCATCCAGATCGAATGCACGGAAGGTTCGGTGATCGTGAACACGCTGGTGGTGCGGGAAGGCCCGGCCAAGAATCCGATCACGGTGGCCCGGCGGTTCAACCCCGGCGAACGGCAGGACATCGATTTGGGCGGCGAACGGCAGGTGTCGGGGCTGCGGATCAGCGACGGCGGGCGTGGAAAATACCGGGTGCGGGTCAAGTAGCCGCCGGCCGGTTTCCGGGGCGGGTTTGGGCGGCGCCGAAAAAAATCCGAAAAAAATCCGAAAACAGTTGACGTGGGGGCGAAGGCGGGTATGATGCGGCGCGACATTCGGGATTGCCGGTAAGCAGTTCCGGACGTTAAACATAGCGTCAGACACAAGATTTAGCGCTTTCCGAGCCTCTCCGGGAATCCTAGGTTCGGTTCCGTTTTGTCTTGTGCCCGCGTACCTGTTGGGCGCGGGGAATTGGAGCGCGGCGTGTGCCTGTGTAGCTCAGTTGGCAGAGCACGTCCTTGGTAAGGACGAGGTCAGCGGTTCAATCCCGCTCGCAGGCTCCAGATCCGGAACGTTTTGGAAGAAGAAGGGCGCCGGCGGCGGCGCGGAAATTTAAAAAAGAACAAAAGGGAGAAGCCCCATGGCCAAAGATAAATTCGAACGCACCAAGCCCCACGTGAACGTCGGCACGATCGGACACGTCGACCACGGCAAAACGACCCTGACGGCGGCGATCACCTACATGCAGAGCCTCAAGGGCCTCGCCAACTACATCAGCTACGACCAGGTGGCGAAGGCCTCCGAGTCGCAGGGCCGCCGCGACAAGACGAAGATCCTGACGATCGCGACGAGCCACGTGGAATACCAGACGGCGAACCGCCACTATGCGCACGTCGACTGCCCCGGCCACGCGGACTACGTGAAGAACATGATCACCGGCGCGGCGCAGATGGACGGCGCGATCCTCGTGGTCAGCGCCTCCGACGGCCCGATGCCCCAGACGCGCGAGCACATCCTGCTGGCCCGCCAGGTGGGCGTGCCCTCGATCGTCGTGTTCCTGAACAAGGTGGACACGGTGGACGATCCGGAGCTGCTGGACCTCGTCGAGATGGAAATCCGCGAGCTGCTCACGAAGTACGACTTCCCCGGCGACACGACCCCGATCATCCGCGGCAGCGCGCTGAAGGTGCTGCAGTCGACCGATCCCGCCAGCCCGGACGCCAAGTGCATCCAGGACCTGATGGACGCGATCGACACGTTCGTTCCGGAGCCGGTGCGCCCCTTGGACAAGCCGTTCCTGATGCCGATCGAAGACGTGTTCTCCATCGAAGGCCGCGGCACCGTGGTGACCGGCCGCGTGGAGCGCGGCATCATCAAGGTCGGCGAGGACGTCGAGATCGTCGGCCTGCGCGACACGCAGAAGACGGTGGTGACGGGCGTGGAAATGTTCCGCAAGCTGCTGGACCAGGGCCAGGCGGGCGACAACATCGGGCTGCTGCTGCGCAGCACGAAGAAGGAAGACGTGGAGCGCGGCCAGGTGGTGGCCAAGCCCGGGTCGATCACGCCGCACAAGAAGTTCAAGGCGAGCGTGTACGTGCTGAGCAAGGAAGAAGGCGGCCGCCACACGCCGTTCTTCAAGGGCTATCGCCCGCAGTTCTACTTCCGCACGACGGACGTGACCGGCGACGTGACGCTGCCCGAGGGCGTCGAGATGGTGATGCCGGGCGACAACATCGACATGACCGTCGAGCTGATCACGCCGATCGCCATGGAGAAGAACATGCGCTTCGCCATCCGCGAAGGCGGCCGTACGGTCGGCGCCGGCGTCGTGGCGGACATCCTCGAATAAGTATCCGGGAAGGCCGTGGGCGGCCGCGCAGGCGCGCCGCCCCCGGTTCCCCCATCGGAGTTTGAACCATGCCCAGGGAAAGCATCACGCTGGCGTGCACCGAGTGCAAGCGCCGCAACTACGTGAACAGCCGGAACAAGAAAACCAAGACGGAACGTCTGGAACTGAAAAAGTATTGTCCGGCGGAGCGGAAGCACACGCTGCACCGCGAAGCGAAGTAGGCGGGCCCCGGACCCTTTGCGAGGCGAAGCCCACAGGCCAGTAGCTCAATTTGGCAGAGCACCGGTCTCCAAAACCGGTTGTTGGGGGTTCAAGTCCCTCCTGGCCTGCCAACTCCGCCGGGAGAGGCGGCCAGACGGACCGAACAGGAAAAAGGCGAACAGAGATGAGCAAGATTGCAGAGACGATCGGCGGAATCCGCGGTTTCTTCGGCGAGGTGAACGCCGAACTGAAGAAGTGCGCGTGGCCGACGCGGCCGGAACTGTTCGATTCGACCGTGGTGGTGATCCTGTCGGTGGCGTTGCTGGGCGGGTTCGTGGCGGCGTCCGACCTGGCGCTGCGCGAGCTGATCCAGCTGGTGATCCAATAGGGGGGGACTGGACGCCATGGAAAAGAAGTGGTACGTGCTGCATGCCCTTTCCGGCCAGGAGGGGAAGGTGCGCGAAAACCTCGTCAAGCGCATCCAGATCGAGGAGATGCAGGACTACGTCGGGGAAGTGCTGATTCCGACGGAAAAGGTTTCGGAGGTCAAGCAGGGCAAGCGGACGACGCAGACGCGGAAGTTTTTTCCCGGCTACGTGCTGGTCGAAATGGCCCTGTTCGACGAGAACAAGCAGCTGATGGAAAAGCCGTGGAGTTTCATCCAGGCGACGCCGGGACTGATCGGCTTCATCGGCGGCGACCGGCCCGTGGCGCTGCGCCCGGACGAGGTGGACAAGATTTTGCAGCAGATCGAGGAGAAGAAGGAGCGGGTGAAGCCCAAGGTGGTGTTCGAGCCCGGCGAGTCGGTCAAGATCACCGACGGCCCGTTCCTGAGTTTCAGCGGTCTGGTCGAAGAAGTGGATCCCGAGCGCGGGAAACTGAAGGTGTCGGTGTCGATTTTCGGTCGGACGGCGCCGGTGGAGTTGGAATATTGGCAGGTGGAAAGGGGCGAATAGGCCCGGGTGATTTATGGCAAAGAAAATTACAGGCATAGTCAAGTTGCAGATTCCGGCGGGCCAGGCGAATCCCGCGCCGCCGGTGGGGCCGGCGCTGGGCCAGCAGGGCGTCAACATCATGGCGTTCTGCAAGGAGTTCAACGCGGCGACCCAGAAGGAAGCCGGCATGGTCATCCCCGTGGTGATCACGGTCTACCAGGACAAGAGCTTCACCTTCATCACCAAGACGCCTCCGGCGGCCGCGCTGCTGAAAAAGGCGGCCGGGATCGCCAAGGGCTCGGGCGTGCCGAACCGCGAGAAGGTCGGCAAAGTGACGAAGCAGCAGCTGGCGGAGATCGCCAAGCTGAAGGCGAAGGATCTGAACTCGTTCGACGAGGCCCATGCCGTGCGCATGGTGGCCGGCACGGCGAGAAGCATGGGAATCGAAGTGGAGTAAGGTGAGCCATGGCATTTCACGGTAAAAAATACGCAAAGGCGGCGTCCAAGGTGGACCGCGAGACGCTCTACACGATCGAGGGCGCGCTCAAGTTCCTGAAGGACAACCCGACGACGAAGTTCGACGCGACGGCGGAAATCGCTTTCCGCCTGGGCGTGGATCCGACCAAGAGCGACCAGGCGGTCCGCGGCACGGTGACGCTGCCGCACGGCACGGGCAAGACCGTCCGCGTTCTCGTGTTCGCCAACGGCCCGGCGGCCGACGCGGCCCGCGCGGCCGGCGCGGACCTGGTGGGCTACGAGGACATGATCGCCAAGGTCGCGGGCGGCTTCACCGATTTCGACGTGGCCGTGGCCACGCCGGACGCGATGAAGGAAGTCCGCAAGCTCGGCAAGGTGCTCGGCCCCCGCGGCCTGATGCCCAACCCCAAGACCGGCACGGTCGGCGAAGACACGGCGGCGGCGGTGAAGGCCTGCAAGGCCGGCCGCGTGGAATTCCGCATGGACCGCAACGGCAACGTGATGGTGCCCTTCGGCAAGATGTCGTTCGAGGTGGACGCGCTGCGGGGCAACTGCAAGGCGGTCATCGACGGCCTGAACGCGGCCCGGCCGGCGGCGACCAAGGGACTGTTCATCAAGCGCGCGACGATCACCTCGACGATGGGCCCCGGGCTGCGCCTGGATCCCCGCGAGACGGCGTAGCCCCCCCTGAACCGGAGATAAAGACCATGAGACCCGAAAAACAAGCGATCGCCAGGGAAATCAAGGAGCAGCTGTCGGCCTCGACGTTCGCGATCCTGACGGACTTCACGAGCATGGACACGGCGAAGACGGCGGCGCTGCGGAAAAAGCTGCGCGAAACGGACGCCCGGTTCCAGGTGGTGCCGAACCGCCTGTTCCGCGTGGTGGCCGCGGAATTGGGCTACGCCGGGATCGAGGCCGGCCTGAAGGGGCCGACGGCCCTCGTGTTCGGCGCGGGCGACGTGGCGGCGACGGCGAAGGCGCTGCGCGAATTCATCAAGGGCAACAACAAGATTCCCGTGGTGAAGCTGGGCTACGCGGACGGCGCGGCGCTGCAGGCCGCGGACGTCGAAGCGCTGGCCACGCTGCCGCCGAAGAAGGTTTTGCAGGGCATGCTGGTCGGGACGATCGCGGCCCCGATGTCGAATTTGGTTGGCGTGATGAGCCAAAAACTGGCGAGCCTGGTGTACGTGCTGAAGGCCGCCGCGGAAAAGAAGAACGCCGCCTAGGCACAGGGCGGAAACGAAACCATCACGGATTTAAAAAACAAGGATCAGGAGATCAAAACCCATGAGCGATGAAGTGAAATTGGAAGGCAAGATGGCGGAGTTTGTGGACTGGATCGAGACGATTTCGGTCTTGGAACTCTCGCAGTTGGTCAAGGCGCTGGAAGCCCGTCTGGGCGTGTCGGCGGCCGCCCCCGTGGCGGTTGCGGCCGCTCCGGCCGCCGGCGGCGCCGCCGCCGCGGAAGAGAAGACGGAATTCACCGTCGAGCTGACGAGCGCCGGCGCGCAGAAGATCGCCGTCATCAAGGAAGTCCGCGCGATCACGGGCCTGGGGCTGAAGGAAGCCAAGGACTTGGTCGAGGGCGCGCCGAAGCCGGTGAAGGAAAACGTGGCCAAGGACGAAGCCGAGAAGATCCAGAAGCAGCTCGAAGCGGCGGGCGCCAAAGTCACTGTCAAGTAGTCCCCCCATTGTTGCGTGGCGGACGCCCCGGGGCGCGGAAACGCGCGCCCGGGGTGCGCCCGTCTTTTGGTTTGTGCGGTAATTCCCCTTGAACAATAGGTGACGCAGATGGTGGAGAGAATCAATTTTGGCCAGTTGTCGGACGTGATCGAGTTGCCGGATCTGATCGAGATCCAGACGCGTTCCTACCGCGAATTCCTGCAGATGGAGGCGGCGCCGAACAAGCGCAAGCCCGTCGGTCTCCAGGCGGTGTTCAAGGAGGTGTTCCCCATCGAAAGCTACGACGGGAACTGCACCCTGGACTTCGTGAAGTACGAAATCACGCCGCCCAAGCAAACCGCCTTCGAGTGCCTGAAGGAGAGCGAGTCGCACACCGCCGCCCTGCACGTGACGTTCCGCCTGAAGAGCCAGGCGGAAGTCCGCGAGGAGACCGTGTTCATGGGCGAAGTGCCCCTGATCACCGAGCAGGGCACCTTCATCATCAACGGCGCCGAACGCGTCATCGTGAGCCAGCTGCACCGCTCGCCGGGCATCTGCTTCGAGCAGACGCTGCACGCGAACGGCACGCTGCTGCATTCGTTCCGGATCATTCCGGACCGCGGCTCGTGGGTGGAGGTGCAGTTCGACACCTCGGACCTGCTGAACATCTACCTGGACCGCAAGAAGCGCCGCCGCAAGTTCCTGGCGACGACCTTCCTGCGCGCGCTGGGCTACGGGACCGACGAGGAGCTGCTGGGCCTGTTCTACTCGTTCGAGAAGATCGACGTGGCCCGCGCGAAGCCCGAACAGCTGGAAAACCGGGTGGTCAAGGCCGACGTGGTGGACGCCGACAGCCAGACGATCCTGGTCAAGAAGTTCGAGCCGGTCACGAAGGACCTGCTCAAGCAGCTGCAGGCGGCCGGAATTACCTCGCTGGAAGCGGTGAACGTGTCCTGGGACGACGGCTTGCTGCTGAAGAGCGTGCGCAAGGACGGCCCGGTGGCCAGCGCCGACGACGCCCTGAAAGAGATTTACCACAAGCTGCGCCCCGGCGATCCGCCGACGACGTCGAACGCGCGCCAGTTGCTGAAGCGGCTGTTCTTCGATCCGCGCCGCTACGACCTGGGCCGCGTGGGCCGCTACAAGATCCAGCAGAAGCTGGGCCTCGATCCCCAGAACGAGAGCCGCGTGCTGGAGAAGGAAGATTTCGTGGCGGCGGTGAAGTACCTGATCGGCCTGCGCCGCGGCGAGGGGACGATCGACGACATCGACCATCTCGGCAGCCGCCGCATCCGCACCGTGGGCGAACTGGTGGAGAACCAGTGCCGCGTGGGCCTGGCCCGCACGGAGCGCCTGGTGCGCGAGCGCATGACGGTGTTCGACCAGCAGGCCGAGAAGCTCACCCCCCAGAAGCTGATCAATCCCAAGGCGCTGGCGGCGGTGATCCGCGATTTCTTCGGCCGCAGCCAGCTCTCGCAGTTCATGGACCAGACGAATCCGCTGGCTGAGCTGACGCACAAGCGGCGCCTGAGCGCGCTGGGGCCGGGCGGCCTGAGCCGCGAGCGCGCGGGCTTCGAAGTCCGCGACGTGCATTCGTCGCACTACGGCCGCATCTGCCCGATCGAGACGCCGGAAGGGCCGAACATCGGCCTGATCTCGTCGCTGTCGATGTACGCCCGCGTGAACGAGTTCGGTTTCATCGAGACGCCGTACCGCCGCGTGGTGAACGGCAAGGTTTCCGCGACCGTCATCGACTATCTGACGGCGGACCAGGAAGAAAACTACGTGATCGCGCAGGCGAACGCCCCCCTGAACGAGGACGGGTCGTTCGAGAAGGAAACGGTGGCGGGACGCTACCGCGGCGAGTTCCTCGAGGTGGAGGCCAGCCGCTGCAACTACATGGACGTGTCGCCGAAGCAGGTGGTGTCCGTGGCGGCGGGGCTGATCCCCTTCCTGGAACACGACGACGCGAACCGCGCCCTGATGGGCGCGAACATGCAGCGCCAGGCCGTGCCGCTCCTCTGCACCGAGGCTCCCTTCGTGGCGACGGGCATCGAGGGCCGCGTGGCCCGCGACAGCCGCGTGATGGTCATCGCCGGCGAGGCGGGCAAGGTGGCCTACGTGGCGGCCAACCGCATCGTGGTTTCCCGCGACGGATCCATGCCGAACAAGAAGACGCCGCAGGACGAATACCAGTCCTACGAACTGCGCAAGTTCACGCGCTCGAACGCGGGCACCTGCATCAACCAGCATCCGATCGTCCGGAAGGGCCAGAAGATCCGGAAGGGCGACGTGCTGGCGGACGGACCGCTGACGGACGGCGGCGAACTGGCGCTGGGCCGCAACGTGCTGGCGGCGTTCATGCCGTGGTGCGGCTACAACTTCGAGGATGCGATCCTCATCAACGAGCGGCTCGTGGCCGAGGACGTGTTCACGTCCGTGCACGTCGAGGAATTCGAGTGCGGGGCGCGGGACACGAAGCTGGGGCCCGAGGAAATCACGCGCGACATTCCGAACGTGGGCGAGGAGGCCCTGAAGAACCTCGGCATGGACGGCGTGGTGTGCATCGGCGCGGAAGTGAAGCCCGGCGACATCCTCGTCGGCAAGATCACGCCGAAGAGCGAGACGGAATTGGCGCCGGAGGAGAAACTGCTGCGCGCGATCTTCGGCGAAAAGGCCGCGGAAGTGCGCGACACCTCCCTGACGGTGCCGAGCGGGACCTACGGAATCGTCATGGACGTGAAGACCACGTCGCGCGATCTGCCGCAGCGGACCAAGATGAGCGCGAACGAGCGCCGCAAGCAGCAGAAGCAGATGCTGGAGGAGTTCGACAAGCGCGAGGCGGAACTGACCGAGAACCTCACGGACGCGCTGTCCAACATCCTGCTGGGCGAAAAGATCCCGCTGGACGTGGTGAACGGCGAAACCGGCGAGATCATCATCCCGGCCAACCGCAAGATCACCAAGACGCTGCTGCGCAAGCTGGCGGCGGCCTACGACGTGATCGCGATCGATCCGAGCCCGATCCAGCAGAAGATCAGCAACATCATCGGCGAATACAGCTCGAAGTTCGCGCAGCTGAAGGACGACCGCGAGAACATGTCGCTGCGCCTGGAAAGCGGCGAGGAAGCGGAGACGGGCATCATCAAGCAGGTGAAGGTCTACATCGCCAGCAAGAAGAAGCTGAGCGTGGGCGACAAGATGTCGGGCCGGCACGGCAACAAGGGCGTCGTCGCCCGCATCCTGCCGGAGGAGGACATGCCCTTCATGCCGGACGGGACGCCGGTGGACATCGTGCTGAACCCGCTGGGCGTGCCGTCCCGCATGAACGTGGGGCAGGTGCTCGAGACGCACCTGGGCATCGCCTGCAAGGTGCTGGGGCTGCATGCGGCGTCGCCGGTGTTCGACGGCTGCCCGGAAGCGAAGATCTGGGAGCTGATGAAAAAGGCGAACCTGCCGGACGACGGCAAGACGCTGCTCTACGACGGGCGCACGGGCGAGCCGTTCGACCAGCGCGTGGTCGTGGGCGTGATCTACATGCTCAAGCTGCACCACCTGGTCAGCGACAAGATCCACGCGCGCGCCGTCGGCCCCTACAGCCTCGTGACCCAGCAGCCGCTGGGCGGCAAGGCGCAGTACGGCGGCCAGCGGTTCGGCGAAATGGAGGTGTGGGCCATGGAAGCCTACGGCTGCGCCTACGCGCTGCAGGAGCTGCTCACGGTCAAGAGCGACGACGTGGCCGGCCGCACCCGCATCTACGAGTCGATCGTCAAGGGCACCAATTCCCTGGAGGCGGGCGTTCCGGAATCGTTCAACGTGCTGATGAAGGAAATCCAGAGCCTGGCTTTGGACATCCGGGTGCAGCGCCGGGAAGAAGCCTGAACCGCGCCGCGATGCGACCCGCACATGATGAACCTTTGAGATAGAGGAGGCCCTCGGTGGAAAACAACGTCCCTGCCAAGCCGATTTTCGATACGGAATCCCATCCGGGATTCGACTACGTGAGCATCACCCTGGCGTCGCCCGAGACCGTCCGGTCGTGGAGCCACGGCGAGGTCAAGAATCCGGAAACGATCAACTACCGCACGTTCAAGCCCGAAAAGGGCGGTTTGTTCTGCGAGCGCATTTTCGGTCCCACCAAGGACTGGGAGTGCTCGTGCGGCAAGTACAAGCGCATCAAGCACAAGAACATCGTGTGCGACCGCTGCGGCGTGGAAGTGACGCTGGCGCGCGTCCGCCGCGAGCGGATGGGCCACATCGAGCTGGCGGTGCCGGTGTCGCACCTGTGGTTCTTCAAGTGCGCCCCGAGCCGCCTGGCGACGGTGCTGGACATGAGCGCGAAGGAGCTGGAGCGCGTGCTCTACTACGAGGACTACATCGTGGTGGAACCGGGCGACACGCCCTTGCAGGAACGCCAGTTGCTGAACGAGGAGGAATACCGCGAGGCGCTGGACAAGTACGGCGAGACCTTCACGGCCCGCATGGGCGCGGAAGGCGTCCGCGACATCCTGGCGAAAATCAATCTCGAGGAAGAGCTGGACCGGCTCGAAACCGAGATGGAAAACACCCGCAGCAAGCAGACCCGCAAAAAGCTGACCAAGCGGACGAAGATCATCGATTCGTTCCGCACCAGCCACACCCGTCCGGAATGGATGGTGCTGCAGGTGCTGCCGGTGATTCCGCCGGATTTGCGCCCGCTGGTGCCCCTCGAGGGCGGCCGTTTCGCGACGAGCGACCTGAACGATTTGTACCGCCGCGTCATCAACCGGAACAACCGCCTCAAGAACCTGCTGCAGCTCAAGACGCCGGACGTGATCGTCCGCAACGAGAAGCGCATGCTGCAGGAAGCCGTCGACGCGCTGTTCGACAACGGCCGGCACGGCCGCGCCGTGACCGGCGCGGGCAACCGCCCGCTGAAGTCCCTTTCGGACATGCTCAAGGGCAAGCAGGGGCGCTTCCGCCAGAACCTGCTGGGCAAGCGCGTGGACTATTCCGGCCGTTCCGTGATCGTGATCGGGCCGAACCTGCGCATGAACCAGTGCGGCCTGCCCAAGAAGATGGCGCTGGTGCTGTTTGAGCCGTTCATCATCCGCCGTCTCAAGGCGATGGGCGTGGTGCACACCGTGCGCAGCGCCAAGAAAATGATCGAGCGCGAGGAAGACCAGGTCTGGGACATCCTCGACGAGGTGACCCGCGGCCACACCGTGATGCTGAACCGCGCGCCCACGCTGCACCGCCTGTCGATCCAGTCGTTCGAGCCGGTGCTGATCGAAGGCGAAGCCATCCGCATCCATCCGCTCGTCTGCACGGCGTACAACGCCGACTTCGACGGCGACCAGATGGCGGTGCACGTGCCGCTGTCCATCGAGGCGCAGATGGAAAGCAAGCTGATCATGCTGGCGCCCAACAACATCTTCTCGCCGTCGAGCGGCAAGCCGATCACGACGCCGACGCAGGACATCGCCCTGGGCTGCTACTACCTGACGGTGGACTCGCAGCAGGAGCGCCTGCGCGCGCGCCAGCCGAAGGTGCCCGGCGCCATCGAGCACTTGCCGATCTTCGGCGACGCGCTCGAAGTCCATACGGCCTACGACGAAGGCGCCCTGAAGGTCCACGACCGGATCCGGTTCCGGAATCCGGACTACCAGGTCGAAACGAAGTACGGCATGAAGGACCAGGCGACCATCACCACGACGGTCGGTCGCGTGTTCTTCAACGAGATTTGGCCGGACGCCATGGGCTTTTTCAACGTTCCCGTCCCGAAGAAAAAGCTGGAGGAACTGATTCGCCACTGCTACCAGATGGCCGGCCACGAGGAAACGGTGAAAACCCTGGACCGCGTGAAGGACCTGGGATTCGAGAACGCCACGCTGGCGGGCATTTCGATCGGCATCGTGGACATGATCGTGCCGGAGGGGAAGGCGAAGACCGTGGAGGCCGCGCGCAAGTCGCTGGCCGACGTTGAAGCCCAGTACCGCAAGGGCATCATCACCGACGGCGAGCGCTACAACAAGATCATCGACATCTGGACGCACGCCACGGACGAGATCGCCGGGCAGATGTTCCGGGCGATGGAATTCAACGAGTCGCGCACCGACGTGAATCCGCTGTTCATGATGGTGGACTCCGGCGCGCGCGGCAACCGGCAGCAGATCCGGCAGCTCGCCGGCATGCGCGGTTTGATGGCCAAGCCGTCGGGCGAAATCATCGAACGCCCGATTCTGGCGAATTTCCGCGAAGGCCTGAGCGTGCTGGAATACTTCATTTCGACGCACGGCGCCCGCAAGGGCTTGGCCGACACCGCGCTGAAGACCGCCGACTCCGGCTACATGACCCGCAAGCTGGTCGACGTGTCGCAGGACGTGATCGTGGTCGAGGAAGACTGCGGCACCTTGAACGGCATCGAGGTGCACGCGATCCTGCAGGGCGACGAAGAGCTCGTGCCGCTGACGCAGCGCATTCTCGGCCGCACGGCCGTGGACGACATCCGCGATCCGCGCACGAACGAAATCATCGTGGCCGCCGGCTACGAAATCGACGAAAAGGTGGTCGAAAAGGTCCGCCGCGCCGAGCTGGAGAGCGTGAAGATCCGCAGCGTGCTGACCTGCGAATCCAAGCGCGGCATCTGCGCCAAGTGCTACGGCCGCAATCTGGCCAATGGCCGCCAGGCCGTGCTGGGCGAGGCCACCGGCATCATCGCCGCGCAATCCATCGGCGAACCGGGCACGCAGCTGACCATGCGGACCTTCCACATCGGCGGCACGGCCAGCAGCACCTTCAAGCAGCCGGAAGTCGTGATCAAGCACGACGGCGTGATGAAATACGAGGAACTCTACGCGGTGCCGGGTCCCGACGGAAACCACATCGTCCTGAACAAGAGCGGCATGATCGTGCTGTACGACAAGGACGGTCGCGAGCTCGAGCGCCACACGATGCCGCTGGGCAGCATCCTGGCCGTGGCCGACGGCGAAGCCGTCAAGAAGGGCGCCGCCGTGGCGAAGTGGGATCCGTACAACGTGCCGATCCTGAGCGAATTCGCCGGGCAGGTGGATTTGCGCGACTTCATCATGGGCGTCACGGTCCGCAAGGAAAAGGACGAAGCCACGGGCATGGAAGACCTGGTGGTCCTGGAGCACCGGGAGGAAATCCATCCCCAGCTGCTCGTCCGCGATCCGTCGGATCCCAAGAAGATCCTGGGATCCTACACGATGCCGGCCGGCGCCCACGTGGTGGTGGACAAGGGCGAAAAGGTCTACGCCGGCGCGGTGATCGCGAAGACTCCGCGCAAGCAGGCCCGCACGAAGGACATCACCGGCGGCCTGCCGCGCGTGGCCGAGCTGTTCGAAGCCCGGAAGCCGAAGGACGCCGCGGAAATCGCCAAGATCGACGGCCTCGTGGAGCTGGGCGGCAACGCCCGCGGCCGCCGCAAGCTGCTGGTGCGCGATCCGATCACCGGCGACGCCGAAGAGCATCTGATTCCGCTGAACAAGCACGTGGTGGTCTATGCCGGCGACCGCGTGAAGAAGGGCCAGCCGCTGACGGAAGGACCCGTGGTTCCGCAGGAAATCCTCGAGGTCTGCGGACCGCAGGAACTGCAGGAATACCTCGTGAACGAAGTGCAGGAGGTCTATCGGCTCCAGGGCGTCGAAATCAACGACAAGCACATCGAGATCATCGTCCGCCAGATGCTCCGCAAGGTCCGCATCTCGGAACCCGGCGACACCGGATTCCTTTGGGGCGAGCAGGTCGAGAAGCAGGCGTTCATCGAAGTCAACCGCCGCGTGGCGGAAGAGGGCCGCAAGCCCGCCGAAGCCTCGCCGCTGCTGCTGGGCATCACGAAGGCCTCGCTCGAAACGGAAAGTTTCATCTCGGCGGCGTCCTTCCAGGACACGACGCGGGTGCTGACCGACGCCGCCACCTTGGCGCGCATCGACAACCTGCACGGGTTCAAGGAGAACGTCATCATGGGCCACGTGATTCCGGCCGGGACGGGTTTCTCGATGTACCGCAACATCCAGCTCGTTCCGCTGGCGGAGCCGATCGCGGCGGAGGAGCTGCTGGGCGACCAGCTGCCGACGATTCCCGTCGCCGAACCCAACGGCGTGTAAACGTTCCGGCGGGGCCTCGGCCCCCGACGACGGCCCGGCAGATCGCCGGGCCGTTTTTTTGCATCCGGTGTGGTTCCCGGCGGATCAGGCTTCTGCGGCGCGGCGTTTCTCCACGAGAGCCTTGGACTGCTCGCGGAGCTTGTATTTCTGGATCTTGCCGCTGGCGGTGAGCGGGTATTCGTCCACGAAGAAGACGTATTTGGGCACCTTGTAGGCGGCGAGGTGCTTCTTCACGTGGTCGCGGACGTCTTCCTCGGTCAGGGTCCGGCCGCGGTTCAGGATGACGAAGGCGACGGGCAGCTCGCCGTATTTTTCGTCGGGGGCGCCGACGACCTGGACGTTCATGACCTCGGGCAGCGCAAGGACCAGGTCCTCGATTTCCTTGGGGGAGATGTTTTCGCCGCCGCGGATGATGATGTCCTTGATGCGGCCGGTGATGCGGTAGTAGCCCTGTTCGTCGCAGGTGCCGAGGTCGCCGGAGTGGAGCCAGCCGTCCTTGTCGATGACGGCGGCGGTCTGCTCGGGCATTTTGTAGTAGCCCTTCATGACGTTGTAGCCGCGGCAGCAGACTTCGCCTTCGGCGTTGGGGGGCAGGGGCTTGGACGTGGCGGGGTCGAGGATGGCGACTTCGACGCCGGGGAAGGCGGGGCCGACGGTGGAGACGCGGACTTCGATGGGTTCGGTGCCGTAGGTCTGGGTCATGCCGGGGGAGGCTTCGGTGAGGCCGTAGACGACGGTGATTTCGGCCATGTGCATGTCGGCGATCGCGCGTTTCATGACTTCGATGGGGCAGACGCTGCCGGCCATGATGCCGGTGCGCAGGCTGGACATGTCGAACATCGTGAACATCGGATGGGTGTACATGGCGATGAACATGGTGGGCACGCCGTAGAGGACGGTGCATTTTTCCTGGTGGATGGCGGCGAGGCCGAGGAGGGGATCGAAGACCTCGACGACGACGAGGGTCGCGCCGTGGGAGAGGATGGCCATGACGCCGAGGGTGACGCCGAAGCAGTGGAAGAGGGGCACCTGCAAGCAGAGCTTGTCGGCGGCGGTGAAGCGCTGGCGGTGGCCGATGCTCCAGCCGTTGTTGAGGAGGTTGTGGTGCGTGAGCATCACGCCCTTGGGGAAGCCGGTGGTGCCGGAGGTGTACTGCATGTTGACGACGTCGTGGCCGCCGATGGCGGCCTGGGCCTCGGCGAGGAGCGCGTCGGGCTGGTGGTCGCCGAGGAGCATCAGCTCGGCGGTGGTGTACAGGCCGCGGTGCTTTTCCTGGCCGACGTAGCAGATGTATTTCAGGTGGGGATAGGCCTGGCTCCGCAGATGTCCGCGGGGGTGGTCCTTGAGCTCGGGGACGAGTTGATTGACGACGGCGACGTAGTCGACGTCGCGGAAGCCGTCGATGAGGCCAAGCAGCTTCATGTCGGACTGCCGGAGGATGTAGTCGAGCTCTTCGGCCTTGTAGGCGGTGTTGACGGTGACGAGGACGGCGCCGGTCTTGGCGCAGGCGAATTGGAAGACGAGCCAGTCGGGGACGTTCTTGGCCCAGATGCCGACATGGTCGCCCTTGCGGATGCCGATGGCGAGGAGGCCCTTGGCGAGCCGGTTGACGCGCTGGTCGAATTGGCGATAGGACCAGCGGAGATTGCGGTCGGGATAGACGAGGAAGTCGTGGTCGGGGGTCGCGCGCGCCCAGAACTCGAGCTGCTGGCCGAGGGTGAGGGGGGTGAAGCCGTCGGAGCCCGCGCCGATGGGGGCGTTGGAGGCGTCGGTGGAGGGCGCCGTCATGGTCAGGCGGGGGCGTAGATGACGGCGAGGATGCGGGCGTCGCCGCCGAGGGCGTGGAGGTGGTGGGGAACGACGGATTCGTAGTAGATGCTGTCGCCGGCGTCGAGCCGGTGGACGTCCTTGCCGTAGCGGACCTCGATGCGTCCGGAGAGGACGTAGATGAATTCCTCGCCTTCGTGCTCGTTGAGGTCGACGTCGGCGGGGGCGGGATGGACGTCGACGAGGAAGGGTTCCATGTTGCGGGCGGCCTTGTGGGGGGCGAGCGGATGGAAGTCGAGGGTGCTGTGCTTGCGGACGGGATCGTTGCCGGAGAAGTGCACGGTGACGCCGGCATCGCCCTGGCGGACGATGGCGGGGCCGTCCTGCGACTGGTCGTCGAGGAGCGTGCCGAGACGGACGCCGAGGCCGCGGGCCAGGCGGAAGAGGGGGGTGAGGGAGGGGACGAGTTCGCCGGCCTCGAGGGCGGCGATCATTTCGGGGCTGCAGGCGGCGCGCTGGGCGAGGGCTTCGACGGACAGTTCGCGGTGTTCGCGAAGCTGGCGGATGCGGGGGCCGATGAGGTTGAGTTCCTGATTCATGCTGGGCGACTCCGTGCGTTCATGCCTAAAAAAAGCTCCGCCGGAAAGCCGGCGGAGCGGAGGGGAGGGAAACCTCAAACCAGGCCGGCGATGTCTTCGGCGATTTCCTTGGCGGCCTCGATGGCCATTTCGCGGCGTTCGTTCGAATCGAAATGCCGGGAGGAATCCTGGCCGTCGGCCCAGGCGATCTGGATGTCCTCGACGCCGATGTAGGCGAAGATGGCGCGGAGGGCGGGGGTCAGGCCGTCGCGGACGTCGCCTTCCTTGTAGACCTGGTCGGAGGAGACGAGGAGGACGACGGTGCGGAGGTGGTGGGTGGGCACGAGGCCTTCGGGACCGAAAGTGAACATCTTGCCGGGCACGACGACTTGGTCGAGCCACGCCTTCAGGATGGCGGGCATGCCGTTGAGCCAGACGGGCATGGTCAGGACGAGGACGTCGGCGTCCATCAGGGCCTGGGCGTTGTTGTTGGAGAAGTTGGCGGCGGCTTCCTCGGCCTTGGAGGGAATGTAGGCGGGGTTGGCGACCGGGCCCCAGAAGTAGTTGAGGGCTTCCGCGCTCACGTAGGGGGGTTTGTTCTGGTAAAGGTCGACGTTGTTGACGACGACGTCGGGGTTTTTCTCGGTCAAGGCCGCGAAAAACTCGAACGCCAGCTTTTTGGAGCTCGACGTATCCGCCGGGCGGGGGTTGGCGATCACATGCAAGACATTCATTCCGTTGCTCCTGTTCCGGTAAAAAAGTGAAACAATAAGGTGGAGTTGATGCCACAAAGGGGAGGGGGAAGACAATGCTAAAGTTTGGCGGGCGGCGGCGGGGGCAGAATGCGGTTGAACAACGGGGCGGTTCGTGAATAATCGGAGGGGCGGTTTTGAAAGGCGGAAAACGATGGAAATCCAGAAACTGTTTGCGGAGCGGATCGGCGGGGCGCAATACGGCGAGAGCACGGCGATCTACAAGTTCGAGAAGATCAAACGGGCGAAGCGGGCGGCCAGGGAGGCCCATCCGGGGACGGAAATGCTCGATTTCGGCGTCGGCGAGCCGGACCAGATGGCGCCCCGGGCGATCCGGCGGGCCTTGAAGAAGGCGGTGGACGATCCGGCGAACCGCGGCTACGCGGACAACGGCATCGTGGAATTCAAGGCCGCGGCGGCGAAATACATGGCCGATTTCTTCGGCGTAACGGATCTGGACCCGGCGACGGAAATCAACCACACGATCGGGTCCAAGCCGGCGCTGGCGATGCTGCCGCTGTGCTTCGTGAATCCGGGCGACGCGGTGTTGGCGACGATTCCGGGCTATCCGGTGCTGTCCACGCACGCAAAATACCTGGGCGGAACGGTGATTCCGGTGCCCTTGCTGGCGAAGAACGGCTTTTTCCCGGACTTGAAGGCGCTGGAGCAAACGGACCTGTCGCGGGTCAAGCTGTTCTACGTCAACTATCCGAACAACCCGACGGGCGCGGCGGCGACGGAGGAATTTTTCGACGAGCTGATTGCGTTTGCCCAGCGGCACAACGTCCTGATCGTGCAGGACGCGGCCTACGCGACGCTGATCTACGGGCGCCCGCGCCTGTCGATCTTGTCGCGTCCGGGCGGCAAGGAGGCGGCGATCGAGCTGCACTCCATGAGCAAGAGCTACAACATGACCGGCTGGCGGCTGGGCTTCGTGGCGGGTTCGGCGCGGGTCGTGTCCGCCGTGGCGGAAGTGAAGGACAACGTCGACAGCGGCCAATTCAAGGCCATCCAGAAGGCGGCCTGCGCGGGCATCGCGGACCAGAAGCTTTCCGAGAAGATCCGCGCGCACTACCAGAAGCGCCTGCGCGGCCTGGTGAAGGCGCTCAAGGGCGCGGGCTTCAAGGCCAAGATGCCGGGCGGGACGTTCTACCTCTACGTGCCGGCGCCAACAGGCGCCGCGGGCGGGATCGCGTTCGCCAACGCCGAGGAGGCGTCGCAATACCTGATCAAGGAACATTGCATTTCGACGGTGCCGTGGGACGACGCGGGGGCCTATCTGCGCTTCGGGGCGACGTTCGAGTCGGCCGGCCGGGCGGACGATGCGCGCGTGCTGGCCGAACTGGGCCGGCGGCTGGCGAATGCCGGCCTGACGTTCTAAGGGGGAGGATCGGCATGAGCGGAAGAAAGATCGTCTTTTCCAAAGGGACGCAACTTACGGTGTACATCGACAACCGGAAGGGTACGCTGGCTGCGCTGGCGGCGTTTCTGGGACGTCACGGGGTGAACATCTACGGCCTGACGCTGGCGGATACCGAGGGACACGGCCACGTGCGGTTGATCGTGGACGACACGGAAAAAGCCCGGCAACTGGTGGAAGATTCGGGCGAGCTGGTGGCGGCACGCGAAGTGTTGCTGGTGCAGGTCGAGAACGAACCGGGCCATCTGGGGCGGGTTCTGGAGACGATGGCGGCGAACGGATTGAACGTGGAATACGGGTATACCTCGGGAGGACCGGACCATGAAAAGGCCATCGTCCTGGTGCCGTCGGACATCGGCGAGGCGCTGGAAGCGCTGGCGGAACTCAACGCGGAAAACTGAGCCGCCCATGCCCGAGCCCCAGATCAGCATCGTCACGAGCACCTACAACCGCTCGGCGGTCCTGAAGCGCGCGATCCGCTCCGTCCTGGCCCAGCGGGGTTTCGCCGCCTGGGAAATGTGCATCGTGGGCGACTGCACGCCGGACGACAGCGAGGCGGTGGTCGCGTCGTTCGGCGATCCCCGGCTGCGCTTCTACAATTTGCCCGAGAAATCGCCGCCGGTCGCGCACGGCGCGATCGCCAAGAACCACGGCGTGTTCCAGATGGCGCGGGCGCCGTACGTCGCCTATCTGGACGACGACGACGAGTACCACCCCGATTTCCTGCGCATCATGATGGGCGCCGCCGCGCGGCATCCGGAGCTGCCCGTGTTCTATTGCCGGTGCCAGTACCGCGACAAGGCGACGGGCCGGCGCATTTTCGGGAATCCCTTCCAGCCGTGGCTGCACCGGTGGAGCCGGGCAAAGCTGCTGCGCTACAATTTCATCAACACGGCCAACGTGGTGCACAAGAAGGCCTTGATCGAAGAGGTGGGGGGGTGGGACCCGACCGATTATTTCGACGACTACGACCTTTGGAAGCGGATGAGCGCGAAAACCGACTTCCGCTACGTGAACCGGGCCCTGGTGATCAGCCACGTGGGCGATTGTCCGCCCTTCTTCCGCCGCCTGTTCGCCAAGGGCTGGAAAATCCTCCGCCACGGCCGGCGCCTGCAGGACCAAGGGTAGGATTCCGGTCGAAATAGTTGAAAAAGCGCCGGAGGAGGGTATCTTTCTCCGACCGAAAGAAGGATTTCCATGGCTTGGCAATACAGCGAAAAGACGAAGAGGATCTTCATGGATGCGGTGCAGGGCAAGCCCGGCACGCATCTGGGCGAGATCGAAAACGCCGACGGCGTGGGCCAGCACGGGTCCATCGTGTGCGGCGACGCCCTGAAATTCACGTTTCGCGTGCGCCGGGACGAGGATCCTCTGAAAGACGTCATCGTGGAGACCAAATATCTGACGTTTGGGTGCACCTCGGCCATTGCCGCCTCGGAGGCGCTGTGCGCGCTGATCGAAGGCCACGAACTGACCCCGATCGCGGCGCTGCAAATCAAGAACCAGGACATCGTCGATTTCCTCGAAGGCTTGCCGCAGCAGAAAATCCATTGCTCCGTCATGGGCGCAGAGGCGCTGGAGGCGGCCGTGGTGGATTGGGCGCAGAAGCGCGGCGTGGACCTGGCCGCACAGGGGGTGAGGCTTTCCGGGGCGCATGCCGAAGGCGTGGACGAAGGCCGGGTGGTGTGCAAGTGCTTCGGCATCACGGAGCCCTACCTGCGGCGGAAAATCAAGGAACTGAACCTGCGGACGATCGACGACATCGTGTCCGCACTAAAAGCCGGCGGGATGTGCGGCGCCTGCCGCTACGCGCCGGGCGGATTGCAGGACATCCTGAACGAAACGTGGGGCACGGGCGAGCCGGCGCCGACGGCCGTCGCCACGGCGCCCGTCGCGGAAGGCGCGATGTCCCCGTTCCAGCTTTCCCGCAAGATCGAAAAGGTCATCGACGAGACCGTCCGCCCGGTGCTGAAGGGCGACGGGGGGGACATCGAGCTGGTGGACATCAAGGACTGGAAGGTCTACTGCTCGCTGCGCGGCATGTGCGCGGGCTGCGCCGGCGCGGCGCGCACGCTGCAGCTCATCGTCGAGCGGACGCTCAAGGACCAGGTGGACGAGCGGATCCAGGTGATCCCCGTCTGACCGGGAGGCAGCCATGAGCGATTTTCCGCTGATTTTCGCCGACAACAACGCGACGACGCCGGTGGCCCCGGAAGTGGTCGCGGCGATGCAACCCTTTTTCGGACCGGAATTCTTCAACCCGAGCTCGATGTACGAGCCCGCGCTGAAGGTGGCCGGCGCGCTGAAAGCCGCGCGGAAGACCGTGGCCGATTTCCTGGGCGGCGTGGAGCCTTCGGAAGTGTTGTTTACCTCGTGCGCGACGGAAAGCAACAACGCGGCGATTTTCGGCGTGGCGGCGGCGAATCCGAAGCGGAAGCACGTCGTGACGAGCGCGGTGGAGCATCCGGCGGTGCTGGAAGTCTGCCGCGAGCTGCAGCGGCGCGGCCACGAGGTGACGATCCTCCCGGTGGACCGCCAGGGGCAGATCGCGACGGCGGACTACGTGCGGGCGCTGCGGTCCGATACTCTGCTCGTGAGCCTGATGCACGCGAACAACGAGACGGGCGTGGTCTGGCCGGTGGGCGAGTGGGCGCGGATCGCGAAGGAAACCGATCCGGGCATCGTGTTCCACACGGACGCGACGCAGACGGCGGGCAAGCTGCCGCTGGATCTCGTCGGCGAACTGGCGCACGTGGATCTGCTGTCGTTTTCGGGCCACAAGATGCATGCGCCGAAGGGCGTGGGCGCGCTGTACGTGCGGCGGGGGACTCCGCTGCGGCCGTACCTGCTCGGAGGCCATCAGGAAGCCGGCCGTCGCGGCGGCACGGAAAACGTGCCGTACATCGTCGGCCTGGCCCGGGCGTGCGAGCGGGCCAAGGAACATGCGCCGGACATGGCGCGCATCGGGCAGCTGCGCGACGGGCTGGAAGAGGAAATCCTCCGGACGGTGCCCCACGTGGAAGTCAACGGCCGCGGCGTGTTTCGCACGCCGAACACCCTGAACATGGCGTGCCATTTCATCGAGGGGGAGAGCATCCTCTACGAACTGAACGGCTACGGCATCTGCGCCAGCACCGGAAGCGCCTGTTCGAGCGGCTCGCTGGAACCGAGCCACGTGCTCAAGGCGATGGGCGTGCCGTTCACGGCGATGCACGGGTCCGTGCGGCTGAGCTTCAGCGCCTACACGACCGAAGCGGAAGTGCGGCGCATTGCGGAGATCTTTCCGAAAGTGGTTGCGAATCTGCGCAACATGTCGCCGTACTGGGACCAGAAGCGGAATTGCCCGCGCGAGAACGCATGAACCGCTGGAAATGCCGGGGGGCGGCGCTCGCGCTGTGGAGTGCGGCCGCGGCGGGGGCCGCGGTCGAACCGCCGCCGGTCGAGCGGTTGGCGATCTGGTGCGAATTCATGCCGTACGCGGAGGTTGCGGCCCATCTGCCGGTCCTGGCCAAGTACGATTGCGATTTGATCCTGCACGTGGAGACGGAAAGCTTCGGAGATTCCGCTTTCACCGGGTTGCTGCGGGCGGCGGAACGGGAAGGGGTGGGGGTGGATGCGTGGCTGCTGTTGCCGTACCGGAAGCATTTGTACGTGGGGCAGGCGAGCGTGCAGGCCACGCGCCGGTTGGCGCGGCAGGCAGCGGAATTTTTTGAAACGAACGGATTGAAGGTGCGGGCGTTCGCGTTCGACTGCGAGCCGTCGCCGCTGCTGGGGCGCGAGCTGTTCGCGGCGGCGCGGGCGCTGAGCTTGCGCCAGATGGGGCGGGTCCTTCGGTCGCAGATGGACGTGGCGCGGTTTCGGAAAGACGCGGCGTCGATCAACGGATTGATCCGAGAACTGAGGGCGAAGGGCTATGCGGTGGACGGGGCGGCGAACCGGGCGTTTCTGGACGCCCAGGCGCGGGGAAACGTGGCGCTGGAGGACGCGCTGAACGCGCCGGTGAGCGGCCTGCAATGGGACGCATTGTCGTTCATCGCCTATCGCTACCAGGCCAGCCAGGAGTCCTATCTGGCGATGCTGAACCGGTATGCCGGGCTGGCCAAGCGCCTGTATGGGGATCGGGCGGCCATCGACGTGGGGCTGATGGGCGACTACGACGGCATTCCGCAGAATGCGGAACGGGCCGCCTGGTTCGGGGGCGGGGATGCGTTCTTCGGCTATTTGCGGGGGATGCGGAGCGTCTACGATCTGGAGGAGGCCGTGGGGGCGGTGCTGGGGTGCGGCGTGCGCCGGGTGAATCTCTACGCGCTGGACGGAGCCGCGACGTCGGTGGCGGGAACGGAGAACTGGCTGAAAGCGGCGCGGCGGGCGCGGCCGCTGTCGCCGATGGCGCGCTGGACGCCGGCGCGATCGCTGCACTATGGTATGATGGGTGCCTTGACGGAGAAGGTTTTCCGGTGGGTTACCGGAGGATCGGAAAGAAGCCATGGAAAAATCGAATTTCGAGAGCCGGCCGCTGGTGCTGGCCAGCGCTAGTCCGCGCCGTCGCGGATTCCTGCATCAACTGGGATATGCGTTCGAGGTGGTGACGCCGGCGACGGAGGAAAAAGTCCGTCCGGGCGAAAGCGCGGCGGAGTACGTGCTGCGCAACGCGTCGGAAAAGGCGCAGGACGTGGCGAGCCGCGTGGCGGCCGGCGCGGTGGTCATCGCGGCGGACACGGTCGTGGTCTTGCGCGGGCGGATCATGGAGAAGCCCGGATCGGAGGCGCATGCGTGCGAAATGCTGCAGGCGTTGAGCGGGCAGGTGCACCAGGTCATCACCGGCGTTTGCGTGCGCGGCCCGGGCCGGGACGGGGCGGAGAAGGCCCGTGCGCTGGCGGTTTCGACGGACGTGGAATTCAAGGAACTTTCGGACGGGGAAATCGCCGGCTACGTCCACAGCGGGGAGCCGATGGACAAGGCGGGGGCGTATGCGATCCAGGGGCGGGCCGCCTACATGATCCGCCAGATCCGGGGTTCCTACACGAACGTGGTGGGGCTGCCGCTGACGGAACTGGAGGAAATCCTCGCGGACGAGTTCGGCGTGAAGCCGACGTTTCACGGACCGGCGGGGGCCTGAATCCGGGCGGGGCCGGGGCCGGCAGCGGGAGCGCGAACAGAGGCAACCCACGTCCGGGCCGCTTCGGCGCGGGGAACGGGTTTCACAGCAGGTCGGCTTCGTTGGGGTTCTTGCAGAAGAGCACGCCTTGATAGGCGAACAGCCCTTTGAACGCCAAGGTCAGGCCGCGAAGGAGCCAAAGCGGCAGGCGCCAGCGCTTTTTCCGCAGAAACGGGAAGATCAGGGTCAGGGGGAAGGAGGTGACGTCGGTGGATTCCACCTGCCATCCGGCGCGGACCAGCAATTGGCGCATGCTGTCCAAGGTGAAGAAATGAAGCGCCTGGGCTTCCAGAAGTCCGCGGTGATGCAGGGGAAATCGGCCGAAGAAGACGCGCAAGCGCGTCTGGACGTTCACCACGTTGGGCAGCGACACGGCCAGCAGTCCGCCCTTGACGAGATATTTCTTCAGGCGGGAGAGGACGTCGGCCGGATCGACCAGGAATTGCAGGATGTCGGCGGCGAGGATGAGGTCGTATTTGTCGTCCAGCCGGATTTCGTCCGGCCGATCGATGTCGTTCGGGTAGACGCGCCGGAAGAGGGAGCCGGATTCGGCGACGGCCCGGGGATCGCGGTCGATGCCGTCGAGGATGGCGCCGTCCTGCCGGAGGGCGGCGGCGATGGCGGCGCATCCGAAGCCGAGGTCGAGAACGGTGTTGCCCGCCAGCTTCAATTGGCGCAGGCGGCGCAGGATGATGGAATGGGAGGAATAGGGGTCGTCCAGCTTGCGGGAGTCGATGAGCGCGCGCGGGGCGATGTCGTAGCGGTTCAGGCAGATGAGTCCCCAGCGATGCAGGCGGTAGAGCAGGGCGCTGCGGATGCAGTTGAGGCCATAGGAGATGCCGTCGACGTGGCAAACCTCGTCGCCGTAGCGCGTGGGAATGGGGATTTCCCGGATGGAGGCGTCGGCTTGCCGGGCCTGGAACAGGATATGCGTGTCGAAATGCCACTCGTCGCTGTTTTCCCACAGCGGGATGCGGCGGAGGAAACGGGTGGAATAGCCGCGATAGCCGGAGTGGAATTCGGACATGGACAGGCCGCTCAGCAGGTTTTCGATCCCGGTCAGGAAAATGTTGGCGACGAACTTGTATTTGGGCATGCCGCCCTGGAGGGCGTCGCGGCGGTGGATCATGCGCGAGCCGATGACCACGTCGGCGTCGCCGTCCACCATCGGGCGGAAGAGCTCCGGCAGCATTTCCGGGGCATATTGGCCGTCGCCGTGGAGCATGACCACGGCATCCAGGCCGCGGTCGACGGCATATTGATAGCCGAATTTCTGGTTGCCGCCGTAGCGGCGGTTGATGCGGTTGCGGAAGACGACCAGCTTGCCGTGCGGATCGGGGTAGTCGATCGCCTGGCGCGTGGTTTCGTCCATGCTGCAATCGTCGACGACGTAGACGACTTCCACCTCGCGCCAGACGTCTTCCGGAATGCGCCGCAGGGTGTCTTGAATGAGCCGTTCGGCGTTGTAGGAGATGACAAAGACGCCGAGGCGTTTTCCTTTCGCGGAGAACGGCGGGCGGGCGGGTTCCGGCGAAACGGCTTCTGTCATGGGCCCATCTCCTGCGTTGCCGCTGGATTCACGGGAGGTCTGGTCCGATCGGCGCATCCGGCTTGGCGGGGGCGGTCGCGGCGGGCAACTCGACGGGGTCTTTCGGGACCGTCGTGGGCAGCATGGGATCCAAGGAGGGTTTCAAGTCCGTGCGGAAGTCGGTGCGGGGCGCCGGAGCCTGCGGGATCCGGACGGGGCCTGGCGATCCGGGCCGGCCGGGCATCTGGAGCTGGAGGTCTTCCAACGTCCAGGTTGGACCGTTTTTTTTGAAAAGCATCAGGGTGGGGCCGGCCGCGGTGGGGCCTTGGACGGTCACGCCCAGCCAAAGGGCATGGGGCGCGGGTTCCACGCCTCGGACGACGGACCAGTTCGTCGGCGCGCCGATTTTGGCGACGAAATCCTGGGCCTGCTGGAGAAAAGCCAGCAGCGGCACGCGCGAGCGATAGGTTTCCCCGAAGAGCGCATGGGCTTCGTTCAGTTCGCCGTTTTGCCAGCGGTGCCAGAAGGCATCGACCAAGGCCACGACCTCGCCGGGGGGCTCGGCGGACGCAGCCTTGCGGACCGCTGCCTGCCGTTTGGCCAGGGCTTCGAGAACGTCGGGGGCCACCAGCCACTGGTCGCCCAATTTCTTGATGGCCAGCAGCATCGGTTTTTTCGCGCCGTCGAGGGACTGGACGTCGATGCCGACAAGGTGTCCGGCCAAGGGTCCCGGTGTCGGAGCGTAGCCGCGGATGGACCACGTCATGTTTTCGTAGCCGGCCTCCCGCATGAGACCCAGGAGGATGTTCCGCAGGCGGGCGGGGTTCAGCTCGTTCAGCTGGAGTTGCGCGGACATTTCCTCGAGATCCTGGGCGGTTAGTTCCGGAGTTTTGGCCTTGAGGTCGTTCAGCCGTTGGTCGAGGAGGTACTGGCGCATGCTCCGCTGGTCGTTCAAGGCCAGGGCCTGTTCGAATTCGCCGGCGGCCAGGAGGGGGAGGTAGGCTTCCACCAAGGCGGCGGCGGCGGGCTCCGGCGGGTCGGGGGCGAAGAGGGGCGAGGAAGGCGGCTCGCCCGGCGCGGGAGAGGCGGCGGCCAGCGCGGCGGCCAAGGACATCCAAGCAAGCGGTCTATTCATGTGGCAGGCTCCATCCATGCGTTGAAGGCCGGGAAGGGCGTTCCACGCCCGTCCCACTCCCGCATTTATCGCCCAAGGGCCGCGACAAGTCAAACGCCGTTCCCGCCGGACGGCGCGAAAACTCTTTTGGAAACGCCGGGGAACGGGACGGCAAAAGTTTTGATTGAAATGGGAGGAGGCGGTCCCATAATGCGGATACTTCTGGCGGTGGAAAACGATCGGTTCCGGTGTCTTGAAAACGGAGGACGCGAAGGGCTGTGAGCGAGTTTCTGGAGTTCGTTGACGTATCGAAGCATTATGGCGACGTGAAGGCCGTGGACCACGTGTCGCTGACGGTCCGGCAAGGCGAGTTCTTTTCGCTGCTGGGACCGAGCGGCTGCGGCAAGACGACGTTGCTGCGCATCCTGGCCGGGTTCGAGCAGCCCGACACCGGCCGCGTGCTGCTGGGGGGGGAGGACGTGACCGATCTGCCGCCGTACGAGCGCAAGGTCAACACGATCTTCCAGAGCTACGCGCTGTTTCCCCACCTGTCCGTTTGGGACAACATTGCGTTCGGCCTCAAGGTCGCGAAGCGCCCCAAGAAGGAGATCAAGGACGAGGTCGCGAAGATGCTGACCTTGATCCAGATGGAAGACCAGGCCTGGAAGAAGCCCGACCAGATTTCGGGCGGCCAGAAGCAGCGCGTGGCGATCGCGCGGGCCTTGGTGAACAAGCCGCGCGTGCTGCTGCTGGACGAGCCGCTGGCGGCGCTGGACCTCAAGCTGCGGCAGCGCATGCTGATCGAGCTGGATCTGATCCACGACGAAGTGGGCATCACCTTCCTCTACGTCACGCACGACCAGGGCGAGGCCATGAGCCTGTCCGACCGCATCGCGGTGATGAAGCTCGGCAAGATCGAGCAACTGGGCACGCCGGCGGAAATCTACGAGGCGCCGCGGTCCAGTTTCGTCGCCGCCTTCATCGGCGACACGAACTTCTTCGACGGCACCGTCGCCGAGCCGCTGGAGAAGAACTCCGTGCTGGAGGGGCTCCTGTCGGTGGCGGTGGACAAGGACTACAGCCGGCTGAAGATCGAGGATTTCCCCGATCTGGAGTGCTACAACGACAAGCAGATCAAGGAAGGCGAGCACATCTTTTTGAGCGTTCGGCCGGAGAAGCTGCGCATTTCGCGCGAACGTCCCGTCGCCATGCCCCACCTGAACGTCATCGAAGGCCTGGTGGAGGACGTGATCTATTTGGGTTCGCAGACGAAGTACTGGGTGCGGACGGGCGACTACCGCATTTCGGTGATTCGCCAGCACAGCCGGTACCTTCTCGATGAAAAGCCGATCCGGTGGCGCGAGAAGGTCTGGATCAGCTGGCATGCGGACGACGGGTTCATGCTCGAAAAATACAGCGCGCAGGACGAGAACCTCATCCAGCTGCCGCCCGAAGAAGTCGGCGAGACGACCGAGAGCAACCAGATCCTGGCGCGGCTGGCGCCCGTCGGCGGCGCGGCGGCGCCGGGGGCCGCGGGGCGATGAAGGCCGGGAGCCGCAAAACGCTTTCCGAATGGCTCGTCACGCTGCCGTCGTTCCTGTGGCTGCTGGTGCTGTTCCTGGTGCCGACGGTGCTGGTGTTCGCGATCATGTTCAAGCCGGCGACGCCCTACGGCGGCATCGGCGACGGCTGGACGCTGGACACGCTGCGGACGCTGGGCAACCCGAACTATCCGGCGATCGTGTGGCGCACGGTCTGGCTGAGCGTGGCGGCGACGGCGCTGTGCATTTTGCTGGCGACGCCGATGGGCTACTACATGGCGCGGGTGAGTCCCTCGCGGCGCCGCCTGGTGCTGCTGCTGGTCATCCTGCCGTTCTGGACGAGTTTCCTCGTCCGCATTTTCGCCTGGAAGGTGCTGCTGCATCCGGAGGGCACGCTCAAGCACGCGCTGGTGTTCCTCGGCCTGGTCGCGCCGGAAACCTCGCTGCTCTACAACGCCTACGCGGTGCTGCTGGTGATGGTCTACACGGAACTGCCCTTCGCGATCCTGCCGATCTACGCCGCGTCGGAGAAATTCGACTTCCGCCTGATCGAGGCCGCGAAGGATCTCGGCGCGACGTCGTTCCTGGCGTTCCGGAAAATCTTCCTGCCCGGCATCCGCGTCGGGCTGCTCACGGCGTTTCTGATGGTGTTCATCCCGTCGCTGGGGTCCTACGTGATTCCCGACATCGTCGGCGGGCCGACCAGCGAAATGATCGGCAACAAGATCGCGCAGCGGACCTTCGTGGACCGCAACCTGCCGCACGCCGCCGGGCTGTCGGCGCTGCTGACGGTGGCCGTGCTGATCCCGATGGTGGCCATTACGGCGCTGCGCCGGAAGGAAACCCCCAGGGACGCGTTGATCGAAGAGGGGGTGTGAGGCCATGAGACCCAGCCGTTTTCCCCTGGTCGTGACGTGGTCGGTGATCGCGTTCTTCTACGTCCCCATCGTGATTCTGGTGGTGAATTCGTTCAATTCCTCGCGGTTCGGCGGCTCGTGGGAATCCACCTCGCTGAAGTGGTACGTCCGGCTGATGGACGAGCCGAGCATCTGGCACGCGCTGACCAATACGCTGGTCATCGCGCTTGCGGCGACGCTGGCGTCGATGGTGCTGGGCACCTCGGCGGCGTTCGCGCTGCACCGGTTCGCCGGCAGCCGGCTCCAGAAACTGCACTACAGCGCGATCTACCTGCCCCTGGTCCTGCCCGAGATTCTCATGGGCCTGAGCCTGCTGCTGTTCTTCGTGGCGCTGAAGGTGCAGCTGGGGATGGCCACGATCGCCGTCGCGCACGTCACGTTCTGCCTGTCGTACGTGGCCATGACGGTGCTGGCGCGGCTGCAGGACTTCGATTTCTCGATCATCGAGGCCGCGCAGGACCTCGGGGCGGGCTGGTGGACCACGGTCTGGAAAGTGCTGCTGCCCATGCTGGCGCCGGGCATTCTCGCGGGCGGCCTGCTGGCCTTCACGCTTTCCATCGACGACTTCGTGATTTCCTTCTTCGTGGCCGGGCCCGGCTCGACCACGCTGCCGATCAAGATCTACAGCATGATCAAGTACGGCGCGCCGCCGCTGATCAACGCGCTCTCCACCATCCTGCTGGCCATCACGTTCGCCTGCGTGGCCGCCAGCCAATACCTGTCCAACCGCGACCGCCACGCCGCCTGATTTCAAGGAACAAACAAGGAGAACGGAACATGACGATGAAGAAGATCCTGGGATGGGCGGGCCTGGCCGCGGCGCTGGCGGCGCTGGGCGGCTGCGCGGAGAAGAAGCCGGTGCTGCACGTCTACACCTGGTCAGACTACATCAAGCCCGAGCTCGTCGCGCAGTTCGAGCGGGAGAACAACTGCAAGGTCGTCATCGACACCTACGACGCCAACGAAGCCATGTACGCCAAGCTGAAGGCCGGCGCGACGGGCTACGACCTGCTGTTCCCCAGCAGCTACATGGTCAAGATCATGCACGACCAGGGCATGCTGCAGAAGCTGAACCTGGACCTGATCCCCAACCGCAAGAACGTCGATCCCGACTACATGAAGCTCGCCATCGACAAGGAGATGGACCACAGCGTGCCCTACACGGTCACCATCACCTGCCTGGGCTATCTCGGCAGCAAGGTGAAGGATTTCAAGCCCACCTGGGCCATGCTCGACCGCGAGGACCTCAAGGGCCGCATGACGATGCTCAACGACCACCGCGAAGTGATCGGCTCCGCCCTCAAGTTCCTCGGCTACAGCCTCAACACCGTCGACGACCGGGAACTCGCCGAGGCCAAGGAAGTCGTCCTGCGCTGGAAGAAGAACCTCGCCAAGTTCGAGAACGAGCAATACAAGACCGGGCTCGCCTCCGGCGAATTCCTGCTGACGCACGGCTACAGCGGCGACCTGATGCTGGTGCAGAGCGAGAACGAGGACATTCAGATCGCGGTGCCGCAGGAAGGCTCGCAAATCAACTTCGACGACATGGTGATCCCCGCCAACGCTCCGCAGCCCGAGCTCGCGCACAAGATGATCAACTTCATCCTCGAGCCGCAGTCCGCCGCCGAACTGACCGAATACATCTACTTCCTCTGCCCGAACCGGCCCAGCTACGCGCTGCTGTCCGAGGAAATCCGCCAGGATCCGATCCTCTTCCCGCCGGCGGACGTCGTCGCCAAGCTCGAAACCCTGGCCGATCTCGGCGAAAACAACGTCAAGTACACGAAGCTCTGGGACGAGATCAAGGCCGGGGAATAGCCGTCTTCCGGTCTTTCTGCGCGGCCCGCCGGTTCTCCGGCGGGCCGTTTCGCTTGGGATCCCGCAAGGAGGATTGCATGCCGCCGGAAATCGTGACACAATCCGAACACGGCTTTCTTAGCGGTTGGCCAAGGAGGATGAGATGGACGGCAAGGCGATGGGAAGATGGATGGCCTGCGCGGCGGCGTTGGCGTTCCTTTGCGGATGCAAGGAGAAGCCGGTGCTGCGCATCTATACCTGGTCGGACTACGTCAAGCCCGAGCTCATCCAGCGCTTCGAGCTGGAAAACCATTGCCAGGTCGTCATCGACACCTACGACTCCAACGAGGCGATGTACGACCAGTTGGGCGCCCGCGACAAGGGGCCGTTCGACCTGTTGTTCCCCAGCAGCTACATGGCCAAGATCATGCGCAACCAAGGCATGCTGCAGCCGCTGAACCTCGACTGGATCCCCAACCGGCGCAACATCGACGCCACCTATCTGGCGATGGCGTTCGATCGGGAAATGGACTACAGCGTCCCCTATGCGGTCACCATCACCTGCCTCGGCTATCTCGGGGGAGAAGTGGCGGATTTCAAGCCCACCTGGGCGATGCTCGACCGCGCGGACCTCCAGGGGCGCATGACGATGCTGGACGACTACCGCGAGACCATTGGCGCGGCCCTGAAATTCCTTGGCTACAGCCTCAACTCCACCGACGACCGGGAGCTGGCCGAAGCCAAGGAAGTCGTGATGCGCTGGAAAGACAACCTGGCCGGGTTCGAGAACGAGAAATACAAGGACGGACTTGCCTCCGGCGAATTCCGGCTGGCCCACGGCTACAGCGGCGACCTGGTGGCGGGGCGGGGCGAAAACGAAGACATCCGGATCGCGGTGCCGCAGGAAGGTTCGGCGCTGAGCTTCGACGACATGGTGATTCCCGCCAGCGCCCGGCAGATCCTTTTGGCGCACCGGTTCATCAATTTCATTCTCGATCCGCAGGTGGCGGCGGAACTCACGGAGTACATCTGTTTCCTGTGCCCGAACGAGGCCAGCTATCCGTATCTCTCGGCGGAAATCCGCGAGGATCCCATCCTGTTTCCGCCGCCGGAGGTGGTGGAAAAGCTGGAAATGATCGGCGACCTGGGCGAGGACAACGCGAAGTACGTGCGGCTGTGGGACCGGATCCAGGGCGGCAAATAGGCCGTTGGCCCGTTCGGCGTGCGGGCGCCGCAGGCCGTTTCAAACGGCTTGCGGGCATTGACGTGGCGGGGCCGAAGGGGTAGGTTTCCGCGCTTCAGGAAGGATGCTGCGTAAATTTCATGAAGTCGGATTCAGTCGGTTTGGAAACGATGCGCCACAGCGCGGCGCACGTGATGGCGGCGGCGGTGCGCCGCCTGTGGCCGGATGCCCTGTTCGACATCGGCCCGGACACGGACGACGGGTTCTACTACGATTTCGACCTGAAACACCGCCTGACGGTCGAGGATTTCCCCGCGATCGAGGCCGAAATGGCCAAGATCGTCGCCGAAAACGCTCCGTTCGTGCGGGAGGAAAAAACCCGCGAAGAAGTGCTGGACCTGATGACCCAGCGCGGCCAGAAGTACAAACTGGAGCGTCTGGCGGACATTCCCGAAGGCGAGACGATCAGCCTGTACAACAGCGGCGATTTCACCGACCTGTGCCGCGGGCCGCACGTGGCGGGCACGGGGGAGATCAAGGCCTTCAAGCTGACTTCCGTGGCCGGCGCGTATTTTCGCGGCGACGAGAAGAATCCGATGATGCAGCGCCTGTACGGGACGGCGTTCCTGTCGCAGGCCGACCTGGACGCGCACCTGAAGATGCTGGAAGAGGCCAAGCTGCGCGACCACCGCACGCTGGGCCGCGACCTCGATTTGTTCAGCATCCAGGAGAGCGTGGGTCCCGGGCTGGTGCATTGGCACCCGAAGGGCGCGCGGATCCGCGCGACGATCGAGGAATTCTGGCGCCGCGAGCACTACCGGGCGGGCTACGAGATGCTCTACACGCCGCACATCGGCCGCGCCGGCCTGTGGGAAACCTCGGGCCATCTGGGGTTCTACGCCGAGAACATGTACGCGCCGATGGACATCGACGAGCAGCGCTACTACCTCAAGCCGATGAACTGCCCGTTCCACATCCAGATCTACAAGAGCCGCAAGCGGTCGTACCGCGAGCTGCCGCTGCGCTGGGCGGAACTGGGCACGGTCTACCGCTACGAGCGCGCCGGCGTGCTGCACGGTCTGATGCGCGTGCGCGGGTTCACCCAGGACGACGCGCACATCTATTGCACCGAGGACCAGGTCGAACGCGAAGTGCGCGACTGCGTCCGCTTCGCCATCGCCATGTGGAAGGCGTTCGGCTTCGAGAACATCACCGCCTACCTCGCGACCCGGCCCGAGAAGGCCGTGGGCGAGCCCGCCCGCTGGGAAGTCGCCCAGCGCTCGCTGGAAGCCGCGCTGAAGGCCGAGGGCATCGCCTATGAAATGGACGAGGGCGGCGGCGCGTTCTACGGGCCTAAGATCGACCTGAAAACGCGCGACGCCATCGGCCGCGAATGGCAAATGAGCACCGTGCAGTTCGACTTCAACCTGCCCGATCGCTTCGACATGGTCTACATGGGCGCCGACGGCCAGGAGCACCGGCCCTACATGGTGCACCGCGCGCTGTTGGGCAGTCTCGAGCGCTTTTTCGGCATCCTGATCGAGCACTACGCCGGCGCGTTCCCGCTGTGGCTCGCGCCCGTGCAGGCGGTGCTGATCCCCGTGACGGACAAGCAGACCGCCGCCGCGAAGGACGTGGCCGCGAAGCTGCGCGCGCGGGATTTCCGCGTGGTCGTGGACGAGCGCGCCGAGAAGATGGGCGCGAAGATCCGCGACGCGCAAATGCAGAAGGTCCCGTACATGCTCGTGCTGGGCGGGCGGGAGATCGAGAACGGAACGGTTTCGGTTCGCAGCCGGGCGGCTGGGGACCAAGGCGCCATGCCGCTGGAGGCGTTCGTCGCGAAGATGGATGCCGAACGGCAGGTGGAGCTGAAGTAGAAAGCCAAACGGGGCGGCGCAAGACCCCCAACACCACAAGGACAGAATGGCCATACCGATGAATCCCCGGGACCCGCGCGGCGGGACCTATGCGACCCGAATCAACCAGCGGATCCGCGTGCCGGAGGTCCGCCTGGTCGGGGTGAACGGCGACCCGCTCGGCATCGTGCCGACCTACGAGGCGCAAACCAAGGCCCGAGAGGCGGGGCTCGACCTGGTGGAGATTTCGCCGACGGCGCGGCCGCCGGTCTGCCGGATCATGGATTACGGCAAGTACCGCTACGACCTGAGCAAAAAGGAAAAGCTGAATCGCCGGAACGCCACGGTCACCAAAATCAAGGAAATCCAGCTGCATCCGAGCGTGGGCGACCACGACTACGGCGTCAAGATGCGCCACCTGAAGGACTTCCTCGCCGAGGGCCACCGGGTGAAAGTGTCGCTGTTTTTCCGCGGCCGCGAGAACGCCCACAAGGAACTGGGCTTCTCGCTGATGAACCGGGTGCTGGCCGACGTCCACGAGACGGGCGTGGTGGAACAGGCTCCCAAGCTCTTGGGCAAGAACATCCTGATGGTGGTCATGCCCAATCCGAAGGCCAAACAGGCGGCCAAGACCGCCGCGGCGGCTTCCGCGACCTGAAAAACGGCGGGCGCCGGAGGATTTGGCTGGACGGGCGGGGGCAAATCCCGTACAAGTCGCCGTCTGTTTTGAAAAGATCGGAAAGAGGGAACGGGCCTTGTCCGCTCCCAGACGCGAGGACAACGGAACCATGGCAACGAAAGTGAAGAAGAAAACGCGCAAGGCGGTGGCCAAGCGCTTCAAGAAGACGGCGAACGGCAAGATCCTGCACAAGAAGCCGGGGCGCCGCCATCTGGCGGGCAGCAAGACCCGCAAGCAGAAACGGCGCTTGCGCCAGAACGTGCAGGCGGGCGGCAAGTTCGCCCGGGCCCTCTCGATCGAGCTGGGCGTTTAGCATTCCGGACACCAGGAGAATACCATG
Organism: Kiritimatiellia bacterium; assembly: GCA_050176815.1. GTDB lineage: Bacteria > Verrucomicrobiota > Kiritimatiellia > CAIQIC01 > Lenti-01 > Lenti-01. Next base: position 41,490 of record JBFXHR010000006.1, read on the forward strand.
CCAAGAACCACCAATGCCGTGGCCAGCCGCAAGCGCCGCAAACGCCGTCTCGAACTCGCCAAGGGCTTTTACGGGAGCCGCAGCAAGCTGTTTCGCATCGCCACGGAGGCCGTGGACCGCTCGATGGCCCTCAGCTATGCCCACCGCAAGGAAAAGAAGCGCGAATACCGCGGCATGTGGATCGTGCGCCTCGCCGCCGCGTGCAAGCTCAACGACGTTTCCTACAGCCGTTTCATCGAGGGGCTGAGCAAGGCGGGCATCGAACTGAACCGCAAGATGCTCTCCGAAATCGCGATCCACGACCCGGAAGGCTTTGCGTCGATCGCCAAGATCGCGAAAGCCAAGGCCACGATCTCCGCCAAGAAGAAGTAGACCTGCCCGGCGGCCCCGAAGCGCGCGGAACCCGTTCCGCGCGCTTTTGCGTTTCCGGGACCGGGCCGGCGGGGATTCGGAGTTGAACGGGGGTGGGCGGGGGGTATAGAGTGGGCGCCCTATGAACCACGTGACGAAGCCCGAAAACCGCGTCTGGAATCCGGCGTGCGAGTGCCTGCCGAGGAAGGACCTCGAAGCCCTGCAATTCAAGCGGCTGAAACAGATCGTGAAAACGGCCTGGGAGAAGGTGCCGTACTATCGGGCCAAGATGGAGGCGGCGGGGGTCGCGCCGAAGGACGTGCGGACGCTGGCGGACCTTTCGAAGCTGCCGTTCACGACGAAGGACGATCTGCGGGGCTGCTTCCCGTACAAGGGATTCGCGGTGCCGATGGAGGACATCGTGCGGATCCATGCGTCGTCGGGGACGACCGGGCTCGCGACGGTGGTGGGCTACACGAAAAAAGACCTGGACACGTGGTCGGAGCTGATGGCGCGGCTGCAGACGGCGGCGGGCGTGACGAAAAGCGACGTCGTGCAGATCGCGTTCGGCTACGGCTTTTTCACGGGCGGGATCGGACACCACTACGGGGTGGAAAAACTGGGCGCGGCGGTGCTGCCGGTGTCGTCGGGCAAGAGCGAGCGGCAAATCCAGATCATGAAGGACTACGGGTCCACGGTGCTGATCTGCACGCCGTCCTACGGCATGTACCTGGCGGAGCTGATCGGAAAGTCGGGCGTCCGGAAGGATCTCCGGCTGCGCCTGGGGCTGTTCGGCGGCGAATCGTGGACGGACGCGATGCGCCAGGCGCTGCAGAAGGGCCTCGGCGTGTTCGCGACGGACAACTACGGCCTGAGCGAGGTCATGGGGCCGGGCGTGTCGTGCGAATGCGTCGAGCAAAACGGCATGCATATCGCCGAGGACCATTTCCTGCCGGAACTGATCGATCCGGCGACGGGCGACCCGGTGGCCGACCCGACGGCGGGCGGCGAACTGGCGCTGACGACCCTGACGAAAGAAGGAATCCCCGTGCTGCGCTACCGGACGCGCGACCTGTGCCGTTTCCTGCCGGGCGAATGCCCGTGCGGGCGCACCGGACGGCGGATGAGCAAGGTGTCGGCGCGCAGCGACGACATGCTGATCATTCGCGGCACGAACGTGTATCCGCAGCAGATCGAGGCCGCGCTGCTGGCGATCGAAGGCGTCGCGCCGCACTACCAGATCGAGGTGAGCCGCGAGGGCGCGCTGGACGAGCTGGAGGTGCTGGTCGAGGCGACGGAAGGCATTTTCTTCGACCAGATGTGGAAGCAGCAGGAGATGAAGCAGAAGATCGAGCGCCAACTGGAATCCGCGCTGGGCGTGCACGCAAAGGTGCGCCTGGTGGAGCCCGGCAGCACCCCGCGCTCGGAGGGAAAAGCGGTGCGGGTGGTGGACAAGCGGAAGAAAGGCTGACGGTCCGGAGCGAATGGGCGCGGCGGGCAGCTTGGCGGGGAAATCCGCGCTGGTGACGGGCGGTTCGCGGCGCATCGGCGCCGCGATTTGCCGAGAACTGGCGGCGCGCGGGGCGGGCGTGGCGGTGCACTACCGGCATTCGGAGGCGGAAGCCATCGCGATGAACCGCGCGCTGAAACACGGCGTCTTTTCGGTGCGGGGCGATTTGGCGAATCCCCGGGAGCGGGAATGGGTTTTCCGCGAGGCGGCGGAATGGATGGGGCGGGTGGATATCCTGGTGAACAACGCGGCGGTCTTCGCGCGCGACGGGGAGATCGCCGCGGAGGCCTTGCGCGCCGTGAACGTCGAGGCGCCGCTGGATTTGGCGCGGCGGGTGGCGGCGCAGGCGGGCGGCGGCTGCGTGATCCACGTGCTGGACGCGCGCGTCGCGCGGCCGGAGGCGGGTCCCTTCCGGGAATACGCGGCGACGAAGCGCGAACTGGCGGAATCGGTGGCGCGCCTGGCGCGGGAGTGGGCGCCGGACACGCGGGTGAACGGCGTGGCGCCCGGTCCGGTGCTGGCGCCGGAGGGCGTGCGCGAAGCGACCGGCGACCTGCCGCTGGGCCGGCGGCCGACGCCCGAAGACGTCGCGCGCGCCGTGGCCTTCCTGGCCGAGAGCGAAGCCGTCACGGGCCAGATCCTGTTCGTGGACGGCGGACAGCATCTGGCGGGAGGCAGAAAAGCATGAAATCCAAATCGCCGGCGGTGTATATTCCGGAAACGATCCGCCGCCTGATTTTCACGCTCAGGGGACAGAAAATCATCCTTGATTCAGACCTGGCTGCGCTCTACGGCGTGGCCACCAAGGTGTTGAATCAGGCAATCAAGCGGAATGCAGAAAAATTCCCCGTCGATTTCATGTTTCAGCTTGCACCGCAGGAGGTTAAAAACTTGAGGTTACAAATTGTGACCTCAAGTTTAGGGCACGGAGGACGTCGATATGTTCCTTTGGCCTTCACCGAGCACGGCGCGATCATGGCGGCCACGGTGTTGAGCAGTCCGCAGGCAGTGCAAATGAGCGTGTTCGTCGTGCGGGCGTTCGTGGCCATGCGGCTGGTAAGCCCCCCCACGACCTTGCGTCGTGGGAGGCGAAGTTGGCTCCCCCGCCGCGCAAGGCGGCGGGGCCCGCCCGAACGGCATGTGCAACCCGATTGTGAATCCCCGAGACCGCCCACTGGCTTCGACGTGAAGGAAAAATCCGCCCGCTACGGAACGAAAATGAAGCGTGCCTGAACCCTGAACTCTAAACCCTGAACCCTTTCTCTCTCTTCTATGCCCAAGAACAACGTTCCCATCGACACGACGGGGCTGCCGCAGCTGGATGCGGCGCTGTGCGGCATTCTCGCCGGCGACAACGTCGTCTGGAACGTGGACGACGTCGAGCAGTACCGGAAGATCGCGGCGCCGTACGCGGAGGCGGCGAAGCGCGACGGGCGCAAGCTGGTCTATTTCCGGTTCGCCCGGCACGCGCGCCTCGTGCCGGAAGGCTTCTGCGAGGAGTGCCGGCTGGACGCGGAGGCGGGGTTCGAGGTCTTCCTGCACCAAATCCACGCGACGATCGGCGACCACGGCCTCGGCGCCTACTATCTGTTCGACTGCCTGTCGGATCTGGCGACGAACTGGTGTTCGGACGCGATGCTGGGCAATTTTTTCATGCTGACCTGTCCGTATCTCTACCGGCTGGAGACGGTCGCCTATTTCGGGCTGCTGCGGGGGCGCCACTCGCGGCTGGCGGTGGAGCCGGTGCGCGCCACCACGCAGCTGTTTCTGGAGGTGTTCGGGCGCGGGGAGACGCTCTACCTGCTGCCGATCAAGACCGAGTTCCGCCATTCGCCGACGATCCACCTGATGCTGGAGTGGGACGGGGCGGAACGGTTGTCCATCGTGCGGTCAAGCGCGGTGCTGACGCAGGTGATGGGCCGGGTGCTGCCGAAGGCGGCGCGCATCGAAACCTACGGCGACGACGTGGTGCGCCGCGCGGAGGAAATCGTCCGCGACGGCAAAGCGGGCGGTCCCGAGGCCGAGGCGCTGAAACGCCAGCTCGTCGGCATGATGGTGACCCGCGACGAGTCCATTCTGCCGCTGGTGGACCGGTATTTCACGCTGGAGGACGTGCTGGACGTCCGCTGGCGGCTCGCGGGCACGGGGCTGATCGGCGGCAAGACCGTGGGCATGCTGCTGGCGCGGAAGATCGCCGAGCGCGAATGCCCCGAGCTGGGCGCCAAGCTGGAAGAGCACGATTCGTTCTACATCGGTTCGGACGTTTTCTATTCCTTCCTGGTCCGCAACGGGCTGTGGGAGTGGCGCGAGAAACAGCACTCCTCCGACACCTTCCTCGACGGCGTGGAGGAGGCGCAGGAACGCATCCTGAACGGCAAGTTTTCGAACTACGAGGTGCGGCTGTTCGAAAAGATGCTGGACTACTTCGGCCAATATCCGGTGATCGTGCGGTCGAGTTCGCTGCTGGAGGACGCCTACGGCAATTCCTTCGCGGGCAAGTACGACAGCGTGTTCTGCGCGAACCAGGGGCCGCTGGAGGACCGGCTGCGGAATTTTCTCGACGCGATCCGTTCGGTCTACGCCAGCAGCATGAGCCGCGAGGCGCTTTCCTACCGCGAGCGCAACGGTTTGCTGAAGCGCGACGAGCAAATGGCGCTGCTGGTGATGCGCGTGACGGGCGAGCTGCAGGGGTCCGCGTTCTATCCGCATCTCGCCGGCGTGGGCTTCTCCTACAACCCGTTCGTGTGGGGGCCCGAGATCGATCCCCGGGCGGGGGTCTTGCGGCTCGTCTACGGCCTCGGCACGCGCGCGGTGGACCGCGTGGACGACGACTACACGCGCGTCGTCGCCCTCAACGCGCCGCTGCGCCGGCCCGAGGGCAGCCTCGACGAAATCGTCCGCCACACGCAGCGGCGGGTGGATTTCGTGGATCTCGCGGCCGGGCATCTGGCGGCGGGCGAGTTTTCCGAACTGATCGGCCGCGCGCAGGGCGTGCCGGTGGACCTGTTCACGATGGAGACGGAAGGCGGCGGCCGGTTCCTGACGTTCGACGGCCTCCTGACGCGCACGGATTTCGTGGGCGATTTCCGGGGGCTGCTGCAGACGCTGGAGAAGGTCTACGGCAAGCCGGTGGACGTCGAGTTCGCGGTCAACTTCATGCCGGACGGGAAGAGCTACATGGTCAACCTGCTGCAGTGCCGCCCGCTGCAGGTGCAGGGCACCCACAACCCCTACGTGCCGCAGGTGGAATGTCCGGCGGAGGGCGTGCTGCTGGCGAGCCGCGGCGCGGTGGTGGGCCACAGCCGCGTGGAGCGGATCGACTGGCTGGTGCTCGTCGTGCCCGCCGCCTACGGCGCGATGCCCGAACGGGAGCGCCACCGGGTCGCGCGCGCGGTCGGCGCGGTGAACCGCGCGCTTTCCGGCGTCGCCGTCGGCGCGCTGGCGGTGGGGCCGGGACGGTGGGGCACGCACATGGCTTCGCTCGGCGTGCCCGTCCGGTTTTCCGAGATCAGCCACATGACGGCGATCTGCGAGTTGATGGTGATGCACGAATTCCTGACGCCGGACGTGTCGCTGGGCACGCATTTCTTCGGCGAGCTGGTGGAAATGAACATCCTCTATTTCGCGCTGTTCCCGGGGCGGGAAGGGAACCGGCTCCAGCTCGACGCCGTGATGAAGGCCCCGAACCGGCTGGCGGAACTCGCGCCGGAGTCGGCGGCGCTGGCCGAGGGGCTGCGCGTGGTGCGCGCGGACGATCTCAATCCCGACGGCGTGTGGCTGGTGGCCGACGGCGTCCAGCGGAAGGTCGACGTGAGCCTCTGTCCACCGATGCTGCAGGGCTCCGTGGGCGTCTAGATCTGCAGGTAAACCGTTTCGAGCGTGGGGTTTTGCCGCCAATTGCTTGACAAAACGGGGGGGAAGTCGGAGGATGTCGCGAATTTTCCCGGGCCCCGTGCCGGGAAAACGCGCTTTAAAAAACAACGGGTCCGGAAGGACCACAACGGAGAACGACATGGCCAAGAAGAAGTACGTCTATTTTTACGGATTTGGGAAGGACAACACCGAAGGCGACGCCTCGATGAAGGCGATCCTCGGCGGCAAGGGCGCGAACCTCGCCGAGATGGCGAACGCGGGCTTGCCGGTGCCGGCGGGCTTCACGGTCTCGACGGAGGCCTGCGCCTACTACTCCTCGCACAACGACAAGTATCCCGAGGGGATGTTGGAGCAGCTCAAGGCCCAGCTCAAAAAGCTGGAAACCAAGATGAAGAAGAAGCTCGGCGATCCGAAGAATCCGCTGCTGGTGTCGGTGCGTTCGGGCGCGGCGGTCTCCATGCCGGGCATGATGGACACGGTGCTGAACCTGGGCCTGAACGACAAGTCGGTGCTGGGCTTCATCGAGAGCACGGGCAACGCGCGCACGGGCTGGGACTGCTACCGCCGCTTCATCGACATGTTCGGCGACGTGGTGATGGGCCCGGCGACCGGCCTGGAGCACCATGACTTCGAAGTGGCGATGAGCGAGCTGAAGAAGAAGTACGGCGCGAAGGAAGACACCGACCTGACGGCCGACCAGCTCAAGGAACTGTGCGAGATCTACAAGAAGGTCTACGTGCAGAAGGTCAAGAAGCCCTTCCCGCAGGATCCGTTCGAGCAGCTGCTCGCCTCCGTCAACGCCGTGTTCGGCAGCTGGAACAGCGACCGCGCGGTCAAGTACCGCCAGATCAACAAGGTGACGGGCCTGCTCGGCACGGCCGTCAACGTCTGCTCGATGGTCTACGGCAACATGGGCGACGAGTCCGGCACCGGCGTGGCGTTCACGCGCGACGGCGCGACGGGCGACGAGGCCCCGATGGGCGAATACCTGATCAACGCGCAGGGCGAAGACGTCGTGGCCGGCATCCGCACGCCGAAGCACATCGACGAGATGCCTTCCGAGAAGAGCCCTGTCTGGAAGAAGGCGCACGCCCAGCTCATGGCGATCATGAAGAAGCTGGAGAAGCACTACAAGTACCCGCAGGACGTGGAATTCACGGTCGAGCAGGGCACGCTGTGGATGCTGCAGACCCGCAACGCCAAGCGCACCGGCCTCGCCGGCGTCCGCTGGGCGGTGGAAATGGCCACCGGCAAGGATTTCTACACCGGCAAGGCGCAGGACAAGATCCTGAAGCCGGACGAGGCGATCGCCACGCTGTCGGGCTCCGACCTCGAACAGCTCCTGTTCCCGATTTTCGACATCGCGGCCGAGAAGAAGGCCGTCGCCTTGACCAAGGGCCTGCCGGCCGGTCCGGGCGCGGGCGTGGGCCAGATCGTGTTCGACGCGGCGGCCGCCGAAGCGGCGGTCAAGGCGAACCCCTCCGCCAAGGTCATTCTGGTGCGTCACGAAACGAGCCCCGAAGACGTCGGCGGCATGTGGGCGGCGCAGGGCATCCTGACGAGCACGGGCGGCATGACCTCGCACGCGGCCGTCGTGGCGCGCGGCTGGGGCAAGTGCTGCATCGCCGGCGCGGGCGAGCTGGTCATCGACTATCAGGCCAAGACGATCTCCGCGGGCGGCCAGACGCTGAAGGAAGGCGACTGGATCAGCCTGAACGGCTCGACCGGCATCGTCTACGTCGGGCAGATCCCGACCGAAGCCAGCCCGGTGGTGAGCGGCGTGGTCGGCGGCAAGAAGGAGGCCCAGAAGCACCCCATCTACAAGATGTACAAGCAGGTCAGCGACTGGGCGGACAAGTACCGCAAGATCTACGTCCGCACGAACGCCGACAGCCCCAAGGACGCCGCGGCGGCCCGGGCGTTCGGCGCGCAGGGCATCGGCCTGTGCCGCACCGAGCACATGTTCTTCGAGGGCGACCGCATCTGGGCGATCCGCGAGTTCATCCTCGCGCACGACCTCCCCGGCCGCGAGAAGGCGCTGCTGAAGCTGCTGCCGCTGCAGCGGAGCGACTTCGAAGGCATCTTCAAGGCCATGGACGGCTACGGCGTGACGATCCGCCTGATCGATCCGCCGCTGCATGAGTTCGTGCCGCAGGATCTGGCCGGCCAGACCGAAATGGCCCGGCGCATGGACACCTCGGTCGACGTCGTCGCTGCGCGCGTGAAGAAGCTGCACGAGCAGAACCCCATGCTCGGCCACCGCGGCTGCCGCCTCTCGATCACCTATCCCGAGCTGTGCGTCATGCAGACCCGCGCGATCATCGAGGCGGCCTGCAACGTCGCCAAGACCGGCCGCAAGGTCCTGCCCGAAATCATGGTCCCGCTCATCGGCACCAAGGCCGAGCTCGACTACTGCGCCGAGATCATCCGCAAGACCGCCGACGCCATCATCAAGGAAAAGAAATCCAAGGTGAAGTACATGGTCGGCACGATGATCGAGATCCCGCGCGCGGCCCTCACGGCCGACGCGGTGGCGGAGAGCGCCGAGTTCTTCAGCTTCGGCACCAACGACCTGACCCAGATGACGTTCGGCTTCAGCCGCGACGACATCGGCTCCTTCCTGCCGGACTATCTCGACAAGAAGATCCTGCCGGTGGATCCGTTCCTGCAATTGGATACCACGGGCGTCGGCCAGCTGGTGGAGATGGCGGTCAAGAAGGGCCGCGCCACCCGTCCGGAGCTCAAGTGCGGCATTTGCGGCGAACACGGCGGCGACCCCGTCTCCGTCAAGTTCTGCTGCAAGGTCGGCCTGAACTACGTGAGCTGCTCGCCGTACCGCGTGCCGATCGCCCGGTTGGCGGCGGCCCAGGCGGCGCTGGGCAAGTAAACCGGGCCTTTCCGCGAGGAAATCCCCGCGTCCGCCCCCGGCTTTCCGGGGGCGGATTTTTTGTTTTCCCCGGGGGAAGGTTTGTTTGATTTCGGCGGCGGATTTGGTACGGTGCTTCGCATGAAAAGGAGCGCGATCGAGGCCGGAGCCTGTGCCGCATTGGCGGCGTTGTGCCTCGCGCTCGCGACGGGTTGCGAGCGGAGTTCCTTCGATCGCCGCGAGGGGCGCGACCGGTATCTGCGCCGGGCCCTCGCCGCGAAGAAAGCCGAAAACGTCGGCGAGGCCATTCGGATGTGCGAAAAGGCGCTGGACCGCCGTCCGCAGCTGGCCCGGGCGCATCGCGAGCTGGCCCTGATGCTGGACCACTACGAACAAGACTACGTGGCGGCGATCTACCACTACCGCCGTTATCTGGAATTGCGGCCCGATTCGGAACACCGGGCGGACGTCGAGGAAATGATGGAGCAGTGTGGGTTGGCCTATGCGGCCACCCTCGCCGCCTCGTCCGGCCCGCGGAAACGCTCCCTGCAGGCCCGCGGCGCGGCGGCCCCCGCTCCCGCGCGGGACCTCGCCGCGAAGCGCGAACTTTCCCGGGGCGAGGGGACGCCCGGCCCGTCCCCGGCGCCCTCCGCCGCCGCTCCGGCCGTTCCGGCGGGACAGGTCCACGTGGTCCAGCCTGGGGAAACGCTCGGGACGATTGCCTCGCGCTACTACGGGACGCCGTCCAAGTGGACGATCCTTTTCGACGCCAACCGGGACCGCATTGCCGGCGCCAACAACGTGCGCGTCGGCACCCGGCTGGAGATTCCGCCGCCTTGAAACAGGAGTAACCGACATGGGAACCGATTTTTTCGACGACGATCTGGTCCGGGAGCGCGAAGCCGCGCTGAAAATCAAGCTGGACGGCGAACATGCCGGCGCGCCGCGCGACGGCAACATCCCGTCTTCGCGCGACTTGCCGAACCGTTCGGTCTCCGACCTGACGCTGACGCATTTGGCGCGCCACAAGCAGGAGGTGAGCGACCAGATGGTGGACAAGGCGCAGGAGCTGGACCGCCTGCGCGCGCGCCAGGAGGAGCTGGAAAAGGAACGGCGCCTGCTGGAGGAAATGCGCCAGAAGCAGGAATCCTTCGACGCGGGCCGCCGCGAGATCAAGGAGCGCCTCAACGAAAGCCTCGTCCGCATGCAGAAGGACCAGGTGAACGCGGAACGGCTCTCGCAGCTGCTCGACGAAACCCGCCGCGCGTTCCGCGCGCGCCTCGACGAAGTGGCTGCGCTGAACGAAGAGGATTGGGACGAAGACCATTTGCTCGAGGAACTGAACCAGGCGCTGGCGCTGCTGGAAGACGTGCGTGCGGACTACAACCAGGCGCTGGCGAAGATCGAGGCGGTGCGTCCGCAGGCGGTCTCCGCGTCGCCGTCGAAGCCGCTGGCGTTTGAAGACGACCTTCGAATCGAACCGGCCGGCGGCCGGGGCTTCGGCGACTGGCTGCGGGCCGGCCTGGCGTTTACCTTGCCCCTGATGCTGGCGCTTTTGGTGCTGGCGCTGGTTTGGATGGGACTGTATTTCTTTGGACCCTAGGCCATGGCTGCGTCCCCCAAACTGAATTCCCTGGAAAAGCGCCTGCGGGAGATCGAGCGCGAAAAGGAGAAGCTGCGCGAACGGATGCAGGAGGTCCGGCACTGGGCCGACGCCGATCCCGCCGCGGTTGCGATGCGTTCGGAGCCGCGTCTGCGCGAGGCCGCGCTGCCTCGCGGCTATTCCCGCGCCGAAGCCGCCGCCGCCGTTCCGGAGCAGGAGTCGGCGCTGGCGCCCGACGGCGAAACCTCCCTGGATTTCGGGCCTGGTCCCGACGGGCTGGACGTCAAGCGGGTGGTCATGCCGCGCCTGGAGCGGACGGATCTCCTCCGTCCGGCGATCGGCGGGGGAACCGGCGCCAAGCTGATGGAGCCGGAATACGACCGATTCCGAAACTATTTTGGATCCGCCGGCCTCAAGCGGATGCGCGAGACGCGCAAAGACCGGGGCAGCCAGCGCGTGCGCACCGTGTTCATGATCCTCATGGTGCTGGCGCTGGGGTTCATCCTGTTCCAAATGGTGACGTGATGCGCGGACGGACGGATCTCCGGACGGCCGTTCTGGAGACGACATGGGGCGACGTTTCCATCCGCGCTTCCGCGCGGGGCGTTTGCGGCTGCCATCTGCCCCAAGTCTCCGTCCGGGCGTGCGGGGTTCCCTTTCGCGTGGTTCGCGCGCGCGGGGCCCTTCGGGCGGATTCCGGGTTGCGCCGTGCGGTGGATTTTGCGCGGCGGACGCTGGAAGGCCGCGAACCGAGGGCTTGTCCGGCGCTGGATGGAGCGACGTTGTCCGGCGGCGTTCCGGCGTTCCGCCGCGCGGTCTGGCGGGCCTTGCGGGCCCTCCCGCGCGGCCGCACGGCGACCTACGGCGAACTGGCGCGCCGGGCGGGGAATCCGCGCGCGGCGCGGGCGGCGGGAACCGCGTGCGGAGCCAATCCGCTGCCGCTGTTCGTGCCGTGCCACCGGGCCGTGGCCGCCGGCGGCCGGCTGGGCGGATTTTCTTCGGGGCTGGCGTGGAAGCGGCTGTTGTTGTCGGGCGAGGGCGCCGGGCGATGAAAGCGGCGGTGGCTTGCGGCGGCACCGGGGGCCACGTCTTTCCGGGACTGGCGACGGCGCGCGAATTGCTGAGTCGCGGCCACGACGTCGCGCTCTGGCTGACGGGGCGCGACACCGAGGCGTCCGCGCGGAAGGATTGGGACGGGCCCGTCGTGGAGGTGCCGGCGAAGGGCTTTCCGTCGGGAATATCGCCCCAATCCCTGCCGACTTGCCTGAAACTGGCGCAGGCGGTTTGGCGATGCCGCGCGCGGATGCGAAAGGACCGCCCCGACGTCTTGCTGGCGATGGGCTCCTACGCCTCGGTGGGGCCGTGCGGCGCGGCGCGCCTGCTGGGCGTGCCGATCGTGCTGCACGAAGCCAACGTGATTCCCGGCCGCGCGGTGCGCCTGTTCGCGCGTTCCGCCGCCGCCGTCGCGGCGGGCTTCGAAGAAACCCGCTGCCACCTGCGCCAGGTCCAGCTGACGGTGGTCGGCGTTCCGCTGCGCGACGAGCTGACGGAAGCCGCGCGCGGCCTTCCGCCGCGCGAATCCGCCGTCCACGTTCCTTTCCGCCTGTTGATCGCGGGCGGCAGCCTGGGCGCGCACCGCCTGAACGACGTCGCGGTCGAGGCCCTGGCGCGGCTGAAAAAAAGCGGATTGGATTTCCACGTCGCGCATTTGACCGGGCGCGAGGACGAGTCCTTCGTCCGCGCCGCCTACGCGGCGGCGGGCGTGGAGGCCGAAGTGATCGCGTTTACGAAGTACATGGCTCCGCTGTACCACGCGGCCGATCTGGCCATTTGCCGGGCCGGGGCGTCGACCTGCGCGGAACTGGCGTATTTCGGCGTGCCGGCGCTGTTCGTGCCGTATCCGAGCGCGGCGATGGACCACCAGACCGCGAATGCGCGCGCGCTGGAAAAGCGCGGCACGGCGGACGTGGTGGATGAATCCGCGCTGACGCCGGAATGGCTGGAGTCCTATCTGGCGCAGACCCTGCGCAAGCCCGAACGGCTGGCGCGCCTGCGCGAGGCCGCTCTCCGGGAAGGCGTGAAGGACGGCACGGCGGCGCTGGCCGCCCTGGTGGAGCAGTGCGCCCGGAAGCCGTGACGGACGAAAGCGGCAACTGGCGCGAGGAAATCCGCCGCCGGATCCGGACGCCGGGCTCGCGCGTCCATCTGATGGGCGTGGGCGGTATCGGCATGGCCGGCGTGGCGCGATTGCTTGCCGCGAAGGGATTGCGGGTGACGGGTTGCGACCGCGGCGCGCCCCGCACGATGGCCTGGCTGCGTTCCTGCGGCATTCCGGCGACGACGGGACACGATCCGGCGCATCTGGACGGCGCCGACTGGGCGATCTACAGCCCCGCGCTGCAGCCCGGGCATCCGGAACTCGCCGCGGCGGAAGCGCGCGGCCTGCCGCTCTATCGCCGCGGCCAGGTGCTGCCGGTGCTGGCGGAATCGTGGAAGACCATCGCGGTTTCCGGCACGCACGGCAAGACGACGACGTCCGCCATGATCGCGCACGTCTTGCGCGCGTGCGGCGTGGATGCCTCGTGGTGCATCGGCGGGGAATTGCCGCCGGACGGCGCGCCGGCCGGCATCGGGACGTCGGAATGGCTGGCGATTGAGGCCGACGAAAGCGACGGGACGCTGGCGCATTACGTTCCGGAAATCGCCGTCGTCGCGAACGTCGAGTTCGACCATATGGAGCACTTCGCGTCGCCAGAAGCGATGGTCGATTGCTTCCGGGCGTTTGCGCGGCAGGCGAAGGCCGTGGTCTATTGCGCGGACGATCCCGAAGCCGCGCGGATCGGTTCGGAAACCCGGGGGATTTCCTACGGGTTTTCCGAAGGCGCGGATTTTCGCGCGGAAGATTGGAAGGTCGGCCGGACGGGCACGCGTTTCACGGTGCGCGGCCGGGCGGTGGCGTTGCCCCTGCCGGGCCGGCACAACGTGCGGAACGCCTTGGCGGCGCTGGCGGCGTGCGACCGGTGCGGCCTCGCGCCGGAAGCGGCGTGCGCGGCGTTGGGAAGCTTCGCGCTGCCGAAGCGGCGCTTCGAGACCGTGGCGGATGCGCGCGGCATCCGCGTCGTGGCCGACTACGCCCACCATCCGTCGGAAATCCGGGCGTTGATCGACGCGGCGCGGCAAGCGGGCGCGGATCGGATCTGGGCCGTGTTCCAGCCGCACCGCTACACGCGCACCTTGGCGCTGGGCGCGGATTTCCCGCCGGCGTTCGACGGGGTGGCGGGCGTGATCCTCGCGCCGGTCTACGCCGCGAGCGAACCGCCGCTGGCGGGGGGCGCGTCGGAGGATTTGCTGAAGCATTTCTGGCGGCACGCCGGCGCGCCCGCCGAATTGGCGAAGAATCTGGGCCAGGCGGCCGACCTCGTGGCCGCGCGCTGGAAATCGGGCGACTGGGTGCTCGTGGTCGGCGCCGGCGACGTCGAAGACGTGGGGCCCCTGCTGAAAAAGAAACTGGTTTTACGTGCTACGTAGAACTTTTTTACGTAGCACGTAAAACGGAGCGGGGCGAGGATCAGAAGCCCAGGCGGAGGGCGGCGCCGAGGAACACCGTGTCGGTGTCGATGGCCTCGACGGCGTCGCCGAGATCGATTTCGCCGTTGAACCGATAGCTGCCGGAGACGTCGAGATAGGCGCTGGGAAGAATTTCCAGATTCAGTCCGGCTTTGAAGGCGAAGAAGGGGTCGTCGGCCCATTCGCCGTCGTAGTTGACGATGCCAGCGCCGGCCGCCGCATAGAGGGTCCCTCCGACCAGGAGGTAGGCGGCCGGGGCGATCGCGTCCTTGCCGAACAGGTCGGGCAGGAATTCGACGTCGGCCTCCAAGCCGATCAGCGTGGGCCAGTACTGGCAGGAAGCCAGGTAGCTGAGCCCGTTCTCGTCGAAGTCCTCGTCGAGATCGTCGAGGGCCATCCAATAATTCACGCCCGCGCCGATGCGGTGTGCCGGACCTTCCGCCTGGGCGGCGGGAAGAACGAAGAGAACCAGAACAGCCAGAACCAACCACTTATTCATATCAGCACTCCTTGGGTTATTGCGCGGAACACATTTTATCCACGGGGAAAGCGTAACTCGCCGGACGTCCTTGCTCCATGGGGTGAAACCCCACCGCGGCCGCGGGGGGCGGCCGGGGCGGAAGCGGCCCGAAAATTCCGGCGCCGGAGGTCCGGCGCCGGAAGAGCCGCAAGCGGAAGGGCTGCGGATCAGAATCGGAACATCAGGCCGGCGTTGACGCCGAGGCCGGTGAGTTCGCCTTCCTCGTCTTCGTCGAAGTCGAACTCCTCGCCGTCGACTTCCGCGCCGTCGATTTCGAGGACGCGGTACTGGACTTCGGCGAACAGGGAGGCGCCTTCGCCGAGGCCGAGTTCGATGCCGCCGAGGCCGTAGAAGCAGAACGAGTCGTCGAAATCGACGTCGTCGGCTTCGGGGATGATGGCATAGCCGCCGCCGCCGCCGCCGTAGAGGACGACGGGGACTTCGTCGCCGAGCGGCAGGGTGAGGAGCAGGCCGGCTTCGAGGGGAATGACGAACAGCTCGTCGTCGCCTTCCCATTCGTCGAACTGGGTGAGGCAGGACGCCCGGAAGTCCACGGCGAAGTACTCGGCGAGATCGGCCTTGAACTTGATGCCGCCGCCAAAGCCGGGGCCGAGGTCTTCGCTGTCGAGGTAGGAACCGAATATGCCCACGCCGCCGGCGGCAAGAGCCGCGCCGGCGGTAAACGCGAGGGCCAGCAACGCAACGATCGTCTTCTTCATGGGGTTCTCCTTGTTTGTATTTTTATTCCGCAACAACGATTTCCGCGCCCTCGTCGGCGGGGACGACGACGTGCACGACGGTTTCGCCGATCTTGATTTCGCTCTGGGCCTGGAGGGTCTGGTTCTGGCTGGTGCCGGCGTCGATGGAAGCCGTGAAGTTGCCGCCGTACTGGTCGACGAGGCCGACGTCGACGCTGGCGCCGGAATTGTTCTTCAACATGAGATGGACGGCGGCGTCCTCCTGCGCCCAGGCCTGGCCTCCGGGCGCAAGGGCGAACATCCACACGAAGCATGCCGCCAGTCCCACGATCATCGTCCGGTTCAGGGTCATGGAGCCTCCTTGTCGCGGGCCATGCGGTCTCGTCTCCGACTTGGATCCGTTGGACGTTTGTTTGCCCACGAAGGCATTCTAGGAGGATGGGAAAGGGGGCGGCAACCCCAAAATGGCGCCCCCCCGCATTTTTCCGCCCCCCCGCTTTTCGATATATTTACCGGACGGGGCAGGCGCCGCCGGCGCATTCGCTGCCCATGTCGACGGCATCCTCGGACTGGGCCTTGACCTTTTCGAGATCGATGGGCCCGAGGCTGGCGACGTAGGCGTCGAAGACCGGCTTGGAGACGGGTTGCTGGGGCAGGTAGGGGAAGCCGAGATCTTCGGCGGTTTTGAGGGGGTCGGCGCGGAGGAGGAAGGACACGCCGACATAGTGGTCCCAGTATTGCAGGAGCCACTCGACGATGGCATCGACTTCGGACGGATCGTAGCTGACGGTGATCGAGCAGTTCTGCTCGACGTAGTTGTCCATCAGGAGCTTGTAGCGCTCGAGCTGGTCGATGGCGGTCTCGAGGTTCACTTCAAGGTCGCCGACCTTGTCGAAATCGACGTCGTCCCACGAGACGGGCAGCGTGACGACCCAGTCGCCGGTGCCGTTGGGGTGGGGCATGATCTGGTAGCCCGCCTCGCGCAGGACGGTGACGAGCGGGTCGTGCTTGACGAACGTGACGTTGTTGAACACGTAGCGCGCGAGCGGCTTGTGGGCGCCCTCGGTCGTGTCGTAGCACTTGGAGATGGTGCCCTCGGGTTTGAGGGTGGTGACGTTCTTGGGGCGGGGCAGGCCGAGCTCGTCGGCCATGGAGTAGGCGCCCATGATGGCGGCGTTGCGCAGCAGGCGCAGCTCGTAGGGGCCCAGGTCGGGGCGGCGGACGACGCCGGTGAGCGAGACGCCGCAGAGGTGCAGGAAGTCGTTGTTCTCGTGCCAGGAGTGCTGGAGGATGCCGTCCTTGAGGTTGACGCAGGTCTGGCGGTAGTTGGCGCGCGCGATGACGTGGATGGCGCGGTGCATGCCGCTGGGGTTGTCCTTGAACTTGGCGAGATCGATGGTGGTCAGGTTGCAGAACGCGCGGTTGCCGAGGAGGATTTCGGCGCAGGGATTGACGCCGGAGAACCACGGCGCGCGGTTGAGGGCGGCGGCGCCGTTGATGAAGCCGGGTTCCGAGCCGCCGGCGGCGAGCATGAGGTCGAAGATGCCGCGCAGTTCGGCGCGGGTGGGCTTGTCGTAGAAGACGAGGGAGTTGTTGGACTGTCCGCGCTGGGGCTGGCCCTTGCTCCAGTAGTCCTTTTTGCAGACGGCGAACTCCTGCCATTCGGGGGATCCGTACTCGAAGAGGCTGATTTCGGCGGAGCGGCGCGTGCTGAGGATGGTGCCCAGCCAGTTGCAGATGTCGTGGATGTCCATCTTGCGCAGGAGCTGGCCCGCGCGGCGGTTCATGATCTCGGCGATGGCGCGGTAGGCCACGGAAATCGTCTCGTCGCCCTGGCTGATCCAGCCGTAGCCGGTGAGGCGTTCTCCGGCGGGGCGGATTTCGGAGAAATCGAGGATGAGCTTATCGGCGGCATACTTGCCGGAAAGCAGCTTGCCGACGGACTTGGCCCAGCCTTCGGCGGAATCGCCGACGCTGATGCTCCAAACCTTGGTCTCGGGATCCCAGGTCTCGATGTTGTTGTCGCGCCCGCCCTTGGCGGTGCGCGTCGAGCGGACGATCTGGATGTCGAGAATGGGCTGGGTGAAGCCGCTGATGCCGCCGGACTTCGGGGTCACGCCCACGCCGCACCCTTGCAGCAGGAGCCAGAGGGCGTCGACCATGTCGTCGACGGTCTGGATTTCCAGGTGGGCGCAGTTGAACTGGCAGGCCTCGCGGGCCCGGGAGATTTCGGTGCCGCCGAGCCAGAGCGTGCGGCCGGCGACGCCGACCTTGCGGGCGAGGAGCAGGCCGCGGAGCTCTTCGAGTTCGGCCTCCTGCGTCTTGTTGAGCGCGCGGCGCATCTGGCGGCGCCAGAGCCAGCGCTGGTGCTCGATGACGCGGTCGACGGTTTGCGCCCAGGTTTCGAAGGCGGTGCCGTATTCGTCGAGGACGCGATTGTAGGTGCGGCGGGTGAGGATCTGGGCGCGAAGGGACGGTTGGTATTCGGACATCGGAATCTCCCAAAACGGTGCAAAAGTTTGGGGGATTCTAGGACAGGGAAAGGAGGGAGGCGAGCAGAAGTTTCGCCGAATATTTCCGGGATGGCGGAGCGGATTATTTCGCCGGCGCCGCGGCCGGGGCGGCGGGGGCTTGGGTGTTCATGAGATGCTGGATGAAGGCTTCCCGATACTCGGGATCCAGGCGCCGGCGGGAGGCGGAATCGAGGGCGACCAGCGGTACGCCGATTTCGGCGGTGGGCGTGGCCACGAGCGCCACGCGGCCCGTGCCGGTTCCGGAAAAGCCCGAGAGGGTGCCTTTGTCGACGACGCCGTTTTTGCGGCGCAGCTCCACCGATTCGTTCTGCTGGTAGAGGGGTTCGCGCACGTCGAGCTGCAGGCGGAGGTTTTGTTCGGCTTCGAACTTCTTGGCTTGGAAGGCGGCGAGTTCGGCTTCGCGCGCGAGGCGTTCGGCTTCGGCCTTTTGGGCGGCGAGTTCTTCGGGGGTGGGCGCGGGCGGGGGGGGCGGCGCGGCGGATTCGGCCGGAGCGTTGGTTTCGGCGGGGGCGGCGGGGGTCGCGGGAGAAGATTCAGGCGCCGCGGGGGCGGCGGATTCGGCCGGGGCCGTCGTCGCCGGTGGGCTGGCGGTCGGTTCGCCCGCGGCGGGAACAAACGCGGGAGGGGGCCCTTCCGGTTCCGGCCAGAAGAGAAAGGCCGCCGCCGCCGCCAGCACGACGATCCCGCCCGCGGCGAAGAGGACGAGGGTCCGGTTGGCGGCAAGCCAGCCGTCCCCGCCCGCTTTTTTCCGGGTGGTGAAATTGTAGCCGCAGTGGATGCAAAGCACGGCCGGGCGTTCGACCTGCGCTTTGCAGGACGGGCAGGTTTTGCCGCCGGCGAGCGCCGGCGCATTGTGCTGGACCGTCATCTCCTTGGCCGCGCCGGAGGCCGGAGCGGCGACTTCGTTGGACTTGCCGCAATGGGGGCAGTCGACGGCGGGACCTTCGCTGGAGTTGTCGTATTCGAACGTCTGCTTGCAAAACGGGCATTTAGTCTGGACGAACATGGCAGGCCTCCCGGCGGATGATTTCGATGGCTATCCGATTTCGCTGTCCAATTTTTCGACGAGTTCGGGCACGGACAGGCGCACCTGCTTCATGCTGTCGCGGTCGCGCAGGGTGACGGTGCCGTCCTCGAGGGTCTGG
Organism: Kiritimatiellia bacterium; assembly: GCA_050176815.1. GTDB lineage: Bacteria > Verrucomicrobiota > Kiritimatiellia > CAIQIC01 > Lenti-01 > Lenti-01. Next base: position 60,157 of record JBFXHR010000006.1, read on the forward strand.
AAGTCGACGGTGGCGCACCACGGGGTGCCGGCCTCGTCCATGCGGCGGTAGCGGCGGCCGATGGCCCCGGACTCGTCCCAGAAGCAGTTCCAGCGGCGCTGGAGCTTCGCGAAGATCTCGCGGGCCTTGCCGTAGAGCTCGGGCTTGTTTTTCACCAGCGGGAAAATGCCGAGCTTGATGGGCGCGATGGACGGGTGGAAGCGCATGACGGTGCGCACGTCGGTCTTGCCCTTGTCGTCCGTCAGGGTCTCCTCTTCGTACGCGTTGCAGAGCAGCGCCAGCGCGAGGCGGTCGGTGCCGGCGGAGGGCTCGATGACGTGCGGGACGTATTTGCCTTCGAGGAGCTTCGCCGCGAACGCGCGGGCGTCTTCCTCGGTCTTGCCGCGGGCGGTCCAGTCGGCGACGACCTTCTGGACGAAGGCGTCCTTCGCCGCGGCGTCGAGCTTGTCGGCGGCCTGTTTGAGGGCCTCGTCGAAGACGTCCATGCCTTTGCCGGAGTGCTTCTGGTGCTGGGTCAGGTCGAAATCGGAGCGGGCGGCGATGCCTTCGAGTTCCTGCACGCCGAAGGGGAAGGCGTATTCGATGTCCACGCAGGCGCGGGCGTAGTGGGCGAGCTCGTCGCCGGTCTGCCAATATTGCTCGAGGTCGGCGTCGGGCAGGCCGATGGCGCGGTACCAGTTCAGGCGCTGCTGGACCCAGTAGCGGTGCCAGACTTCCCATCCCCAGCCCTCCTGCGGTTCGCCGTCCAGGTCGGGGTTGTCGGCCAGCGTCGTGACCTTGCCGCAGATCAGCTCGACGGCCTCGTCGGGGCGGATGAAGAATTCCAGCTCCATCTGCTCGAATTCGCGCGAACGGAAAGTGTAGTTGCGCGGATTGATCTCGTTGCGGAAGCTCTTGCCCATCTGGGCCACGCCGAAGGGCACCTTTTGGCGCGCGGTGGCGACGACGTTGTTGAACTGGGCGAAGATCGCCTGCGCGGTCTCCGGGCGCAGCCAGACCACGTTGGATTCGTCCTCGACGGGGCCCACGAAGGTCTTGAACATCAGGTTGAAGCTACGGGGCTCGGTCAGGTTCTTGGAGCCGCACTCGGGGCATTTCACGCCCTCCGGCAGGGCGAAAGCGGCGCCGTACTTGATCAGTTCCAGGCCTTGATCCTCGCAGAGCTGGTCGGCGCGGAAGCGCTTGCGGCAGTCCTTGCAGTCCACCATCGGGTCCGCGAAGCCGTCGGCGTGGCCCGATGCCTTCCAGATGGCCGGGTGCATGATGATGGACGCTTCGAGGCCGGCGACGTCTTCGCGGCAGCGGACCGTGGATTTCCACCAGGCGTCCTTGATGTTGCGCTTCAGCTCGCAGCCCAGCGGGCCGTAGTCCCAGAAGCCGTTGATGCCGCCGTAGAGTTCGGAAGATGGGAAGATGAAGCCGCGCCGCTTGCAGAGGGACGCGAGGATTTCCATGTCGAGTTTCTTGCTCATAGTGGGCCGCAGGATGCGCCAAAACGCCCGGCGCGTCAAGCGGGGGGGAGGGCAAGAATGGAATGGAGGAAGGATGGAACGATGGGGAAGCCCAAACGCAGGAATTTCTCCGTCACTCTATTGTTCCATGATTCCCGCATTCCATTATTCCATTCGCCGCCCCCCGCCAAATCCAATTCATTTATTTCAGTCCGCCAATTTTTCGCAAACCAGCCGGTTCAGGCTAACACCGGCTTCGGCGGCCTCCATGACCAAAGCCTGGTGCCGGGTTGGAGGAACCCGCACGACGAATCGACCGCTGTAGCGACGGGTGGCCACCGGCTCGGGAACGGGTTCACCCGAAGCGCGCAGGTCCGCGATCGTCGCCGCCACCACGCGGCGGATTCCCTTGAGCGCGGCGTCCGGAGAGCGGGCCAGCCAGCTCAGGCTCGGTAACTCCGCGCAAAGGCCCACGTGCTCCCGGTCTTCTTCCGACCAGGTCACGCGATAGGTGTAGCGATCATTTCCGGTGGTTTTCATGGCTTGTCCATTTCTCGATGGCTTTGAGGATTTGTCTGATCTGGTAGGCTTTGGCCATGCCGCGGTCGTTTTGGATATTGACCCGCGGATCGCCGGGCCAGGGCGTTCGATACAGCCGGTGGCTCGAACCGCTTTGGCGGGGCGGTCCGAAGAAGTGCTCGCACACCTTGCAAGCCTCCGCAAAGCGGATGCCCTTGGGGTTGACCCGCATGACCGCCAGCAGATCTTCGACCTTAGGCATGACTAGAAGATACCAATAATGATACTATTGTCAAGTGCGCCAGGCGTTATTCCACCACGCACCTGCGCAGGTGGGGATCGGTGCGGAGGAATGCTTCGGCCTCGGGGAGGCCGTCGCGGGAGGACAGGACGGTGTAGAAGTCCTGTTTGATGGACGGCGCGCGGCGGAGGGCTTCGAGCCAGTCGGAGAGCCGGAACGGATCTTTCTCGACGGCGCGCCAGAAGCCCGTTTTTTCGAACAGGTTCGCGACGAGTTCGGAATTCTGCTTCTGGAGGAGGCTGACGAGATAGGTGGCCACGCCGACCTGCAGACCGTGCATCCGCGGCTTGCCGCCGAGGGAATCCAGCGCGTGCGAAATGAGGTGCTCGCTGCCGCTGGCCGGGCGCGAGGAGCCGCAGACTTCCATGGCGATGCCGTTGAGCATCAGCGAGGTGCCCAGCAGCCGCACGCCTTCGAGGTCGCGCTGCGAGCGGGCGATGAACTGGAACACCGTGGCGTCCGACAGCAGCGCCGCGAAGTCGTCCACCGGCGTGCCGACGGCGTTGAAGGCCAGTTTCCAGTCCGCCACGGCGGTCAGCTTGGCGACGAGGTCGCCCACGCCCGCCAGCCAGAGGATTTCCGGCGCGGCCAGGCAGATTTCGGTGTCGATCGCCACGCCGAAGGGCATGGTGGAAGGCAGGGACTTGCGTTTGCCTTCGAGCGTCAGGCTCGACTGCGGGCTGCAGAAGCCGTCGTTGGACAGCGACGTCGGCACGGCGACGTAGGGGATCCGGGTCAGGAACGCCACGTATTTGGCCACGTCGAGCGCCTTGCCGCCGCCGAAGCCGACGATGGCCCGCGTCTTGGCCGGAATCTGCGGGAACAGTTCGCGGGCCTGCTCGAAGGAGGCTTCCTGGATCGGCCAGCGCTGCAAAACGGTTATGTTCTCGGCTTTCAGGCCGTCGCAGAGCTTGTGCATCAGGTCTGCGTGGAGATCGGCGCTGTGCAGCACGGCGATTTCGGAAAATCCGTTCCGGCGGGCGTAGATGCCGACCCGGCCGGCGGCGCCGGGTTTGACGCGGACGAGATTGGGAATGGAGATCTGGGTGCGGTTCAGCATGTCGTTTCCTCCAGCAGGGCGGCGGCGATCTGCGACCAGGTATCGAACGGACGGAACGGCTCGCCGACGTTCCGGAAATGGTGCGCCAGCCAGCCGGTGGCGAATCGGTTGCCGGGCTTGACGAGACTCGCCGGCGCCAGATCGGGCCGGCCGTCGCCGGCGAAGACCGCGTCCGGATCGCGCGCGAGGGCCGCGCGCACGATGGCCGGCTTGTCGATGCCCGTCTCGCGCTTGAAGTAGGGCGAGTCGACGGGCAACGTGAGGCGCAGGCCCGTTTCGGGGGCGAACGTGCCGGGATTGGCGTGGACGTCCAGCTCTACCCCGGCCTGCCCAAGCAGGCGCTCGATGTACCAGCCGCAGCCGGCGGAGGCCACGACGATCTCCCAGCCCGCCGCGCGCAGGCGCGCCACGGAGTCGTTCAGGGTGGGATCGAGCCGCATGCCGGCCAGCACTCGTTCGATGCCCGGCCAGTCGGCGCGGATGGAGCCGAAGATGCCTTGCAGCGCCTCGAAATGGGTGATTTTGCCGTCGACGTAGTTCTGCCAGAAATCGTGGTCCGCGTTCGACGGCAGGTCGCGCCGGGCCAAATCGAAGAAATCGAACTTCGTCATCGTGCCGTCGAAGTCCGAGACCAGGATGCGGTGGGGCGGTTTGCGCATGGGGGGAGTGAAGCAGAAAAACGGAAACGGGCAATCCCCTTTTATGGGGCGGGCGCGGAGGCGGCTCGGGGGCGGAAAAACAGCAGGCCGGCCGCGGCGACGGCGGCGAAGGCCGCGCCGGCGATGAACGTCGCGGCGGGGCCGAGGCGGGACCAGAGCGTGCCGGCGATGACGCTGGCCAGGAGGAGCGCGCCGCCGCTGACGAGATGGAATACGCCGAAGGCGGTCCCGCGCATTTCGGCGGGCGCGGCGTCGGCGACGAGCTTCGTGAGCAATCCCTGCGTGAACGCCATGTGCAGACCCCAGAATCCCGCGCCGATGAAGGCCCCCATCGGCGAAGCCGCGGCGGCCAGCAGCGCGTCGGCGGCGATCAGCATGCCAAGCCCCGCGAGGAGCAGCGTGCGCGGCGCAACGCGGTCGGCGGCGGCGCCCGCCGGGTAGGCGCAGGCCGAATAGACGACGTTCATGGCGATCATGATCAGCGGCACGAAGCCGATGGCGAGGCCGACGTTCTGCGCGCGCAGGATGAGGAACGCCTCGCTGAACCGGGCGAGAGTGAACACCGCGCCGAGGGCCACGACGAGCCAGTAGCGGGACGGCAGGCGCCGGGCGTCCGCGAAGGCGAGGCGCTTGCGCGGAGCCGCGGATTTCGCGTCGGCGGGCTCGCGGACGCCGAAGACGATCAGGGCGACGCACAGGAACGCGGGCACGACCGCGATCCACAGCACCGCCCGGATGTCGTCGGCCAGCAGCGCCATGAAGACCACCGCGAGCAGCGGGCCGGCGAAGGCGCCGACCGAGTCGAGCGCCTGCCGCAGGCCGTAGGCCGCGCCGCGCATCTCGGGCGGCACGAGGTCCGCCACCAAGGCGTCGCGCGGCGCGCCGCGGATGCCTTTGCCGATGCGGTCGACGAACCGCGCGGCGAACACCCAGCCGATGGAATTCGCCAGCGGGAAAACGGGCTTCGTGAACGCCGCGAGGCCGTAGCCCAGCAGAACGAGGATCTTGCGCTTGCGGAAGTAATCGCTGATCGCGCCGGAAAACACCTTGCCGACGGCGGCGGTGGCCTGCGCCAGACCTTCGATGAGGCCGATGGTGGCCACGGAGGCGCCCAGCACGCTCGACATCAGAATCGGCAGGAGGCTGTGGACCAGTTCCGACGAGGTATCCATCAGCAGCGACACGATGCCCAGGGCCCAGATGCTGCCGGGCAGCGCGCGACGACGGATGGCGGACGGGTGGGGCTCCATGCCGGGCATTCTAGCGGTCCAACGGAAGGGCGCGCAAGGAAAAGCGTTTCGGCGGCGGGCGGTATTTGGCCCATTTGCTTGCAGGATTAGCTTTTCATGCCGAGGCCAGCGGGTCTATTCTTCAAACAACAGGAAAAGGGGACATATGAGCGCGAACTTCAGCTTTTGGAACATGGCCTGCCAGCAATTGGACCGGGTGGCGAAGCGGATGGATCTGGATCCAAGCGTCCACGCCAAGATGCGCCACTGCGAACGGGCCCTGATCGTTTCGGTGCCGATCCGGATGGACAACGGCCAGGTGGAGGTGTTCGAGGGCTATCGCGTGCAGCACAACTCCGAACGCGGGCCCACCAAGGGCGGCATCCGCTACCATCCCGGCGTGACGCTGGACGAGGTGAAGGCGCTGGCGATGCTGATGACGTGGAAGTGCGCGGTGATCGGCCTGCCCTACGGCGGCGCCAAGGGCGGCGTCATCTGCGATCCGTCCAAGATGAGCCTCGGCGAAATCGAGCGGATGACGCGCCGCTTCACCAGCGAAATTTCGATCGTTATCGGTCCCGCGAAGGACATTCCCGCGCCGGACGTGAACACGAATCCGCAGACGATGGCGTGGATGATGGACACGTATTCGATGACCGTGGGCTATTCGGTGCCGGGCGTGGTGACGGGCAAGCCCGTCGAGATCGGCGGCAGCCAGGGGCGCGGCGAGGCGACGGGCCGCGGGGTGGCGACGGTGATGATCGCGGCGGCGGAACGGCTGGGGCTGCACCCCGCGCAGAGCACGGTGGCGGTCCAGGGTTTCGGCAACGTGGGCAGCTCGGCGGCGAAATTCCTGCACGGCAAGGGATTCAAGGTGACCGGCGTGACGGACGTCGGCGGCGGACTGTTCAATCCGCGCGGGCTGGACGTGCCGGCGCTGCTGGCGCACGTGAAGCAGAGCCCGCACAAGCAGATCAAGGGGTTCGGCGGCGGGGAATACGTGGCGGGACACGCCGCCGCCAACGCGCGGCTGCTCGCGATGCCGGCGGACATCCTGGCGCCGTGCGCGCTGGAAAACCAGATCACGGCGGAGAACGCGGGCGCGGTGAAGGCGAAGATCGTCGTCGAAGGCGCCAACGGCCCGACCAGTCCCGAGGCCGACGAGATTCTCGCGAAGGCGGGGGTGACGATCGTGCCGGACATCCTGGCCAACGCCGGCGGCGTGACGGTATCGTACTTCGAATGGGTGCAGGACCTGCAGGCCAATTTCTGGGACGAGGAAGACGTGAACCGCAGCCTGGACCGGCTGATGATGCGCAGCTTCCACGACGTGTACGACGTGGCCGCGCGCGAGAAGTGCGACCTGCGCACGGCCGCCCAGATCCTGGCCGTCAGCCGCGTGGCGAAGGCCGCCACCCTGCGGGGCATCTATCCGTAGGGAAGGGGTCGGGAGTTCAACGGTTCAACGGTTGGCTTGGAGCCGTTCCGTTGGCCGCGTCAGAGGCCGGCGGGCTCGGCGGGGGAGACGGGGTAGGCGATGGGGGCGGGGGCCTCGGGTTCGCGGGGGACGTAGCGGGTCCAGAGATAATAGACGTAGAAGCAGAAACCGACCAGGGCGGCCAGGGCGAGGACGTACAGGAAAACGCGTTTGCCCGCGTGGGGGGCGAACCGGGCCTTCCGCAAGGCGAGGGGCACGATGAAAACCAGAACGCCGGCGCCCAAGGCGAGGCCAATGCGGGTCAGGATTTCGACCAGTTGATAGGTGGGCATGACGGCGGCCACTCTATGCCGGCCGGGGGGGGGTTGGCAAGGCGTTAGTAGTCGAAATCGGAGTCGCCGACGAATTCGCGGATGATGGAGACGGGCGGGGGGACGTCGGCGGAGAGCGGGATGAAGTGGGAGAGGAATTCGAGCATGCGGCGGGCCTCGGCGTAGACGGGCTGGTGAGGCTTGATTTCGGAGAGGAGAGGGCGGGCGAGGACGGAGAGGATGGCGAGCTCGTAGTCGAGGGCGGAGTTGAAGACGGCGTCGGCTTCCTCCTGGAAGGGGAAGATCCAGGTGCGTTCGCCGCGGCCGACGTTGGGCCACATCTCGAGGGTGCGGGTGGCGGAATGGCCGCGGTAGCGGTGGTCGCGCACGAGGCGCCGCAGCAAGCGGTTGTCGGTGGTGGGGATGCGGTTGTTGTTGTCGAGGTTGAGCTGGGTCAGCGCCGAGATGTAGATATGGAACTTGCGTTCGTCGGGCAGGCCGGGGGTAAGGGCGGGATTGAGGGAGTGGATGCCTTCGAGGACGACGACCTGGTCGTCGGCGAGGCGGAGTTTCTTGCCTTTGTAGGAGCGGGTGCCGGTGTGGAAGTCGAAGGTCGGCCGCTCGATTTCGCGCCCGGCGTCGAGATCGGCGAGGTCGCGGTTGAGGGTGGGCACGTCGACGGCCTGGAGATGCTCGAAGTCGTATTCGCCGGAGGGGGTCCGGGGGGTGTGCTCGCGGTCGACGAAGTAGTCGTCGGTGCCGAGCGTGACGGGGCGGAGGCCGTTGACGCGGAGCTGGATGGCCAGGCGCTTGGCGAAGGTGGTTTTGCCGGAGGACGAGGGCCCGGCGATGAGGATCCACTTGAGGGAGGGATTGGAGGCGATCTGGTCGGCGATGGCGGCGATCTTTTTTTCGTGGAGGGCTTCGGCGACCTTGACGAAGTCGCGGATTTCGTTGGCGGCGATGATTTCGTTGAGGCGGCCGACGGTGTTGACGCCGAGGATGCGGCCCCAGCGGTTGTATTCCTGGAAGGTGTCGGCGAGGACCTTGATCGGCTGGAAGTCGGGGACGTGCGGGGCGGTGTCGCGGGTGGGCATCTGGAGGACGAAGCCGGTCTGGTAGGGGACGATCTTGAAGAAGCGGAGCGGACCGGCGGAGCGGGTCATGGGCCCGGTGGCGAGATCGGAGAAATTCTCGCAGACGTAGGTGACGATTTTGGGGGTGTTGGTGAAGCGCAGGAGCGAGACCTTGTCGGCCTGGCCGTTCTGGGTGAACTGCTCGATGGCGGCGGTGTAGGAGATGCGCTGGCGGAGGATGGGGCGGTTGGTGGCGACGAGGTCGCGCACGTGGGCTTCGAGGGCGGCGGCCTGTTCGGGGGAAATGCCGCGGACGCCGCCGGTTTCGAATTCGCAGTAGAGGCCGGGGCCGAGGGCGTGCTCGACGGAGAAGCGCGCGCCGGGATGGAGGTCCTTGACGGCCTTGGCGAGCAGGAAGGAGAGGGAGCGGACGTAGATCTGCATGCCGCCGGGGGAGGCCATGGTCACGAAGCGGACGGAGGAGTCGATGTCGAGGGTGTAGGCGAACGTGACCAGCTCGTTGTTGACCAGCGCGCCGAGATAGGGCAGGCCCGTCGCGGGGTCCGCCGGCTCGTGGAGCAATTCCCCGACGAGGGTCTGGGAGGGGCAGGTGATCTTCTGGCCGGATTCGAGCGTGATGGCGATGGTTTTCTTCATGGCGCGCCGAAGATGCCATGCGGAGGGGGCGGGAGAAAAGCCCAAAAAGGGACGGCCCCGACCCTGCGCGGGAGCGCGGGGGAGCGGAGGGGGGGGCGCGGTCGGATCAGGGATGGGCCAAAAGGCCGCATACCTGGATTTTGCGGGAGAGGGGGATGATTCCGTCGGCGTAGACGGCGGCGACGCGCGCGGGGATTTCGGAATGCGGCGCGCGCGCGGCGGCGAGGGCCTTGACGCGGGCGCGCACGTCTTCCTCCACTTCGGGATGCGTGATGGCGCGTTCGATCCGGGCGGGATCTCCGGCGAGGACGGCGGACTGGAGGGCGGGGGGCAGGGCTTCGCGCTTGCGGGTGGCGACGTGGACGGAGAGCGCGAGGCGGTGCGCGATCGCTTCGAGGCACGCGCCGTCGGCGGAGAGGCACGCCGGCTGGCCTTTGTCGTGGCCCGGATCGCACAGGGCGGGCAGCCATTGGCGGAGGTAGGGCGTTCGGAGAATGTGGATGCGCCCCGCCAGCGTGGGCGATTCCGCGAATTGACCGGCCAGCGCCTGCAAGGCGGGGACGGGGGCGTCCGGCAGGACGTAGAGCGACTCGTTCAGCCGGCGCTGGGCGCGGACGCACAGGCTGTCCACCACGGCCTCGTCGAGGGCGGCGATGAGGTGGCGGAGGTGGGAGAGCGCTTCCATGCTAGAGGACGGGATAGGTGCCGATCCGCCGGCCGGATTCCGAGAGGGCGCGCACGAGCTGCCAGGCGGCTTTTGCGGAGGCCGAGCGCCAGTCCGTGGCGGCCTCGATGAAAAACCCGTATTCCCACGGGCGTCCGGGCAGGGGGCGGCTCTGGATGAAGGTGAGGTTGATTTCGGAGGCGTCGAACGGCGCCAGCACGTGCAGCAGGGCGCCGGGGCGGTTGCCGATGACCAGATAGACGAGCGACCGGAGCTTGCGCGCCGGGCCGGCGGCGGGGGGCTTGGCCGGGCCGGCGGCGATCGTGAAAAAGCGCGTCACGTTTTTTTCGCTGTCCTGCATGTTTTTCCGCAGGACGGCGAGGCGCCGCAGCGCGGCGGCGGTTCCGGAAGCGATCGCGGCGGAGCCCGGTTCCAGGGCCGCCCGGCCGGCGGCGGTGGCCGTGCTGGCGTCGGGCACCAGTTCCGCGCGCGGCAGGAGGCGCGCGAGGGAGTTCCGGCACTGGCCGAGGACCTGCGGATGGCTGTAGACCCGGCGGATGGCGGCCAGCCGGGTGCCCGGCAGGGCCATCAGGTGCTGCGGCACCGGCAGCGAGAAGCTGTCGAGAATGCCGACGGCGGCATGGTCGGCGAGCTGGTCGAGCGTCTGGGTGACGGGCCCTTCGCTGGAGTTTTCGACGGGCACGATGGCCCGCGGGCGCGGCCGGGCGCGCGAGGCGCAGAGGCGCGAGAAGATCTCGTGGTGCGAAAGGCACGGGACGAGACGGGCCTGCGGGCCGAAGCGGCGCAGGGCGGCCTCGTGGGAATGGGTTCCTTCGGGGCCCAGATAGAAGACGGGGGCGTTCACGGCGGTCCTTTCCGGTTCAGACGGGGCTGGGGGCGAGACGGGATTTGCGGGCGAGATCGATCCACGGCGCAAGGTCGTCCATGAATTGCCGGAACTTGCCGCTTTCGAGCTGCTGGGCGGCATCGCTGAAGGCGTTGAGCGGGTCGGGATGCGCCTCGACGATGAGGCCGTCGGCGCCGACGGCCAGCGCGGCGCGGGCCAGGGGCGCCACGAGGTGGCGCGCGCCGGCGGCGTGGCTGGGATCGACCACGACGGGCAGATGCGAGAGCCGCTTGGCCACGGCGACCGCGCCCAGATCCAGCAAATTGCGGGTGCTGGGGTCGAACGAGCGCAGGCCGCGCTCGCAGAGGATCACCTGGGGGCAGTTGTTGACGATGAGGTATTCGGCGGCGGTGAGCCATTCCTCGATGGTGCTGGCGAGCCCGCGCTTGAGCAGGACGGGCCGGCCGGCCTTGGCGATCTGCTCGAGCAGGTCGTAGTTCTGGGCGTTGCGGGCGCCGACCTGGAAGAGGTCCGCCACCTCGAGCAGGGGCTCGATCTTGTCGGGGCCGGGCACTTCGGAAATCAGGGCGACGCCGAATTCCTTTTTGACGTCGCGCATGATCCGGAGGCCGTCCTGCTTGAGGCCCTGGAAATCGTAGGGGGAGGTGCGCGGCTTGTAGGGCATGGCGCGGACGATCCGGATGCCGCAGGCGACGAGGTCGCGCACGGCGGCGCGGAACTGGTCGTAGGATTCCAGCGCGCAGGGCCCGGCGATGATTTCGACGTTTCCGCCGCCGATTTTCGCGCCCCGGACGTCGACGACGGTGTCCTGCGGGTGGTATTCGCGGGAAACGAGCTTGAATTTCTTCTGGACGGGGAAGACCGACTCGACGGCCGGCAGGTTGCGCAGGACGTCGAGGGACTGGTGGCTGAGTTCGTCGCCGACGCAGGCGATGACCGTTTGTTCGACGCCGCGGATGACGCGCGGCTGGTAGCGCAGGGAGCAGACCATGTCGCTGGCGGTGGCGATGTCGGTTTCGCTGCTGTTTCGTTTGAGGACGATGATCATGGGGGAATTCCGGGGTTCAAGGTTCAGGGTTCAGAGTTCACGGTTCGGGGATGGACGCAAAAACCGCGCATCCGTTTCGCCGGACGCGCGGGTTTCGGACGGGTTCCCGGCGGCAAGTTCACCGGGCCGATCCGGACCGTGCGTCCGGCGACCTAAAGATGAAGCGGAAATAGCGCCGATGGGAATTCACGCGGAACAATCAACCATGCCCTCCGGAGGATGTCAAGCGGGAGCGGGAAGTTTCGCGGGCGGACCCGCCGGGGGGGGCTAATAGGGGGACTTCCCGTAGATCGCGCCGCGCAGGGGGCGGAGGAACCAATACAGTCCGCGCAGGGCGGGGGGGAGGGAGATCCACAGGAAATCGCCGTCGCCGGGGGTGGCGATCCGGCGGAGGCGATACGAAAAGACTTCCGTCTTCGTCATGAATTGCCGGTGGAAGCGGCGGAGTTCGCGACCGCCCATGGCCCGGGCGGATCCATTGAACAGGGCGACGGCCTGGGGGACGACGCCGGGCGGAGCGGCGGCGGGGCAGAGGCCGGGGCCGAAGACGGCTTCGGCGACGCCGCATCCGGCCGCCAGGGCGTTTTCCGCGAAGGGGCAGCATGCCGCCAGCGCCTGCGCCTGGGATGAGATTCGCGGGTGCCGCGCCAGCAGGCCGGCGACGTCCGCGATCCACGCCATCCGGGCCCAGCCGTGCCAGACGGCGTGCAGGCAGCCCAGCAGCAGATGCAGCGCGGGGGTCGGGGCGCGGACGGCGGCGGCGTCCAGCTTCTGGTCCGCGAAGGCCGATTTCCAGCCGGGGTTGCAGCGGCCGGGCCACGGGTAATGCGGAGGAAAGAAGCGGCGCTTCACTTCCACCGCGAATCCGTCCGGGTGGCGGAATGCCGCGCCCCAGCCAAAGTGCCACAGGTGGGCGGAACGGCGCGGATCGCCGATTTCCGGCGCGTAGCCCGCGTCCGCCATGCCGGCGGCGAAGGCCGGAAAATCGCGGTCCGCGCACAGGAAATCGAGGTCGTCGAATTGGCGCAGACCGGCCTCGGGCCAGGCCTGCGCCGCGAGCGCGGGGCCTTTCAGCAGCGCCAGGGTTTGCAGGCGGGGGGCCAGCAAGGCGAAGAGGCGTTCCGCTTCGTGCGTGCAGCGCGCCGTATGCTGCGCCTGGCCGTAGGCGGTGGAGCGCAGCGGTTCGCCGGCCTCCGGCAGGCCCGCTTGCAGCAGGCCGGTCAGGCGGTGGCGCCGCGCCCAGGCGGCCAACCGGTGGCGCGCTTCCGGCGGGAGGACGGCGTTGCCGGCGTCCGGCAAGCCGTGCAGCGCGCGGAACGCCTGCCGGGCCCATGGAAGAAAATCAGTCACGAAAACAAGTATATATTTTTTGCCGCGCGTTTTCAACCTTCGATGCGGCGGCTTCGATGCGGCGGCGGGGCGCCTTTGGGCGCAGTTGCAATTGGATGCACAAACCCAGCCTGAAGGCTGGACAACGAACGGGTCGGGTACGCGGTCCACGCTTGAGAACGGTTTGCGAAATATGCAGCCGCCCAACATCCCCCGACGGGGTCGTCGGGGGCTCCAACGACGGGATCCCTGGCTGCTTGGAGCCGGGACGACTTCGTCCCGGTTGGTTTCGGCGGCTACGGAATAGACCAATATGCTCTAGCGTTTGCAACAGCCCCGGCTTTGCAGGCCGCCCCATCGTTACATGGGCATCTTGCCCATGAACACGGGCAAGATGCCCGTGCCACGTACGCAACACTAGGACTTTTCCACCAGCGCGATTTCCTCGGCCGTCAAGCCGTACAGCTCGTAGACCCGCGCGTCGATCGCCCGGTCCGTCGCCGCCACCGCGTTCGCCAGCGTCGAACGGTCCCCCTCCGATTTCGCCGCGCGCAACTTGGACATGATCGACCTCACCAAGTCGGGGGTTTGTGGAAAGCGCCTTGCTTGTCCGTCAAGACGGGCGGGAATTGGCTGACCTGGAGGGCCGGTTCACGGATGTGCTTGTAAAATCGGGCGACGCCTTTCAAGGCCTTGCACTCGATTTTCTGAGGATTGAGCACGCCCACGGATTTATGGAAGCGGTTGAGAACCATTTGGACCGGGGTTAGCAGATCGGAATCGCCGCTGATGACGACCGCGCAATCAAAGGCATTGTCGAAGGCATCCATAAGGAGATGCGAGGCGAGGTTGACGTCCGAGCCCTTTTCCTCGGTTTTGATGACATGGGCAAAGGGATTCTGTCCCGGCTGCGGCTTGGCCAAGGGCATCCAGGTCACGTGGGTCAGGTAGTGCCCGAAAACGATATCGACGTTCGGCAGCGTTTGGAGGGCGCGCAAATAGAACAGTTGGCGCTGGGGCTTGGACGGGTCATCCGCACGAGCTTGGACGCGCGCCGTGAAGTATTTGATGCGCGTGACGGCATTCTGAGGGATCATGGCCCGGCAAAGCGCCATGGGGTCCAGCCACTTGTAGGGAGTGCCCTTGAGGGCGCCGTAGTAGAGGTTGAAGGCATCGACATAGACGATGGTTTTCATGGGCCCTCGCAAGAAAAAGCAAGGACCGGCTCTTGCGAACCGGCCCTGCACCCTTTCGCCGAAGCTACCGGGGGTGTTTTGTACGGGTAACATACCAGCGCCTGAGCAGGAGTCAACCCCCTAGATTTGAACCCGCGGCCCCGGCCAACAAGGGGCTTGCGGAATACCATGGGCTGAAACGGATTGAGGTTCACTTTCCCGTCCCCTCCACCAGCGCGATTTCCTCGGCCGTCAGGCCGTACAGCTCGTAGACCCGCGCGTCGATCGCCCGGTCCGTCGCCGCCACCGCGTTCGCCAGCGTCGCACGGTCCCCCTCCGATTTCGCCGTCCGCAGCTTCGGAACGAGCAGCAGCATCTTGTCCACCAACGAAACCAGCTGGTCGTGCATAGCGCGGGAGGAGGGTCGTTAAAATGTCCAGATGCGGTTGATTAGTGAAAGAGCGCTGGCGGCTTATTCGAGCGACAACAGTTTAAATAGCTTTTTTGTGTCGGGAATTATTCGGTGCTGATCGAAGTGAGATTTGATTTTAGCTTCGATTTCGCTCAGCGCCATTTGGTCTGTCGTGGTATCGGCAGCCCACTTGCGCCCGGGGTGCATGGTATCCCAAGGCGAGCGCTTATTTTTGCGGGTGTCGGCATTGTCTCCATGCTTGCCAAGGCCGTAGCAGATTTTTACCTCCTTGTTCCAAATGGGGCGGAACAAGCGGATCATGAAATCTTAGACGAAGGCCGGTCTTTCAGAAATCGCACGCCGGCTTGGTCATCTGAAACCCAACGCCAAACCATGACATAGGCACCACCCTCCCCGGACGAGACAACAGGTTCATCGTCAACATCAAAATCAAAATCGCCAAGTGAAGGAAGTGCTGCGACATACCGGACATCGTTTTTTGAGCGACGTGCCTTTGCATTAATCATGCTCGCCAGTGACTCATGCCCAGAGGTGCGAAGAGCATTGATTACCAGCCTAATTTCCTCATTGTAAAGGACGACGGGTGAATAGCAGGCTTCTTTACTCATAGTGGTTCACCTCTTATAGAATTAACCAACAGCCATTTTCAGCCGGATTACAGTTGAAGCAAGCTTATGCCCGTCTACAAGCGAAATGGGAAATAGATTGGGACGATCGGCTTCTTTAATGGCGGTTCTGGCGTAATTGCCAGTCGTAACAAGCACCCCGATGGCTTTTGGTAGGAGACTTCCCCTTAGTTCTGCAACCTCTCTTCTTCCGACTGGATGCGACCAGCGCTTGGCTTGCACTTGAATAATATTAGACTCAACGGGCCAAACCATGAGTGGCATCCGCGCGACGACATCAATTCCTCCGTCGGAAGAATGTCTGGTTACATGAACCTCTCTAAATTCTGAGGCGACGAGCACTTGTTTAACAAAATCTTCAAAGGCAAATGGGTTTAGATTCTTGAGTTTTCCAATGACGATTTCGATTTCTTTAGCCGAGTAGCCAGCTGATTCTCCCAACAATGCATGAGCGCTAAGTAATGGATCGGCAAACGCGCCGGCAATATACTTGCGAATACTGACTTCTAGATCAGGGTGGGCACTGTGAATATCAAGCCGCAATAGTTTGAAAATCCATGCGTTTCGATCAGAGCCAAGCAAATCAGTTTGATTTTCACGGGTGTGAACAAGGTACTTGTAAATGCCCGAGAATCGCCAGCGTCTGTCCGGCGAGCCGGGGGCCTTGCGGTGGCGAAAAAGAGAAAAGACATAAATTGGAAAAAAATCGAGTTCTTGTTGTGTGATTCTTACATTTTGGCCAGACAGGTGTTGGTGGCCGATTTTGCCCGATCCCGTATAGGTGAGAATAGCGCCCTTGGCTCGATCTTCATAGGGGTTCTCAGTTGGATTCGCCTCTTGTTCCGAAGTGGAAAATAAAACGACGCGATCAACACTCGTTCTATTAGCCATTGCAATGCGAATTCCGCCAGAATTTCCGATCTTTAACTCCTTAATTATATAATCATGGGCATAAAGTTCGCCCAGTACAAATGGTAAAGAGTTCATAAAATCAGAAGATAGAGCATGGGGCATTGTCTCGCTCAAACAGGGCAACGGAATCAAACCCAGCCTGTTCCAGCCCAAGAGCCAGCCCCCCTGCACCGGAAAATAGTTCAATCGAACGCATAATCGTAATTTATGCCAGAAGACGAAGATGTCGAGTCCAATTCGGCGGGCTTTTTGGCCTCGCAGACGAAGCGGTCCTGGCGGTCGGTGCGGAAGAGATAGTCGGCGCGCTTCTGGCGGCCGGAAATTTCGGTGCGGCTTTCGAGTTCGACTTCGCGGTGCTGGGGGATCAGCCCGCGCTTGTTCTCGACGTCCCACCCGAGGGCGCGGAAGAGGGGATCGAGGAATTCCTGGCGGACGCCGGCTTCGTCGTAGGCCGCGCTTTGGTACTGCTTGAAGTTCTTCTCGAACTGGGCGACGAGGCGGGCGAGTTCGGCCTGGAAGCGTTCGAACCCCGCGGCGTCGGCCGGGGGGGGCTTTGGGGGCGGGGGCGTCTTCACGGCGGGCCAGTATAGCCGAAGGAGGCCGCGCGGCGGACAATTATTTTCGGATTTTACGTAGTACGTAAAACATTTTCCGGAATTTTACGTAGAACGTAAAAAAGTTGTACGTAGTACGTAAAACCGGGCGGGGTCTTGCGCGCGGGGGCGGAGTGGGGCATACTGGCGGGCCATGAAAACATGTTTCAGCGGATTTCGGTGTTTCCGGTGCGGGACGGAGCAAGGGGCGGATTTCGGGGGGTACGCGTGCCCGGCGTGCGGCGGGAACCTGGAGGTGCGCTACGCGTGGCCGAAAGGGGCGGAGCGGCGCTGGTGGATCGACGAGGAGCGCCGCGACGTGTTCCGCTACCGGGCGCTGCTGCCGACGTCGCGGCTGGATTGGGCGTCGCCGCTGCGGGTGGGGATGACGCCGCTGTACGAGGCGCCGCGGCTGGGGGCGAAGGCGGGGCTGAAGAAGCTGTACGTGAAGGACGACGGGCAGAACCCGAGCGCGTCGTTCAAGGACCGCGCGGGGGCGGTGGCGCTGGTGCGGGCGCGGGAAATCGGCGCGAGCGTGCTGTGCGGGGCCAGCACGGGCAACGCGGGCAGCTCGATGGCGTGCCTGGCGGCGAGCGTGGGGATGCCGTGCGTGATTTTCGTGCCGGAGAAGGCGCCGGCGGCGAAGATCGCCCAGCTGCTGGTGTTCGGGGCGACGGTGCTGGCGGTGAAGGGGACGTACGACGACGCGTTCGACCTGTGCATGGAGGTCTGCGCGCGGCGGGGCTGGTTCAACCGCAACACGGGGCACAATCCCTTCACGCGCGAAGGCAAGAAGACGGCGGCATTCGAGCTGTACGAGCAGCTGGGCCGGATTCCGGACTGGGTCGCGGTGCCGACGGGCGACGGCAACATCCTCGCCGGCGTCTGGAAGGGCTTCCGCGATCTGCAGGAGGCGGGGATCGCGGACCGGACGCCGAAGATGCTGTGCGCGCAGTCGGCGGAAAGCCGGGCGATCGCCGAGGCGGTCTGGAAGCTGCGGAAGGCCGGGAAGCGCGCGCCGGACTGGAAGGCCGTGGAGGTCGCGCCGGTGGCGGCGACGACGGTGGCGGATTCGATTTCGGTGGATATTCCGCGCGACGGGCTGGCGGCGGTGCGCGCGGTGGTCGAGTCGGGCGGCGCGGCGGTGGCGGTGCCGGACGCCGACATCCTGGCGGCGATTCCGGAAATCGCGCGGGGGGCGGGGGTGTTCGCGGAGCCGGCGGCGGCGTGCGCGTGGGCGGGGCTGAAGAAGGCGGCGGCGGAGGGGATCGTCCGGGAAGACGAGACCGCGGTGTGCCTGGTCAGCGGCAACGGGCTGAAAGACGTCGCCAGCGCGCGGAAGGCGGCGGGCGAGCCGACGCCGGTGGAGAACGACGTGGCGGCGGCGATGGCGGCGACGGAGGGGCTGGGCTGATTCCGCGCGGGGGGGAAATCAATTCCCGGGGGCGGGGAAGTGGATGGGCAGCTCGAGGAGCTTCTTGGGCCGGGCGAAGGCGTCCTGCAGGATCTGGCCGGCGAACACGTGGAGGGTGAATCCGTAGTAGGCGGGCGCTTGGCCGGTGTCGCGCTCTTCCTGGGCGCGGAGGCCGCGGGTCACGACGTAGGTGGCTTCGACGGCGGCGCTGCGCTGGTTGGCGAACGCCGTGCCGAGCACGATGGGCGAGGGTCCGGCGATGGCGCGGGTGGGGCGGGGCGTTCCGCCTTCGGCGGCGTCGTAGAACGTGGCGAAGACCTGGACGACGGCGTTGCGGAAGAGCTTTTCGTCGGAGAAAAGCTCCAGCGTGGCGGTCAGGACGCGCATTTCGTCCACGTCGGCGTCGGACGGCATTTTCGTGACGGAGGGGGCGACGATGCGGATGTCGCGGGGCAGGCGGTCGGGATCGGAGGGTTGCGGGGTTTGGAGGATCCGGGTCTGGAGGGTCTGGAGGTTCGCGAGGCGTTCGCGCTGCTCGAGGGCCTGGGTCCGGAAGGGCGACGGGTCGGGGGCGAGGCCGAGGATCTGGGTCCAGCGCTGCTGGGCGGCGTCGAGGTCGCCCCGGGCTTCGAGCAGGCGGGCGTGTTCGGCGTGGGCAGGCAGGAAGCCGGGGGCGGTCTGGTGGATTTGGTCGAGAATCCGGACGGCCTTGTCGTATTTTTTCATCTGGGCGGCGGCGGAGGCCTCGGCGAGGAGGCGCTGGGCCTGCTCGATGCGGACGTCGGCGGCGGAAACCTGGGGGAGCACGGCGAGGGAGGCGTTGGTGTCGGCGGGGGCGAAGTCGGCGTCTTCCAGCATGGCGGCGGCCGGCCGGTTCGTGGACGCGGCGTCGGGCGCGGCGTTGGTGGCGGCGGCGGTTCCCGGCAGCACGACGACGGACGCGGGGGCGGCGGCTTTGGCGACGGCGCCGGTGGGGGAGGCGGAGTCGCCCTTGGCGGCGGCGCGGATGCGTTCGGCGCGGGCGATGTCCGCCCGTTCGGTTTCGGGAAGGATGACGCGCCGGGGCCAGTCGGCCAGGAACGCCAGCAGGGCGATTTCGGCGGCGACGATGGCGGCGGCGAAGAGAAACGCGGCGGGCTGGAGGAGGCCGATGCTGGGCCGCAGGCGCTTGTGGGGGGCGATGATCTCCTGGAACTGGATGCGGGTTTGGCCGATGAGCAGTTCGTCGCCGTGGACGAGCCGGACGGCGTCGGCGATGGGCGCGCCGTTGCGCTCGACGGGCGTCGCGGGGGAGAGGCGGGAGAGAAAGACGCCGGTGCCGCGTTCTTCGAACCGGGCATGGCGGGGGGCGAGGAGGTCGTCGTCGGGCAGGAACAGGTGGCACGCGGCGTCGCGGCCGACCAAGGCGACGGCCTGGCGGACCACGAGGCGCTTGCCTTGGTAGCGTCCGGATAGGAAGAGCAATCTGTACATGCCGGCATCCAGTGTGCGGGAAGGGCGGGGGGAAGGCAATGCCGAATTCGGCGGCGCAACGGGCGGTATTTTGGGCGGCGGCGATGAATCCTGTTGCTTGGCGGGAAAGGGGGGGCTAGAATATTTGATTGTAATGGTGAGGAATCTCTAGGCATGGCGATCTCGTGGACGACCGGTGCGTGCTGGCGACAGAACCGTCTGGAATGGACGGTGTTGCGGCGCATGAAAGAAACGTGGGAGGTCCATGCCCGCGGCCATGCGGAGCTGCCGGCGGCGGAAGGGGCGGACGGCGCGGGATTGGCCGCCGCGCTGAAACCGCATCTCCGCGAGTTCAAGGGACCGCTGGCCATCGCGCTGCCCATGGAGCGGACGCTGCTGCGGGTGGCGCTGCTGCCGAGCACGGATGGGGAAGAATTGCGGGGCATGGCCGACTTGCAGACGGACAAGTTTTCGCCGTTCCCCGTCGAAACGGTGATTTCGGGGGTGGAAGTGCTGGAGGCCTCGGGCGCGTCTTCGCTGGTCTGCATGGCGGTGGTGCGCCGCGAGGACGTGGAGTCGCTGGGCCGCCTGTTCCAGGAGGCGGGCGCGCTTCCGGACAAAGTGGATTCGGAGGCCCTGGGCTGGTGGCGGGGCGTCCAGCGCAGCGGGAAGATTCCGGCGCACGGATCGCAGATCCTGCTGCGGGCGGCCGCCGCGGGCGTGGACATGCTGGTGGTTCGGGACGGGGCGCCGCTGATGTTCCGGTCGCTGCCGGGGGCGGTGGCGGCGGAGGGCGCGGAACGCGACGGATGGATCGACGAATGCGTGGAAGAGATCGCCGACTCGCTGACGTCGCTGGAAACGGAGTGGGGCGGGACGGGCGCGCCGACCCTGCACGTCTTCCATGAAGCGGCGTGGCCCGCGGAATGCGCGGAGCGGCTGCGCAAGGCCCTCGGGCTGGAGGCGGTGTTCGCCCATGCGCTGGACGACCTGCCGACGGCGTCGGAAGGCGTGGCCCGGCGGCTGGCGGAACGGACGGACGCGCTGGCGATGGATTTGACGCCGGCGGACTGGCGGGCGGCGGAAGAAATCCGGCAGACGCGCCGGAAATGGCTGCGGACGGCCACCGTCTTCGCGGCGGCGTGGCTGGTCGGCGTCGGCGCGTTCTGGGTTTTGCTGAACGTGCAGCGGGGGCGGCTGGCGCGGCTGCGCGCGCAGGTCGAGGCGATCGAGGGGCCCGCGCTGGACGTCCGGCGCCTGCGGGCCAAGGTGGCCGAGTTCACGCAGTACGCGGACCGCACGCATTCCGCGCTGGAGTGCCTGCGCCGGGTGTCGGAGTCCTTGCCGGCCGGGGCGGACCTGACGTCGTACGTCTACCGCAAGGGCGCTTCGCTCTCGCTGCGGGGCGAGGCCGACGTGCCGGACAAGGTGTATGCGTTCATCCAGGCGCTGGAAAAGGCCGAGCTGTTTCTCGAAGTGAAATCCGAGGGCATCAGCACGCGGAATACGCCGCAGGGGAACCGCTCCCAGTTCGGCGTGACCATTCGCCTGCCGGGGATCGGGGAGGACGAGCCGTGAGAATCGCCGCGCGGGAAATGAATTTGCTGGGCCTCACGGCGGCGGTGGTGGTGCTGGCGCTGACCTATCTGGCCCTCGAAGCGAAGTTCGCGGAATGGCGGGAATTCCGGGTCCAGCGCGAGGATTTGCAGGCGCGCCGGGAAGCGGCCGAGCAGATCCTCGCCAGCCGGGAAACCGTCGAAGGCCGCCTGGCGGAGTTCCGGCGGGGATTGCCGACGTATCCCGCCGGCAAGAAGGCGGAAGCGGAACTGCTCCTGAATCTGGAGAAAATGGTCGGGCAGGAGGGGCTCGTGCTGACGCGGCGGGAAGCGGACGCGGAACGGCAGGCGGGAGATCTGTACGAAACCGCGCTGACCTGCTATTGGGAAGGCGATTTGCCGTCGCTGGTGCATTTCCTCTATGCGCAGCAGTCGCAAGGCGCGGTGTCGGACGTGCGCCAGCTGTCCGTGCAGCCCGCCGGCGGGAAGGATATGCCGGCGGGCCGCCTCAAAGGATCGTTTACGATGGACTACGCCTATCGCCGGGACGCCGGCCCAACGGAGAGCCCGCCTTCCGCCGCCGCGCCCGCGCCGGCGGAAGAACCGGCCGCACAACCCTAATGGAACGAACATGACGCCCAACCGCATCTCCGCCTCCGCCCGAAGCCTGACCTGGTTGCTGATTGCCGCGTTCGTCGCGGCGTCCCTGCCGGCGCCTGCGTTCGCCCAGGATCTGGCCGCGGGGGATCCGCCGGCGCCGCAGGACGATTCCGGCGCGCCGCCGCCGCCGTCCGAAGGGGAGGGCCAGCCGCCCCCGCCTCCGCCGGGCGAAGAAGGCCAGATGCCGCCGGCGGGCCAGCGCCGTCCGCCCCGGAGCGGACTGCGGGCTTCGCCGCCGCCGCGCGGGGGGTTCGCGCCTTCCGGCCCGTCCGCCCCGGACGGCGCGGGCGCATCCGAAATGGAAACGTCCGTGTCGGACAGCGGCGAGAAACTGTACCAGCTGAACCTGAAGGACGCGCCGCTGGACGTGCTGCTGGACCGCTATTCGGAACTGACGGGCCGGACGATGATCAAGGCGCCCGGCATCGCCGCGACGTTCACGTTCAAGGCGCAGGACAAGCTGACGCACGCCGAAATGATCCAGGCGATGGACAGCCTGCTGACGATGAGCAAAATCACGCTGGTGCCGCTGGGGACCCGCTTCTACCGCGTGGTGCAGACGGACCAGGCGCCCGCCGAGGGCATGGCGATCCAGCGGGAAGCCCCCGAGGGCGGCCCGCCGGAAAGCGACGCGCTGGTCAGCCAGATGATCAACCTGAAGTACCTGGAGATGGAAGACGCGGTGAACGTCGTCAAGGAACTGCTCCACGGCTACGGCAAGGCCCAGCGGTTCGACCGCATCAACAGCCTGCTGGTGACGGAGACGTCCGCCAACCTCAAGCGGATCTACGAAATCCTCGAGCTGGTGGACCAGCCCACGGAAACGCGCATCGAGACGCGCGTGTACGAGATCCAGCACGCGAAGGCGTCGGACATCGCCGCGCGCCTGAACGAATTGGTCAGCGACAGCCAGGGGGAGAAGAAAGAGGAAGTCGCGCAGGTGGCGCAGCCCGGAACGGCGCTGGGCCGGCGGACGCCCAGCAACATCCGGGCCCGGCAGCCGGCGGCCGCGCCGGAACCGGACACGGCGGCGGCGCTCGAGGCGGCCATGGCCGAGCGCGGCATCGTGTCGGGCAAGGTGAAAGTGCTGGCGGACGAGCGGACCAACATCATCATCGTCATTTCGCGGCCGTCGAACTTCGTGTTTTTCGACAAGATCGTGGCGGTGCTGGACCGGCCGGTGAATCCGGAAGTGATCGTGGAGGTGTTCGCGCTGGAGTTCGCGGACGCCGAAGAGGTCGCGAGCCTGCTGAACGATTTCATCGGCGTGGCGAAGGCCGACGCGACCGCGGCGCCCCAGACGGGCGACGCGGCCGCGTCCACCGATTCGCGCGCGCGGGCGCTGGAGGAACTCGTCCGGGCGCGCGCGGCGGCGTCGGACCGGACGAAGGCGTCCGCCGAAACGACGGGCAAGATCGGCCAGCTTTCCCCCAACACGAAGATCCTCGCGGACAAGCGCACCAACACGCTGCTGCTCATGGGCACCAAGGGCGACATCGCGGAGCTGCAGGGCGTGATCAAGAAGGTCGACATCATGCTGGCGCAGGTGCTGATCGAGGCGGTCATCCTCGAGGTGAGCCTCAACAACACCACGACCTACGGCGTCAACTGGCTGCAAAAGTCCATGACGAGCTACAGCCAAAAGACCGTCAACGGCGTGAGCGTGCGCGATCCCGTCGCCTCGTGGGGCGGCAACTTCGGCGAGAACAAGTTCTCGACCGCGGCCGGCGACACCATCACCCGGGCGTTCGGCGGCGGCTCCGGCCTGAGCTATTTCTTCACCTTCGCGGACCTGAACCTCGACGCGGTGCTGAGCATGGCGGCGTCGTCGGGCGAGGCCCGCGTGCTGTCCACGCCGGTGATCCTGACGACCGACAACACCGAAGCGAACATCATGAGCGGCCAGCAGATCCCGGTCCGGACGGGCGACACGGACAGCGGCGGCACCGTCCGGTCGGACTACGAGTACAAGGACGTCGGCGTCGAACTGACGGTGAAGCCGCGCATCAATCCGTCCCGCTACGTCACGCTGGAAATCACCCAGACGGCGGACACCCTGGGCGACCCCGTGGAAGTGGGCAGCGGCGACACGATGTACTCCATCAACAAGCGGGAAATGAAGGCGCAGCTGTCCGTGCCGAGCCGTTCGACGGTCGTGCTGGGCGGCCTGGTGCAGACGGACTACTCGGCGTCGGACGCGCGCGTGCCGATTCTCGGGAGCATTCCGCTGCTGGGCGCGCTGTTCCGCAGCGACAACACGACGCGCAAGCGGACGGAACTGCTGGTGCTGCTGACGCCGTACGTGCTGATTACGCCGGACGAGGCCCGCTCGGAAACCGAACGCCTGCACCGCGCGTCGAACGTCGCGGCGGAAGATTGGTACCGCGGCTGGTCGGACAGCCCCCTGGCGCCGTTCTCGCCGTCCGACCTCCGCCAGATGAAGAAAGCGGCGAAGGCGGAAAGCCGGCGCGCGCACGTGAAGACGCCGGCGGGCGAATCGGAGAAATCCGCGCCGCCCGTGGCGGTGATCGCGCCGGCGGCCGCCATGCCGAAGCCCACGCCCGACGCCATGGATCCGGAAGCCTTCGGCCGCGAACTGGAGGAAACCATGAAGGCGCAGGCGGAGGCCTCCAGCGCGGAAAGCCCGGGCACGGCGGAATCCCCCGCCTCCGTCCCGGGCAGCCCCCTGCCGGCGCCGGCGGAGGCCACGACCACCGCGCCCTTCGTGTTCGACCCGGCCGTTTCCGCCGCGCCCGAGGCGGCGCCGGAGCCGGCTCCCGAGCCGAAAGCGAAACGCAAGCCCCGCCAGGCCCTGTTGAAAAGCTCCAAGAAGGACGAGCCCAAGCCATCCATGTTCCCGGCGCCGTCGCCCGAGGCGGAAGAAACGAACGGAGGAACCCCATGAATCCCGAATCCTATCCGGCGGCGAATCCCGCGGACGTGCGCGAAGGCGATATCCTGTTCGATTGCCCCTTCTGCGGAAAGAACATGGCGATCGAATCGGCCGGCGCCGGCCTGATGGTGCCCTGCGCGAGCTGCGGCAAACCGGTGCAGGTGCCGATTCCCGATTCGGACACGCCGGAAGCGCCGGTCGTGGATGCGCCGCCCGCGCCGGTTTCCGAGGACGAAGACCCCGGCGAAACCATCCGGCAGCTGGACGCGGCGCTGGCCATGGCCAACCAGCAGGTCGACCGGCTCGTGGCGGAAAAAGAGTCGCTGCAGGAACGGCGGGCTTTCCTGGAGCAGATGCGTTCCGCCCAATCGGCCCGCCTCGAGCAGGTCGCCGCCGAACTGTCCGCCGTGCAGGACGCGCTCGACCGCGCGCTGGCGCTGCTGGCCGAGGCCCGGGCCGAGAAACCGGCGTAGGCGGGACGGCATGGCGGGAGCGGCATCCAACCGGCTGACGGCGTTGCTCGAGGCGACGGGGCTTTTCACCCCGTCGCAGATCGAAGAGCTGGCCATCAAGCAGCGCGAAAACGACGGCGTCCTGACCGCCTCCGTGGTGGCGCTGGAATATGCCCGCGAAGACGCCTTCCTCGCCGCCCTGGCCCGGGCGATGCAGATTCCCTACCTGCGCGTGGGCGACAAGCCGATCGCGGGAGAAGTTTTGGAAAAGGTGCCGACCAAGGCGGTGTTCCAGTACAACGTCATCCCCGTCGCCATCGAAACCGGCGCGCTGCGCGTGGCGACCAGCGAGCCGTTCCGGCCCGGCCTGGCGGATGCCCTGCGCCTGGCGTCGGGCCTCCGCGTCAAATTCGCGCTCAGCCCCGCGGCCGACATCGAAAAGGCCGCCAAGAAATTCTACGGCGTCGGCGCCGACACGCTCGATCGGCTGATCGCCGACAACCAGATCGACCTGGACGCGGAACTCGGGCCGTCGGTGGGCGACCTCAGCAGTCTCGACCAGGACGCCAGCGTGGTGAAATTCGTCAACCAGATCATCTGGGAGGCGCACCACGACCGGGGCACCGACATCCACATCGAGCCGATGGAAAACGACCTGCGCATCCGCTACCGCATCGACGGCGTGCTGCATCCGACGCCCCTGCCGCCGCAGATGAAGCGGTTCCAGTCGGCCATCATCAGCCGCATCAAGGTCATGGCGGGCATGGACATTTCCGAAAAGCGCCTGCCGCAGGACGGCCGCATCAGCCTGCGCGTGAAGGGCGAGGAAATCGACGTGCGCGTGTCCACCATTCCGACCGTCTACGGCGAAAGCGTGAGCCTGCGCCTGCTGATGCGCTCCAGCGGCATGTACGGCATGGACAAGCTGGGCCTGTTCAAGGACGACGAGGACATCCTGAACCGCCTGATCCGCCGGCCCCACGGCATCCTGCTCGTCACCGGCCCGACCGGCTCCGGCAAGTCCACCAGCCTCTACGCGTGGCTGCACACGATCAATTCCGTGGACAAGCGCATCCTGACGGTCGAGGATCCGATCGAATACGAGATGGCCGGCATCAACCAGATCCAGATGAAGCCCGAAATCGGCCTGACCTTCGCCGTGGGCCTGCGGCACATCCTGCGCCAGGACCCCGACGTCATCATGGTCGGCGAAATCCGCGACCAGGAAACGGCGGACATCGCGATCCGCGCCGCGCTGACGGGCCATTTGGTGTTCAGCACGCTGCACACGAACGACGCCGCCGGGGCCATCACGCGCCTGGTGGACATGGGCATCGAGCCCTTCCTGGTGGCCAGCTCGGTGGAAGCGCTCGTGGCCCAGCGCCTCGTGCGCCGGCTGTGCCCCAAATGCAAGCGGCCGTGGACGGTGGACATGCCGTTCCTCGAAAGCGTGGGGTTCCCGATTTCCAAGCTGCTGACGGGCACCATCTGCGAACCGGTGGGCTGCGAGGATTGCCGCGGCACCGGCTACAGCGGGCGGACCGGCATCTACGAAATCCTCATGGTGACCGATCCCATCCGCCAGATGGTGGTGGAACGCCAGTCTTCGGCGGACATCAAGATGCACGCGCTGGAACACGGCATGCACACGCTGCGCATGGATGGCTGGCGCAAGGTGCTGGCCGGCACCACCACCCTGGAAGAAGTGATCCGGGTGACCTCGGAGGACGAGTCCTAGCGCGGCCGCCGCCGCGCGGACCGGAAACCGATGGCGCAATTCCGCTACATCGCCAAGAGCCGGACCGGCGAACGGCAGGAGGGGGTTCTCGACGCACCCGACCGGCGGGCGCTGATGGCGCAGCTGGGCCGGATGGGGCTGGTGCCCATTTCCGTGGCGGATGCGGGGAACCAGGCGCCGCCCAAGCCGGCCGACAAGCCGCCGTCCGCCGGGAAACCGGCGGCCAAGCCGGCCGCCGTCCCGAAGCCTTCCGCCCCGGCCGCCGCGGGCAAGAAATGGTTCCGGTTCGAAAAAAGTTTCCGCGCCCACCCCCGGATGAAAATCGGAGAGCTGTTGC
This sequence comes from Kiritimatiellia bacterium, assembly GCA_050176815.1. Lineage (GTDB taxonomy): Bacteria > Verrucomicrobiota > Kiritimatiellia > CAIQIC01 > Lenti-01 > Lenti-01. Next base: position 87,008 of record JBFXHR010000006.1, read on the forward strand.
TGTTTACCAGCGAGCTGTCCGATCTGCTGGCGTCGGGCATGACGCTGGGCGCGGCGTTGCATGCGCTGGCCCAGCGCAAGACCGGCAAGGCGCAGGACGCCATTGTCACGGACCTGCGCGACGAGATCGTGTCGGGCGCGAGCTTGTCCGGCGCCCTGTCCCGGTGGGCCGACAGCTTTCCCACGCTGTACGTCAGCATGGTGAAGGCCGGCGAGGCCAGCGGGCAACTGCCCGGCGTGCTCGAGCGCCTCGTGAAGCACTACGAACGGGTGCTGGCCGCGCGCGAAAAGGTGGGCATGGCGCTGGTCTATCCCCTGATCGTGACCTTGGTGGGCCTGGGGGCGATGATTTTCATGATGATCTTCGTGATTCCGCGCTTTTCGGCCATGTTCGAGGAGCTTGGAGGCCGCCTGCCGCTGCCGACCCAGATCCTCATTGGCCTCAGCAAGGGCTTGCTGAAATACGGATGGGTGCTGGCCATCGGCTTGTTTTTCGGCTTGGCCGCCCTGCGGAAGACGTTGAAGACGCCGGCGGGCCGCGATTGGAAGGACCGCCTGATGCTCAAGATTCCGGCGGTCGGGAACATCGTCCGCGCCAATGCGTTCGCGAACTTCGCCCACACCCTCGGCACGCTGCTGGCCAACGGCGTGCAGGTGCTGCAGGCGCTGTCCATCGTGGAGCACACGGTCGGCAATGCCGTCATCGCCCAGGCCATCCACGAAGCGAAGGACCGGGTCACCGACGGCTCGTCGATTTCCCGCCCCTTGTCGCAGGACGGCGTCTTCCCGCAGCTCTTGACGGACATGCTGGCCATCGGCGAGGAATCCGGCGACATGGCCGGGGCGCTGGAGCACATCGCCCGCCGCTACGACAACGAGCTGGATCGCGCCGTCAAGCTCTTCACCACGATCCTGGAGCCGGTCATGATGCTGCTGATCGCCGTCGGCGTCGGCTTCGTCGCCATCAGCATGCTCATGGCCGTCTTCGACCTGACCAGCGGCCTCAATGCCTGAACATCCAAAGGGCCCGACGATGAAAATCAGCGCGTTCACGTTCCTCCGCAACGCCCAGCGGCTGCAGTTCCCCTTCGTGGAATCGATCCGTTCCGCCCTGCCGCTCGTCGACGAGTTCGTCGTCGCGCTGGGGCCGTGCGACGACGACACGGAGGCGCGGCTGCGCGCGATCGGCGATCCCAAGGTCCGCATCATCCCGACGACGTGGAACGAGAATCTGGACAGCTCGTGGCGCGTGAAGGGATTCATCTACGGGCAGCAGAAGACCATCGCGCTGTTCAACTGCACGGGCGACTGGGCGCTCTATCTCGAAGGCGACGAAGTGCTGCACGAGGACGATCTGCCGCGCATCCGCGCGGCGATGGAGCGGCACCTGGGCGACCGCGGCGTCGAGGCGCTCTATTTCCGCTACCTGCATTTCTACGGCAACCGGAACACGGTGGCGCATTCGCCGCGCTGGTACCGCCGCGAAGTGCGCGCCGTGCGCAACAACATCCCGATCTGGGGCCCCAAGGGGCTGTTTTTCTCCGTGGTGACCAGCTACAAGCGCATGCGCTATCCGCGCGCGGCGTTCGCCGACGCCACCATCTACCACTACGGATGGGTCCGCCCGGAGGAGAAGTTCAACGAAAAGTGGAAGGGCACCTACCGCCACTTCACGCCCAAAACCTTCGAGAATACCGCCTACGCCGAAATCGATCCGACCGTGCTGCGGCCGTTCGAAGGCGCGCATCCGAAGGCCATCCAGGATTGGCTGCCGCCGGCGGAAGGGCTGTTCCGGGCCTATCCGGACCACGTGCTGACGCGCCGCGAGCGCAAAAACCGGATCATGATGGCGTTCGAGAAGCTCACCGGGCTCGACACGTCGCGGAAGCATTTCAAGAAGATCGATTGACCCGGCGGCCGCCATGAGGCTTTTCGACACGCATGCGCATTTCGACGCGTTCGAGGCGGAGGGAACCGTCGCGGCGGTGCTGGCGCGCGCGAAGGCCGCGGGCGTGGAACGGATGTGCGCGGTCGGCAGTTCCGAGGCGTCGAACGCGCTGGTGGTTCGGCTGGCGCAGGAGCATCCGGAAACGCTCGTGGCGGCGGTGGGCTACGACCGCGACCAGGTCGGCCAGCCGCACGACCTGGGCAAACTGGCGGAACTGGCGCGGGATCCGGCCGTGGTCGCGGTGGGGGAAATCGGGCTCGATTACTACTATTCCGCGGAGACCGCACCCGCGCAGCGGGCGCTCTTCGGCCGCATGCTGGCCTTCGCCGCGGAGCGGCGATTGCCGGTCGTGGTGCACAGCCGCTATGCGGACGACGACACCGTCGAGATGCTCGGCGAGTTCGCCGCGGCGTGGAAAAAATCGTTTTCAGACCCCCATGGCCTTGTGCCATGGGTGAATAAGTTCGGTGGGGACGCGTTGGCTAACGCGTCAACTCGTTCACCCACCGCGCAAGGCGGTGGGGGTCCGATCCCTCCGCCGGGCATCCTGCATTGCTTCACGGGCGGCGCGGCGTTCGCGGAGGAACTGCTGGCGCTGGGCTTTTTCATCAGCTTCAGCGGCATCGTCAGCTTCAACAGCGCGGGGCCGCTGCGGGAGGTGGCGCGGCTCGTTCCCGAGGATCGGCTCCTGGTCGAAACCGATTGTCCCTATTTGACACCCAAGCCGTTTCGCGGGAAAGTAAACGAACCGGCGCTCGTGGCGCGCGTGGCCGAAGTGCTGGCCGAAGCGCGCGGGACGACCGCCGCGGCGCTCGCGGAGACGACCTTCGCGAACGCGGAACGGATTTTCCAATGGGAAGGACGGCGATGAACGAGAATCGGAAGCGGTGCGCGATTGGCGTGGATTTCGGCGGGACCTTCGTGAAGATGGCGCGCGTGGACGAACGCGGCACGGTCGGCGCCCGGGCGAGTTTCGCGACGACGGGGCTGAAGGGCGTGCCCGGCTGGCTGGACGAGGTGGAGCGCCACGTCCAGCCCTTGCTGGCGGACATGCCGCGGGACGCGGAATGGGCGGGCATCGGCGTGGGCGTGCCGGGCTTCGTCGACTACGCCAAGGGCTTCGTGCACGACCTGACGAACGTGCCCGGCTGGACGGCGGTGCCGCTGGCGGAGCTGCTGGCCAAGCGCTTCGGCAAGACAGCGCGGGTGGACAACGACGTCAACGCCATGGCCGTGGGCGAGTGCACCTACGGCGCGGGGCAGTCCTACCAGCACGCCGTCTTCCTAACGCTTGGCACGGGCGTCGGCGGCGGCCTGTTGATCAACAACAACCTCTACCGCGGTGCGTATTCGATGGCGGGCGAGATCGGCCACGTGTCGATCGACATGAACGGCGCGGTTTCGCCGATGGGCAAGGGCGGCGTGGAGCAATACGTCGGCAACAAGCGCATCGTCGAACGGACCCTGCGGGAGCTGGACGCCGGCCGGACCAGCTCGATCCTGGAGCGCGCGGGCGGCAAGCGCGAGGCGGTGACGCCCAAGGTCATCTGCGAGGCCGCCGAAGCGGGCGACGGGTTGGCGCTGGAAATCTTCGATTTCGTGGCCGATTGCCTCGCGACGATGATGGCGTCGGTGTCCTATTTGCTGCAGCCGCAGGCGTTCATCGTCGGCGGCGGGGTGTCGGCGGCGGGCCCGGTGCTGTTCGATCCGCTGCGCCGGCATCTGAACGAGCGCCTGAATCCCCATTTCGCGGAGCGGCTGGTCATCAAGCGCGCGGAACTGGGCAACGACGCGGGCGTGATCGGTTCGGCCACGCTGACGTTTCTGGAATGACGTGAGCCGGATCGGGAAACACAAGCGGGTGGGGTTGGCGCTGGGCAGCGGCGGCGCGCGCGGCTGGGCGCATCTCGGCGTCTTGCAGGCGCTGAAGGAAAAGAACGTCCAGGTCGATGTCGTCGCGGGCACGAGCATGGGGGCGCTGGTGGGCGCGTTTCTCGCGGCGGGGCGGGACGACGTGCTGCGCGACCTGGCGGAGCATCTGGACTGGCGGCGCCTGCGGCAGTTTTTCTGGGAAATTTCGATGTCGCGTTCGGGGTTGACGGACGGGCGGCGCCTGCTGGAGGAAACGCAGAAGCTGCTGGGCGTCGGGGAATTCCGGGAGCTGCCGTTGCCGTTCCGCGCCGTCGCGACGGATCTGGGCACGGGCGGGGAAGTCGTCTTGAGTTCGGGGAATCTGCTGCAGGCGGTGCGGGCGAGCATTTCGATTCCGGGGCTGTTCTCGCCGGTTTGGACGGACCGCCGCCTGCTGGTGGACGGCGGCCTGGTGAACCCGGTGCCGGTGAACGTGGCGCGGGACATGGGGGCGCAGATCGTCGTCGCCGTGGACGTGTCGCAGGGCATCGAGCGGGGGAAGAATCCGGCCGCGCAAAAGGCGAAGGCGCCGGAACCGCCGCGCGGGCCGTTGCTGCTGCCGAAGCCGACGGCGGGAGAAGAGCGGGCGGGCCCCCTGCAGGCCGTCGAACGATTCCTGGCCGAGATCGAGAAAAAAACGCGGCGGATGCGCGCGTCCGTGGCGGCGGCGGCGGCGCGGCCGGCGTTGATGGACGTGCTGGTGCAGTCGGTGCGCATCGCCGAAGCGCGGATCGCCCTGGCCCGCCGCCAGGCGGAGCCGCCCGACGTCCTCGTGGAGCCGAAGGTGGGCGGCATCGGCACGTTGGAATTCCAGCGCGCGAAGGAAGCCATCGCCGCCGGCTACGCGGCCGCGATGAAGGCGCTGGACTAAATGGCGCTGCTGGGCTTGCAGGAGATCCGCGTTCGCTTCGGCGGCCCGTGGCTGCTGGAGGGCGCGTCGCTGAACGTTGAGCGTGGCGAACGCATTTGCCTGCTCGGGCGCAACGGGGAGGGGAAATCCACGCTGCTGAAGGTCGCCGCGGGGCGGATTCCGCCCGACGCCGGCGAGGTGGTGCGGGCGCGGAATCTCGCGGTCGCGCTGATGCCGCAGGTGGTCCCCGTGGATTGGGCCGGCCGCGTGCGGGCGGCGGTGCGCGCGGGAACGCGTCCGGAATGGGACGCGGAACGCCGCGACGTGCAGGCGAAGAAGGTGGTCTCGCTGATGGAGCTCGATCCGGACGCGGACTGCGCGTCGCTCTCCGGCGGGATGAAGCGCCGCGTGCTGCTGGCGCAGGCGCTGGCGGCGGAGCCGGACGTGCTGCTGCTGGACGAACCGACCAACCACCTCGACGTGGAATCCATCGAATGGATGGAGAATTTCCTGCTGCGGTTTCCGGGGGCGATCCTGTTCGTGACGCACGACCGCGCTTTTCTGCGGCGGGTGGCCACGCGCATCGTGGAACTGGACCGGGGGCAACTGCGCTCGTGGGCGTGCCGCTACGACCAGTTCCTCGAGCGCAAGGCGGCGGCGCTGGAGGACGAGGAGCGCCGGAACGCGACGTTCGACAAGAAACTCGCGCAGGAGGAGGCCTGGCTGCGGCGCGGCGTGAAGGCCCGCCGCACGCGCAACGAAGGGCGCGTGCGCGAACTCATGGCGTTGCGCGCCGAACGGGCCGCGCGCCGTGAATTGGGCGGGAGCGTCAAGGCCGCGCTGCAGGAGGCCGGCCGCACGGGCTACAAGGTCGTCGTCGCGAAAAACCTCGGCCGCGCCTACGGCGGGCGCTGGCTGTTCCGCGGGCTGGACGCGGAAATCTGCCGCGGCGACAAGGTGGGCATCCTCGGGCCGAACGGCTGCGGCAAATCCACGCTGATCCGCGTCCTGCTGGGGCGGGAAACGCCGGACGAGGGCGGCGTGGAGCACGGGACGAAACTGGAAATCGCCTATTTCGACCAGTTGCGCGCGGCGCTGGACGAGGACCGGACGGTGTTCGACAACGTCGCGGACGGCAACGAATACGTGACGGTGAACGGCCAGCGGAAGCACGTGATCGGCTATCTGGAGGAATTCCTGTTTTCGCCGGACCGCGCGCGCAGCCCGGTGCGGACGCTCTCCGGCGGGGAGCGCAGCCGCCTGCTGCTGGCCAAGCTGTTCGCGCGGCCGTCGAACGTGCTGGTGCTCGACGAGCCCACGAACGACCTCGACGTGGAAACGCTGGAGCTGATCGAGGATTTGCTGGTGGAATATTCCGGCACGGTCTTGCTGGTGAGCCACGACCGCGAATTCCTGAACGAAGTCGTCACCAGCACGCTGGTGTTCGAGGGCGGCGGCGCGGTGAACGAATATCCCGGCGGCTACGACGACTGGGCGGCGCAGCGCAAGGCCGCCGCGTCGGAACCGGAAGCGCCCGCGCCGGAAAAGCCGGCGGACGTCCCGCCGCGCAAGCCGTCCAACAAAGCGCGCAAGGAGCTGCGGGAGATTCCGGAGCGAATCGCCGCGCTGGAATCCGAACTGGACGCGCTGCATGCGCGGATGGCCGGCGCGGACTTCTACAAGAGCGAACCGGCGGACATCCAGGCTGCGACTGCGCGCGCCGCGGAAATCCCGCCCGAGCTGGACCGCCTCTACGCCCGCTGGGCGGAACTGGAAACCTAGCGGTTTGGCGTATTGCGCAGCGCGCGGCCGGCGGCGGCCCGGGCGAAGACGGCGCGGGTTTGGGCGGCGATGCGGTCCCAGTCGTAGGCGGCCAGGTCGTAGGCGCGGGCGGACTTGGGGACGGAAAGCTTTCGAAGCAGGGCGGGGGCGAGATCGGCGTCGGCGGAAAAGTAGTCGCCGGGCGGGAGGTCGACGAGGCGGGTGGCGGGGAGGTCGCGGACGAGGACGTCGGCGCCGGCGGCCATGGCTTCGAGGAGGGCAAGGGGGAAGCCTTCGTTGCGGGAGGGGAGGACGAAGAGGCGGGCGTGGGCATACAATTGGCCGAGGGGGGCTTCCGCGAGGTGGCCGGCGAAGACGACGGGGGCGTCGCCGGCGCGTTCGCGGAGGGCGCGGGAATAGGCGTCTTCGTTGTCGACGCCGCCGGCGATGGCCAGCTTGAAACCTGCGGGCGCGGCCTGCTTGAACGCGTCGATCAGGGCATCGAATCCTTTTTCGGGGGTGAGGCGTCCGACGGCCAGGACGTAGCGGGCGGGTTCGAGGCCGAGGCGGTCGAGGGCGTCGGTGCCTTGGGCGGCGGGGATGGGATCGACGCCGTTGGGAAGGGACGTGGATTTCCGGAGGATGGAGGAGGGGTATTTTTCCATCTGGAATTGGTTGACGAAGACGACGGCGTTGGCGGCGCGGAGGGCGACGCCTTCGCTAAGGCGGAGGAGGAGGCGCGCGAGGGGCCCCCATTTGGCGTGTTCGTAGTTGGGGCTGTGGTAGGTGAGGACGACGGGGATGCCAAAGAGCCGCAGCAGGGGGGCGAAAAAGGCGGGGCCGATGTTGTGGACGTGGACGAGGTCGGGGCGTTCGCGGAAACAAGCGATGGCGGCAAGGAAGGAGTGAAGGGCGGCTTCGAGGCCCTTGATGCGGGTGGAGGGGAGATCGACGAACCGGATGCGGGGATAGGGGGCGGCGGCCGAGTGGACGTAGGGCTTGCGGCGGAAGACGACGAATTCGCAGTCGTCGGGAAACCGGGGGTAGAGGCGCTCGCAGTGTTTTTCGACGCCCCCCTGGATGTCGGGAAAACCTCGGGTGCCGAACACGCAGATTTTCATGGGGCGCGGGTCAGTTCCAGCACAGGGGCAAGCCGCGCCGGATGCGGATCTTGTTTCTCAGGATCCACAAGATGGGCCGCCAGGGACGGCGCACCATGTCGTGCCGTTCGGTCACGATGAACGCGCAGTTGCGGGTACAGGTGGCGACTTTTTTCGCGGCCTCCTTGGCTTTGTCCGAGGCCATGATGCGCTCGAAAGAGTCTTCCTTGATGTTGCCGATGATCCATTCCTCGGCGGAGCCGTTGCAGGGGGAGACGTTGCCGGCGGGATCGATGAAGAAGAAGTCCGAGAGGGCGCCGCAGGGGGGGCGGTAGCCGGGTTCGTCGCCGCGGAGCCGGCGGTGGATGCTGCGGTTGAAGTAGGCCCGGCCGTAGTCTTTGAGCTTGTTCTTGAGGCCGCGGCGCTTCGAGGTCAGCAGGGCCGCGACGAATTTCTCGTGTTCGTTCAGGGCGTCCCGGCTGGCGAGGGCGTTGTCTGCCTTGTGGAAATACCAGGAATTGTGGACGACGGAATTGCCGAGTTCCACGCCGAGGGCGACGCAGAGTTCGTAGAGCGGGAGCAGGTCCTTGTAGTTGTCGGGGGAAATGACGACGGAGAAGCCGATGTTTTTGCACGGGGTCTTGCGCAGGGCGAGCATGGTGCGCAGGGCGTGGTCGAAGCCGTCGGGGGTGCCGCGCTTGGCGTCGTTGAGGGCGGGCAGGCCTTCGAGGGAGACGCGGATGAGGTTGTTGGGATATCGGTTGGCGAGCGCGACGATTTTCTCGGTGAAATAGCCGTTGGTGCTCAATTCGAGGAGGGCGGCCTTGGGGTAGAGCTTGGCGAAGATTTCGTCGATGTCCGCGCGGAGGGTGGGTTCGCCGCCGGTGACGTTGATGCGCAGGCCGGCGGGGAGCTTGTCGTAGACGTCGGGGGAAAGTTCGTCCTCGGGGCGGGTGGGGAACTTCCAGACGTTGCACATGTTGCACTTGGCGTTGCAGCGGAACGTCGTGATCAGGCTGCCTTGGACGATGTTTTTCATCTGATGACCCGGAAACAACGGTACTATACCTGGCGGGGGACATTCAAGCGAATCGTCCCGGACGGGAAAACGGATTGAACGGGAAGCGGGAATAGGGTAGGTTCGGCCGGATTTTTGCGGCACTTTGGAGACAGCATGAGCGAACAGGAGAAAACGTTTTCGGTTCCGTATCCGGCGATCGATCCGCTGGAATGCAAGGCGTGCGGGCGATGCATCGCGGCGTGCCCGAAGAAGGTCATCCGCATGGGCCGGGCGCTCAACGCGCGGGGCTATCCCTTCGCGGAGTACGCGGGCGCAGGCTGCATCGGGTGCCTGAACTGCTTCTACGTCTGCCCCGAGCCCAACGCGATCGCGGTGCACGTGAACGCGAAGGAGGTCCCGTAGCCATGGCGACGCAACTGGTCAAGGGCAACACGGCGGTCGTCATCGGCGCGCTCTACGCGGGCTGCGACAGCTTTTTCGGGTATCCCATCACGCCGGCGAGCGAAATTCTGCACGAAGCGGCCAAGAAATTCCCGGCGGCGGGGCGGCGCATGGTGCAGGCGGAGAGCGAAGAGGCGGCGATCAACATGGTGTTCGGCGCGGCGGCGACGGGGCGTCGCGCGATGACGGCGTCGTCGGGGCCGGGCATCAGCCTGAAGCAGGAAGGCGTGTCGTACCTCTCGGGCGCGCAGCTGCCGGCGGTGATCGTGGACGTCATGCGGGCGGGGCCGGGGCTGGGGAACATCGGGCCGGAGCAGGGCGACTACAACCAGGTGGTCAAGGGCGGGGGCCACGGCAACTACCGCACGATCGTGCTGGCGCCGGCGAGCGTGCAGGAAATGTGCGATTTCACGTTCAAGGCGTTCGCGCTGGCGGGCAAGTGGCGCATGGTGGCCTACGTGCTGGCCGACGGCGTTCTGGGCCAGATGATCGAGCCGCTGCGGTTTCCCGAAACGAGCGTCGCGCCGGAAACGGACGCGAGCTGGGCGGTGGATGGCACGGCGGCCACGCGGCCGAACGTGGTGACGTCGATCTTCCTGGACTTCGACCAGCAGGAGGCGTTCAACCACGAGCTGCAGGCGAAATACGCGGCGGTGGAGGCGGCGGAGCAGGATTCCGAGGGCTACCGGATGGACGACGCGGACGTCGCGCTGGTGGCGTACGGCATCAGCGCGCGCATCGCGCAGGGCGCGGTGGACGCGGCGCGGGCCGAGGGCTTGAAGGCCGGCCTCTTCCGGCCCAAGACGCTCTTCCCGTTCCCGAAGGACGCGCTGAACGCGTTCGTGTCGAAGGGCGGCAAGCAGTTGATTTGCGTGGAGATGAGCAACGGGCAGATGCGCGACGACGTGAAGCTGGCGATTGAATGCCGCTGTCCGGTGCATCTGGTCTATCGGCTGGGCGGCAATCTGGTGACGCAGGGCGAGATCCTGGCGAAGATCCGCGAAACGGCGAAAAAGGCTTGAGGCAGGAGAGCGCGATGGAAAAGGTGATCCAGACCCGGGGACTCTACAAGACGTTTCCGCGCAAAGGCGGCTCGGCGCAGACGGCGACGCATTATTGTCCCGGCTGCGAGCACGGCGTGCTGCACAAGCTGATCGGGGAAGCGCTGGCGGACCTGGACCTGCAGGACCGGACGGTCGTGATCAGCCCGGTGGGCTGTTCGGTGTTCGCGTACTACTATTTCGACGCGGGCAACGTCCAGGTGGCGCACGGCCGCGCGGCGGCCGTGGGCACGGGGATTTCGCGAACGAAAAACCAGGCGGTGGTGGTGTCCTACCAGGGCGACGGCGACTTGGCGTCCATCGGCCTGAACGAAACGCTGCAGGCGGCGAACCGCGGCGAGAAGATCGCGGTGTTCTTCGTGAACAACACGGTCTACGGCATGACGGGCGGGCAGATGGCCCCGACGACGCTCATCGGAGAGAAGACGGAGACGTCGCCGGACGGACGCGACCCGCTGCAGGCGGGCTATCCGCTGCACATGGCGGAGCTGATCAGCCAGCTGCAGGCGCCGGTCTACGTCGCGCGCGCGTCGTTCTCGAACATGGCGAAGCTGCGGCAGGCGCGGCAGGCGATCCGCAAGGCGCTGGAAATCCAGCGCGACGGCAAGGGCTATGCGTTCGTCGAAGTGCTGATGGCGTGCCCCACCAACCAGAAAATGAACGTGGAGGCGGCGACCCGGTTCGTGTCCGAGCAGATGGAAGCGGAGTATCCCCTCGGCGTGCTGCGCGACCGGTCCGCGGAGGCGCCGCCGATCGTGCGCACGGAGAGCGACTACCGCAAGGAGACGCTGGACCGCATGCTGCACCTGGACACGGACCGCGCGCCGGACGCGACGCTCGATCCGGCCGCGCCGACGTTCAACGTGAAGATGGCGGGATTCGGCGGGCAGGGTGTCCTGAGCTTGGGCGTGGTTTTGGCGCGGACGGCGTGCGCCGCCGGCAAATTCGTTTCGTGGTATCCGTCCTACGGACCCGAGCAGCGCGGGGGGACGGCCAACTGCGGCGTCGTGATTTCGGGGCGGCCCGTCGGCACGCCGATGGTGACCGAGGCCGACGTGCTGGTGGCGATGAACCGGCCGTCGCTGGAAAAATTCGCGGGCGAGGTGAAGTCCGGCGGGCTGCTGCTTTACGACGCGGCGATCGGCGGATTTCCGGCGCCGGAGGGCGTGCGGGCGCTGGCGGTGCCGGCGCTGGAACTGGCGAAGGAGGGGGGCAATCCGCGCGCTTCGAACGTGGCGATGGTCGGCGTGCTGGCGGCGCTGGGCGGCTTCGGCCTGTCTGACGCGGCCTACCGCGAGGCCATCGCGGCCCATTTCGCCGGCAAGGAGGCCGTGGCGAAGCAGAACGAAGCCGTCTTCGACCGGGCCCGCCAATGGGGCGAAAAACAAAAGAGTTGAGCCAAACGAATATCTTGCGTTTTCGGGGGGGAGCGGCGACAATTCCGCCCCGATTTTGAAACCAAAGGATGAACCGCCCATGGACGAGAAAATTCCGGACGACGTGAACGAGACGCAACCCTCCGGGCAGGCCCCGATCGCCCCGGTGCACGAGAGCGAGGACCTGAAGCAGGTTTCGCGGTGGATGGCGGAATACGGCCGCCCCGCGCTGATCGGGTTGGCGGTGGCCGTGGTGGTGGTGCTGGGCATCTCGATCTGGCGCAACCAGAAGGCGGAAAAGGCGAAATTGGCCGTGCAGGCGCTCTTCCAGGGCAGCGGACCGGAAGAGTTGCAGCAAACGGCGACGTCCGATCCGAAAGCGCCGACGGCGCCGATGGCGCTGGCGACGGCGGCCGCGGAATTCTACGCCCAGGGGCGCTACGACGAATCCTTGTCGGCCTACCAGAGTTTTCTGGGCCAATATCCCGACCACATGCTGGTGCCCGAAGCGGAGTTGGGCGTCGCCGCCGGACACGAGGGCCTGGACGATTTCGAAACCGCCGCCGCCGGCTACGAGGCTTTCGCCAAGGCCCGCGCGGGCCATCGGCTCATGCCCCAGGCCACGATGGGCGCCGCGCGCTGCCGCGAGCAACTCGGCCAATTCGCGGAGGCCCGCGCGCTCTACGAAGACTTCATCGCGTCCAATCCCGACAGCTCGTGGCTGCCGCAGGCGGAGTCGGGCTTGCTGTTTCTGAAGAAGGCCGAACGCGCCAAGAACGCCCCGCCGCAAGCGGTGTTTGATTCTTCCAAGGACGCGGTCGTCGTGGACGAGGCGGTTCCGGCCGCCGCGGCGGAAGCGGCCCCGGAACCGGCGGCGGCCGAAGCCGTTCCTGCGGCGACGGAATCGGCGGCGGCCCCGGCCGAAGAGCCCGCGGTGGACGAGGCGGTTCCGGCCGAAGGGGAAGAAAAGGCGGCGGTGGAAGACGCCAAACCCCGGAAGAAGAAATCTTCAAAGAAAAAGGCCGCGGAATCCCCGGCCGAGGAAGCGGTCGCCGAAGAGCCGGCGGCCGAATAGCAGGCAAAGAGGCCGATGGAAAAGCGCCGGAATCCGCGAGGTTTCCGGCGTTTGCGTTGGAACGAAGGAGGCGGACGATGATCGAGCGATATACCCGGCCCGAGATGGGCGCGCTGTGGACCGACGAGCACCGGTTCCAGACCTGGCTTGAGGTGGAGCTGGCCGCCAGCGAGGCCATGGCGAAAGCGGGACGGATTCCCCGCAAGGACTGGAATCTCATCCGCCGGAAGGCCGCGTTCGACGTGAAGCGCATCCGCCAGATCGAGGCGGAAGTGCGGCACGACGTGATCGCGTTCCTGACCAGCGTGGCGGAACACGTCGGCCCGGCCGCGCGCCACGTGCACAAGGGCATGACGAGTTCGGACGTGGTGGATACCGCGCTGTCCGTGAATCTCGTGAAGGCGGCGGACCTGCTCCTGGCCGGCGCGGAGAAGGTGCGCGCCGCCGCGGCGGCGCGGGCGGAAGAACACGCGTTTACGCCGATGGTCGGCCGCAGCCACGGCATCCATGCCGAACCGACGACGTTCGGGCTGAAAATGGCGCTGATGTTCGACGAATTCGGCCGGGTGCTGAAGCGGCTGGAGGCCGCGCGCGAAACCGTGCGCGTCGGCAAGCTGTCGGGCGCCGTGGGCACGCATGCCCATCTGGATCCGAAGATCGAGGCGGCGGTCTGCCGCAAGCTGGGGCTGCGGCCCGCGGCGATTTCGACGCAGATCCTGCAGCGCGACCGGCACGCGGAATTCGCGGCGGCCATCGCGCTGGCGGGAACGAGCGTCGAACGCTGGGCCCAGGAATTCCGCCACCTCCAGCGCACGGAGGTGCACGAGGTGGAAGAGGTGTTCGGCAAGGGCCAGAAGGGCTCCAGCGCAATGCCCCACAAGAAGAATCCCGTCGTCGCCGAGCAGCTGTGCGGCCTGGCGCGGGTGCTGCGGGGATACGCGCTGGCGGCGATGGAGAACGTGCCGCTGTGGCACGAGCGCGACATTTCGCATTCGTCCGCCGAGCGGATCATCCTGCCGGACGCGACGATCCTGCTCGACTACATGTTCGCCAAGCTGGCGATGCTGGTGCGGGGCATGAAGGTCGATGCGGCGCGCATGCAGGCCAACCTCGACCTGACGCACGGGCTGATCCATTCGCAGCAGGTGCTTTTGCTGCTGGTGGAGAAGGGCGTGGCCCGGGAAGAGGCGTACCGCTGGGTGCAGCGCAACGCGATGGAGTCGTGGCGGAGCGGAAAACCGCTGCTGGAGCTGGCGGCGGCGGACCCGGACATTTCCCAAGCGGCGACGCGCCGGGAACTGGCGGCTTGCTTCGACCTGAAACGAAATTTCCGCGACGTGAAGCGCACCTTCCGTGCCCTGGGATTGCGGATCGTTTGAGTTTATCCGTCCGGGGGCGGGCGGTGGACAAAACGTCGCGGGCGGAGTGCGAAATTTTGTCGCTTCCGGCATAGGGGGATGGCCGGAAAAATAGAGGTCTTCGCTCTCCTCGCCGAAATTCCCGAGCGGAAAAACGCAGGGGGAGGCGATTTCCGCTCCATTTGGCATGCAATCTGCTTTTCCGGAAACCACGCGGTTCGTGGCAACCGCATGGACATCCATAGCGACAAGGAAAGCAGATATGATCAAGGTGGAGCATTTGGTCAAGAAGTTCGGGTTGCGGACGGCCGTGGACGACGTGTCGTTCGAGGTGGGCAAGGGCACGGTGCTGGGGTTTCTGGGGCCGAACGGGGCGGGCAAGACGACGACGATCCGGATGATCGCGGGGTACTTGCCGCCGACGGCGGGGACGGTGGCGGTGAACGGCATCGACGTGGTCGCCGACCCGGTGGCGGCGCAGAAGCAAATCGGCTACATGCCGGAAAATACGCCGCTCTACGACGAGATGACGGTGGCGGGGTTCTTGGGATTCCTGGCGGAGTTGCGCGGGTTCGCGGGCAAGGAGCGGGACCACCGGGTGGACGCGATTCTCGAGAAGTGCATGCTCGCGAAGGTGCGCCACCAGACGATCGACACGCTGTCGAAGGGCTACCGCCGGCGGACGTCGCTGGCGCAGGCGCTGCTGCACGATCCGGCGGTCCTGCTGCTGGACGAGCCGACGGAAGGGCTGGATCCCAACCAGAAGCAGGTCGTCCGCGAAATGATCAACGAAATGGCGCCGGAGAAGATCATCCTGCTCTCGACCCACGTGCTGGAAGAGGTCGAGGCGCTGTGCTCGCGGGTGCTGATCATCAGCGAAGGGCGGCTCAAGGCCGACAGCCATCCGACCGACCTGAAGAAGCGCAGCGCGAGCTACAACGCGCTGACGGTGGAGCTGCTGGCGCCGCGCGCGGAGGCGCTGCAGGCGTTCGGCCAAATCCCGGACGTGGAGCGAGTGGAGTTCGTGGCGGGCGACGACCGCAAGCAGGTGCTGCGGCTCGTGCCGCGCGACCGCCAGTCGCTGGCGGTGGGCGCGGTGGAAACCGCCGCGCAGCACAAGTGGATGGTGACGGAGATGCGGTCCGATCCGGGCCGCCTCGACGAGGTGTTCCGCCAGATCACGACGACGGCGGACGTGGCGAAGCCTGCCGTCTAGGACGAAAGGAGATAGATCCATGGACTTTTGCGCACATGCCCGGGCCATTGCGAAGCGCGAATGGAGCGCCTATTTCCATTCGCCGGTGGCGTACGTGTTCATCGTGATTTTCCTGGCGCTGGCCGGGTTTTTCACGTTTTCGGTGGGGGGCTTCTACGAGGCGGGGCAGGCGGACCTGCGCGGCTTCTTTTTCTGGCATCCGTGGCTGTACCTGATCCTGGTGCCGGCGGTGGCGATGCGCCTGTGGGCGGAGGAGCGGCGGCAGGGCACGCTGGAAATGCTCTTCACTTCCGCGACGACGCCGGCGCAGGCAATTGCGGGGAAGATGGCGGCGGCGTGGGGTTTCCTGGCCCTGGCGCTGGCGCTGACGTTCCCGGTGCCGCTGACGGCGGCGTGGCTGGGCCAGCCGGACTGGGGCGTGGTGGTTTCGGGCTACCTCGCGAGCTTGCTGCTGGCGGGAGCCTACCTGGCGCTGGGGATGTTCACGTCCGCCCTCACGCGCAACCAGGTGGTGAGCTTCGTCCTCGCCGTGGTGGGCGGCCTGTTCCTGATCCTGGCGGGCTTCCAGCCGGTGACGGAACTGCTGGCGCGCTGGGCGCCGGCGTGGGTGGTGGATGGCGTGGCCGCGTTCGGCTTCATGCCGCACTACGAGGCCATGCAGCGCGGGGTGCTCGACCTGCGCGACTTCCTGTATTTCGCGAGCGCGACGGGCTTCATGCTGTTCCTGACGCAGCTGGTGCTGGCGAACCGGACGGGGCGCTAGGCGCGGGTTTATCCAACGAGGTGAGCGAATGAAAAAGACAACGTCGAAACTCTTCGCCGGGGCGGCCGGCGGCTTGGCGGTGCTGGGCATTTTGATCGCGGCGAACGCGCTGTTTTCGGGCGTGCGGGTGCGCAAGGACCTGACGGCGGAGCGGCTCTACACGCTGGCGCCGGGCACGGTCCAGATGCTGCGGGAGCTCGAACGGCCGGTGACGCTGAAGTTCTACTACAGCAAGGGCCATCCGAACCTGCCGCCCGCGCTCAAAAACTATGTGCAGCGCACGCAGGACTTCCTGCGCGACCTCGCCGCGCGCAGCGGCGGGAAGGTGGCGCTGGAAACCTACGATCCGCAGCCGGATTCGGACGCGGAGGAATGGGCGCAGCGCTACGGGCTGGTCCCGCAGGCGACCGGCGGGCTCGGCATGCCGCCCGACTTCTACCTGGGTCTGGTGGCGGTGGCGGGCACGAAGGAAGCCGCGATTCCGTTCCTCGATCCGTCGACCGAGCCGCAGATGGAATACCTCGTGGCGCGGCTGGTGCAGGAAACGACCCAGGCGCGGCGTCCGCGCATCGGCCTCCTGAGCACCCTGCCGGTGCTGGCGGAGCCGGCCTCGCCGTTCGCGCCGGCGCGCAAGCCCGATTGGCTGTTCGCGGCCGAACTGAAGAAATCCTACGAGGTGGTGCCGGTGGAACCGGAGGCGGAGGCGATTCCGGACGACGTCGACGCGCTCGTGGTGGTGCATCCGCGCAGCCTGTCCGAACGCACGCTGTTCGCGCTGGACCAGTTCGTGCTGAAGGGCGGGCGGTTGCTGGCGTTCATGGATCCGATGGCGCTCGTCGGCGAAGAGGAAATGCAGGAAGGCTTCGGCCGGCCGCAGTTGTCGTCCGATCTCAACCGCCTGACGAAAGCGTGGGGCGTCGAGATGTCGCCGGCGCAGGTCGTGGTGGACCTGGCGGCGGCGACGCCGATCAACGTCGGCGACGGCCGCGCGGAGCGGCTGCCGGCGTGGCTCTCGCTGCGGGGCGGGGAAAACCTCGACCGCGACGAAATCGCGACGGGTTCGCTGGAAAATCTGATGCTGCCGTTCGCGGGGGCGCTGGTCGGGACGCCGGCGGAAGGGCTCGAAATGAAGACGCTGGTCAAGGCCTCGGGCGACGCGGCGACGCTGAACGCGTACCTGGCGCGCAATCCGACGGGCGCGAATCCGCGCGACGGCCAGCCGGCGCCGAACGCGGCGCTGGCCGTGCGGCTGACGGGGAAATTCAAGACCGCGTTTCCCGCCGGGCAGCCCAAAGCGGAAGGGGCCACCAACGAGATGGCCGCCGCGACGAACGCGTGGCTCAAGGAGAGCGCGAAGGACGGCGCGGTGGTGCTGGTGGCCGACGCGGACCTGCTCGCGAACGACTACTCGGCGCGCGCGATCAATTTCTTCGGCCGGACGCTCTACCAGCCGTTCAACGACAACCTGAATTTCGTGCTCAACCTCGTCGAACAACTCTCGGGCAACCCGGCGCTGATTGGGCTGCGCGGGCGCGGGACGTTCAACCGGCCCTTCGACCGCGTGCTGGCCATGGAAAAGGCCGCGCAGGAACGCTGGCAGGAAGAAGAAGAAAAGCTGCAGCAGAAGCTGGCGGAAGCCCAGCAGCGTCTCAACGAATTGCAATCGGCCAAGCGCGACGACCAGCAGCTGGTGCTCAGCGCCGCGCAGAAAGCGGAACTGGAGAAATTCCGCCAGGAGCGCTTTGAGACCCAGCGGCAGCTCAAGGAAGTCCGCAAGAACCTGCGCAGCAGCATCGAGAATCTCGGGCTGGCGCTGAAGGTGCTGAATCTGGCGGCGGTGCCGCTCTTGGTGGCCGCGTTCGGCATCGGTTTGGGCTGGCGCCGGCGCCGGCAATCCGCGGCTTGATCGGAAAGGAGAACGACCATGTCCAAGAAAACGTTGTGGGTGTTGGCGATCGTGCTGGCGGTCCTGTCCGCGGCGGTCTGGTGGAAAGGGCAACGCGCCGCGGCGCCGGCGGCGTCCGCCGCGGGCAGCCGGCTGCTGCCGGGCGTGGATGCGACCACGGTGCGTGCGGTCGCGCTCGAAACCTCGTCGGCCACGACGCGCCTCGCGCAGATGGACGGCGTCTGGTGCGTGGCCGAGAAGGACAACGCTCCCGCCGATTTCCGCCGGCTGCGCGAGCTGATCCAGGCGCTCGACGAAACGGAAAACGCGCAAATCGCGGATGAAAGCGCGGAGCGCCTGGCGGAATACGGGTTGGCGGCGGAGGGCGCCGAAGCGCCGCTGCGGATCGCGCTGGAACATGCCGCCGGAACAACGACGGTGAGCCTCGGCAAAACGCGCGCGCCGCGGCAAACCGATGCCTATTGGGGGCCGCCGGCCGGCCGCTACGTGCGGGTGGACGACGGCCCGGTCTTGCTGCTCAAGGACGACGTACCCGGGGCCGTAGCCGATCCCGCGCAGTGGTGGGACCGCGCGCTGCTGGAAATCGAGCCCGCCGCCGTCCGCAAGGTGGAGGTCGCGAGCGCAGGCGAATCCGTCGCGATCGAACGCGGCGCCGACGGCGTCATTGCGCTGGTGGGCGCGGCCGACGACGAAGAAGTGGATACGGCCGCCGCGGAACGGCTGTTCGGCGCGTTGCGCAACCTGCGCGCGGCCGAAATCCTGAAACCGGAGGAAATCGAAGGGATGTTTGCCGAGGCCGCAACCTACGCGGCGGAAACGGAGGGCGCGACGTATCGGATCGAAATCGGCGCGGCGCAGGCCGACCGCGGTAACGGCCGGTCCGTGCGGATCGAAGCGACGGGCGACGTGCCTGCCGCGACGGCGAAGAAACTGGCCGGCCGCGCGTTCCAGATTCCGCCTTATATGGCCGATGCGCTGGTCGCAAAACGCGATGCGCTGGTGCGCAAGACGGAGCCCGCGCCCGCCGCGCCCGCGGAGGAAAAACCGGCGGAATCCAAAGAATCCGGCGAACCGTAGCGGCGCGTCTGCCGGAAAGGAGGGGATGGCGAGATCGGATGCCCGGCGGGAGTCGGCAACCGCTTGGGGGGCAGGGGGTTTCGGGGGCGGGAATCCACGGGCCGAATGGGCTTGGATTCGGGGGCGGATTGGACTAGAAAAGCCGGGTACCTTTTTCCCCGGAAAGAACCGTCGTGGAGCCCAAATTCACCCATTTGCATTTGCACACCGAGTACAGCCTGCTGGACGGGATGTGCGCGCTG
>JBFXHR010000007.1:0-90623 GCA_050176815.1 Kiritimatiellia bacterium
ATCGTGTGTCCCATTGATCGAACGGATTCCCAGCCATATGAAGTTCGGGTTTCTCTTCCTAACGCGCGCATTCGGTCTTTTCGTATCGACCCTTTTGGCTCCGCGGGAAATGCCCAGATTGACCAAATCCGTATTGCGGATCGCAAGGGGCGGGTATTATATCAACCTCAAAAGGGGGAAATCCGGGCCGGAAATGACATTGCTTCGCTTTGTGAAGAGCCGTCGGGAAAATGGACTGTCATCACGACAGCCGACGCCAGCGACCCTTCGATAGTATGGGTCCCTTCGGCAACATTTAAGTTGAGTCCCGTATTTCCAAGGGCCTTATGGGGCGCAGGTGTGATGTTCATGCTAGCCTGGGTATGGAGTACGGGCCCGTGGATTCGCGCACGAAATGCCGTCATTTTTCGATTTATGCCTAGTTTTGGGGGGCTGTTGATCGGCCTTTGGTGTATGCGGATGTTTTACATATGGGGGAAATTGGCCTTTATCTGCCCAGAGGGAGTTTGGCCGGTCGCCCGTTTTGGGCTGCTTGCGGTGATTATAGTTTTCGGGCCGGGGTTATTTTCCTATCGGGCATTAAAAATCGAATGCGAAAGCGTATCTCTTCGCCTTCTGTTGGTTGTTACCATAAGCCTTGGGTTTTGTGCGCTCTATGTCTGGCAGTTGTATTTCTGGGGAATATACACTCGCACTATGCTGATTGCCGGGCTGGTAGGCATGGCGGTTGGCGGCCTCTATGGTCTTCAAGGGGGCGGCATTCTCAAGATGGCACATGGGAATCCAGTGCGAGGTTCGGATTGGCTGAGTATTGCGCTGGGCATAATATTCGTTCAAGGGCTGTTTGAGTCTGCCGTGGGAGTTCCATTTGAAGCATGGGATGCATTGGTTTCGTGGGATAAATGGGCGGTGGATATGGCGGCCCGCGAGGGAGTGGGAGAGTATCTGATGGGGGGGTACCCCCAATTCTTTCCAGCCGTGCATAGCATATTTTACAAAATAGCAGGTACTTATGGCGATGTGTTGCCGACGGAGCAAATGCTCTTGCATGGTTTCACCGCGATCTATGTGGCCATCCTGATGCTGGCACTGTGGTGCGTGGGCCAGATATTGGGCATACCGGGACTATTGTGTTTTGTCCTGTTTGCATGGAATCGGAATGTGTTCGAATACCTAGTCAATGGATTTGTGGATATTCCGTTGGTTGGCATGGTGTTTTCCGCAATGGCGCTGGCGATGGCATATGTCCAGGGGGCATGGAAAGCGCGAACGGGATGGGTGTCCGAAGGCTGGATCTTATCTTTAGGTCTATTTTCAGCGGCTTTCATGAAGGGCAATGGCTTATTATGGGCGCTTTTCATCGCATTGTTCATGGCCATTCGATTGTGGCGGCGGTGGGGGGGGCGTTCAGTGGCCTTGGCTGTTGTTCTTGTTTGTCTTTTCACGGTTCCTTTTTATGCCCATCAGTTGTGGTACACAAAAAATATTGAGTTGGCCGAAAGAAGTCCGTTCTTGCATGCATTTCCCGTTGTTCTGGCGCACACGGCCCAGTTTTCTGCAACTCTTGAGCATGTCTATTCTTGGGGGAGGCTGCTGAGGGATTACTATGCGCTGCCGGATGCGCTTGCCCCATGGGCGTTGATTGTCGCCGCCGGCCTTTCATTGTGGGCGATAAGCCAAAGAAAAACATTCATGTTCCCTTCGCTGGGTATTTTGATGCTTATCGTCTGGTTCTATTCTGGTTCTTACGATTTGAGAAATGCGTTTGTTCCTATCGGTTTTCTTTGTGTGGGTACCGTGGCGGCTCCGTTTGACCCTCGGCTTGGCACCTGGGGCGCAAAATTCAGGCTGGGGCTTTGTTTGGTCGCTGCGTACCTTCTGGTTGTACCCAGTAAAGACGGATGGATTCAACAAGTCCTGACCAGGCCATTTCAGGCTTTCCGGCCGCCCAGCGCATATAGTCTACCGGCGGATTCGCGATATTTGGCCTTAGAATCAGCCCGGGTTATCCGACCGATTATGTACGATACGCCATATGGCCAGCGGGCGGTGCATTTGAGTGCGGGGTCGGGCCTCTATCGCCATTTGGCGCCGCGAGGCGTTTATGCCATCAATTTCAATTCATATCAGGAGGCCCGGCGCCACGACCTTTTGGTGTGCGATAGGAAAATGAAGCGCGAGGCGATCCCGGAGGGGTTTGTTTCCATTGCATCGCTCCGCCACTCGAAGAGGGGGGAGACGTTGCATGTCTATGAGCCGGTTTTCTGCCCGGTCGACGTGGCTGTCCAGTCGTTGGAAGGGCCCGGATCGAAGCCGTTGCCGACCGACGCTCCCTGGGCGGCGAACCGCCGCTACTCACTTTCCGTTTCGCAACCGGATTTCGCGGAGGCGGAGGGAGTTTCAAGGGATGGCGTCTTGTCCATTCGGATTTCGCCGCCCGATGCCGACGTAGAGGTGGCGCTTCATCCGGACGATGCCCGGCGCGATCCCTACGCGGCCTATTTGGGGCCGATCCGAGACGGCGAGTGGATACGCCTGCTGTATTGGATGCGGGACGAAGGCCCGGCCTTTCCGCGGATCATGGCGACGGTGGGCGGGCGGGACGTTCGGCTGGCCGCCGTGGAGTGGGGGCAATGACGGGCAGGGGATTCATTTTGGGGGTTGACGGGAAGCGCGGGAATCTATAACTTTCACAAAATTATAAAAGTATGGGCGTGAGTACATCTTCCCAAAATAGAACGGATAGTGCGGCAATCAAGTCGCGGCTGGTGGCGGCGGGGGGGCGGCTGGCGCAGGATTTCGGGTTCAACCGGGTGGCGGGGGAAGTGCTGGCGAGCCTGTATCTGACGGCCGGGGAGTCGTCGCTCGACGCGCTGGAGGAGGAGCTGCACCTGAGCAAGGCGGCGGTGAGTTTGGCTTCGGCCCAATTGGAGCGGATGGGGTTGATCCACCGGGCGCGGAAGGCGGGGGACCGGAAACGGTACTACCGGAGCGCGGACGACATCGCCTCGGCGCTGCGGCATGGAATTTTGAAATTCGCGCGCGGACGGATGTCGGCGCTGGAGACGGATCTCCGGCAGGCGGACGAGGCGCTGGCGGGGACGTCGAAGCGGGACTCGCCCGCGCGGTTTCTGGCCGCGCGCGTGGCGCGGCTGCGCCAAGTGAACCAGCGGGCGGAGCGCCTGCTGGACAATCCGTTGGTCAAGTTGTTTTCGAAACTGGGCTAGGGCGCATGCAGAAGACCATCATCAAAGCCAACCAGCCCTGGTGGCGGATCGACGGGCGGGAATTGTGGGAATACCGCGATCTCCTGCGCATGATGGTGCAGCGCGACCTGACGTCGGTCTACAAGCAGACCGTCCTGGGGCCGCTTTGGTTCGTCATCCAGCCCTTGGTGACGACCGTCGTCTTCACGGTCATCTTCGGGGCCGTGGCCAAGATCCCCACGGATGGCGTGCCGCATTTCGTGTTCTACATGAGCGGCACCGTGTTTTGGAACTATTTCCAGGGCGTGCTCAACCACGCGGCGGGATCGCTCGTGGGAAACACCAATGTCCTGTCCAAGGTGTATTTTCCCCGGCTGATCATCCCGCTGTCCGGGGTATTGACCAATTTGGCCCATCTGGCCCTCAACTTCATTTTGTTTCTGGGCTTCTACGTCTGGTTTTTGCTGCGGGGAAGCGACATGTCGCCCAATGGATGGCTGTTTCTCCTGCCGGTGTCGATTCTCCAATGCGGGGCCATGGGGCTGGGCTTTGGATTGTGGGTTTCGGCGGCGACCATCAAATACCGCGATCTGCGGTTCGCCCTGCCGTTCCTGATCCAGCTCTGGATGTACGCGACGCCAATCGTCTATCCGGCCTCGCTGGTGGCGCGGCCCTCGCTGAAACTGGCGCTGTGGCTGAACCCCATGACGGCCGTGGTCGAATTCAGCCGCTATGGATTCACCGGCCAGGGCAGCGCCGATCTTTTCGGCCTGGGGTTGAGCTGGGCCGTGACCCTGCTGGTCCTGGCGTCCGGGCTGTTCCTGTTCAACAAAGTCCAGCGGACGTTCGTGGATACGATATGAACGAGCCCGCCATTTCCATCCGCCACCTCTCGAAGCGCTATCGCCTGGGCGCGATCGGACGCCACACGCTGGTAGACGAGGCGCAGTATTTTTGGCACAAGCTCCGGGGCCGCGATCCGCGAACCTACCTTGGCAAGATCGGGCATGGCGCCACGGAAAAACGAAAGACGGACGCCGAGCGGGAGGGATCCCGGGAATTCTGGGCGTTGAACGACGTATCCTTCGACGTGCAGCCGGGCGAGGTCGTGGGGATCGTCGGCCGCAACGGCGCCGGCAAGTCCACGCTCTTGAAGCTGCTGACGCGCATCACGGAGCCCACGGCCGGCGAAGTCGTCCTCAACGGCCGGGCGGCCTCGCTGCTGGAAGTCGGAACCGGTTTCCACCCGGAACTGACCGGCCGCGAGAACGTCTACATGAACGGCACCATCCTCGGGATGAAGAAACGCGAGATCGACGCGAAGTTCGACGAGATCGTGGCGTTTTCGGAGCTGGCGAAGTTCATCGACACGCCGGTGAAGCGGTATTCGAGTGGGATGTACGTGCGGCTGGCGTTTTCGGTGGCGGCGCATCTGGAGCCGGAAATTCTGCTGGTGGATGAAGTGCTGGCGGTGGGCGACGCGTCCTTCCAGAAGAAATGCCTCGGCAAGATGGGGGACGTGGCCAAGGAGGGGCGCACCATTTTGTTCGTCAGCCACAACATGGTGGCGGTCGAGGCGCTGTGTCCGCGTTGCGCGGTGATCCGCGACGGGACCTTGGAGTTCATCGGCGCGGCGGCGGAAGGGATTTCGCGCTATTTGCGGGCGGCGGCGGGCCCGGCGGCGGCGGAGCTGGCCGACCGCGCCGAGGATCGGAAGGGGAACGGCGCCGCGCGGTTGCTGCGGCTGTCCGTCGCGGGCCGCGACCGGGCGCTGAAGAACGCGGTCGCCTGCGGGGACGACGCGGAGTTCCGCTGGAGCTACCGGGTGGAGCGCCCGCTCGTCGGCGGGGCGCTTCATTTTACGGTTTACGGCCCGCATGGGCAGGCCATTTGCACCTTCGAATCGGGGGCGCGCCATTTCGCGCTCGACGGCCGGCCGGGCGAACACGAAATCCGCTGCCGCGTCGAGCGGTTCAACCTCGCCCCCGGGGAATATACGGTCAACGTTGGGCTGGCGGACGCGACGGGATTGGCCGACGGCGTGGCCGCGGCGGGGGCGTTCACCGTTTTGCCCGGCGACGTGCAGAACACCGGCAAGCAAGTGTCCAGCCAATACGGCGTGGTGGTGTTCGCGGCGGACTGGAAGACGGAGGGCGGGCCATGAGGGCAAGCGAATACCAGGGGGGGGCGGCGCCCTACCGGATCGGCGCGTTTGCGCCGCGACCCGGGCTGTGGACGAAACTCGCGGGCCGGATGGAAGCGCCATCGCTGGCCGGACTGTTTCCGGCGGTGGACTTTGGGCCGCGCGCGGCGCTGGCGGCGCTGTACGGGGGCGGCCGAGTGCGGCTGGGCGAGGGGTGCATCCTGCAGGGGCAGCTGGTCGTGGCGGCTCCCGGGGCCGAGATCGTCTTCGGGGAGCGTTCGTTCCTGGCCGCGGATGCCCAGGTGAGCGCGCAGGAGCGCATCGATATCGGCGCGCACGTGCTGATCGCGTCCGGGGTCTACGTCGCGGACCACGATTCGCATTCGACGGACTACCGGAAGCGGGAGGGGGACGTCGAGCTGTACCGGCGGCGGATGCGGGGAGCGGCGGATTTGCGAAAGGATTTCGCGGCGATCGCCTGCGCTCCGGTGGCGATCGGAGACCACGCGTGGATCGGCATGAACAGCCTGATTCTCAAGGGCGTGCGGATCGGGGCGCGGGCGATCGTGGCGGCAGGGGCGGTGGTCGTGAAGGACGTGCCGCCGGACGTGGTGGTGGCCGGGAATCCGGCGCGCGTGGTCAAGCAACTGGCGGCCGGAGCGTAGGGCGCGATGAAGATCGGCCTGATCACGACCCTGGACACGAACATCGGGGACGACTTCATCCGGCTGGGCATCCAGCGGGTGCTGCGCGCCGCGTTTCCGGGGCCGGAACCGCGCTGGGTCATGCTCAACAAACACCGCCCGGAAACGATTTGGCCGGCGGGGCATCCTTGCCGCTATTTGCCGGCCTGGGCTCCGCGCTGGCGGCGGGCGGCCCGGCGCGCGTGGGGCAGCCGGTTCCACGGATGCGACGGCATCGTGCAATGCGGGGCGCCTGTGATCTGGAGGCGCTGCGCGCGCTGCGAGTGGAACCGGCCGGTCTGGCAGGACGTCGTCGGCGAGCTGCATGGGCGCATTCCGACGCTGAATCTGTCCATCGGCAGCGCCTATTCTCTTTCGGCCGTTCCGGACCGGATCGAAGACCCGGCCGACCGCGACTATCTGCGATCCATCCTGGGATACTGCCGGCTGACGACGGCGCGCGACAAGCTGGCGCAGCGGCTGGCGGCCGAACTGGGAACGGAGATCCCGCTGATTCCGTGTTCGGCGGGATTGGCGTTCGACGCGCCGGAGACCGACGAGGCGCGGGACGTCGCGTTCGTGAACTACATGCCCAAGGCCGGCCACTACGACTTCAGCGGGGACGTCGACGAGGCCACCTGGGATCGGACGTTGGGCGAAGTGCTCGCGCGGATGTCGAAGATGTTCCGGGTGGTGTTCCTGTGCCACGACCGGCGGGAGGAAGTCCTCGCCGCCGAGCGGTTTCCGGGCTACGAGCGCCGGCGTCCCCGGACGCCGGCGGAGTACGCGGCGCTGGCGCGGCAGGCGGCGCTGGGATTGTTCAACCGCCTGCATGGCGCCGTGGCCTTGGCCGGAATGGGAATCCCGTCGGTGGCGGTCGGCAACGATACGCGCCTGTGGATGGTGGCGGAATACGGCTTGCCGACGTTCGACGTGCGGACCTGCACGGCGGATTCGGTTTGGAGCGCGTTCGAGAATCTGGCGCGGCGGCGCGGCGAAGAGCGGCGGCGCCTGCTGGCGCTGCGCGCGGCCGTGCAGGCGCAGTACGTTCAGGCGGTGGCGGCGGCATGGGGGACGGGAGGCTGAAATGGGCTTGAAGCTGAATATCGGGTGCGGGACGGACTACCGCGAGGGATTCGTCAACGTGGATGGCAGCGGGGTTCTCCACCGGGTGGACCGGGTGGTGAATCTCGGCGCGGAACGCCTCGTCGACCACTTCGCGCCGGCCACGTGCGAGTATATCCTCGCCCAGGACGTGGTGGAACACCACGCCCACTGGGAGGCCGTGAGGCTCCTGCGGGAATTCCACGATTTGCTGATTCCGGGCGGCCGTCTGCAGGTCCGGGTTCCGGATGCGCGGCATATCATCGATACGCCCCGGCTCTCCATCGACCAGAAATTGAACTTGCTGTTTGGCGGGCAGGATTTGCCCCAGGGGCGCGACGCGGAGATGGACGCCTCGCGAAAGGCGCACCCGGAATTCTTTTGCCACAAATACGGTTGGACGATGGAGGCCATGGAGCGCGAACTCGGACAGCTCGGCTTCCGGAACGTGAAGGTGGCGCGGTCGGGCACCAATTTCGTGGCGACCGCGGAGAAATAGGCAATCGATGGCGACCGCACTCCAGACCGTCGCCGCCGCCGTCCGGAATCCGGCGCGGCGTCTGGCCGGCGCGGGGCGCCGCGGGCTCCGGCGCGTGCTGCGCCGGCCGCGCCGGGTGCTGCTGCTGAAGACCTGGAACGACCGGTTGGGGGATCTGGTGCTGGCGTCCGGGACCCTGCGGCACTACCGGCGGCTGTTTGCCGGTGCCCGCCTGGAACTGGCGTGCGCCGATCCGTTTGCGGAGTATTTCCGCCATTGTCCGCACGTGGATGCCGTGGTGCCGCTGGGCGATTTTGGAACGACCCGGCGGCGCTACGCCGCCGCCTCCCCGCGGAACGCGGGGCGCTACGACCGGGTGGTGCTGCTGCGCCGCACGCCGAATGCGCGCGATTACGCGTTGCTGGACGGTTTCCGGCCCGCCTGGACGGCGGGCATGGCCGGGGATCGTCTGCTGATCGATCCAGCGGAAGCGGAGCGGCACGAGGCCCGTCTGGATTGCGCCGCGCAGGTTTTCGCGCAAGAACCGCCGGTCCACGAACTGGAGATGCAAGCGAGGTTGCTCCGGGCGGTCGGGGCGGAGGTGCGGGGCATCGAGGACGTCTGGCCAGAATGTTGGACGACCGCCGCCGACCGGAACCGGGCCGCGGGCTGGTTGTCCGGAGCGGCGCCGGGGCGGCCCGTCGTGGTGGTCGCACCCTGCGGCAGCGCGCCGATCCGGGATTGGAACGCAGAGGGCTTTCGCCGGTTGCTCGCCGCGCTGCCCGCGTGTACGCTGGCATGGATGGGCACCCAGCGGGACGCGGAATGGGCGGCTTCACTGGCCGCAGCCGGCCCGGATTCCATCCGGCAAGTGGACTTGACCGGCAAAACGACGATCAACGAGGCGGTGGAAGTCGTGCGCCGGGCGGATCTGGTGGTTGCGGCGGAAGCAGCGGTATTTCACCTGGCGGCGGCGCTCCGCCGCCCGGCGCTGTGCCTGGCGGGCGGTGGACACTGGGGGCGGTTCGTGCCGTGGGGGAAGGCCGACCGGGTGCGGGTCTTGACCAACCGGCTCGATTGTTTCGGATGCAACTGGACCTGCATCCGCCCGCGGGTCGAATGCCTGCAGGGCATCGACTCCGCCGCGGCGGCGCGCGCCGCGGCGGAACTGCTCGGCGTCGGCCCGGAAGGGAGCGGGGCGTGAAGCTTTCGATCGTAACCATCAACTTGAACCACGCGGACGGCTTGCGGCGCACCGCGGAGAGCGTGATCGGGCAGACCTTCCGGGATTTCGAATTCATCGTGGTCGACGGAGGCAGCACGGATGGCAGCCGGGCCGCGATCGAGGCGCACGCGGACCGCATCGCCCATTGGGTGTCGGAGCCCGACGGGGGCATCTACGCGGCCATGAACAAGGGGCTGCGCCGGGCTCGCGGCGAATACGTCCATTTTCTCAACAGCGGCGATACGTGGGCTGGTTCCGGCGTTTTGGAAAGGATTTTCGCGCAAAACGAGTTTGGGGAAGATCTGTTGTACGGAAACGCCCTGCGCCCCGACGAATCCGGCGCGGTGCGCGAATGCCGCCATCCCGAGGCGCTGACCGTTGCGGCGTTCTTTGGTTTTGGCGTCTGCCAGCAGGCCATTTTCTACCGGCGGGCGCTTTTCGACGCGCTGGGAGAGTTCGACGAAAGCCTCCGCATCGCCGGCGACTGGGAGTTCAATCTCCGGGCGCTGATGGCGCGCCGGACCACGAGGTACCTGGCGTTTCCGGTGGTGTGCTACCAGGGTGGGGGCATCAGCGTTACGCGTCCGGAGCAGGCCGCGCGCGAAAAAGAAGCCATATGGAAGCGGCATTTGCCCGAGGCGGTCTATCGCGACTACGAGCGCCTGGCGTTTTTGGAAAAGGAATGCGCCCGGTTGAAGACGTTCGAGGACTGGACGGAGCAGATCCGGCGGCGCAGCCTCTGGACGAACTGCGCCATGGCGGTCAAATGGTGGGGGGAAAAGTGGCTGGGACGGGGCGGCGGCGGGCGGCCGGGGAGGGGCGCGTGAAAATCCTGCTGGCCTTCAACCGGGATTTGAATCCGTACGTGGACGTGGTGATGGGGGGGCTGCAGGCCGCAGGATGCCCCGTGGATTCGGGAACGGACAAGTTCTGGAACGCGGATCTCTTTGATTACGACGTCGTGCACATCCAGTGGCCGGAAACGCTGTTCGACTGGCGGACGCCGAGCGCGATCGAGATGGAATTTCTCCGAAGGCGCTTGAAGGAGGTCCATGCGCGGGCGAAGATCGTCTTCACGCTCCACAACGAGGTTTCGCACCACGCCAACGAAACCAACGCGGCGGCGTTGAAAGAATTGTATTCGCGGGTGCAGTCGGAATGCGACGCGATGGTCCATCTGGGCGAGGCCAGCCGGCGGGACTGGTCGGCGCGGCCGGAGGGGGCCGGGAAGCGGCACGTGGCGATTCCCATTCCGGTCTACGACGAGCTTTACGCCCCCTGTGTCGGCCTCGATCGCGAAGCGGCGAAGAACCAACTCGGCATTCCGAGGAACCGAAAGGCCGTGCTGGCGTTCGGGAATTTCCGCTACGAGGCGGAGAAACGGCTGGCGGCAGACGCGGTGGCCGCGCTGCGCGACCGGCGGATTTGCCTGCTCGCGCCCAAGTGGCACAAGGCGCGGGAATTCGCCTTCGCCCCCGTCCATCCGGTGCTGGCGCTGCGTTCGGCGCGCAAAGCCGCATGGGCCTGGCGGCGCGGATGGAAGCTGGGCGCGAAGAAAATCATGGCCGACGAAGACGTGGCCCGGCACTTCGCGGCGGCGGACGCGGTGTTGATCCCGCGGATGGACGAACTGAATTCGGGCAACGTGCCGATGGGATTCTTGTTCGGAAAGGTGGTGGCGGGGCCAGAGAGCGGCAACATCGGGGAATGGCTGCGCGCGACGGGCAATCCCGTTTTCAACGCCGGCGACCCGGACTCGGTGCGGTCGGCGCTGGAAGAAGCGTTGCGCCTGTCGACCGCCGGCCAGGGGGAGAAGAACCGCGCGTTCGCCCTGGCGAACTGGACGACCAGGCAAATCGGCGAAGCGCATGCCCAGCTATACCGGAGCGTCCATGCGGGCCGATGAAGGAAATCCAGCCGGAAAGCCGCCGATTTCGGTCGTGATCCCGACCTACAACTACGCGCGCTTTCTGCCGCAGGCGATCGAGAGCGCGCTGGGGCAGACCGCGTCGCCGCTGGAAATCCTCGTGGCGGACGACGGCTCGACCGACGAGACGGCGGCGGTCGCGGCGCGCTACGGGACGGCGGTGAAATACCGGCGGTTCGGCCACGTCGGCGTGTATGCGCTGCGGGCCCGCATGCTGGCGGAAATCCGCGGCGACTGGTTCTTGAATCTGGACGCCGACAACTGGATCGCGCCGGATTTCCTGGAAAAAATGGGCGAGATCCTTGCGGCGAACGGGAAGGACGAAACGTTCGCCTTCGCCTATCCGGACATGGAACTGTTCGGGGAATCGGAGGGGAGGGTGGAGCGTCCGGAGTTCGACGCCCAGCGGCTGAAGACTGGCAACTACATCGATATGAACTCGGTGATCCGCACGGAGGTTGCGCGTCGGTTTGGTTTCGACCCGGCGTTCAATTCCGGGCAGGGGGATTACGATTTTTTCCTGACGCTGGCGGAGAACGGGTTTCGCGGGGCGCGTGTGCCGGAGGCGCGGCTGCATTACCGGGTGCATGGCGGCAGCATCACGCGGAACGTGGGCCGGAAGCGGAACCAGCGGGCGATCATGCGCCGCATCGTGCGGAAACACCGCGGCTTCTTCGGCCCGGCGGAAGCGCGCGCGGCGCTGGCGGCGGCGGACAACCGCGTCTTGGTCTCGCTGATCGGGAGCCGTTCGCCGTTCGCGGGGTTCGGGCGGCGGCTGGCCGATTGGCTGCGGTTCGCGCGCGCCGGATGGCAGCATGCGGAATTCCGGCGGCAGACAGGCTATTGCTTCCGCCCACGCCGGTATTTTGAAAGGAGGGAACAGCCGGCGGATGTTTTCTATTTGTTCCGCGACACGCCGCAGCGGCGGGACATGGTGAGGCGCGCGCTCGAGGGAGCCAGGGGCGCCCTGGCGGGAGAGCAGCTGTTCGGGTTCGATGTGCTGAAGAACATGGGGATATCGGCGGATTGCAATTTGCGCCTCCCGCGAGTGGGCGGCGTTTGCCAAACCGTGCTGGGCTGGCTGGACCGGTGGTATACGCCTCGAACGGGAATCGGACTCGGGGATCTCAGGTCGTTGCGGGCGCACCTTTGGCAGATGAACCGGGCGAAAGTGGTGGTGGCGACATCGGACAACACGGGACTGGCGGCCCTGCGCCTGAAGGCGCGCGGATCGCTGAAGGTTCCCTTGGTCTATGTGAGCATCGGGTTGCCCGAGCGGATGATGGCGGTGGAAAGCATCAGTCCGGTCCGGGCGGCGCGCTATCGCCGGCGATTGAGGTGCGTCGATCGTTTCGTGGCGTATGGATGGGCGGAGGTGGAATGGCTTCGGGAGACGCTGGGCGATGCGGCCAAAGTCCGATTCATCCCGTTCGGCGTAGATACGGAAACGTGGCGGCCGGGGGAGGATGCCCAGGAAGAAATCGACGTACTCGGCATTGGATATGATTCCATGCGGGATTTTGGCCTGCTGGCGGACTACGCGCGCCGGCATCCCAAGGTGTCTGTCTG
Organism: Kiritimatiellia bacterium; assembly: GCA_050176815.1. Lineage (GTDB taxonomy): Bacteria > Verrucomicrobiota > Kiritimatiellia > CAIQIC01 > Lenti-01 > Lenti-01. Next base: position 12,336 of record JBFXHR010000007.1, read on the forward strand.
TCTGGTCGCCAGTCTGGAACGGACGGCCTCTCTGGGCGCCTTGCCGTCCAATTTGCGCCTTCTTCGTCCGATGCCGGTCGGTGAGTTGCGGGAATGGATGGCGTCCGCCAAGGTTCTGGCGCTGCCCGTGAAGGAGAACACCTACAGCGGGGCCACCACGACCTTGCTGCAAGGCATGGCCATGGGGAAGGCCTGTGCGGTGTCGCGCGTGGGGGCCATCCGGGAGGGATACGGTTTGGAAGACGGCGTCAACGTCCGCTGGCTGGAACCTGGAAGCCAGGCGGGTTTCGACGCGGCGATCGACGCCTTGCTGGCGCAGCCCGAACCGCGCCGGCGCCTGGGCGAGGCCGCGCGGCGCCACGCGGCGGAGCGGCTGTCGTGGCGGCGATACGCGGATGCCATGGTTGAATGCCTGTCGGAGTGGATCGAAACGAGGGAGGCGAAATGAACGAAATATCGAATGGGCCAAGAGTGACGCTGGGATTCGTGAGCTGCGAGCGCCTGAATTACCTCAGAGCCACGCTGGAATCCGCCCGCGAGTGCATCGAGTATCCGAACCTGGAATGGATCGTGGACGACGACGCGTCCGAAGAGCCGGGCCTGCAGGAATACGTCCGGGGCTGCGACTGGATCCAGCACAAGATCTTCCACCGCCGCACCCATGCCGAAGCGATGAACCGCATGGTCGAGATGGCGACGGGCGAATTCATCCTGATTTGGCCGGAAGACGTGCAGTTTATTACGCGCGGGCCCTGGCTGCGGGACCTCGTCGGGATCCTGCGGGACAATCCGGATATCGGCGGCGTGTGCCTGGACGCGCAGCGGTTGTGCACCCTAAAGCGGATATTTCGGCCGGGCGGGATGGAACGCCTATCGCGCCTCCGCACGGAAGTCCGCCGGTTCGGCTGGCGGGGCATCCGGAAACGGCGCAAGATCGTCGCGGCCGATGGCTTTATCCTGTGGACGTACGGCGCGGTGGGCGATGGCGTGGTCGGGTCCGGCATTCCTTCGCTGATGCGGACGTCGATCTGGCGCGAACTGGGACCTTGGCGGGCGGTGAAGCTAGACGCGCAGATCAAGGATTCTTCCCTGGGCGCGGAAGACGACATGATCGACCGTGTGAGGCAAAAAGGATTGCGGCTGCAGTTGGCGCTCCCGCAAATCCCGCTGGCGGCGGACATCATCAACGACGACATCGGGTGCAAGGCGAAATTCCGGAAGGGAATCCGGCACGGCAACTACACGCCGCCGCCCGGCGGCGGGGCGTACTACTACGCCATTCGGTCCTTCGAAGAGCGCCTGAAAACGGCGCGGCTCGACCGGCCCCTGAGTTTTTCGGAATGCGTGGAGCCCCAGGGATTCGAAATCCCGAAGGATGCCAATGGGGACCGGCTCAAGGCGTCATTCAACGACATCCCTCGGGTGCAGGTTCGAGTCGATAGCGCTTGCATGGCAAAAAATGTGTTTACACCAACGACTGAGGGTGGGGAAATATGTCCCTAGGAACACCCGCATTTGATTTGTCGGAAGGTCGCCAGGCGTATCTGCATTCCTTTGGCCCGCTCAATGCAGACAAGAGATTCTATGTTGTGCGACGGAGGGGGCGGGGAGCGGGTTTTTTTTCTAATCTGAATTGCGTGATCGGCGAATTGGCCTTGGCGGAACGGCTGGGGATGATCCCCGTCGTGGATTTCCAAAATTTTCCAACGCCTTATCGCGAAGCGGCTCCGATCCATGGAACAACCAACGATTGGGAGTACTATTTTCAACCTGTTTCTTCTTTCTCTCTGGAAGAGGTTTACCATAGTGCGCATGTTGCCGTGAGCGCGGGATTCCATTTGAGGGAGGCTTTTCTGGAGCGGCCAGTTGAGGGAGGGGCGGCGGGTGGTCAATCCCGCATATTTCCCGCCACTCAAGGCGAATACCGGCGATTCTGCTCGAAATGGATTGTACCGCGCAGGGAGATCGTTGAAGAGGTGGAGAGCTTTGCCGAGCAATTTCAGGGGCGTCGGGTTCTGGGGGTGCATTTCAGGGGGACCGATATGAACGTTACCGTGGGGCATCGCTTTGGTCCAACCTACCGACAGGTCCACGAACGGATCGAACAAGCGCTCAGCGAACTGAATGCGAATCGTTTGTTTTTAATGTCGGATAACGCAGAAATTATCTGCCAATTGGAAAGCCAATATGGCGACCGTTTGCTGCGCACGGAGGCGTTTCGGTCTTCTGGGAAGGCCAAATTACATGGTCTTTCGCAACGCCCTTTGCACCAATACCTCCTTGGGCGCGAAGTGCTAGTTGATACTATGATCCTGGCGCGATGCCAAGGATTGGTATGCAGTCCATCCAATATCGGCTTGCATGCAGCGAGAATCAGCCCCACTTTCGAAAAAGTGGTTGTGATTGAAAATGGCCGCAATACCGCCCGCAGGTGGCTCGCGCCACATATTTATGGTATTCGGAGCCGGCTGCCAACTCCATGGGGGGGGCTTCCCGGTTGGATTCGCGAGTATTCCGACACTGCGCTTGAAAACAGCGGTTTGTTCTACTTCGATCCGGTTCCGCCAACAAAAGCCGAGAATGCCGTGGGTTGGGTAAAAAAGCATTTTCGCGGTAATTTCCTTAACTCGTTTTGCGAATCCCCATGAAACAAGTGACCATATTCGAGCCGGAGCTGATCGGGCGTCGTGGGTTCAACGGCTTCTACCATCATTTCCTGTCGGCTCTTGTCGAGCACGTCGGGGCGCGAGGCACAGACGCGCCTCGACCGCTACCTCGGATGATCCAACCGCGGGAGCATGAAAGCTGCTGGATCGAATGGAGCGGAGAACTGGTCTTTTTCGACATGAGCGACCATGTCCAACTCATGGACTTGGAGGCGCTGAAACTCTGTGGGGTGTATTTCAAGGCGAATCTGCATCGGGGCATTGCCCTTCGTCTTCTAAAAGAAAGCGGCATGGAAGACGAAGCGCATAAGCTTGTTCCGTTTCTGTTCTTTGCCGAAGGGCTATCCGATTTTGTACGTTATGAACGATGGCGCCGCTTTTGGGGAACGGACACGCCCCGGTACGACATTTGCTTTGTGATGGGGGTATATCGGAACCCGGTGCGTGATGGCCGGGTTTCACCTTTTCTGCAAAACAATGGCAAGATCACCTCATCCGAGTATCATTTCTGGATTCGCTGGCATGCGTATCGAGCGCTTCAGGAAGCGGGCATCCCCGGCTATTATCGCCTTACAAGCCGGGGAAATCGCAGTCTGGAGGACGGGGTGAATGTTTTCGGCAACCTGAATCGCCGACCATTTTCGAGATGCATTACGCAAGGACGTCTAACGGCCGTTTGCACCTTGCCGCATGCGTTGTTTCCGTGGAAGGCATCGGAAAGCTTTGCGCTGGGCCGGCCAATTCTGATCGAACAGGTGCCCCTGACTGAAACTCCGGAGCCTTTTCGTCTGCGGGAAGGCACGCACTTTCTGGAATTGCTGCCGAATTGCGGAGACTTCAATGCGATTGCCCCCATCTCGGATCCTGCAAGTTATCGCATCCTGAATCCTATTGTGCCGGCTCGTTTTGCCGAGCGTGTAGAGTGGTTGCGTGGTGTTCTGTCGGACCGCCGCCGAATGTCCTATATGGGCGAAGAATGCCGAAAGTTCGCTGCTCGCGCATACGACAAAAAAACCGTGGCGGAATACATTTGCGCGGAAGTGGAAAAGCGGATTGGATAAAATGGAGACAACGTGAAAACCGTTTTGACCATATTGGGGACGCGTCCGGAGGCCGTCAAGCTGGCGCCGGTGCTGAAGGAACTGGGCCGGAGGAAGAGCCGGGTCCGCTCCCTCGTCTGCGTGACGGGCCAGCACCGCGAACTGCTCGATCCCATGCTGGGATTTTTCGGGATCCGGCCGGATTTCGATCTTCGGGTGATGAGGGAGAACCAAACGCTGGCGGGGTTGACGGCCCGGTTGCTGGCGGCGCTGGATCCGGCGTTGGCCGAAACGAAGCCGGATTGGGTCGTGGTGCAGGGCGACACGACCACCGTGATGGCCGCCGCGCTGGCGGCCTACTACCGGGGCATCCGCGTGGCCCATGTGGAGGCGGGCCTGCGGACGGGCAACAAGTATTCGCCGTTTCCCGAGGAGATCAACCGGCGCATGGCCGGCGTGCTGGCCGATGCGCATTTCGCGCCGACGCCGCTGGCGGTGCGGAACCTGCGGAAAGAAGGCGTTTCCGCGGACCGGATTTGCCTGTCGGGGAACACGGTGGTGGATGCTCTGAACTGGGCGGTCCGCATTGTCCGGAAGGATCCGCCGTGGTGGCCGGGGGATGTCCCGGTCCCGCGGAAAGGCCGGCGGCTGGTTCTCGTGACGGGGCATCGCCGCGAGAATTTCGGCAAGGGCATGGAGCAGATGTGCCGCGCCTTGCGCGACGTCGCGGAGGCGTTGCCGGATGCCGAACTGGTCTATCCCGTCCACTTGAATCCGAACGTACGGGGGCCGGTGAACCGCCTGCTGGGCGGGCATCCGCGGATCCATCTGGCGAAGCCCGTCAACTATCCGGTGATGGTGGCGCTGCTGAAGCGGGCTTGGCTGGTGCTGACGGATTCCGGCGGCATCCAGGAGGAGGCACCGACGTTCGGCGTACCGTGCCTCGTGATGCGCGACACCACGGAAAGGCCGGAAGGAATCCGGCGGGGCGTGGCGAAGCTGGTCGGAACGGATCGCCGGAAAATTTTCGCCGCCGTCAAGCGTCTCGACGGCGACCGGCGGGCCTATGCCCGGATGGCGACCGGCGGAAACCCGTATGGCGACGGCCACGCCGCCCAACGGATCGCGGACTGGCTGGAGTCGCATTCATGAGATCGTTCCCCGGAAAAGGCATCGCCCAGCGCGCGGTTCGCCGCGCCGGTCGGTTCGCTTCACGCGCGGCGGCCCCTTTCCAGCGTTGCGACGTCGCGATCTTCCACGAATTCGCGCCGCCGCCGTCGGGCGGCGGCCACCAGTTTTTGCGCGCGCTGAAGCGCGAGTGGGAGCGGCGCGGCCTGCGGGTGGAGGTCAATTCGGTTTCGGGAACCACGCGCGCCTGCTTGCTGAACTCATATAACTTCGACGCGGACCGATACCGCTTCTTGCGGCACGAAGGGTGTCGGACGCTCCATCGCGTGGATGGGCCACTGTCGGTTTACCGCGGCGTGGATACTGGGGCCGACCGTAAAATCGCAGAATGGAATCGCGAGTTTGCGCAGGGGACGATTTTCCAGTCCCGCTTCAGTCTCGAGGCGCACGCGGAACTGGGACTAACTTTTTGCGATCCGGTCGTGATTCCCAACGCAGCGGATCCGGAAATATTTTTTCCGCCGGGGCGACCGTCCAATCCCCGGGGCCGGAAGCTGCGCGTAATCTCGGCCAGCTGGTCGGACAACCGGAACAAGGGCGCTGAGACCTACGAATGGCTGGACCGGAATCTGGATTTCGGCCGCGTGGAATATGTTTTTGTTGGGCGGTTGCCCTCGGCGCTGAAAAACATTCGCGTGGTGGATCCGGTGCCATCCAGGGAATTGGCGGAGTTGCTCCGGGGCCACGACGTGTATTTGACGGCGAGCCGGAACGATCCCTGTTCTAATTCACTCATTGAGGCATTGAGCTGCGGGCTACCAGCTATCTTTCTGAACAGCGGGGGGCATTCGGAAATCACAGGCGAGGCAGGACTAGGATTCGAAAAAGCGGAAGACATACCGGCGCTAATGGACCAGATGGAGAAGGGAATCGAAGAATTTCGCCGAAAAATATGCAGTACACGTATTGAAGATGTCGCCGATCAGTATTTGGAGGTTATGGGATTGCCTAAAAAGGATTCTCATGAATAGACAGACGGCGGGCCTTGTATTGCGACGCATGGCAATTAAGACGGCGAGTCTGCTGCCGCTCGGTTGGCGCGACTATTCCCGGCTGATTGTCGTTGGTGATCGCGGGGGATGGGTATTGGATGAGGAGATGGCGAATCTGCGAAAGGTATGCAGACATATTGGCATCCGAACTGTTGTCGGCGATTGGGAGCGCGTGGCCCGCCGCCAGTGCGTATTCCATGCCAATCGCTATGCCTTATTGAATTTGCCGGAGACTCCAAAACATCGGATTTGCTTTCCCTATTATCATGGCAAGCCGGGCACCGGTTCATCCGAGTTCGATGGCATGTTCAAGCACGTCGTTGACTACAAAGATCGTTGGACGAGGATCCAAGTCAGTCATACTGAGATGCAGGAAATTTTGCTTTCCACCGGCATTGCGCCTGAACGGGTACGCCGGATTCCCATCGCCATTCGGATAGAGTTGTTTGATTTAGCTACAGAGGAAACACAAACCAGAGTTCGGAATCGACTGGGGATTTCCGCCAATGCGTTTGTTGTCGGTTCTTTCCAGAAGGACGGAAACGGCTGGGGCGAAGGCTTGGAACCCAAGCTCATCAAGGGGCCCGACGTGCTGGTGGAAACCCTGCGCGCGCTGAAAGGCCGGATTCCGGAGCTGTTCGTGCTGCTGTGCGGTCCGGCGCGAGGCTATGTGAAGCGGCGACTGGCGGAAGCGGGGATTCCGTTTCGCCATGTCTATGCCCAAACCTATCGGGAAATCCCGGCCATGTACCACGCGCTGGACGTGTGCCTGGTGACGTCGCGGCAAGAGGGCGGACCCAAGGCCGTGCTGGAATCGATGGCCAGCGGGGTGCCGCTGGCGACGACGCGCGTCGGGCAGGCGATGGATTTGGTGAAGAACGGCGAAAACGGTTTCATGGTGGACGTGGAGGACGTGGACGGGCTGGCCCATTCCGTCGAGCGGGTGCGCGGATTGGACGATGTAACGCGGAGCGCGCTTTTGCAGGCGGGCCGCGCGACGGCGGAAGCCAACGCCTGGAGCCGGCAGGGGCCCCTTTGGCAGGATTTCTTCGCGGGGGTGGTGGAATGATCGGCTGGGCGCATAAGGTCGTTCGCCGGCTGGCGGCGGAAGCGCGCGAATTCCGCCGATGGGAGGCGTTGCGCCGCCCGGCCGACGTCCGCGCGTATTACGGCTGGGACCGCCTGCCGGACCGGAACGGGCCCATCTCGGGCGGCATCGTGAAATGCCTGGATCTGGCGGAGCGGTTTCCCAATTCTCCGGACAAGGCCAACCTGCTCTATCTCGTCAGCAGCGCGTTGCCCGACCGCCGCGGGCTGCTGGCGCGCGCCGCGCGGCGCGCGGGCGGCCGGGTCGTCCTGAACCAGAACGGCGTGGCCTATCCGGCCTGGGCGGGCGCGGATTGGCAAGCCATGAACGCGCCCAACGCGCGGGTGCATGCGCGGGCGGATTTCGTCGTATACCAAAGCGAATTTTGCCGGCGCTGCGCGGAGCGGTTTCTCGGCGCGCGAAAGGGGCCTGGAGAAGTGCTGTACAATCCCGTAGATACAACAAAGTTTAGGCCGCCAGAAGTGCCAATTCCGTTTGATCCGGTTCGTTTATTGCTGGCGGGAAGCCATCACCAATACTATCGTGTCCAAACGGCAGTTGATGTATTGGCCCAAGTGAGGGACAGCGGCATAGAAGCCGTGCTGGAAATTGCCGGCCGTTACCGCTGGGAAACGGATGAGCGTAGTGCGGAGAACTCCATCCGGAATTACGTGGAAAAACAGGGCTTAACGGCGGCAGTGACCTTTTCCGGCCCCTACACGCAAGAACAGGCCTGGTCGTTGTTTCAGCGCGCGCACATTTTGATTCATACGAAATATAACGATCCATGTCCGCGATTAGTCGTCGAAGCTATGGCGTCTGGGCTTCCGGTCGTGTATTCCGCTTCCGGCGGCGTTCCTGAGCTGGTGGGAATGGATGCAGGCATTGGCGTATTCGCCCCAATGGATTGGGAGTCAATCCATCCGCCATCGCCTAGGGGAATGGCCGATGCCGTTCAAATAATTGTAGCTTCGTACAAAGCCTATTCAAAGGCGGCCCGGCGCAAGGCGGAGACTAAACATGATGTGCAGGCTTGGATCGATCGCCACCAGCAGATTTTTGAATCGTTGGCGCAGAAAGAAACGGACGATGTTCGCTAGCCGTCCATCGGAGCGGAAGCGGAGAACCCCTGTTGGAGAACCTTCGGTAGTGCAACTCAGCGTGCTCATGGCCGTTCACAACGGCGGCGAATACTTGGCAACGGCGCTGGAAAGCATTAGCCGGCAAACTTTCGCCCCGGATGAAGTCGTAGTGGTTGACGACGCATCTGAAGACGATACGGCTGATATATTGCGCCAATATCAGCGGCAATTGCCGCTGCGAATCCTTGCGAATAGCCAACGACTGGGTTTGACGAATTCATTGCGGCGGGGCTGGACGGAGACCCGGGGCGAATATGTCGCGCGAATGGATGCGGACGACGTTTCCCTTCCTCGCCGTTTTGCGCGACAGATGGCACGCATGGTCCAAGACCCCTCGCTGGGGTTTTGCGGCACTTGGGCTCGCGCGTTTTCGGGGCGTAGCCAGCCCATGCGTAAACCAACTAGAATGGAGGATTTGAAGGCTCATATCATATGGGGCAATCCTTTTATCCATAGTTCAGTGATGTTGAAAAAATCCCGGTTTGAGGCGGCGAAGTTGGCTTATGATTCCGCTTTTCCCGTTGCTCAGGATTTTGACCTTTGGGACCGAGCTTTGGAAGCTGGCTTGTCGGCCGCAAATCTACCTGAATATCTAATCGCTTATCGCGTGCACGAAAACAATGTGACGGCAACCCGCGGCCGCGAACGCATCGAAGCGGTTATGCGCATTTATAAAAGACAACTACTCCGGATGGGGATGGTTGCTTCCGACATAGAAGTCCAAATACATCGCCAGATTGCAGAATTAGAGGTTTCTGACGAAGGCGAGCATATAAAAGCCGCTTTGGCATGGTTGGAAAAACTTGTCCAGAGCATTCCTGTTGGCAAGCAAGGAGTCGCCTTTTGGTCGGCCCTCAGATGGGCGTGGTATTCTGTTTGTTATCGAAACATGATTTTGCATAACAGTCAGCATCCGTGTCTTTACTGGAAGGGGCAATATATGGACCCCTTGGGCTGGCGGCGCTGGCTTTTACGTGCCGCTTTGGGGAAAAAATGTGTGCGGCAAGGCTTTGAGAAAATCATCACCGGCGATCAGGGCTGGCGGCGATGAGAGTGCTGCTGGTCAATGCGTACGCGAAGAGCGGCGGGGCCTCGGTGGCCGCGCGGCGGCTCTGCGCCGCGCTGAACGGTGCGGGCGCCGAGGCACGGCTGCTGGTCCAGAACGCGGAGGGCGCCGAAGACGCTTGCCTGTTGCGGACCCGCGATCGATGGGCGGGGCGCCGGCCGTCGGGAGATGCGTTGCCCACGCTGTTTTGGCGGAATCGGCGGAGTCCGCATTGGGGCAATGCGTGGATCGGCAACGCCGCGACGCGGAAAAGCATCCGCGGTTTTTCGCCGGACGTGACGCATCTGCATTGGATCAACCACGGCATGCTGTCGCTGTGCGACGTGGCGCGGCTGAAGGGCCCCGTGGTGTGGACGCTGCACGATTCGTGGGCGTTCACGGGCGGTTGCCACAGCCCGCAGGATTGCGCGAAATTCCGGGAACGCTGCGGCGGCTGCCCGGAATTGAAATCGCGGCGCGATCGCGATTTGAGCCGCTGGAACTGGAACCGCAAGCGGGCGGCGTGGGCCCAAGCGGATTTCACGGTGGTGGCGCCGAGCCGGTGGCTGGCGGACATGGCGAAGAGTTCCTCGCTGCTGGCCGGGAAGCGCATCGAAACGATTCCCAACGCGGTCGACACGGCGATTTTCCGTCCAATGGACCGCGCATGGGCGCGGCGCGAAATGGGACTGCCGGAAAACGCGCCGGTTTTCCTGTTTGCCGCCCATGGCGCGGCGACCGATTGGAACAAGGGCATGGATCTCTGGCGCGCGGCGCTGGCCGCGGTGGCCAGGGAATATCCCGGCGCGGTCGCCGCGCTGGCGGGCGCGCCCGCCGGTTCGTTGCCGTTGCCGGTACATGAATTAGGCACGCTGTCGCCGGAGCGATTGGCGATGGCGATGGCGGCGGCGGACGCGACGGTGGTGCCGTCGCGCATGGAAAACCTGCCGAACGTGGTGGCCGAAAGCCTGGCCTGCGGCACGCCGGTGGCGGCGTTTGCCGTCGGCGGCATTCCCGAAATGATTCGGCCCGGCGAAACCGGTTTTCTCGCGCAGCCGCACGATCCGGCGGATCTGGCCCGGGGCATTTGCGAACTACTGGCGCGGGGCGGGGGGATGCGGGCGGCTTGCGCGGCGTTCGCGCGGGAGACCTACGCTCCGGAAACCGTTGCCCGCCGCCATCTGGACCTGTATCGTTCGCTGCTGGAATCGCCATGAACTTGCCCGCCATCAGCGTCGTTACGGTCTGCCGGAATTCGGCGAAGGAACTTCCGGCGGCGGCGGCCTCCGTGCTGGGGGCGCTGGGGGCGGGGGACGAATGGGTCGTGCAGGACGGGGCTTCGACCGATGGTTCCGCGGAATTCCTGCGCGGACTGGGCGACCCGCGCCTGCGGCTGGAGACGCGGCCGGACGGCGGGATTTACGATGCGTTGAACCGGGCGGCGGCGCGGGCGAAAGGGGATTTCCTCCTGTTTCTGGGGGCGGACGACCGCCTGCGGATTCGGTTGGACGAGGCGCGGTCCTTTTTGAAGGACGCGCGCACGGTGTATTACGGCGACGTGTGGCGCACGGCGACCGGCGACCGCTATGCGGGGGCGTTCGACGGCGCCAAGCTGGCGCGCACCAACATCTGCCAACAGGCGGTCTTCTATCCGCGCGCGGCGTTCGAAAAGCGGACGTTCGACGTCCGCTATGCGCAGCAGGCCGACTGGGCCTTCAACATGGATTGCTTCGCGGATTCATCGTTGAAGTTCGAGTATCTGCCCCTGCTGGTGGCCGATTATGCGCAGGGCGGCGCCAGTTCCACCCGGATGGACGAGGTTTTCCAGCGCGAGTATCGCCGCTTGCTGAAGAAGTATTTTCCATTCCGCCAGCGCTGGCGGCCGGCGCTGGCTAGTGCGCTCTCGGACGTATTTCGCGCGTTGCCGGGCGTGCCCGCGCCGCGCCAAACCCCCGCGAGGGCGAAATGAATCCCCGGGTCCGATATCCTTCGTTGCCGTTGCTCCGGTTCCTGTCCCTGATGGCCATGCATATCATTTTGGCGGGGCAATATCGACTGGCCGCGTGGATTCAGCCGGCCTGGCTGGCCTATGCCTTCCTGGGACTCGCGTTGGCGCTCTGTTCCGCGCATTGGGGGTTGTCCTGCGCGGACGATCGCGGTTCGCATGGGCCTGGGGGTCTTCTCGGCGGGGGGGGCGGGGCGGGGGGGCGCCGCGGGGTACTGGCGGCCGGGGCCGCGATGGCGGTTTTCATGGGAGCCGGATTGGCGGCGCGGTGGTTATGGATCCGCCGTCTTCCGATCGATCCGCACTTGGGCGATATGCTGCCGCAAATCCAGCAAGCCATCCGCGATTTGCTGTCGGGAGAGTTTCCCTATCGGGTTCACCATTTTCCGTGGCCGATCCACCTGCCGTATCCGCCCGCCTTGTGGGAAGCGTACCTCCCGGCGGAAATGGCGGGTCTGGATCTGCGCTACACGACGCTGGCCTGTCTGGCCGTCCTGGGCGCCGTCTGGTTCCTACAGTTCAAGACGTTGGCCGTTCGCCGCGGCGCCGGCGTTCGTCTATGGGCATGGGTCGCGCTCGCGGGGGCGTTCTTCCTTTCGCCGCTGGTGTTGCGCTTCGTCATCCACGGGCACACCGCGCCCTACTGGCTGGTCCTGGCGGTTTTGCCTTTGATGCTGCACGTCCGCCGTCCCGGCCTGGCGGCGGTGCTGCTGGGGGTGGCGTGCGCCATGCGGCAACCGGCCATCCTGCTCGCGCCGATCCTGTGGTGGCACTGGATGCGGACCCAATCGTGGAAAAAGGCAACCGCCCTCGCCGGGCTGGCGGCCGCCACGTCCTTCCTGATCTATTGGCCCTTCGTCGCGCGGGATGCCGTGGCCGTCTGGTGGACGCCCATGCGGCAGTACGCCACGGTGGGCCGCGAAACGTTCGCGTTCAATCCGTCCATGATTCTGGAAACCATCGGATTCAGCAACCTGTTTTATCTCGCGGGCTGGGACCGTTTTCTTTCCCCGGCGGCGGTCGCGGCCTTCGCCGCGATCTTCGCGCTGAACGCGCGTCGAATGGACACGGCGGCGGACGCGACTCGGGCCATGGCCTTGGCGTCCCTGGGATTCGCCCTGTTGGCGCCGATTCCTTTCTACTACGAATATTTCCCGGCGCTTGTTCTGTTCATGCAGGCGTGGTGGATGGAAGCCGCGTCTCCCGCTGTTCCGAAACCCGCGTCTCTTTTCGGGAGGACCCCGTGAATCCGCTGCTGGGCATCGGCATTCCCGTCTACAAGCGGCCGGACCAGCTCCGGCGCTGCCTCGCTTCCGTCGCGGAGGCCGCGCGTCCGTACGACGTGCCCATCTACGTGCTGGACGACTCGGGCGACGACACCAACGCGGCGGTCCTTGCGGCGGCGAGGCAAGCCTACGGCGAAATCCGGCACGTCCGCAATCCGTCCACGCTGGGCATCGACCGGAACATCCTGAATTCGGTGGAAGCCTGCGAATGCCGCTACGCGTGGCTGCTGGGCGAAGACGACCGGCTGACGCCCGACGCGGTGGAGAAAATGCTTCGCGCGCTGGCCGGCGAGCCGGCGTTCGTGTTCGCGAACTATTCCACGGTGAACGAAGAGGTGACCGCCGTGCTCCGCGAAAAGGCGCTTCCGCTGGACGCCGATGCCGAGATGGATGCCGCGGAGTTCCTCGCGCGCCACGGCTGGGCCGCCGGATTCATCGGCGGCTGCGTGGTCAACCGGGCGCTGTGGCGGACCGCGCCCCAAGCGCCTTACGTCGGCACTTTTTTCGCCCACGTGGGCGTGATTTTCCATTCCATCCGCGGGCGCCAGGTCCATCTGGTCGCCCCGCCGCTTGTGCTGAACCGGTGCGGCACGGCCACGGCCTTCACCTGGCAGTCCAAGACGTTCGAGGTGCTGGGCGGATGGGAGCGGTTGATGGAGGCCCTGCGCCCCCTGTACGGCCAGGCGGTTTGCGACCGGTCGCTGGCGTCTTTCGAATGCGCGCACGGCCTGAACTCGCTGAAATTCCTGCTGTATCTGCGGGCGGGCGGCGCCTACGGGCCCCGCCAATTCGAAACCTACATTCGCCCGGCCCGCCGCGGGATTTGGTATACGGCCGCCGCCTGGGGGGTGGCCCGAAGCAATCGAAAACTGGTTCATTTGGCGCACCGGCTGCTGGCCCGGGTCCGGCAGCAGCGGGGGCGGCGCATCACGGGATATTGAACGCCATGCGGGAATGGATACAAGCGGGGTGCGTGCTGGCGGCGACGTCGATCGCGCTGGTCGTGCCGCCGCTCGCCGTCGCATGGCGGCGGACGCCCGCCGGCGCCGGCTGGCGGGTGCCGTTGATCGCCCTTGCCCTGGGCAGTGCCAGCCAAGGGCTATTGGGATTGTTCTGGGACCGGCTGGTTCGCGGGCCGGTGGCCGGCGAGATCGCGATCTACTGCGGCTTTTGGATCGTCGCCTCGCTGTGGGTTTTGCGGATGCGCGGATCGAGGGAGAGCGAGGATCCGCCGGGGCGCGCGGAACGGCGGTGGCTGGCGGGGATTCTGGCGGCGGCGGTGCTGGTGCGCCTTTTGCATCCGCTGGGCCATGCCGCGCTGGGGCAATCCGATGCCTACAGCCATTTGCAGTTCATCCGCCAGGTGATGGCCGGCGGCATGGTCCAAAACCAGGTCTATCCGCCCGCCTTTTCGTGGATCATGGCCTTGCCGGCGGCTACGTTCGGCCTGGATCCCTATGGGGTGGCGCGGTTCGGCGGCGCTTTTTGGGGCGCGGCGCTGGTGTACGCGCTGTATGCCCTCGGGCGGTTCGATGGACGGCCGTGGGCGGGGCTTTGCGCCGCCGCGCTGGCGGCGTTTTGTCCGGCCTGGATGCCGTTGATCAAAACGGGCGTGGGGGTTTTCGCCAACCAGTTCGGCCTGTTTCTGCTGCCCTTGATTTTGCTTTTCCATTTGCGGCTCGGCCGGCCATCCGCCTTCTGGCTGCTGATGGCGTGCGCGCTGTCCTTGGCCTCCGCGGTGCCGATGATGCTGGTCGCGCTGATGCCCGTTCTCCTGCTGGACCGGCTGTCGGCCGCCGCGATCCGCGAATCCCGCGGGTGGCGGAGCACGGGCCTATTGGCGTTGGCCCTGGTGCCGGCATTCGCCGTGCTGGGGTGGCACTCCGCGCATATCCAGGGCATTCACCGGGCCGCCACCATGGAAATCGTCACCGGGGGGGCCGTTAAATCGTCGCCGGTATCCGAGCCCCCCGCGCGCGCAGTCCCGGAAACAAAACCGCCCAGCGCGAACGTTCTTTTGCTGAAGGATTTTTGTTCCGTGAAGCGGAAGGGATACGGCGACTCGCGGCTGAACTTGGCCGGCGCCGGCCTGGGGCTGGCGTTTCTGGCGGCGGGCGCCGTCGGCCTGCGCCGGAAAAACGCCGCCCTGCGCTTGCTGGGCGCATGGGGCTTGGTCACGTCGCTTCAGGCGGGGACGGGACTCTTTCAATTTACGGGATACCAGCGGGAGGGATGGAGCCTGCTGCTGGCCGCGGCGTGGCTCGGGGGAGGGGCCGGCGCGCGGGTTCTGGCGCTGGAAAGAGGCCGGTCGACGTGGAGGGGATTGGCGCTGGCGTTTTTGGGCGTATGTTTCCTCGGCTCCTTGCGGTATCCGCCGGGCCACGCCCCGTCCTTCAGCACGGCGGAAGACGAACTCATCGACGTGGCGCGGGCCGCCGCGGATCGCGTGCGGCGTTCGCCGGCCGAGCTTCCGCTGACCGTCGTCATGCGCCCCTTCACCGGATTCCACGGGAACCAAGGCGATCCACTGGCCGCGGCCGTCGGGGAGTCGAAGCGCGTTTCCACGGTGGCCGTCGGTCCCGAGACGGCGTGGAGCGCGGTGAGTCGACCGGGCCGGCAGTATTTGTTCCTGATGGATCGCGTCCCGTTTGAAAGCCATTGGAGCCCGGGTTTGTTTGCCCGCGTGCAGCCGGACCAGGTGGATCATTTTCTGGAGGCGCACCGCCATCTCTTCGGGATGAACCGCAAGGTGGATGAATGGGCGGAACGGCTTCCGGCGGAGCAGTGGGAGAAGGAACGCCTATCGACAAGCCCCGGGTTGGAAGGCATATTGGTTCGACCGGTTTCCAAATGACGGCGGATTGGACCATGTTGTTGATCGTGCAGGCGTCGCTCTGGGCGTTCTACGCGCTGGTTCCCTGGTTGGCGCTGAATCGCTGGCTTGCGCGGGATCCGTGGCCGGTTCAATGGGCGTTGGCCGTGCTCGCCGGCACGGCCAGCCAAGCGGTTCTGAGTCTCGTTTGGAGCCTTGGAATTCGGCAGCCGGCGCGCGGCGAAGGGGGGGGCTATCTGGTGTTCTGGCTGATCGCCGCCCTTGTGTTTTGGCTGAAAAAGCCGCCGGCGGCCGGCGGATCTCCGGAGAAATTGTCGCTCTGGGAGCACGCCGGCTTGGCCGCGACGTTGCTCGCGGGTTTTGCCGTTCGGCTTGTCCACCCGCTGCGGTGCTGGGCCCTTGGGCAATCCGACGCCTATTCCCATTTGTCCATGTTCCGGGACGTCGCGGCGACGGGTTCGCTCGGCAACGCGCTCTATCCGCCGGGATATGCCTGGACGATGTCGATGCCGGCGGCGGTCCTGGGGGTGGACCCGTACCACGTGGCGCGGTTCGGCGGCGCGTTTTTCGGCATGGCCATGGTGCTGGGCGTATACTTTTTCCTAGGCGAGGGCTGCCGCGACCGCCGGGCGGCGCTGGCGGGGGCGTTTCTTGCGGCCTGTTTTCCGGGATTCATGCTGTTGCACAAGACGGGCGTGGGGGCCTTCGCGAACCAAGCCGGACTGTTCTTTCTGCCCATGGTGTTTGGCGGCGCGCTGGCGGCCGGCGTCCGGGAGCGGCGGCGGCGGGGAATCGGCGTGGGGGCGGGGGCCCTCGCGGGAATGCTGATCTCGGTTCCGATGATGGGGCTGCACGTTATCCTGGTCGTCCTGCTGTTTTGGATTTGCGGCGGATGCAACGGGAAATGGATGTTTCCGCCCTGGTTGCGCCGCCATGCCTGGGTGCCGGTGTTGGTTCTGGTTGTCGCCTTGGCCGCGTTGGTTCGGCTGGGTTCCGGCACCTTGGCCGTCACGACGGCCGTGTTGACCACGGCGGACGAAACCGTGGCCGCCAATTTCCATCGGGAAACGATCGATGGGCTCACGTCGCTGATTCTGCTGTCGCGGGATTTCTTCAGCGTCAAGCGCTGGGGGGTGGGAAATCCCCTGGTGGATGCGGCCTTTGCCGGCCTGGCTTTCGTTTTCGCGGGCTTGGCGGCGGCGGGAATCCGCCGGAAAAACGCGGGGTTGATCTTGCTGGGCGGCTGGGGCGGTCTGGCGGCCGTGCAGACCGCGACCGGCTTCCTGCAGTTCACCGCCTACCAGCGGGAAGGCTGGAGCCTGCTGATGGCCGCGGCCTGCTTGGGCGGGCTGGTGGCGGCTGGGCTGGGCGCCCGGTTCCGTTTTCTGCGTCCGGCCATCGCGGGGGCGCTGGCGTTTTCCGCCGCGGCGACGCTCTGGCGTCCGCCGGCGCACAACCTGACGAACAGCACGGCGGAGGAAACCCTGGTCCGGATTGCCCGGATGTTCAGCACGTATCCGATCCTCCCGCCCGATGCCGATCCGGCCGTGGAGGGATTCCGGACGTTCTTGTCGGAGCATTTGATCGAAGGCGCGCAGTTTTCGTTCATCAGCCGCCCCCTGCTGCAGGAATTCATGCTGCCGGCGGTTTGCGGGCCGAAAAACATCCTGTCGTTTTCCGGGAGCGGGATCTGGCGCGTCTACGATTTGTGGATGGAGACGTCCACGCAAGCCGTCGTTTTTTTGGACAAGCCCGGCGATGCGGACGTCAAGCGGCTGGGCCCGTTTGCCGCGGTCAGCCCGGTCGGGGCGCATAGCTTCATCCAGCAGCAGGCGAAGAGCTACGCCTTGAACGGGGACCTGGAAGCCTACGTTCTCCGGTTGCCGACGAACCGGTGGCGGGTGGCCCGCTGCGACGTCGCGCCCGAGCTCCGGGCGTATTACGTCTCCAACCGCCCCAAGCCCGCGCGCGCAGAAAGCCCCGCCCCGTGACGAGCCCGCCCATGGAAGAAAACCCGCCATCCCGAATTCCGCCCTGGATCGCCCGGCGCCTCCATCGGGAGGGCTGGCGCTTCACCTGGGACACGTTTATTTTGTTCGCGGGCAACGGGGCCACGTCGGTCCTGTTCCTGTTGTTCCACATGCTGGCCGGGCGGCAGATGCGGGGCGAGGACTACGCCGAATTCGTGGCGATGATCGGCCTGTTGAACGTGCTGAGCGTGCCGGCCGGCGTGATGCAGTTGACCATGGCGCGGCACATCGCCGAGCGCGACCGGCTGTCGACCATCGAGGCGTGGCTGCTGCTGGTGCGCAAGGGATTGGGCGGGGTGACGCGCTGGGGGCTCTTGGCGCTGGGGCTCTGGGGCCTCGCGTCCCCGTTTCTCCGTTCCGGCCTGCATGCGTCCTCCGTGGCCAACGTGGCCATGGTGGGCGCGATCGCCTTCGTCTTCCTCTATACGCCGGTGTTGAACGGCGCGCTCCAGGGCAGCCGCCGGTTCGGATGGTTCGTGTCTTCCGGCATCGGGGTGGCCCTGAGCCGGCTGATGCTGGCGTTGCCCGTCCTGTTTTTCGGAGGCGGGGTGGCGGCCGTGCTGGGCGTGGTGGCGGCCAGCTACGGCGTGGGGCTGCTGATTTCCTATTGGCCGCTGCGGGGGTTGCGGCCCGAACCGTCCTCCGCGCTGCCGTCGTCCAGCGAGATCCACCGCTATTTCTGGGGCGTGCTGATCGGACAGACGGCCCTCTACGCGCTCATCCAGGCCGACTTGATCCTCTCGCCCCGCCTGTTCGGGGGGGAGGTCCTGGCGGCCTACGGCAAGGCGGCGACGCTTTCCCGCATCGTGTTCTTCCTGCCGCTGCCCATCATCACCGCCATGTTCCCGCGCGCGGTGACGTCCTCCAATCCCCGGATTCTCCTGGCCCCGCTGCTGGCGACGCTGCTGATGACGTTCGCGGTGGCGGCGGCGCTGACGCTGTTTCCGGCCTGGCCGATGAAAATCATGTACGGCGTTTGCGACCCGATCCATCTCCAGTTGATCCGGCGCTACGTCTGGGCGGCGATGCCGCTGGCGCTCATCAGCATCCTGTCGCCCTATCTCTGGGCGCGGCAGGGGGTCTGGTCGACGCTGTGGATCGTGCCGGTGACGGCCGCCTATGGGCTCGCGCTGCTGCGCGGACCGATCGCGCCCGAACAGCTGATTTCGTACATGCTGTTTGCCGGACTGGCGGCGCTGCTGCTGCTGCTGGGGCTGGCGTTTCGGATGCTGCGGCGGGAAGCGCTTTTTCCCGGGAACGCGCCGGCGGATTCCGGCCGCCCGGTCCCTTGAAAGAACTCGACACCGCAGGGATGCAAAAGATAAAAGAACCCAATGATTTTCGCGGATCCAACTCCCCCCGCCGGCCATGACTGATCCCGTTCCGGCGCCCAGCGTTCGCCCTTCGGACGGACGGCCGGCATCGTCCGCCGCCGCCCGCGATTTCTGGAACCACCAGGGGCAGGAATGGGTGGAGACCCTCCATACGCCCAAAATGATCCATCGGCAGGCGACCATGGTCCAGTTCATCGAGCGCCACTGTTCCCCGTGCTCCTGCCTGGACATCGGCTGCGGAGACGGATCCATTTGCCTGGAACTGGCCAAGCGCGGCTACGACGTCTATGGCTGCGACGTCTCCGACAAACTGGTGGAAAGTTCGATCCGCCTCCTGTCGCCGGTCGTGGCCGACGCGGCGGAACGGTTCACCCTCATCGAGAACAACCGGATACCCTTCGACCGGACGTTCGATTTGATCTGCCTGCTGGGCGTGCTGGTGTACATTCCGGACCACGTCGCCTACTTGCGGCAAATCGCCGGCCGATTGAATCCCGGGGGGCTGCTGGTCGCGACCTGCACGCAGCGAGCCAGTTTGCGCGCGGGGTGGAACGTCGTCCGCAACCTGCGGCGGCCGAGCCTGGATCCCGGATGGAGGACCGGATTGCTGAATCTCGTGCGGACGGGCATTTGGTCCGGCGGGCAGATGCCCTACCGGGGATCCGGCCGCATCTACTCGGCGCGGGGATTGGAGCGCGCGCTGGCCGCCGCCGGATTCGAGCCGATCGACCGGTTCTCCGTCTACGATTTCGAGCGGCTCGACCGCGATCCGCTCGGGCGATCCGGGTGGGAGGCCCTGGCGGCCCGCGGCCTGGGCTGGCGCCAAACCGTGGCGGCCCGGCTCCGGCCTCCCGCGGGCAAGCCATCCAAGGAGCAGGCGCGCCCATGAGGGAAACCAGCTACAAGATCCGGGCCATTCGCGGGTTTTCGCTGCCGAATTGGAAGGACGTCTGGGATTACCGGGAATTGCTGCAGTTCCTCGTCTGGCGCGACGTCAAGGTGCGCTACAAGCAGACGGCGATCGGCATCGGGTGGGCCGTCCTCCAGCCCTTGAGCATGATGGTGGTCTTCGCGGTGTTCTTCGGGCGGCTGGCCGGAATCCCCTCGGAGGGCATTCCCTATCCCGTTTTCGCCTATACCGCCCTGCTGCCGTGGCAGTTGTTTTCGCGGGCCATCCTGGAATCCACCAACAGCCTCGTGGCGGACCAGCGGCTGATCACCCGCGTGTATTTCCCCCGCATCATCGTGCCCAGCGCCTCGGTGCTCTCCGCCATCGTCGACTTTTTCGTCGCGGGGATCCTGCTGGTCGCCTTGATGTTTTTCTACGACATCGCGCCGACGTGGCGCATCGCGTATTTTCCGGTTTTCATCCTCGTGATGCTCATCACCGCCCTGGGGGTGGGGTACTGGCTGTCGGCGCTCAACCTGGAATACCGCGACGTGATGTACGCGGTGCCGTTCATCAACCAGCTCTGGTTTTTCCTGACGCCGATCGTCTATTCCAGCAGCCTGGTGCCGGAACAGTGGCGGTTCCTGTACGGGCTCAATCCCATGGTCAGCGTGATCGAAGGGTGCCGGTGGTCGTTGCTGGGGCACGGGGGGGGGCCGTCGGCGATGTTCTGGATTTCCCTGGCCACGGGCTTGTTCATCTTCATCACCGGCGCGGCCTGGTTCCGCTGGCGGGAGCGGACGTTCGTCGACGCGGTCGGCTCCGGAGGGCGCTGAGATGCCGACTGCCGGAAACGTCGCGATCCGAGTGGACGGGCTGGGCAAGAAATTCCAGCTCGGGCAGATCCAGAGCTACAAGACCCTGCGCGACAGCTTGGTCCACGCCGTGGGCGCGCGGCTCCAGGGCGCCAAGCGGTTCTGGAGCGGGGAACGGCGGGGGCCGGCCCGCCGCGCCAACGAATTGTGGGCGCTGAAAGACGTCTCCTTCGAAATCAAGCAGGGCGAAGCCGTCGGCATCGTTGGCGGCAACGGCGCGGGCAAGAGCACCCTGCTGAAAATCCTGGCCCGGATCACCAACCCCACCGAAGGGGAAGGCACGGTCACCGGCCGCGTGGGTTCGCTGCTGGAAGTGGGCACGGGATTCCATCCGGAACTGACGGGCCGGGAAAACATCTATCTGAACGGCGCCATTCTCGGCATGCCGTGGACGGACATCCGCAGGCGCTTCGACGACATCGTCGCCTTCGCCGAGGTCGAGCGGTTCATCGATACGCCGGTCAAGCACTACTCCAGCGGCATGTACATGCGGCTCGCGTTTTCCGTCTCGGCCCATCTGGAGCCGGACATCATGCTGGTGGACGAGGTGCTGGCGGTGGGGGACGTGGCGTTCCAGAAGAAATGCATCGGCCGCATGAATTCCGAGGCCGAAACCGGCCGCACCATCCTGTTCGTCAGCCACAACCTGTCGCAGATCCAGGCGTTTTGCAACCGGGCGATCTGGATCGACAAGAGCCATATCCGCGAGGACGGCCGCGCGGACGAAGTCATCCGGCACTATCTGGCTTCGGCCGGCTCGAACACGCAATGCGAGCGCTCCTATCCGGAAGATTCCGCCCCCGGCGACGAGCATTTCCATTTGCTGCACGTCGCCGTGGCCGGGGCGGACGGCGCGCCCCGGGGGGTCTACGACACGGACGAGGAAATCCAGGTGGTTTGCGACTGCCACGTCGTCGATCCGCTCCACAACGCGCAAGTGGTCATTGAAATCAACACCCAGGAAGGCATCATCGCGTTTTGCAGCGCCAGCTACGACTGCTATCCCCGGGACCGGCCGATGGAGTTCCGGCCCGGCCGATACCGCTATCGCTGCAAACTGCCGCCGTATCTGCTCAACCGGGGGCTATACACGGTCAGCGTGTGGGGCATGCTCCGGCAGGGGTATTATCCGATCGAGCAGGAGCGGGCGGTCCAGTTCGAGGTCAGCCAGCTCGTGACCGGAGACGTGGCCAGCCACCATCGCCGCGGCATTTTCCGTCCGCAGTTGTCGTGGGACATCGAGCCGGATCCCCGGGTCGCGGGCGGACCGGGAGGCTAGGCCGTTGTCTTTCCAAAGCGGGGCGTCTTGAGAATCGGAAACGTAAGCGATCGGAAGGCCGCGACCGGCGAGATCGCCGGCCGTTGGCTTGCCTGGATGGCGCGCTGCCGGTGGCCGCTGCTGGTCGCCGGTTTGATGGCGCTGTACGGCTGGCAGATGGTTTGGGGCGAGTGGGTCTACGATTTCTGGGATTACAGCGCGGGCATCCGGGAGTTGATGCGGGACCTGGGGGCTCCCCGCCATCCCTTGCTGCCGCTGGACGCGCCGCATTTCTCCTATTCGCCCTATCTGGTGGTTCTGGCCTGGCTGGGACGATGGGTGGGCGGCGCCCCCATCCAGATTCTCGCCGGGGCCGGGCTCTTCAATCTGGGGCTGATGCTGGCCGGCCTGCGGTTGTTCATCGCGGGAACCGGGTGTCCGCATCCCCGGGCGGCGACGTTCTACGCCCTGTTGCTGTGGCTGCTGCTGTGGGGCCCGGGCGCGTGGTACTTCAGCGCGTTCTACCATCTGGGCTCCTTGTTCTCGGTCCTGCCTTATCCTTCTTCCTTCGCCTTTGGCTTGTCGTGGATCCTCCTCTGGCAGGCCCAGCAAAAGCCGACGGCGGTCCGCGCGGCCGCCATGGGATTAATGGCGGGAGTCGTCGCGTTGACGCACCCGGTCACGTTCATGTTTTTGACGGCGGGGCTGGCGGGACTGGTGTTCCAGAGCGGCCGATTCGCCGCGCGGAATGCCCTTCAGGCCGCCGTCGTCCTGGGGATTGCCGTCGCCGTGGCCAGCCTCTGGCCGTATTTTCCTTTCTGGCGAATGATCTTCAGCGACGAGGGCTCGGCTTACATGGCGGCCTATCCCGCGATGTATACGGCCGTGCTGGCCCGGACCTGGCCCATCTGGGCCTGCCTGCCGCTGCTTTGGCTGGGCCCCGGAACCTTCCGCTGCCCGGCGATCTCCGTCGCGATCGCGCTGCTGGCGCTGCTTTACGGCTACGGATGGTTTTCGGGGCATCTGGTTTTCGGGCGGACGATTTCGCACATAGCCCTTCTGATCCAGTTGCGGATCGCCATGCGGATGGCCGCGTGGGAACAGGCGGTTTTCCAACCCGGCCCTTCCCGGGCGCGGCGGGGAATTTCCGCCGCGGCCATCGTCGGAGTGCTGGCGCTGGGCTTGATCGGTTCCTGGTCGGCGATCCTCGATCGAATCGCGATGGTGGTCCATTCGTCGACGCCCGCCTATCGGGCGTACGAATCGCTGGCCGAATTTCTCGGCCCCGGCGACGTCGTGATTTGCGATACCCTGGCCGGCAACGAGATTCCGACCTTCGGGGGCAAAGTGGTGTGCCCGTGGTTCGATCAGCTTTTTATCCCGGACATGGAAGAGCGCCGCCGCGATCTCCGGCGGCTGTACGAAAACGGCGCGGGAACCGACGACTGGAAGGAAATCGCCGGCAAGTGGGGAGCGACGTGCATTCTGGTTCTCAAAAACGATCGTTTCGCCGAACGGATGGCGGTGGTTTCGGGGTTGGGGGAAACGGTGTTCGAGCGGGACGAGTATGCCCTCGTGCGGATCGACCGGGAACGCCTGGAAGGGGGATCGCAATGACGGATCGCGCCGCCGAGTTCCGGAAATGGCCTGCCGCCGCCCGCGCCTGGTGTTTGGCCAGCCGCGCGTCCAATCTGGCGCGCTTTTTGCTGAAAGCGCCGGAAATCGTGTTGCGCCGGCCCGCGAATCCGTGGGGGTATTTGAAGGATGCGGAACAATACGCGGATCTCTTTGCGCGCTATCCCGTGCGCCCGCTGGATGCCGCCGGGGTGAAGCTGGGGATTTTCAGGGATTACAACGAAGACTACCGGAAGTACGTCAAGGCCTGCGAGGAGCTGCAGGTCGGCCACCGGGTGCTGGATCTGGCCGCCTCGACGTGGATGGAAGAGGCCCGGGCCAGCGGGTGCTGCGGATTCATCTGCCATCCCTCGGCGTTTACCCAGCCGCTGCGGGCGATGTTCGAGGAACGGCTGGGCGTTCTCGCGCGGGAGCTGAAACGGCCGACGCATCCGCGGCCGGAAGAACTTTGGTTCTACGAAAGCAAGCGCCGCATGGCCTATTGGCTCGAAGCCAACGGCGTGCCCCATCCGGAAACCCGCGTGTTCTACGACCGCGACGAGGCGTTCGCCTTCGCCGCGCGCGCCGACTATCCCCTGGTTTGCAAAACCGATCTCGGATCCAGTTCGAGCGGGGTCGCCGTGGTGCGCCGCCCGGCGCAGGCGTACCGTCTGGTGGCCCGGGCGTTCGCCGGCGGGCTTTCGGGGCGCTGGCGCGATCCGCGCGACCGCGAATGGGGAAGCGTTTTGTTCCAGCGGTACGTTCCCAACGCGCGGGAATACCGGGTCATCCAGATCGGCGACTCCTGGTTTGGCCACGAAAAAATCGCCGACGCGCGGACGGGATTGCACAGCGGCAGCGGGCAGTCCGCCTGGAACGTCCCGCCGCCGGAGATTTTCGACTTCTGCCTCGGCATCGCGCGGAAAGGCCAATTCGAAGCCATGGACTACGACGTGCTGGTGGATGCGCAAGGCGCCTTGCTGATCAACGAGCTGCAGGCCGTGTTTTCCGCCTACAATCCTTCCCAGATGTATCGCGACGGCGTGCCCGGCCGCCTGCGGCACGTCGATGGCGCGTGGCGGTTCGAGGAAGGGCTCTTTTGCCGCAATGGATGCGCCAACCTGCGCGTGGAATGGCTGGTGGGGAAGATCCAGGCGGCGACGGCTTCGGGAGAACGGACATGAGCGAGATCGGAATTCCGCGCGAATGCATGCAGGAAGAAAACCGGGTGGGATTGATGCCCGACCAGGTGGCCGTTCTGGTCCGGGCGGGGCACGCCGTCCGCATGGAAGCCGGCGCCGGGAACAACGCCGGGTTTCCGGACGAGCGGTATCGCGAGGCGGGCGCGCGGATTTGCGGAAAGGAAGAGGCGTTCGATGCGGATCTGATCGTCAAGGTGAAGTGCCCGCTGCGCGAGGAGTATCCGCTGTTGAAGGCGGGCCGCACCTTGTTCGCCTATCTGCATTTCGACGGGAATTTGCCGGCGGAGGACATTCGCGCCATCGCCGACACGGGCATCACGGCCATCGCGTACGAATGGGTGGAGGTCGACGGCCAGGTGCCGCTGCTGGCCCCGATGAGCCGGATTTCCGGAGTGTTGTTCGCCCGCCGCGCGATGGAACTGCTGCTGGAAGGCCAGAAGCATCTGGGCGGTGCCTACGGACTGGACGGAGATCCCGCCTGCGCCATGGTCGTCGGGGCCGGACATATCGGCGCGTACGCGATCCAGACCCTCGCCCGGAACGACGTGAAGCTGATCGTGGTCGACAAGCATCCCGAAACGCTGGACGAACGGATCCGCGCCGCGTGGCCGGGCTGGACGCCCGCCTGCGCGGAGGAAGTGATCCGCTTCAACGAAGATCGTCCCGATGAATCGGTGCGCGCCATCCGGGAACGGCTGCCGCGCGTGGACATCCTGCTGGGCTGCGCCATGCGGCGCGCCAAGCTGCCCGTCGAGCGGATGCGCTATCTGGTGGATCGGGCGGCGGTGGCCACGATGAGGCCGGGGAGCATTCTCAGCGACGCCACGGCCAACATCCGCGACTTGTTCGAAACCGCCGTGCCCACTTTGGGCCTGCGCGAAACGTACGAGGACTGCGGCGTGGTCCACTACAACTGCGAACACATTCCCTCGCTGGCGGCCAAAACGTCCACCCAGCTGCTGACCCGCGCCACGTTCCCGTATACCTGCCGGTTGGCCGAAGACGTGGTCCGCGCCCTGGCGGACAGCCTTCCGCTCCGGCTGGGAACCATGTGCTGCCGGGGGCGCGTCACCCATCCCTACACGGCCGCAAAAAAGGGTTTTGCCTGCGCCACGCCGGGCGAACTTCTCGGATTCTAATTGATTCCGGCGCTGGCCTTTTCGCCGCCGCGGGCATATCATGGCGGGCAAGTTGCTATGAAAACCGGTCGTCTGCGCATCGCCATGCTGGTATGGAGCTATTGGCCCGGCCACGAGGGGGGGGCGGAGCGCCAATGCCGCAAACTGATCCCGCATCTGGCCGCGCGGGGAATGGACGTCGTCGTCTGCACCGCCTGGACGCAAGGGGGGCATGTGCGGAACGAGCGGCGCGAAGACCATGGGATCGTGCGGCTGGGGCGGGTGGTTCCTTTGTTCATGTCCGTACGCCGCTGGCTGGAAAAAGCGCTGGGAAAAATATCCCGAACGGGCGGAGCCGCATGCATAAGTCCGCCCGGTGAGGGCACCGGGCCTACAGCATGCGGCGCCCCGCATGGTGGAATTCCTCCCGCTGTAGGCCGCGTGCCCCCACGCGGCGGGTTTTCCGATTTCCGCAAGCGGCTCGGCGGAGAACAAAGCCGGAGCCGCGCCCGCGTCCGGGAGGCGCTGTTGTTTTGGCTGAGCCTGTTGCCGACATGGGGCGCGAGATGTTCGTTTTTGGCGGGGCTGTGGCTTTGGCTCCGCCGTCCGGAAAATCGGCCCGACGTGATCCACGTGCACGAGTCTTCGTGGCTGGCGGGCGCCGCGGCGCTTCTGGCCGGCCGCTACGGGATTCCGGTGCTGGCCAAGACGGCCGTGTTTCCCGCGTGGAACGTGCTGGGATACGACGTCCCCTTGCGCGGAACCTTGTCGCGCGCCCGCCGGAATTGCTATTTCGCGGCCTTGGCTGGACACCAGGAAGAAGACCTGCGGGCCAAAGGCGTTCCTCCGGACCGCGTCTTCCGCGTGCCCAACGGCGTGGACGTCCCGGCGGAGGCGGCGGATTTGTCTTCCCGCGGCGTTTTGTTCGTCGGCAATTTTTCCCAGAGCGTGGAGGAAAAGGCGTTCGACGTCTTGCTGGAAGCGTGGAGCGCGGTGGCGCGGAAAGATCCTGTGGCCCGGCTGGTCATGCTGGGCGACGGCGACGCGTCGCCGTGGAAAGCCTTGGCGGAATCGTTGGGCATCGGTCCTTCCGTTCGATTCGTCGGATGGGCCTCCGAGCCGTCGGAGTATTATCGCCGCGCCGCGCTGTTCGTGTTGCCGTCGCGTTCGGAAGGCATGTCGAACGCGCTGCTGGAAGCCCAGAGCTGGGGCTTGCCCTGCGTGGCGTCGGACATTCCCGGAAACCGCGCGGTGGTCGAGGACGGCGTAAACGGGCTGCTCGTTCCCGTGGGCCATGCGCCGGCGCTGGCGGAGGCGATGCTCCGGCTGCTGGCCGACGAACCCCTGCGGAAAAAACTGGGCGGCCGGGCGCGGGATCGCGCGAGGTCGGACTTTTCGCTCGCGGCCGTCGCCGACCGGCTCGGCGAAATCTACCGTTCCTTGGCGGAAGGGAAGCTCCGATGACGCGGGTGCTTTTCGCATGGGATGCCGCGGCCTTCGGCGGGCACGACGTCACGGCCCTGGTGGCGCTGGAACGGCTGGCCGGAATTTCCGAATTGGCCGTGGGCGCGCTGCACACCGGCCGAAACGATCGCCTGTCGGAAGCGCTGGATCGATTGGCCCGGAAAACGGGCCGGATCGAGGTTCTCCGCGCGAACGCGGCGGCGTGCGCGTCGGAATCCATCGATGGGCTTTTGCGGGGGCGGCGGACGCGGTCGCTCGAGGAGGCCATCGTCCGGTGGCGGCCGGATTGGGTGGTGGACGTGCAGGGATTCATCACGCTCGGGCTTTGCGTGCTGGGCGCCTGCCGCGCGGCGCGCATTCCGGCGGTGTCGTACGTGCCGATGGCGCATCGGATCCGGACGCTCCGGCCGTCGCCGGTTTCCTGGCTGCAGGACGGGCTCAATCGCTTTTGGTATTCGGTCCCCCGCGCGTTCATCACCACCAGCGACCGGATGAAACAGATGCTCGTTCGCGAACACGGCGTGCCCGCCGAACGCGTGGCCGTGGCGGAATACGGACCGGGGCCCGCGCCGCCGGCGACGGCGGACCGCGCCGACCTGCGGGCGAAATTTGGTTTTTCGGCCGAACCGGCCGTTGGTACGATCGGCAGGGTGGAATTCCGGCAAAAAGGGCAGGATTTTTTGATTCGCGCGGTGGCGCGGCACCGGGAGAAATTGGCGAACTATCGGTTCGCGATCGTTGGGGACGGTCCCGACTTGCCCGCCGCGGAAAACCTGATTCGGAAATTCGGCGTCGGGGACTTGGTCCGGTGTTGGCCATGGCAGGACGAGCCCTCCGATTTGTATGCCGCCTTGGACGTCCTGTTGATCCCGTCGCGCTACGAAGGGATGCCGTTGGTGATGCTGGAGGCCATGGCGCGCCGCCTGCCGGTGTTGGCCGCGGACGTGGACGGCATGGCCGACGTCTTGCCCGAAGAATGCCGGTTCCGTCCGGGGGATGCGCAAGCCATGGCGGACCGCTTGCGGGCGCTCCGCGAAAAGGCGACGCCGGCCCTGTTGGATCGGCTGGCCGGCCTGATCGAAACCCGGTTCAACGCCCGGACGTTCGCCGATCGCTTCGCGGAGGAAATCCTGCGCCTGGCGGAACCGGGCCGGGCCGCGCCGCCATGAGCGAATTGAAATCCATCATGTTGCTCCCGTATTGTCCGCTGCCGGTCGACCAAGGCGCCAAGGCGGAGATGGGAAAAACCTTGGAATGCCTTCGGGAATTGGGGCCCTGCACGCTCTTGTCCGCCCGGCGCCGGCCCGTGGGGATGGGCTGGACGTCGGCGGCCATCGACGAGTTGAAGCGCCGCGGGTTCCAATTGGCGTTTGAGGACGATGAGAATGCGCGGCGCCTCCGGCCCGGCTGGGCCTGGGGAATGGCCTATGCCGCGGCGTGCAAGACGCTGGGGCTGGAGCGGGCTTTTGGGCATGCGAATCCCTACCATCGCCTGGCCTTCGATCCGGATTGGATCGCGCGCCATTCGCAAGCCGCGGATTTGGCGCTGATCCACTACAGCTACTGGGCGCGGCTGCCCTGCGCCTGCCCCAAGGTCGTCGTTTTGCACGATCTGCTGTCGGACATCATGTGGGGCGGCGCGGAAACCGAAACGCAGGATTTGAAGTCCGCGGCCCTGGTCGTGGTCATTTCCAAGCAGGAGGAAATCCGCCTGAACGAGCGCGGCGTCGCCCGGACCGTATGGAGTCCGCCGTTCGTGGCGGCCGCGGAACTGCCGGATTCGGACCGCATCGGAATCATCGGCTCGTCCAACGCGTTCAACCGGGAAGGGCTGCGCTGGCTGGGCTCGGCGGAGGATTTGCCGCCGGTGAAGGTCTTCGGGCAGCTCTCGCGGTTTGCGTCGCGGCGCGGGTTCGAACCGATGGGCCGGTACGACCACGCGATGGATCCGTACCGCCAATGCGGGATCGTGCTGATGACCACGTCCAGCGGGACGGGCGTCCAGATCAAGACCATCGAGTCGCTGGCGGCGGGCCGGGCGATCGTGGCGCGCCGCGGCGCCATGCGCGGCATTCCGCCCGGAGACGGCGCGTGGACCGTCGTGGATACGCCGGAAGAAATGTGGGACGCGGCGCGGCGGCTGGCGATGGACCGCTCGGCCCGGGCCCGCCAGATGGCCGCCGCCCGCGACTATTACCGCGCGCACCTGGACGTCGTCCGGTTGCGCGCCGAATTGAAGACCGCGCTGGCGCGCGCGGCGAGGGAGTCCGTATGAGCGAGTGGATGGAACTGTTGGCCAAGGCCGTCGCCGTGGCGGGATTGCAGGTGGTCCTGTTCGTGCTGGTGCCGGCGTGGGCGCTGGCCCGGTTGCGCTGGCGCGATGGGTCGGAATGGCTGTTTGCCTCGGGCGTGGCGGGCGTGGTGTCCGTCGCGCTGCTGGGCCGGCTGTTCAACGGCTTCGAATGGGGCGCGGGGCGGGCGCTGGGCGTCTGGCTGGCCGCGTGGGGCGCCATCGGGTTCTGCGCCTGGCGCCGGAACCGCGACGCGCGCGTTCCGCGCCTGGATGGAACGCTGTTGGCGATCCTGGCCTTGGCGTGGGGGGTGCGCATGGTCCATCCCCTGCAGACCTGGGCGCTGGGACAGTCGGATGCCTACGTCCATCTGTGGTTCATGCGCGACGTGCTGGAGCGGGGCGCCGTGGCCAACTCCCTGTATCCGCCGGCCTACTCGTGGGTGATGGCCTTGCCGGGCTGGTTGCTGCCGGGCCATCCCTATTGGGTGGCGCGGTTCGGCGGCGCGTTCTTCGGCATGGGGCTGGCGCTGGGCGTCCACGCGTTGATGGCGCAGGTGAAGGGCCGCGCCGCCGGTCTGGCGGCCGCCGCGCTGGTGGCGGGCTGTCCGGCGTTTTGGCTGTTGCAGAAGACCGGCGTGGGATGCTTCCCCAACCAAATGGGATTGCTGCTGATTCCGGCCGTGCTGTGGGCCTATGCGTCCGGCAATTTCTTCTGGCTGGCCTTGGCGCTGGCGGGCCTGCTGGTTTCCGTGCCCATGATGCTGCTGCACGTCTTGCTGTTGCTGGGCATCCTGTGGCTGGCCATTCTGTGGCTGTTCGAAGGATTCGTCTGGCGGAATGCCCGCTGGGGCGTGGCGGCGCTGGTCTTGGGCGCGGTCGGCATGATCGCCGTGTCCCTGCGGCTGTCGCCGGGACACGGCATGGTGCTGGCGTCCCATTTTACGAATGCCCCGGTCCAGGGCCTCGATCCGTCGTCGCTCTCGTGGCCGCGGGTGTGGGGATCCCTGCTGGCGGATTTCCTCTCGGTCAAGCGCTGGGGCTATGGCGCCTGGCCGGCCAATCTGGCGGCGCTGGGTTCGACGCTGGTGTTGGCGTGGGCCTGGATCGGCGGCTGGCGGCGGCGCGACGTGGCGTGGTTCACGGTCGGCGGCTGGGGTCTCTTGTCCAGCTTCAATCTCCACCTCGGCCTGTTCCAGTTCACCAACTACCAGCGCGAGGGCTGGAGCCTCCTGATTGCCTTGGCCTGCCTCGGCGGATTGCTTTTCGACGTCCTCTGGCATTGGAAACCGGCCGCCGGTCCGCGCCGGATCTGGGCCGTCGGCCTGGCCTTGGCCGCGGGGGCGGGGCTGTGGATTCCGCCGACCCACGCGATTCCGGCGGGGCCTTCCGAGTCGGACGTGGTGGAATTCCTGCTCTCGCTGGATCCCGAGACCATGCTTCTGGCGCGCAGCATGCAGGGCGACGTGGTCCGGGCCTTCCACGAAGAAACCGTTCCGGAGGTGTGGCGTTTGGACCAGGCCCGGGGGCCCATCCTCTTCCTGCGCGACCATCCGCAAATCGCCCCGGAAGTGTCGCCCTTCATGAAGGTGCTCCAGCCCTCGCTGACCCGCTTGAACGAGTGGACGTACCGGCAGGCCGAGACGGTCAACCGGGCGACCGAGCGGCAACTGCAAGCGGACTACGAAATCCGGAGCCGGAAGAACGTGTCGCCGCATCTCGAGATCTGGGAGGTCGGGCCCAAGCGCCCGGAGTAGGCCATGCAAGGCTGGATGTGGATTGCCACGTGGGCCACGCTGCTGCCGATGGCGGCGCTGGGGGTTTGGATCCGACCTGCGCTGCAGGCGCGCTGGCGAAGATCCAAGCCTTCGGCCCGGATCGGGTTGGTTTTGCTCTGGCTGTCGGGCGCGGCGTTTTTGCTGTGCCGTCCGCACGACGACCGGTTCACGGGCCTGGACAACATGACCTATCGCCAATTGGCCCACGCCTTTCTCGACGGCCGGGGATTCCACGATCCGGATGCGGTGCTGGAACAGGTTCCGGAATCGCTGCGCGAGGATTTCCTGTACCACCGCGGGCCGGCCGGCCGTCCCACGCGCGACCGCGCGTTCCAATTGGCTGGCTGGCGGAGCGTCCAGACGGAGCCCTTTTTCATGCCGATGCTTTCGCTGGCGGCGGCGGGCCTCGAGCCGGCGCTGGCCCCGGAGCGGTTCGTCCCGCTGGTCGGCGCCTGGTGGCTGGCGCTGATCTTGGCGGCGGCCTTTTGCGCCGGGGGGGGGTGGGGCCTCGCGGCGGGGGCGGCGCTGGCGGTG
This sequence comes from Kiritimatiellia bacterium, assembly GCA_050176815.1. Classification (GTDB taxonomy): domain Bacteria; phylum Verrucomicrobiota; class Kiritimatiellia; order CAIQIC01; family Lenti-01; genus Lenti-01. The sequence continues at coordinate 44,006 of JBFXHR010000007.1, forward strand.
GGAACGGCCTGGCCGGCCTGGTTTTTGCGCGGATTCTACGCGGAGGGAGTCGGCGCGCTGCTGATTGGCGGCGTGGTGGCGGTTGCCGCGGTGCGCCCTTTGCGCGGCGGAATGGCCGCCTGGGCCGGATTTGCGCTGGGATTGGCCGTGTCGTACCACCCCACGCTCGTGGCTCTCTCGGTGCCGGTCGCCCTTGGCTTGGTGCTGGAACGGGGGAAATGGAAATCGGCGCTCGGGGTCGCGGCGGGATTGCTGGCGGGCCTGTTTCCGTTCTGGGCGCTGACGCGCTGGGTTTGCCAACCGTACGGGAATTGGACGCACTGGCAAGGTGCGATGCAAATGCTGTCCTTCTCGCCCGAACACCAAGCCATTGCTCTGGTGCTGGGGAGCGGCATTCTGGTTTCCGCCGTTGCGCTGTGGGCGGGATTTTGTCCATCGGTCCGCCGCTGGATCCGGCGGGTGGATGCGCGGATGTCGCCGGCGGGGTGGGGAGCGGTTTTCGCGTTGCCCCTGGCGGGGATGTTTCTGGTGCCCGGGTATGCGGGCGACGCCATCCGCGGCGGCGCCGCCGCAGTCTGGAGCGGGATCCGTTGGCCGTATGCGGTGCTGCTGCTGGCGGGGGCCGCCGCGGTGGCGGCGGGGCGCCGCCCCCTCCGGGAACGGTTCTGGCTGGCGATGCTCTGCGGAGCGGCCACGTTCTTCTTCTTCCTCAAAGGCGTGGAAGTCCCGGTAGGATTGTGGAGCCAGCGCCGGTTTCTGCCGGTTCCGCTGGCGGCGATCGCCTTGCTGGCGGCGCCGCTGTCCGCCGCGCTGGAGGCCATCCGCGGCCAGCGCGCCCGCATGCTGGCCGTGGCGGCCCTGCTGGGGGCGGGCGCGGCGAACGGGATCCGCTGGCCGGCCGCGTTTGCGATCGTCAATGAAAAGGGCGCGTCGGATTGGACCCGGGAAATGGCTGACCGCATGGGCACCAACCGATGGGTCGTGTTCGACTACTATCCGCACAGCGTGCCGTACGCCGTCGGCTTGAAGCACCGCGTGCTGGGATTGGGTCAGACGTCCTGGCGGTGGTGGTCGGACGTGGCGGACTGGCTGTCCGGGCTGGCGAAAAGCGAGGATGTCTGGGTGGTGACCTCGTCGGCGCCGTGCCCGCTGGAAGAGGGCTTCCGCTTCGAGGAGGTCTTCGCCAAAACCGGCCGTTTCCCCGTGGCCAGCGCCAAGGCGTTTTTTCCGGCGAAACGCGGGGAGCGCGTGGTCGAACACCACGTGCTGCGCGCGGTGCCCCTGGCCCTGGGCGAAGCACGGGAGCAGGACAAAACGCTGGACGACAGTCCCATCGGCCTGCGCGGACGATGGGGCAATCCCCAAGACGTCGGGGAGGGGCGGTTGGCGCGATGGACGCGCGCCGACAGCGGCGTCGTGGGGCCCGTGCCGCCGCCGGGCGGACGAGTGGCCTTGCGGATCGAGTGCGCCTTTTGGGGTCCGACCCCGGAGTGGACGAAACAGACCCTGCAAATCCTTCCGCCGTGGGGCGGCGAACCCGCGCGGCCGGAAGTCGCCAACGGCTGGCAGACGGTGGAAATCCAGTTGGAACGCCCGGCGGACGACGCGGACCGGGCGGAAACGGGAATCTATTCCTTCAACGTGGATACGCCCTACAATCCGCAGGATTTCGGCCTGCGCGGATATCCGCCCGACCTGGGCGTGCAGATCCGCCGGATGATCATTCGGATTGAACCGGGTGCCCCATCCGTGCCACATTGAAGCCCGTCATGGAACAATCGGTCCATTCGTTTCTGGAACGCACGATGGTGCTGATTCCGGCATACAACGAAGAGGCGTCGCTGCCCGGCTTGCTGGGCGAGGTCCGGACCCATCTGCCCGGCGCCGTCGTGGCGGTAGTGGACGACGGGTCGGTCGACGCCACCGTGGAGGTGGCGCGCGCGTGCGGGGCCCGGGTGCTGCGCCTCCCATGCAACATGGGCGTCGGTCCCGCGGTCCAGGCCGGATTCCGCTACGCGCTGGAATGCGGCTGCGACTACCTGATCCGCCTCGACGGCGACGGCCAGCATCCGCCGGCCGAGGCGCTCAAGCTGATCTCGGAAATGCTCCGGGAGCCCGTCGACCTGGTCGTGGGAACGCGCTACGGCGCGGGCAGCACCTACCACGGCAACGGATTCCGGCGGGTGGTCCTGGCCGGGCTGTCGCTGTTCGTGTCGGGCATCTGCCGCAAGCGCATCACGGATCCCACCTCCGGATTCTGGCTGGCGTCGCGCCCGCTGCTGAAGTGCTTTTCGCTCCATTATCCGTCGGATTATCCCGAGCCGGAGGCCATCGCCCTGCTGCGCCGCCAGGGATTTTCGCTGCGGGAAGTCCCCGTGGCCTTCAAGCCGCGCCAGGCGGGCATCTCTTCGATCCAGACGTGGGACACCCTCAATTTCGCCGCGAAGGTTTTTCTGGCGCTGTTCGTGGACCGGCTGCGCGCGGTGGATCCGCGCGGCTCGGCGGCCTACATCAAGAAAACGCAGGGGGGCGCATGAAAAAGGGATTGCTGCTGGCGGCGTTCTTGGCCGCGGGAACCTGGGCGATCTGGCCGTGGCTGTCGGCCGCGCCCCATCTCATGCGCATCCGCGTGCTGATGGGCGTCGTGAGCATGCTGGTTTTTCTCATCACCTTGCTGGCCATCCGCAGCTACAAGCTGCGCGAGAAATACGCGGTGCTCTGGCTGGCGACGGCGGCGATGATCACGCTGACGGCGTTCTTCCCGGACGCGATGGAAGGCGTCCGCGCCTGGCTCGGCCTGCAATACGTCACCTCCGTCGTGGCCGTGGTGTTCGTTTTCCTCATCCTCGTGTCGTTCCATTTTTCGATCGCGCTGTCGGCCTTGAACGACAAGGCCGCGGCGGCGGCCTCGCGGTGCGCGATCCTGGAGGCGCGGCTCCACGAGCTGGAGCGCCGGCTCGGCGCGGCCCCGCCCGCGCCCAAGGAGGGGGCGGATGACGGCAGCCCTGCGCCTGGGCGTTAACGCGCTCTTCTATCTTCCCGGCGACGTCGGGGGATCGGAAACCTACCTGCTGGAAACGCTGCGCGCCCTGGCGCGCCGCCCGGACCCGCCCGAACTCGTTTTGTTTTCCAACGCCGAAAACGACGCCCGCCTGCGCGCGGAATTCCCGGACGCCGAGGTGGCGGCGACGGGAACGGCCGCCGCCAACCGCTTCGCGCGCATTCTCGTCGAGCAGATCCACCTGCCTCGGCTCGCGAAGCGGGCGCGGGTGGACGTGCTGTGGTCGCCGGGCTACACCGCGCCGGCGGTTTGTTCCTGCCCGCAGGTCGTCTCCATCCTTGACGTGCAATACAAGCGGTTCCCCGCCGACGTGTCCTGGCTCGCCGCGCGCACGATGGACGTGCTCTATCCGCTGTCCGCGCGCCGGTGCGGCGCGGTGGTGGCCATCTCGGAATTCGCGAAGTCGGAGGCCGTCCGGTTTCTCGGCGTACCGCCGGAAAAAGTGACGGCGACCCTGCTCGCGGCCGATCCCGCGTTCGCCGTCCCGGCCGGTCCGCCGCCCGCGGCGGTGGCCGGCGCGCCGTACCTCCTGTGCGTGGCGCACACCTATCCGCACAAGAACGTGGGCCTCCTCGTCCGCGCGTTCAACCGGATCGCGCCGGAAATCCCCCACCGGCTGGCGCTGGTCGGCAAGGCGCGCTTCGGCGAACCGGAAGTCGCCGCCGCGCTGAAGGAATCACCGCCGGGACGCGTGGTCCGGTTCCCCGGCCTGGAGTTGCCCGGCCTGATCGCGCTGTACCAGAACGCGGACTGGTTCGTGTTTCCGTCGCTCTACGAAGGCTTCGGGCTGCCGGTGCTGGAAGCCATGCGCGCGGGAACGCCGGTGCTCGCGACGCGGGAGGCCTCCCTCCCCGAAATCGGCGGCGAGGCCGTGCGCTACGCGGACGGCCGCGACGAGGCGGCGTTCGCCGCCGCGCTGCGCGCCGCCATTTCCCTGCCGCGCGACGAACGGACGCGCCAGGTCGAGGCGGCCCGCCGCCGCGCCGAGGGCTTCACCTGGGACGCCAGCGCCGGAAAACTGTGGTCGGTTTTGGTCCGGGCCGCGTCCGGCAAAGGAATTCTCGTGGAAACCGGTCAAAAAAGGTAGAATCCGCGGCATGGATAAAAGACGGCTGGTTGAATATTTTGCGCAGGTGGATGAGCGGCTGACCCGCCCTGCCGAATTGCTGATCTACGGCAGCGCGGCGTTCATCCTGCTGGACGAGGAAGCCCGGACGAGTTTGGACCTGGACGTGGCGGGGCCCTATTCCAAGCTGGATTTCGAAGAATTTCGCCAGGCTTCCCGGTCGGCGGGGCTGGACGTGAATCCCGTCGAATCGTATTCCGGCGACCACGTCGAGTGGATCTCCGGCGTTCGGCTCTGCCTGGCGCCGCCGGAGCTGGCCGGCACAATGACGCTTTGGCAGGGTCGGCACCTGGCGGTCAAGACCGTCGCCGCGGCGGATCTGGTGGCCAGCAAGTTGATCCGGTACGATCCGATCGACCAGAGCGACGTGCGCTACTTGGTCGGTCAGATGCGCCTGGGGCATGCCGACGTGGCGAAGGCGGTCGACCGGTTGCCGGCCGGCTTTCGCGACGACGTCTTGGTGCGCGAGAACCTGAAGAATCTGGAGGAGGACATGGCGCTATGGACGGCCGCCCCTTGACTCCGCGCGACCAGCTCCAGTTCTGGTATGAACTGGCGTTCTTTCCGCCCCGGCTCAGCGAGTTTTGGGGAGGCGTGAAAAGGCGGGAAATCGATCGGACCGCCGCCGAATCCGCGATTCGAGGCGCGCTGTTGCTGCATTTGGCGCTGCCGGAGAGCGGATATGCCTCCGTCCGCGCGCTGAAACGCCTGGCCGAATACCAGGCGCGTTCCAAGCCGTTTGCGCCGGTTTCATTTTTGAAGAACATCGCCAAGAAATTGAATCTGGACGTGGCGCCGCGCGCGGATCACGTTCCGCCCGAGATGGTGCGGGACGTGGGGCTGCCGCCCTTTTGCCGTCCGAAGCGCGGCGCCGCGCCGCGCGTAGCGGAACCGAGGTAAATCATGAGCCAATCCCTGACGATCGTTTTGCTGAGCCTCCTGTGCGGAGGCCTGTTTGCCGGCCTGCTGCTTCAGCTCCGCCGGAAAGGAGGATCCAAAGGCATGTCCGTCCGCGCGACGGCCGCCATCGAAGAGCTGAAAGCCATCGGCGTCCTCTCCGTCTTCAAGGCGGTGACGAAGGAAATCGTGACGGCGCGGGACCATTTGCTGGGGAATCTCGGCCAGCGCTATCTCGAGTGGCTCATCACGTCCAAGAAGATGGCGATGATCTTCGAGTTCGACATCGACTTCCAGTACGACCTGCGCGACCCCGCGTTCGCGGTGCAGGAAGACGGCCCCGGCCGCTACCGCCTGCAGATGCCGCGCTGCGACTACGTCGTGCACGTCCGCGACGTGACGTTCTACGACGAACAGGGCGGCAAGCTTTTGCCCATCATCCTGCCCGACGTGGTCAACAAGATCATCGGCGGCGGCTTCAACGAAGTGGACCGCAACAAGCTGATGGAGGAAGCCAAGGCCCAGGCCGAAAAACTGGCGCAGAACCTCGCCCGCCGCCTCAGCTCCGAGGTGCAGACCTCCGCGCGCCAGACCATGGAGATGCTCGCCAAGAGCTTCGGCGCCCAGTCCGTCCGCGTCGTGTTCCCCGACGCCGAACCCCGCAAAACCCAGGTCGTGGAAAGTCCCGCCGCCGCCGGCGCGTGACGGGTTTGTTTTGACCTTTGGGCCGCGCCGTGGGAAAGTTCCGGCGCGTTTTTTCCGCGGGAACGGCCCGCCGCGGACGGTTTTACGTAGTACGTAAAACTTTTTCCGGGATTTTACGTACTACGTAAAAAATTTGTACGTACTACGTAAAACCTCCGGCGGCCGAAGATCGAGAGGAGCGAATCCATGAGCGACAGCCAAATCCAGGTGCCCGCCGACGGGCGGAAAATAACGATGGGTCCGGACGGCCGCCTGCAGGTGCCGGACCGGCCGATTTTGCCCTTCATCGAAGGCGACGGCACGGGCCCCGACATCACCCGCGCGGCGATGGTCGCGTGGAACGCGGCGGTCGAAAAGGCCTACGGCGGCAAGCGCAAGGTCGCCTGGATGGAAATCTACGCGGGTGAAAAGGCGAACGCCGTTTATGGCCCGAACACCTGGCTGCCGGCGGAGACGCTGGCCGCGTGCCGCGACTATCTCGTTTCGATCAAGGGGCCGCTGACGACGCCGGTGGGCGGCGGCATCCGCAGCTTGAACGTGGCGCTGCGGCAGGAACTGGACCTCTACGTCTGCCTGCGGCCGGTGCGCTGGTTCGCCGGCGTGCCCAGCCCCGTGAAGCATCCGGAAAAAACGAACATGGTCATCTTCCGCGAGAACGCCGAAGACATCTACGCCGGCATCGAGTGGGCGGCGGGCACGCCCGAGGTGAAAAAAGTCGTCGATTTCCTGACGAAGGAAATGGGCGTGAAGAAAATCCGCTTTCCGGGCAGCTCGGGCATCGGGATCAAGCCCGTGTCCGAAGAGGGCACGCGCCGCCTGGTGCGCGCGGCGATCCGCTACGCGCTGGCCAACGGCCGCCGGAGCGTGACCTTGGTGCACAAGGGCAACATCATGAAGTTCACGGAAGGCGCCTTCCGCGACTGGGGCTACGCGACGGCGCGCGACGAGTTCGGCGCGCAGCCGCTGGACGGCGGGCCGTGGCACGAGATCGCCGATCCGAAGACGGGCCGGAAGATCGGGATCAAGGACTGCATCGCCGACGCGTTCCTGCAGCAGATTTTGACGCGGCCGGGCGAGTACGACGTGATCGCGACGCTGAACCTCAACGGCGACTATATTTCCGACGCCTTGGCGGCGTGCGTGGGCGGCATCGGCATCGCGCCGGGCGCCAACGTCAACTACGACAGCGGCTGCGCGGTCTTCGAGGCCACGCACGGCACCGCGCCGAAGTACGCCAACCTCGACAAGGTCAATCCCGGCTCGCTGATCCTGTCCGGCGAAATGATGTTCCGCTATCTCGGCTGGACCGAGGCGGCCGACCTGATCGTCCGGGGCGTGGAGAAATCCATCGCGCAGAAAACGGTGACCTACGACTTCGCGCGCCTGATGGACGGCGCCAAGGAAGTGAAATGTTCCGAGTTCGGCGCGGCCATCGCCGCGAACATGGGATGAAGGCAGAACAGCCAGTGAACGCAAAAGGCGCAAGGGACGCGAAAGGAACGCAAACGCCGGACGGAATGAAGGGATGACGGAGAACGAAATCAGCCGAGCGGTCTATGAATGCGCAATCGAAGTGCATCGGACGCTGGGCGGACCCGGGTTGCTGGAAGGCGTGTATGAGGAGGCCTTGGCCTGGGAGTTGGAAAACCGAGGGCTGAAAATCCAAAGGCAAGTGCAGGTTCCCCTTATCTACAAGGGGCAGCATCTCGGAACGCCATTGCGCCTCGATTTGCTGGTGGAAGAGGTGGTTGTCGTGGAGTGTAAGGCCACAACGGAATACAACACCCTTTTTGAATCCCAAATTCTGACCTACCTTAGAATGACCGGATTGAAACTGGGCATGGTGATCAATTTTGGCGAGAAGTTTGTGAAGGATGGAATTCACCGGGTGGTGAACGGACTTTAAACGGTCCGGTGCTTGCGATTCTTTTGCGTCGCTGGCGTCTTTTGCGTTAAAAGATTTGGATTGAAGGAGATATGAAATGAGCGCGCAGCAAAACCCGCAAAATCAAAAGCAGCAAAACCAACCCGCGACGGCGGCGGACGGCATCACGCCCCGGGCGGCGGATTACGGGCAGTGGTACCTCGACATCGTGAAGCGCGCGGATCTGGCAGACCATTCTTCGGTGCGCGGGTGCATGGTGATCAAGCCGCACGGCTACGCGATCTGGGAAAAGCTGCAGCGCGAGCTGGACGACCGCTTCAAGGCGACGGGGCACGTGAACGCGTATTTCCCGCTGTTCATCCCGCTGTCGATGCTGGCGAAGGAAGAAGAGCACGCGGCGGGCTTCGCGAAGGAATGCGCGGTGGTGACGCACTACCGCCTGAAGTCGATCGACGGCAAGGTGACGGTGGACCCCGAGTCGAAGCTGGAGGAGCCGCTCGTGGTTCGGCCGACGAGCGAAACGATCATCTGGGCGCAGTACAAGAACTGGATCCAGAGCTACCGCGACTTGCCGCTGCTGATCAACCAGTGGGCGAACGTGGTGCGCTGGGAAATGCGCACGCGCCTGTTCCTGCGCACGGCGGAATTCCTGTGGCAGGAAGGCCACACCGCGCACGCGACGGAGGCCGAGGCGCGCGAGGAAGTCTCGCGCATGCTCGCCGTCTACGCCGACGTGGCGGAGAACGTGATGGCCGTGCCCGTCGTGCGCGGCCACAAGACCGAGGGCGAGCGGTTCGCCGGCGCGATCGATACGCAGTGCATCGAGGGCATGATGCAGGACGGCAAGGCGCTCCAGATGGGCACCAGCCACTACCTCGGCCAGAATTTCGCCAAGAGCGCCGACGTCAAATTCCTCAATAAAGAAGGCCAGCTGGAATACGTGCACGCGACGAGCTGGGGCGTTTCGACGCGCCTGATCGGCGCGCTGATCATGACGCACTCGGACGACAACGGGCTGATCCTGCCGCCGAAGCTGGCGCCGATCCAGGTCGTGATCGTGCCGATCTACAAGACGCCCGAAGAACAGGCGCGGACGACCGCCGAGGCGCAGGCCGTGGCGGCCGAGTTGCGCGCGCAGGGCCTGGCCGTGAAGGTGGACGACCGCGAAGGCTTGCAGCCCGGAGCGAAGTACTACGAGTGGGAACGCAAGGGCGTGCCGGTGCGCATTGAGATCGGCCCGCGCGACCTGGAGAAGGGCTCGCTGTGCGTCGTGCGGCGGTTCGTGCTGGAGAAGGAAGGCGAGAGCGAGCAGGATCTGCGCAAGCGCAAGAAGCAGTTCCTGCCGCGCGCCGAAGCCATCGCCGGCATGCCGGCGCTGATGGCTCTGCTGCAAAAAGAACTGCTGGAGCGCGCCCTCGCCATGCGCGAGAAGAAGACGCGCGTCATCGACACGCTCGAGGAGTTCGAGGCCTTCTTCAAGGGAGACGCCGGCGGCTTCGCCTGGGCGCATTGGGCGGGCACGCACGAGGACGAGGACGTCATGGCCAAGCGGTTCGAGACGAGCATCCGCTGCATCCCCTTCGAGGACCAGATTCCCGAGGCCGCGCGCGGCCCGGGCACCTGCATCCTGACGGGCAAGCCCAGCGCGCAGCGCGTGCTGATGGCGAAGTCCTACTGAGGACAATTTAGAATTAAAAATGAAGAATTAAGAATGGCGGAAAGCGGCCCAATTCTTAAAAAAGTGCTGGTGGTGTGCACGGGGAATTCCTGCCGGAGCCCGATGGCGGAGGGCTGGCTGAACAAGCGCTTCGAGGGAACGGGCTGGACGGCGGAATCGGCGGGCGTGGCGGCGTGGGGCGGCGCTCCCCCCACGCCGGAGGCGGTCGAAGCCATGCGGGAGATCGGCATCGACATCTCCGCGCACCGGAGCCGTGCGATTGCGCGGCAGATGGTGGACGAAGCGAACGTCGTCCTGGCCATGACGGAGGAACATCGGCGAGAGATCGAGCGCCGATTTCCGGAAGCCCGGGGGAAGACCTTCCTGCTGCATGGATTTGGGCTGGGGGAAGCCCGGGACGTCGCGGATCCCATCGGATATCCGGAAGACGTTTATCGCCATACGCGCGACGAGATGATTCGATCTCTGGGGGATTTTCTGCTCTCGTTGGCCGAACGAGGCGAACTCAAACGCCGATAATTCGATTTGAAGTAATTCATTTATTCAGAACGCATTGAAATCTATTCAATGCATCAGTTGCCCGCTATATCTATATAATCTATCGCATCGCTTGCATAAATACCCCGTGGGGGTACCGTTGGGGTATGAACACAGCGCCCCATTCCACGACGCATGAAGAGACGCTCCACCGGTTGCGCCTCATCGGCGGCCAGGTGCAAGGCATCCAGCGGATGGTCGAAAAGGGGGAATACTGCATCGATATCCTCACCCAGATCCAGGCGGCCCGCTCCGCGTTGCGCGCCGTCGAACTGCAGATTTTGAAAAAGCACATGGACCATTGCGTCCGCGATGCCTTCGCTTCGGGTTCGCCGGCGGAGGCGGACCAAAAGATGGGCGAACTGCTGCATGTGATGAAGAAGCCCTATTGAGAACGAAAGAAAGGAAACGAACATGAAAAAAAACCTGATGATCGCCGCCTTGCTGGCTTCTGCCACCCTGGTCTTTGCAGAAGGCAAGCCGCAGACGACCTGTCCCGTGATGAAGGGCAGTCCGGTGAGCACGAACTCCCGCTACGTGGACGCGGAAGGCTATCGCATCTACGTCTGCTGCGGCGGCTGCGTCGGCGCGGTCAAAGCCGATCCGGCGAAATACGTCGCGCAACTGAAGGCCGAAGGCGTGGAGCTCGAGAAAGCGCCGGAGGCCCCGAAAGCGGAATGAACCATGTCCGGACCAGCCTGATCCTGCTGGCGGCGACCGCGGCGGCCTGCGCCGCGGACCCGTTCGCCGGCGTGGAACCGGCGCTTCCGGAAGCGTCCGCGACCGCCTCGGCTTCCGGATGGAAGGAGAATCTCCTGTTCCGGAAAGAAATCTATCTGCTGTGGGCGGCCGGGGAAGACGATTTCGAGGAGACCGACCGCCAGTCTTCGCGGCTGTCGGCCGGATTCGAAATCCAGAAGAAGTTTTCCACGGCGACCAAGACCGTGGCGTCTTTCGATTACCAGGGTCGGCTGGTCTATCGCGACCACGCGCTGGGCACGGTGGCCGATCCGATGGGGATGGATGCGGAGCGGCGGACCTACGAAACCCACAACGCCTATGCGGAGTTCTACGACTTGCTGGGTGCGCCGGGGCGGTTCAATCTGCGCGCGGGACGGTTCTATCTGCCGTTCGGATTGAATTCCCAGACCGACACGCACGGGACGCTGCTGCAGCTGTCCAACGACCGCCTGTTCGGCGCCGACCGCGATTGGCAGCTGACGGCGTACGGCAACGCCACGGAGCATCTGGATTACCTGGCGGGTTACGCGTTCGGCGCGGGGCCGGACCAGAAGCTGGACGGGCAGGCGGGCATGGCGGTGGGGCGTATTGGATTCAACAGCGACTATTTGTACGAGCGCGGCCTGGAAGCGGGCGTGAGCGGGGCGTTCGGCGAGCGCATCGATCCGCATGCCGGAATCGACGGTCGCATCCGCACCTGGCGCTTGGGCGCCGACGTGCGCCAGCGGCTGGATTCGGAGATCGGCCCGTTCACGCTGACGGGCGAGGCGGCGACGGGGGAAGACGAGGAGGCAACCGTGTGGTCGGGCCTGGCGCAGGCGGATTGGCTGCATCCGGGCCGTAGCTGGGGACTCGCGGCTCAATATTTTCTTTTCGAGCGCGAACGCGCGGAAGGCGGGCATGCGGACGAAACCGACGAGCGGGCGAGCCTGGTGGCGACGCGCTACTTCCGCAACGACGTCGGCAACGCGGCGCTGCATTGGATCGCGCTGGCCTTGGAGCGTCAGCTTCAGGCGCCGGAGGGCGGCGAAGACGCGTTGGCGATGGTCCAGTACTACCGATATTGGTGAGGGGAATATGAACAAGAAATCGCAGATCGGAATCGAACGGACGACACGGAGGTCGTCCTTCCAGAAGTCCATGATTTGGATTTTTGGAGGGTCGGGCTTCGTCCCGACCAGGATCGGTCGCCGGATGGGAATGGGGTTGCTGGCCGGGTTGCTGGCGGCGCCGGCGGCGTTCGCGGCGATCGGTTGCACGCTGGGCAATCCGGCGCGCGATCTGAAGGCGCTGTTTCCCGCCATGACGTCGTATCGCGAAGACGTGAAGGAGATGGGCAAGCTGCCGGACGGCCGGGCGGCCTACGAGGCGCTGCGCGAGCGCGTCAGCGGCGATCTCGATCCGGTTTACGAGGCGTACAACGTGCCCTACACGCTGTATTCCGTTTTCCGGGGCGAAGACAAGATCGGCTACGTGCACGGCGTGAACGTGTCGGGGCGGGGCGGCGTCATCCAGGTCTTCCTGGCGGTGGATCCGGCGACGGCGGCCATCGGGCGGATGTTCTACCAGCGGATGGAGAGTCCCGGCGGCGCCGCGCTGCGGAATCCGGCGGTGACCGCGCCATTCTCCGGGCTGTCGCTCGCGGATTTCTACAAGCACGACTATTTTGCGGCGACCGATCCGGGCAACGCGGCCGACGCGGTGGGGCGCCTGGCCCCGCCGCCGGGGCTGCCCGCGGCGGCGCAGCCGGATTGGGAGGCCACGCTGCGCGGCGTGCGCAAGAACCTGGTTTTGCTCGACCTGTTTGCGTTCGGCCGCCGCCACGAGCCGTTCTACGAACGCGCCGTCGCATCCCGAAAAGAAAAGGAGCCCGCGCCGTGAAAACGAAAACGATCATGATCATCGGAGTCGCATTGGCCCTCGCGTGGACGGTCGGCTGCGGCAAGAAATCCGCCCAACACTTCGGCGAGCCGTTCACGGACGCGCCGCAAGTGACCCTCGCGCAGCTCCTGGAATCGCCGGACAGCTTCCGGAGGCAATCCGTGCGCGTGAAAGGCGAGGTCGAGCGCCAGTGCCCGGCGGCCGGCTGCTGGTTGTTCCTCAACGACGGGGCCGGCCGGTCGATCCGCGTCGAACTGGGCGACTATTTCGCGGAGCTGCCGCGGCACGTTGGCGAGGCGGCGGAGGTGGAGGGTGAATGGATCCCGATGGGCGCCGGCCACCAATTCGTCGGCACGCGGATCACCTTTGGCGGGGAGGCGGCACCATGACCTATCGAGCGTTGGCTTGGAAAAACCTGGTGCGGCGCCCGGTGCGGACGGCGCTGACGGCGGGCGGCGTCGCGCTGGCCGTGGCGGTGGCGGTGAGCCTCGGCGGGTTCAACCTCGGCTACCGGCAGGCCATCGCCGGCAGCATTGAGCAGCTCGGTTTCCAGGTCATGGTCATGGCGAAGGGCTGCCCGTACGAGGCGGCGACGATGATGCTCAAGGGCGGGACGGGCCTGCTTTATCTGCCCGAAGAGGCCCACGCGCAGATCCGCACCGATCCCGACGTCGAGGCCATCACGCCGATCTTCATCGGCATCGCGGAAAAGCAAAACTATTCGCTGGACGGCGCGCCGGCGGCCTCGGCGTTCACGATCCTGTCGGGCGTGGAGCTGGACAGTTTCCGGGCGATGAAGCCGTGGCTGAAGCTGAAAACGGGCGCGGGCTACGACGGCGGGCGCTGGTTCGCGCCCGGGGCCACCAACGAAATCGTCATGGGCTACGAGGTGGCGGAATACGAGCAGCGCAAGGTGGGCGACGTGTTCTACGCCTCCGTCGTGCCGAACGGGAAAGTGGAGCCGGAGCTGCACGCCTTTACGGTGGTGGGCGTGCTGGAACGGACGGGCGCGCAGGACGACGGCACGGTGTTTCTGCCGTTGCGCGCGGCGCAAACGATGTTCGGGCGCGCAAGCGAGCTGACAATCATCGGCATCAAGCTGCGCGAATTCAACGGCATCCGGATGCGCGAGTTCGAAGGCCGCTGGCTGAAGATTCCCGAAGTGCAGGTGGTGAGCCTCGAGCAGGTGAAGGGCGCGCTGGTCTCGCTGGTGGGGACGGCGCAGACGATGGTGGCGGCGGTGGCGGTGATCGCCATCCTGGTGGCGGTGATCGGCGTGATCAATTCCATCCTGATGAGCGTGCACGAGCGCACGGGCGAGATCGGCGTGCTGAAGGCCGTGGGCGCGGGCCGCGCGCAGATCTTCCGCCTGGTCTGGCTGGAGACGCTGCTGGTGAGCCTGGCGGGGGCGGTGCCCGGCAGCCTGCTGGCGGCGGGGGGCGCGCAGCTGACGGACGCGGCGCTGCGGAACCTATTGAACATCGGCGTGACGCAGCCGCTGGTGCGGATCACGCCGGGGCTGCTGGGCGCGGCGATCCTGGGCGCGGTGGTCTTGGGCTTGCTGGCGGGCATCTGGCCGGCGGCCCGGGCGGCGGGCCTGCGGCCGGTCGAAGCCATCCGGAGCGGAGAATAGCCATGGAAAAAGACATCCTCATTTCGGGCCGGAACCTGCGGCGGCACTATCGGCGCGGGAGCGAGACGGTCAAGGCGCTGGACGGCGTGGACGTCGACGTGCGCGCGGGCGAATCGGTCTGCATCCTCGGGCCGTCGGGCTCGGGCAAGACGACGCTGGTCAACCTGCTCTCGGCGCTGGACGCGCCGACGGCGGGCGAGCTGACGATCGGCGGGCGGCGCGTGGACGGGCTGAGCGAGAGCGAGCTGGTGGACGTGCGGCGGGGGTTGCTGGGCTACGTCTTCCAGCAGTTCCATCTGATTCCGACCTTGACGGTGGCGGAGAACGTCGCGCTGCCGCTGCTGTTCTTGGGACGGAAGGCGGAGGCGGGCGAGATCGCGCGAGTGCTGGCGGCGGTGGGCTTGTCTGACCGCGCCGGGCATCTGCCGAAAGAACTTTCCGGCGGCCAGATGCAGCGCGTGGCGATCGGCCGGGCGCTGGCGGTGCGGCCGCGCGTGCTGATCGCGGACGAGCCGACGGGCAACTTGGACAGCCATACGGGCGAGGCGATCTTCGACCTGTTCCAGAAAACCGTGCGCGAGGACGGCGTGGCGCTGGTGCTGACGACGCACAACCTGGCGCTCGCGGCGCGCTGCGACCGCACGCTGACGCTCGCCGACGGCCGGATCGTCGCCTGACGTTCTCCGGCGGGGAATCCCAGTATGGATTATCATTGTTTGCAAACAATGATTATCACATTTCCCAAGAACATAAAAATGAACGGCTTGTTTGTGGCCGGGCACGGTGGACCCGGCGGATGTTGAAGGCGACAGCCGGCCGGGGTCGAAGTTCCCGGCTGCGGAAGAGCCATAACTGGCCGCGCGCCGGCGCATGGCGGCGTTGCGGGAGAGGATGCGGAATGCTACAAAGCGAAGCATGAAGATTCCGATGTGGCAGGTGGATGCGTTCGCCTCGGCGGCGTTCGCGGGGAATCCGGCGGCGGTGTGCTGGCTGGACGCATGGCTCGCCGCCGGCGTCTTACAGGCGATCGCGGCGGAAAACAACTTGTCCGAGACGGCGTTCCTGGTGCCGGTCGGCGACGAGTTCGAGCTGCGGTGGTTCGCGCCGGCGAAAGAGGTGGCGCTGTGCGGCCACGCGACGCTGGCGGCGGCAAAGGTGCTGTTCGATCTGCGCGGGTGGCCGCAACCGGAAATCCGGTTCCGCACGCGCCAGCGCGGTGTGCTGACGGTGGCGAAGCACGGCAAATGGTTCGAGATGGATTTTCCGGCGCTGCCGGCGCGACCGGTGGCGACTCCGCCGGGCTTGGCCGCGGCGCTGGGCGCGGAGCCGCGCCAAGTGCTGGCGTCTACGGACGACTGGTTGGCGATGCTGGACGACGAAGCGACGGTGCGGAACCTGAGGCCGGATTTGGCGGCGCTGAAAGCGTTCAATTGCCGGTGCCTGGTGCCGACGGCGCGCGGGGACCGGGTTGATTTCGTTTCGCGGGCGTTCGCGCCGCGGTACGGGATTCCGGAAGATCCGGTGACGGGTTCGGCGCATTGCGCGCTGGCGCCGTACTGGGCGGGCGTGCTGGGGAAGGACGAATTGCGGGCGTTCCAGGTGTCCGCGCGCGGCGGCGAGGTGCGCTGCCGGGTCGCGGGCGACCGCGTGAAGCTGGCGGGGCAGGCCGTCGTGTATCTCGAGGGAACGATTTGCGTTTGAACGCCGACGGCGGAAAGCCGTGGGCACATCATTCGGTCAAGGCGATTCTCAGACGGACGTGGCGGGGGCAAGGAAGAAGGTTGCCGTTGACCTTGGGACCGAAGGCGCGGCGCCGGCGTTGACGACGCGCAATCCGGCGCTGGCCACGCGCTGCGACCGTACATTGACGCTCGCGGACGGGAAAATTGCGGGCTGAATGCGCTTTCGCGCATGGGATGGCAGACGGGCGGGTTTGCCGCCTTAACTCGGTCTGGCGCAATTTTGTCGAAAAGGGGGCTTGCCAATAATTTTGTTTTTCGTTCCAATACACGGTGGCTTCTTTTCCGCAGTGGAAAAGAGGGGTAACCGGCGGGGCCGGTAGTGGAGATCGATTTCCGCAACCGATTTTGCCGCAGTAAGATACAAAAGGAATAAAGAATGAAACTAGTGAAGCTCCTCGCCGGGACGCTGGGCGTCGCGGCGGTGTTGGCCGCGCAGAGCACGTTCGGCGCGGGTTTTGGCATCTATGAAGGCAGTGCCCGCGGCAACGCCATGGGCACGGAAGTGACGGCCGACCCGGCCTCTCCTTCGGTGTTGTACAACAACGCCGCCGGAATGACGGAACTGGAAGGTACGCAGGTCGAAGCCGGCGCGACCTTCATCCGCCCGAGCCAGACGGTGACGACCGAAACGCCCGCCGGCGCCAACGACAACTACGCCGACAGCAAGTGGTGGATGCCTCCGAACGCCTATGTGACGCACCAGCTCAACGACAAGGCTTGGCTGGGCGTCGGCGTCTTTAGCCGCTATGGGCTGGGCGTGGAGTACGAAGACGACTGGGCGGGACGCTACAACTGCCAGGAAGCCACCATCGAGAGCATCGACATCAATCCTTCCGTGGCCTTCAAGGTGATGGACAATCTCTCCCTGGCCGCCGGCGTCCGGGCCGAATGGTTCGATTTCGAGCTGTACCAGGCGGTGTCCGCGGACGGCACCCATTCGTCGCTGACGGACCTGCAGGCGCATCTGTGCGGCGACAGCTGGGGCGTGGGCTACAACCTCGGCGCCTTTTTCAAGGCGACCGATTGGCTTTCGCTCGGCTTGTCCTACGACAGCGAAATCGAGCAGGAAGTCGAGGGCGACTACGACGTGTCCTCCCCGCTGGCCGAAGTCGGCTCGGGCGAAGGCGGCGGCGACATCACGACGCCGGGCATCCTGCGGCTGGGCGCCTCGGCCAAAGCGACCGAGAAGCTGACGCTGAACGCGGGCATCGTCTACACGATGTGGAGCTCCTACGACGAGCTGACCATCGATTTCGATCCGGCGCTGCTGGGCGCGGTGCCGTCGACCACCTCCGAAAAGGATTGGGACGACGTGCTGCGCTACCAGCTCGGCGCGGAATACGCGCTGAATCCGAGCTGGAAGCTGCGCGCGGGCTACGTCTTCGACGAGACCCCCGATCCGGACGCGAACGTGGACTATATCGTTCCCGGCAACGACCGCCACCTGATTTCCGCGGGCGTGGGCTACCAGCAGGGCGATTTCTTCTGCGACCTGTCCTACGTCTATCTGATCATCGTGGACCGCGACATCGACGCCCGCGTGGCAGAAGGCGTGTGGTCCGGCGAGTTCTCGGAAGGCGATGCCCACATGGTCGCCGCCTCCGTCGGCTACAAGCTGTAATCTCCAGCCTTCGCGCGCGCCGCGCGCGATCCGGCCCGGACTCTTTGGAGTCCGGGTTTTTTATGGCCGTTGCGCGGTCGCCCAGAGGAAGGTTTCGCCGCCGATGGCGCGGAGGTCGAAGGCGCGGACGGCGAGGCCGGCGTCCGCGAGCTGGCCGCGCAGCTTTTGGGGGGCGACGTGGCTATAGAACAGCCGCCGGCCCATGAATTCCTTTTCGCCCTCGAATTCGTCGGCGCCGGTGTAGTCGCGGGTGGCGTAGGTGAAGAGGATCTGGCCGCCGGGGCGCAGCCAGCGGCGGAACTTGGCGAACAGCCCGGGGTGGCGCGCGCGGGGCACGTGGAACAGGGCGTAGATGCAGGTGACGGCGTCGAACTGGGAGGGCTCGAAGTCCACTTCGAGCATGTCGGCGCAGATCGTGTGCATGCCGGGGGCGTACCGGGCGGCGAGGTGGAGCATCTTTTTCGAGAAATCCACGCCGACGACCTCCCAGCCGCGGTCGAGGAAGAAACGGGGGAACGGCTCGCCGGCGCCGCAGCCGAGATCGAGCAGGCGGCCTTTTTCTCGGCCTAGGCCGGCGAAAAAGGGCTCCAGGACGGGTTTCATGTCGAACAGGCCCCGGTTGGACTCGTAGGTGGACGAAAATTCGTCGTATACATCCCGAAGAGTCGGTTTCATGGCCAAAAATGTGCCATTTCCCGATATTGATGTCAAAAAGAATAAATTATTGATCAAATAATCTATATTTATCTTGCCATAAGAATTAATTGAGATATTTTGGCATCGAATATCGGATATTTTCCGATTTTGGAGGCGAATAATGATCGAAAACCAGATGAATGGCGCCGAGGCGCTGATCCAGAGCCTGGAAAAGGTCGGGATCGAGATCGCGTTCGGCATTCCGGGCGGCTCGGCGATTCCCATCTACGACGCGCTGTACAAGGTGCGGCGAAAGATGAAATTCGTGCTGGTGCGGCACGAGCAGGGGGCTGCGCACGAGGCGGACGGCTATGCGCGGGCAACGGGCAAGCCGGCGGCGGTGCTGGTGACGAGCGGCCCGGGCGCGACGAACACGGTGACCGGCATCTTGACGGCCTACATGGATTCCGTGCCGATGATCGTGATCACGGGCCAGAGCGTGCGAGGCATGCTGGGCAAGGACGCCTTCCAGGAGGCGGACGTGTTCAACCTGACGATGCCGATCGTGAAGCACAGCTATCTGGTGCGGAACGCCAACGATATTCCGCGGATCGTGAAAGAGGCCTACCACATCGCGACGACGGGGCGTCCAGGCCCGGTGCTGATCGACGTGCCCAAGGACGTGGGCACGGATCCGTGCACGGTGGGTCTCGAGGCGGAGATGAATCTGCCCGGCTACAAGCCGGCGCCGAAAGGCTATGAACCGGAGACGATCCGGCAGATCGCGGACGCGCTGGCGAAAAGCCAGCGGCCGCTGATCATTGCCGGACATGGCGCCGTGCTGGCACGCGCCGAGATGGAACTGCGGCAGCTGGCGGAAACGCTGAACGCTCCGGTCGCGACGACGCTGCTAGGCAAAGGCGTGTTCCCGGATTCCCACAAGCTGAGCCTCCAGGGCCTCGGCATGCACGGGACGGCCTATGCGAACCGCGCGGTGGTGGAGTGCGACCTGATGATCGCCATCGGCGCGCGGCTCGACGACCGTATTTTGGGCGTGCCGAGCCAGTTTTGCAAGAACGCCGTGAAAATCCACGTCGACATCGACGCGGCGGAGTTCGGCAAGCTGGTGAAGCCGGACATCCGCTGCCGCGGCGACGCGCGAACCGTGCTGCAGGACCTGCTCCCGCTGGTGAAGCGCGGGGATACGGCCGACTGGCTGAAGCGGATCGGCGGTTTCAAGAAGAAGTGGCCGATGGGCTATCCGAAGAAGGGCGGGCTTCATCCGCCGCAGGTGATCGACGCGCTGAACCAACTGACC
Organism: Kiritimatiellia bacterium; assembly: GCA_050176815.1. Taxonomy (GTDB): domain Bacteria; phylum Verrucomicrobiota; class Kiritimatiellia; order CAIQIC01; family Lenti-01; genus Lenti-01. Next base: position 63,467 of record JBFXHR010000007.1, read on the forward strand.
GGCGGCAAGGCGATCATGGCCACCGACGTGGGACAGCACCAGATGTGGGCCTGGCAGTTTTTCCGGGCGGAAAAACCGTGGCAGTTCATTTCGTCCGGCGGCGCGGGCACGATGGGCTTCGGGCTGCCGGCGGCCATCGGCGCGCAGTTCGGGCGGCCGGGCGAAACGGTGATCGCGATCGTCGGCGACGGCGGCTTCCAGATGACGATGTGCGAGTTGGCGACGGCGGCGATCCACAAGCTCCCAGTCAAGATCATCCTGATGAACAACCACTATTTGGGCATGGTGCGCCAGTGGCAGGACATGTTCTACGACGAGCGCTACAGCGGCGTGGATCTGGAAGGCAATCCGGACTTCGTAGAGCTGGCAAAGGCGTACGGGATCCTGGGCTTGAACCTGAAGCGGGCGGCGGACATTCCGAAGGTGCTGAAGAAGGCGCTGGAACATCCGGGGCCGGCGCTGGTGAACGTGGAAGTGGTGCACCACGAGGAAGTCTATCCGATGGTGCCCCCCGGCAAGCCGCTGGAAGAGACGGTGATGGAGCATCCGCGGCGCAAGCGCGGACGTCCCGCGGGGCGCAAGAACGATCCGGCGAAGGCCGGCGCGAAGAACGGCTGAGCGGAAGGGAGACGAGCATGAGCAAGGAAATTCCGACCCACAACCTGAGCATCTACGTGGCCAACCGCCCGGGGGCGCTGGCGCGCATCGCGCAGACCTTCTCGCGGCGCGGATTCAACATCGAAAGCCTCGTGGTGTCTGCCGGCGCCACCGGCGATTTCTCCCGCATGACCATTACGGCCAAAGGCAACGAGGCCGGCCTGGAGCAGATCATCATGCAGTGCTCCAAGCTGGTCGATGTGCTGGCGTGCCGGGAGCATACCGACGAAGAAGTGGTTGCCCGAGAACTGGCGCTGGTCAAGGTGGCGGCGGACAGCTCGCAACGCGGCGAAGTGTTGCAGATCGCCGACCATTTCCACGCCAAGACGGTGGACTTGTCCGAGAAATCCATCGTGCTGGAGGCGACGGGCAGTTCCGAGAAGCTCGACGCGATGGTGGATCTGCTGGGCAAGTTCAAGATCATCGAACTCGTCCGCACGGGCAAGGTCATCATGGCCCGCGGCGAGCGCGAGACTTGAGTCGGCGTCGGCGGATGCCGCAGTCCGGCTGTCGCGCTGCGGGACATCGGCTTCCGATTCCGTATGATCCGCTGACAACGGGACTTTATAAAGTCCCGTTGTCATTTGAGTCGTTTCATATCCGGCTTTATTGGCCATATCTCGTTAATCCAGAAAACGACTTGCATGGAGATACTGGACTTTATAAAGTCAGGACCATGCAAACGAAGGATGAAAGACCGCCGTTGAATCCGACGTTGTGGCGCACCTGCCGCATGCTGTCGGGGGCGACGCGGGTCCAGTTGCTTCGGCAACTGCATGCTCGTCCCGGCCGCACCGTGTCCGAACTGGCGCGCGCGGCGGGCGTGGGCGTGTCGGACGCCAGCCAGGAATTGCGCCGGATCCAGTCGCGGGGGCTGCTGCAGGCGGACCGGCGCGGATCCTTTGTGCGCTATCGGTTCGGCGCGGACCCGCAAGTGTCGTCGGCTTCGCCCCTGCTGCGGGCGTTGCGCCGCGCTCTGGCGGAATTTCCGGAAGAACGGGATGCGGATATCGTCCGCATTGCGCAGGGGTTGGCGCATCCGCGGCGGATCGCGATCGCCAGGGCGCTAAGGCAATCTCCCCGGAAGGAACGAGAACTGGCGGAAGCGCTGGGCTTGGCTTTGAGTTCCGCGAGACCGCACGTAGCGGGATTGGTGCGATCGGGCCTGGCGCGGCGATCGGGGGGCTGGCTCGTGCTGGATCCGATGCGACATCCCTTGGCCCAGGCGCTGGTGCGGCTGCTGGCAGACTGACGCTCGCGGCCCGCATTGGCCCGGAAAACGCTGGCGCGGACGTTTGTTTGGGAGCATCATGAGGTGCAAAATTTCAAGAGGAGCGGAACCATGGAAGAACGGCGGAAAGACATCGCGGCGCGGCTGAAGGAACTGCGGGAGATCGAGGGGAAAACGGCGGGCGAGCTGGCGGAAACGCTGGGGGTTTCGCCGGCGGAATACCGCGATTTCGAGGAGGGCAAGGCCGACATCCCGGCCAGCGCGCTGCACGGCGCGGCGCATCTGCTGAAGGCCGACCTGACGGAGTTGCTGACGGGCGAAGCGCCTCGCATGAAAGTGTTCAGCGTCACGCGCAAGGGCGGCGGCGTGACGGTCGAGCGGCGCAAGGACTACCAGTACCGGAATCTGGCGGCGAATTTCGTCGGGCGCCAGGTCGACGTGTTCGAGGTGACGGTGCCGGCGGATGCGGGCGAATCCGGCGCGCACGCGAATTCGCATCCCGGCCAGGAGTTCGACTACGTGCTCGAAGGGCGCATCCTCGTGCGCATCCACGGCAACGAACTGACGCTGGACGTCGGCGATTGCGTGTATTTCGATTCCAACCACGGCCACTCGATGGAGGCGCTGGACGGCAAGCCGGCGCGCTTTTTGGCCATGATCATCTGAAGCGCGGAGAAATCGGCCATGTCGATGCTGGATCCATTCGTCAACCGGACCGCCTTTGCGTCCTACGAGGATTTCCGCGACCATTTGGAAATCCGCGTGCCGGAGAACTTCAATTACGCCTACGACGTGGTGGACGCGTATGCCGCGCGCGAGCCGGAGCGCCGGGCGATGGTGTGGTGCAACGACGAAGGCGCGGAAAAGGTTGCGACCTTCGCCGACCTGAAGGCGGGGAGCGACCGCGCGGCGCAGGTCTTTCGCAAGCACGGCATCCGCAAGGGCGACGCGGTGTTGCTGATCCTGAAGGGGCGGCTGGAATTCTGGCACTGCCTGCTGGGGTTGCACAAGCTGGGCGCGGTGGCCGTGCCGGCGACGCACATGCTGAAGAAACACGATCTGGAGTACCGCTTCGAGCGGGCCGGCATCCGCCTGGTGGTCGCGGTGCCCGACGCGACGCTGCAGGATGCCATCGACGGGGCGGCGGCGAAGACGCCGGGCGCGTCCATCGCGAAGATGCAGTTGGTGGGGGCGCGCGCGGGCTGGCTCGATTTCGCGGCGGAGATGGCGGCGGCGGACGGAAAATGGGAACGCCCGGTGGGCGCGGAAGCGACGCAAAACGGCGACACGATGCTGATATATTTTTCGTCGGGCACGACGGGCCAGCCAAAGATGGTGGTGCACGATTTCACCTATCCGCTGGCGCACATCGTGACGGCGGCGTTTTGGCAGAACGTGCGCGACGGGGGCTTGCACTACACGGTGGCCGACACCGGCTGGGCAAAATCCATGTGGGGCAAAATCTACGGCCAGTGGATCGCCGGCTGCTCGGTGTTCGTGCACGACTACGAGAAGTTTTCGGCCACCAAGACGCTTGAGGTGTGCGCGAAATACGGCGTGACGACGTTCTGCGCGCCGCCGACGGTCTACCGGTTCCTCATCAAGGAAGACCTGTCGAAACACGATTTTTCCCGGCTGGAATACGCGGTGGTGGCGGGCGAGCCGCTGAATCCGGAAGTCTACGAGCAGTTCCGGAAGGCCACGGGCCTGAAGCTGATGGAAGCCTACGGGCAGACGGAGATGACGGTGGGCGTCGGCAATTTCACTGGCATGGAACCCAAGCCGGGGTCGATGGGCAAGCCCTCGCCGCTGTACCGCATGTTTTTGGCGCGCCCCGACGGGACGCCGTGCGACGCGGGCGAGCAGGGGGAACTCGTGATTCCGCTGGACCGCGGCCGGCCGCTGGGAATGTTCCTGGGCTATCACCGCGATTCGGAAGGGAACGAACGCTGCCGGCGCGGCGGGGTCTACCACACGGGCGACGTGGCCTGGCAGGACGAAGACGGCTATTTCTGGTACGTGGGGCGCGACGACGACCTGATCAAGAGCAGCGGCTACCGCATCGGCCCGTTCGAAGTCGAAAGCGCGCTGATGGAGCATCCGGCCGTGATGGAATGCGCGGTGACGGGCGTTCCGGACGCGGAACGCGGACAGATCGTCAAGGCGACGGTGGTGCTGGCCAAGGGCTGCGCGGCGTCCGACGGGCTGAAGCACGAACTGCAGAACCACGTGAAGAAGGTCACGGCTCCCTACAAGTACCCGCGCGTGGTCGAGTTCGTGGCGGAACTGCCCAAGACGATCAGCGGCAAGATCCGACGCGTGCAGATCCGCGAGCGGGACCGCAGATAGCGACGGCCGGCGGGGGCGGATCAGAAGTGGTGGACGTAGCGGACGTTGACGCGTTCGCCTTCGGGCCGGTTTTCGGCGTCCGTCTCGAAATAGACGTTCGCGAAGAGATGGTTGTCCGGGTTGAAGCTCCACAAGGCGCCGGGGCCGACGGCGACGACCTGTTCCTTGCCGCCGCCATTGTCTTCGCCGTTGGTCTGGCTGTCGGTGATCTGCCGGAAGGCGTAGCCGTTGATGCCGGCGCGCAGATGCTTGGGGACGATTTCGTATTCGGTGGCGAAGTTGGCGTGGACGGCCTGGCCGGCCTGGGTGTCGTCGATCGTGGGATCGGCGTTGTCGCCGTTCTCGGCGTTCCAGAGGTAGTGGAAGCGTCCGGAGAGGGTCCACTTGGGGGTGATGAACCAAGTGGCGGCCCAGTAGGGATCGAGGCTGACGGCGTTGGCGCCGGGATTGACGGAGTAGTTTTCGTCGTAGTCGCCGGTGGGGAGGATGGTTTGGAGTTCGATGCGGTGGACGAAGACGGGGCCGTTTTTGCCCATGATCGGGGACCACTGGAGGTAGGGGCCGACGAGGAGATCGCCGATCCCGTCGTTGGCGGCCAGAGGGGTGCCGTCGGCGTCGAGGTCGAAGGCGGCGGCGGGCAGGATGAGGTCGAGGCCCCAGCTGGCGCCGGTGGGGAGGGCTTTGGGGGATTGATAGATGAGCTGGGAGAGGCTGATCCAGGCGTCGAGCTCGGGATCGGCGTCGAAGGGCAGGTCGGGGAGTTCGCCGGCGGAGTAGAACTGGACGTACTGGGCGAAGTACCAGCCGGGGCCGGCGGGCGGGGCGCCGTCGAGGAAGCTGGTAAAGCCGAGATTGACGGCGGGCTGGTCGTAGGCGAGGGCGGTGGAGGCGAAGAGCAGGGCGGCGAGGGCGGGCAGCGTGCGGCGCATCATGGGGCGTTCTCCTGGTTTGTTCCTATTTGTAGAAACGCAGGATGCCCGAGCGCGGCGCGGGCGGCAAGCCGAAAGAGCGGAATTTTTACGTCGCGCGCAAACTTGTTTTGCATTCGACGCAAAGCCAGGGGGGCGGGGTCAATAGGCGGTGGTGCGGAAGACGGGCTGGAAGAGGCGGGTTTGGCGGGCGCAGATGGGGCGCACGGGGCATTCGGCGCAATTCGGTTTCGTCGTTTCGGGGCAGCGGACGCGGTTCTGGAAGAAAAACCAGTCGACGGCGGCGGCGGAGAGGCCGGAGCGGGCGATGAGCTTTTCCACGGCGTCGAAGGTGGCGCGGCGGACGCGGGATTCATCGCCGGCGGAGAGGAGTTCGCGGGCTTCGAGCTGGGCGCGCAGAACGGGATCTTCGACGCGGACGAGGCCGGCGCGGAGGGCGCTGCGCTGCAGGTGGTAGTCGATGATGGGGACGGCGGATTCGGGGTCGGACACGTGCAGGAAATGCTCGGGGCGGTTTTCCAGCACGATGGCCAGCAGCATGGCTTTCTTCCGGAGCGGGTCTTCGGCGTAGCCGGGGATTTCGGCGAGGACGTCGAGCAGGGCGCGCAGGGGGTTGGGTTCGGCGGCGGCGCGGCGGAGGACGTCGGCGGGTTCCCCATGGCGGGAAACGAACCAATGGGCATATCCCCGGATGAGTTCGAGGTGTTCCGTCCACAGGGGCAGGGGATTGAGGCCGTCGTCGCCGCGGAAAAGTCCATCGATCTGGCGGTCGTCCATTTGGGCCAGCGCGGCGGGGGAGAAGGCGCGGGGATTGCGCTGTCCGGCGCGGGTGCAGGCTCGGAAGAGGAAGTCGGAGCCCTTGAGGTCGCGTCCGTCGAGGCGGGCGATCATGGGGGCGGCCCAGCGGGTGCCGTCGAGCGTCCAGAATCCGAACTGGTGGGCGCAGGAAAAAAAGAAGGTTTCGAGGGCGCCGGCCTGGTTCCGCGCGGGATAGACGAAGCCTTCGCTCAACGAACAGAAGTCGAACGGCCGGGCCTGGGCGCCTTCGCGCAGGTGCCGCGCGAAGGCGTCGATTCGGCGGTCGTCGATCGCGATGGCGTTCATGCCAGCAAAGGCAGGGCGGAAGCGAGGGGGAGGATTATGCCTTCGAGGGAGGGGCGTTCGAGGAGGTCGGGGAGGGACGAGGCGTTGGCGACGTCGAGCCGGCCGATTTTCGTGCGGCGGAGCTGCACGAGGTGGGCGCCGACGCCGAGGGACTGGCCAACGTCGTGGGCGAGGGTGCGGACGTAGGTGCCCTTGGTGCATTCGACGACGAAGCGGACGTCGGGCGCCGCGAAATCGAGGAGATCGAACCGGTAGACGTGGATGAGCTTGGGGGGGCGCTCGACGGTTTGGCCCTTGCGGGCGAGTTTGTAGAGCGGGACGCCGTTGATCTTGATGGCGGAAACCATCGGCGGCATTTGCATCTGGTCGCCGAGGCGCGATTTCATTTGCGCGGCGACCTGGTCGGCCGTGACGGCGGAGGCGTCTGTTTCGGCGACGGTTTGGCCGTCGGCGTCCTGCGAATCGGTTTCGATGCCGAGGCGGAAGACGCCCTCGTAGGTTTTGTCGTGGCCCATGACGCGGTCGGAAATCTTGGTGGCCTTGCCGAGCAGGAGGACGAGGAGGCCGGTGGCCATGGGATCGAGGGTGCCGCCGTGGCCGACCTTCGGGATGCGGAACTGGCGCCGGATTCGCGCGACGACGTCGTGCGAGGTGGGGCCGGAGGGTTTGTCGACGAGCAGCAGGCCGTCGTTGGGGCCGAGGGAGGACAGGGAAGGGGCGGCCATGGGGCGTCAGGCGGGCGGGGTGTCGGAGTCGCCGGCGCTTTCGCTGCCGAAGGCGTCTGCGCCGGTGTCCGGATCGTCTTCGGCGGAATCCGGCGCGATGTGGCCGGATTTTTCCATTTGGTCGAGGATCTGGAGGATGTGGTCGCCCTGTTCGACGGAATGGTCGAGGACGAAATGGAGCTGCGGGGTGTAGCGCAGGACGACGTTCTTGTGGAGGGCTTCCTGGAATTCCGCGCGGCAGCGCTTCAGGATGGAGAGCATGCGTTCCTGTTCGGCGGGTTCGCCGCGGATGGAGACGAGGACGCGGCAACTGCGCAGGTCCACCGAGGTGAGCGCATGCGTGAACGTGACGGCGGCGGAATCGAAATCCGGGCGGTTCACGACGCGGTAGAGCTGGAGGCCCAGTTCGCGGCGGATGAGTTCGTTGACGCGCGTGATTCGGTCGGCTTTCATGGCGGGCCCCGCGAGGGCCGCCCGGGGGCGGATCAAAGCTCCTGGGCGACCTTTTCGATTTCGTAGGATTCGATGACGTCGCCTTCGGCGAAATCGGCGAAGTGGTCGAGGACGATGCCGCACTCCTGGCCTTCGCGGACCTCGCTGGCTTCGTTCTGGAAGCGGCGCAGGGTTTGGATCTTGCCTTCGTAGAGGACCTCGTCCCTGCGCTTGACGCGGGCGCGGCCCTTGAGGGTGACCTTGCCCTTCATGCACATGCAGCCGGCGACCTTGCCGCGCTTGCCCATGTCGAAGATCTGGCGGATGGCGGCGTGGCCGTTGAGGTGTTCCTTGAGGATGGGCTCCAGCATGCCGGTCATCAGGTTCTTGGCGTCGTCGAGCATCTCGTAGATGATGGAATAGAGGCGGATTTCGACGCCCTTGCGCTTGGCTTCGGCGCCCGCGCCGGCGTCCTTGGCGACGTGGAACCCGAGGATGACGGCCCGGGAGGCGGAAGCGAGAAGGACGTCGTTGACGGTGACGTTGCCGGCGCCGGTGCCGATGATGGCGAGTTCGACCTTGTCGCTCTTGATGCCTTCCAGCGAGTTGCGGATGGCTTCGAGGGAGCCGAGGACGTCGGTCTTGAGGATGACGTTGAGGGTGCGCTTGTCGCTGCCGGCCTTCTCCTGCAGCAGCTCGTCGAGGGTCATCGGCGCGCGGGGTTCGGCGTCGCTGCCGAGATCGGCGAGGCGATCGGCGGCGGCGCGTTCTTCGGCGATCTGGCGGGCCTCGCGGTCGTTCTTGTAGACGTGGAATTCGCTGCCCGGGTCGGGCACGCTGGTGAGGCCCATGAGTTTGACGGCGGCGGAAGGGCCGGCGGTGCGGACCTTGTTGCCTTGGTCGTTGATCATGGCCTTGACGCGGCCCCAGGAAGAGCCGGAGACGATGGCGTCGTTGAGCTGGAGGGTGCCGGTGGAGACGAGCACGTTGGCGGTGGGGCCCATGCCGGCTTCGAGGCGCGATTCGATGACGTAGCCCTGGGCCTTGCGGCGGGGGTTAGCCTTCAGTTCGAGGACGTCGGCCTGCAGGAGGATCATTTCGAGGAGGTGGTCCATGCCGTCGCCCTTGGTGGCGCTGACGGGGCAGCAGATCAGTTCGCCGCCCCAGTCTTCGGGGGACAGGCCCATCTGCTGGAGCTGGCGCTTGACGCGGTCGGGGTTGGCGGTGCGCAGGTCGCACTTGTTGATGGCGACGATCATGGCGACTTTGGCCGCCTGCGCGTGCTGGATGGCCTCTTTGGTCTGGGGCATGATGCCGTCGTCGGCGGCGATGACGATGACGGCGATGTCCGTCAAATTGGCGCCGCGGGCGCGCATGGCGGTGAAGGCCTCGTGGCCGGGGGTGTCGAGGAAGGTGATCAGGCGGCCCTGGTGCTCGACCTGGTAGGCGCCGATGTGCTGGGTGATGCCGCCGTCTTCGCCGGCGGCGACGTGCGCCTTGCGGATGTAGTCGAGCAGGGAGGTTTTGCCGTGGTCGACGTGGCCCATGAAGGTGACGACGGGGGGGCGCGGGACGAGGTCGTCCTTGGCATCGACGCCCGATTCCGGCTTGGGCTCCTGCTTGACGGGCTGGGGGGGGGGCGCGGCCTTCTTTTCGTGTTCGAGGACGAAGCCGAACTTTTCGGCCACTTTTTCGGCCACCTTGAACTCGATCTTCATGCCGATGGAGGCGAAGATGTTCAGGCGCATCAGTTCGGTGATGAGGACGTTGGGCTTGACGCCGAGCATTTCGGCGAATTCCTTGACGACCACGTGGCCTTTGATGGCCAAGGTCTTGGGGGCGGGCGGCGCTTCGGGTTCGGCCGGAGCCGGCGCGGGCTCGGCGGCGGGGGAGGCTTCGGCTTCGGCCGCCGCGGCGGGGGCGGCTTCGGGTTCGGCGGCGGGCGGCGGGGCCGCGGGGGCGGGCGCGGCGGGGCCGTAGTAGATGCGCTTGATTTCGTCGCGCAGAAACTGTTCCAGCTCGGGCGTCAGGTTGGCCTGCGTGCTTCGGGCGGTGCATCCACGGCCCTGCAGGAGCCCGAGGAGCTCCTTGCCCGTGGTCATCAATTCCTTGGCGAGATCGCAGATTCTCATTACTCGGCCGCCTTTCCGTTTTCGCGTTCAAACGCGGTTTCGGCCGCGGCCCGGACCTGTTCGGCGACGTCGGCGTCGAAGCCTTCGATGTCCACCAGATCCTGGCTTTCCGCCGCCAGAATGCCTTCCAGCGTGAGGAATCCGGCCGCGACGAGCTTGGCGGCGCGGTCGTGCCCGATGCCTTCGACGGCGGCCAACTGGTCGGTGGCGCGCGAAATTCGTTCTTCGAAGGTGATGTCGTTCTCGTCCTTCTGGATGTCGACCTTCCAGCCGGTCAGCTTGGCGGTCAGGCGGGCGTTCTGGCCTTTTTTGCCGATCGCCAGCGAGAGCTGGTCGGCTTCGACGATGACCTTCGCGGCGTTTTCGAGCTCGTCGATCTCCAGGCGCAGCAGTTTGGCCGGCGCCAGGGAATTGGTGACGAACGTCTTGATGTCCGGGCTCCACTTGACGATGTCGACTTTTTCGCCCGACAGTTCGCGGACGATGTTCTTGACGCGCTGGCCGCGCAGGCCGACGCAGGCGCCGACGGGATCGACTTTTTCGTCGCGCGAGTGGACGGCGATCTTGGTGCGGAAGCCGGCTTCGCGGGCGATGCCCTTGATTTCGACGGTGCCGTCGGCGATTTCGGAGACTTCGAGCTCGAAGAGCTTCTTGATGAAATCGGGGTTGGCGCGGGACAAGACCAGCTGGGTGCCCTGCGTTTCGGAATCGAGGTTCACGAGCAGGAACCGGATGCGGTCGCCCATCTGGTATTCCTCGCTCGGCACGCGTTCCTTGCCGGGCATGACGCCTTCGGCGTCGCCGAGGTCCACGACGACGTCGCTGCGTTCGAAGCGGCGGACGGTGCCGGTGACGATGTCGCCCACGTGGTCTTTGTAGAGGGCGAAGACCTTGTCTTTTTCGGCCATGCGCAGTTTCTGGATGATGGCCTGCTTGGCGGTTTGCGCCGCGATGCGGCCGAAATTGCGGGGCGTGACTTCGATTTCGATCAGGTCGCCGAGCTGGAGGTTCTTGGAGGGGAACCGCGCATGGGCTTCGTCCAGGGACATTTCCTCCTGGCGGTTGCGGACAAAATCCACGATCTGGATGCTGGCGAACGCCTTGATGTCCAAAGTCTTGCGATTGATCTCGACGCGCAGATCCCGCACGCGGCCGATGCTTTTGCGTCCGGCCACCTGCAGGGAGGACTCGACCAGTTGGGCCAAGGTTTCGCGGTCCAGCTTGCGCTCCCGCTCCATGTATTCAAATACAGCCAGCAATTCGTTGTTCATATTTCAAACCTCCTCCCCAACGGGGGAAAAGCACGGCACACCGCAACTCCCGATACGCAAAAGAGTGGGGGAAGCCCACTCTTGCAGAACAGACAGAGTTGTATCGACGCGCGGAAAACTACCCCATCCCCGTCCGCCCCGTCAACCCCAAAGATGCTCAAAACGGATCGACGACATGATGGCCGCGGTTTTTTCGGCTCAAAACGGATCGAACAGGGTATTGTCGTCCGGGCCGAACCAGCCCAGCACGGCTTCCGGCGAGCGGCCGTTCGTCCGTTCGGGGGATTCGGAGGTGACGTGGCCGTCGCACCAGGCGGCGTTGGCCCGGCCCCGGTGGCGGAAATGGATGGTGGGCCAGGGGGTGCCGCCGGAGGCGAAGCGCGGGGGTTCGGCGAAGGAATATTCGATCAGTTTGGCCTTGGCGCCGCTGCCCTGCAGGAAGGCCGCGTCGGCGAACATGAGGGTTTCCGCCGGGCGGGCGATGGCGCCGGCGCGCATGCCGACGGCGGTGCCGCCGCCGCGGGGCAGGCAGACTTCGGAGCCGACTCCCAGCGCGTTGTAGCCGTAGCCCCCGCAGGCCGCCTCGAAGCCCGCCGCCTCCGGGCGGAAGCCCGGGCAGCGCCGCACCCAGGCGCTGGAGCCGCCGCCGCCGAGGTAGGGGGCCAGCGGGCCCTTGGAGCCGTCGAAGGCCTTGCCGACGCGCACGCCGTGCCAGCGGATGGAGTTGGCGCCTTCGATGTCCGCCGCCGCCGCCACGTAGCGCCCGTGGTCCGCCGCGTAGGCGAGGTTGGCCGCCGCGAGCTGCCGCAGGTTGGAGCGGCACGCCGCGGCGTCCGCCGCCGAGATTGCCGCGGGCATCGCCCCGGCCAGGAGGGCCGCCAGCAGGCCGACGGCCGCCAGGACGACCAGCAGCTCGACCAGGCTGAAGCCGGCGGTTCCGGCGCGGGGAAAAGTTTTACGTAGCACGTAAAAATATTTTACGTAGTACGTAAAACTTTCCTGGGCGGGCGGCCGCGTCATTTCGCGAGTTTCCAGCGGAAGAAGCCGGGCGTGCCTTGCGCCGGGGCGGGGGTGGTCCACTCGGGTGAATCCAGCGCGGCCTTGTATTCCAGCACCGCCGTGTAGCCCGGCAGGGCGGGCGGAGTCGCGTTCGGATCGGTCGAGATGTCGAGGTTCGCGTGCAGGACGCCGACGGCGTCGAGGTCGAAGTCGCCGGGGCCCCAGGACGGGACGGGGTCGTAGATGGGATGGCCGTAGTGGTCGGGGGTGGACCCGTCGCCGCGGACGTCGACGAGGCGCACGTGGGTGACGCGGCGGACGTCGAGTTCCGGCGTGCCGGCGAGGAGCCGCAGGTCGAAGGGCGTGCCGACGCCCAGGACGTGCTTGCCGGCGAAGCCGCCGTAGGCCGTCGGTTCCGCCCAGTATTCGACGGGTTCGGCCGCGAGGGAATGGGTCGGGAAGCGGACGAAATTCGTGCCGTCGGAAGACACTTCGCAGAAGGCGAGTTCGCAGAAGGCGTATTCGCCGGAGGGGTCTTGGAAGCCGTTTTCGAAGACGGCGAAGTCGGGGCCGGGGCCGTCGGCGATCGGCGCGGGGAATCCCAGCGTGATCGAGCCTTGGTCGCCGAGGCCGGCGACGTGGAACGGGTCGGTTTGGCCGTCTGCGCCATAGGCCCCGCCCAGCGCGTTGCCGGCGTTCAGATACTGGTTGCTCAGGACCGGCCCGGGCGAATAATCGATGGCGCGGTCCGCCCAGCAGAGGATGGCGGGGTTGGTGGAGGCGACGCCGTCGGAGCCGTCGGAATAGGCGTAGGCGAAATCGGCGAGGGCGAAATAGGTCGGGGTGTTCGCGCCCCAGTCGCCCACGTCGGTCGTTTCCAGCGTGCCGACGAGGGAGACGACGGCCGGCGGCATCCAGGAGAGGTCGAGGCGGGTCCAGTTGGTCTGGATGAACGCGTTGGTGCCGCGGTAATCGGCGAGGTAGTGGTTGGTGGCGGCGATTTCGCGGCCGTCGGCGTCGTAGGCGGCCAGGGTCAGGACGAAGGAGTCGCCGTTGGTGAAGGCGCGGGCGGGGGCGCAGCCGTGGCGCATGGAAAGGGCGGCCCACGTCGTGTTGTTGAGCAGGACCGATCGGGGCGCGGCGGGCACGTCGAAGGCGATTTCGGGCGCGATCTGGTCCCAGTGGCTGTGGAAGCCCACGGCATAGGCGCTGGTGCGCGGCGCGATGGCGGCATATTGGTTGGTATACCAGTTGGCGGTGGTGTTGCTGACGGCGGAAAACGCAAAGCCCGCCCACGAGTATCCGAAGTCGACGTTTCGGAACGTGGCGGCGTTGGTGGAAAACGAAGCGTTATTGGCGTATTGCCCGGGCGGAAGGCCCAGGGCGTCGAACGACACGACGGTTTGCGCCGCGAAGGCGGGGAGACAGAAGAACAGAACCGGCAGGAACCAATGGCAACGCCGCATGAAGGCATCCTTTCCGCCCCAAACTGCGAGGGCTTCGGGTTTACGATGGATCCGGCCACTCGTCTTCTGGCTTACGGCTTTCTACTCTTCCGCCTTCTCCCGCGCTTTCGCGGAATGGCATGCCGGAATTTCGGAACCGATTACAGCGGCGCGACCGCGCGGGAATTCCACCCGCTTCCGTTGGTCGCCGGATGCGCCGCCACCGTTGGCGACGCGAACGGCACCCTAGCACCCCCGCGGGGCGGTTGGCAAGGGCGAGATGGGAGACGTTCTTTTGGGGGACGCGACCGGATTCTTCATGGTCAGGTCGAATCCGGTTTTGCAGGGACCGCCCGGGGCCCTGACCGTGGCCGGCGCAACGGCGGGGAGTCCCGCCGTCCGTCCGTGGAATCCGGGCATGACAAGCGGGAAACCGACGGGTATAACCGCGGGCATTTCCAACTGAAAGGGACGCCATGGGCATCAACCAAATCCTCGAGACCGCGGCCGGATGGGCGTGGGGTCCGCCGATGCTGGTCCTGCTGGTGGGAACGCACCTGTTCCTGACGGTCCGGCTGCGTTTCATCCAGCGCTATCTGGGGCATGCCATCCGGATATCGCTGCGGCGGTCGAGCGAGGGGGAAGGCGACGTGAGCCATTTCGGGGCGCTGACGACGGCGCTGGCGGCGACGGTGGGGACGGGCAACATCGTGGGCGTGGCGACGGCGGTTTCGCTGGGCGGTCCCGGCGCGGTGCTGTGGATGTGGCTGACGGGCGTGTTCGGCATCGCGACGAAGTACGCCGAGGCGCTGCTGTCGGTGAAATACCGCGTGAAGATGCCCGACGGCACGATGGCGGGCGGGCCGATGTACGTGCTGGAGCGCGGCATGAACAGCAAGCCGCTGGCGGTCTTTTTCGCGGCGATGACGGCGATCGCGGCGTTCGGCATCGGCAACACGGTGCAGGCGAACGCGGTGGTCTCCCTGGTGTGCGAAACGTTCCCGGACGTGCCCGCGCCGCTGCTGCAATGGGGTCTCGGGCTGGCGATGGCGGGACTGACGGCGGCGGCGATTCTCGGCGGCATCCGGTCGATCGCGAAGATCTGCCAGATCCTCGTGCCCTTCATGGCGGGCGTCTACGTGCTGGGCTGCCTGGCGATCCTGGTCCTGCATTGGCGGGCGATGCCGTCCACGCTGGCGACGATCTGCACGACCGCGTTCACGGGGCAGGCGGCCCTCGGCGGCTTCGCGGGCGCCGGGCTGAAGGAGGCGATCCGCTACGGCGTGGCCCGCGGCCTGTTCTCGAACGAATCGGGCATGGGCAGCGCGCCGATCGTGGCGGCCGCGGCGCAGACCACGACGCCGGTCCGCCAGGCGCTGGTGTCCGCGACGGGCACGTTCTGGGACACGGTGGTGATCTGCGCGATGACGGGTCTGGTGCTGGTGAGTTCCGGCCATTGGCAGGAGGGAATCGGCAAGGCGGCGCTGACGAAGGCGGCGTTCGCCGACCTGCACGCGGCGGGGCCCATCGTGCTGTTCGTCGGGTTGCTGACGTTCGTGTTTTCGACGATCCTGGGGTGGTCGTACTACGGCGAGAAGGCGGTGGAATACCTGTTCGGCCGGAAGGCCATCGTCCCGTACCGCTACCTGTGGGTGGCGGGCGTGCTGCTGGGCTCGGTGGTTTCGATGCAGGCCGTGTGGAATTTCGCCGACCTGGCCAACGCGCTGATGGCCTTTCCCAACCTGATTTCGCTGATCGCGCTGAGCCCCGTGCTGGTCGCCGAGACCAAACGGCACTTGTGGGAATTGAAGGATTGAGGCCGCCGGATTTTCTCCCGGCGGCGGAAGATCAGCGCCATTTGTCGAGGAGGTCGTCGAAGAGGCCGCGGGAGGCCGCGCGGGAATCGGCGCGGGCATAGGGCGGGGGGCCGACCTGCACGTCGGCGTCGGGCAGTTGCCAGATGCCGCCGGACGGCGCGCGGCGGCGGTCGACTTCGGCCTCGACTTCGGCCATGCGGGCCTCCGCGCCGGCGGACTGGTGCACGAAGTAGGCGATGAGCAACAGCGTGAAGTTGATCGCCCCGCCGTCAAAGAGGGGCCAAAGCGCCCAGAGGCCGAAGAGCCACGCGATGCCGCGGCCGACGGATGCCGCGATGCGCGTGGCGGCCAGGCGTCCCAGGCGCGGCACGAGCGCGGCGCGAAAGACGCGCCCGCCGTCCATCGGGAACGAGGGGATCAGGTTGAAGAGGACGAGCATGACGTTGATGCGGCCCAGTTCGTGGCCGAGGACGGCGAGAAACGGATTGAACGGATAGACGAACGGGGCGCCGAACAGTCCCGCGACGCCGAGGGCGAGGCTGACGGCGGGGCCGGCGAGGGCGGTCTGGATTTCATCGGCGGGGCGCTTGGGCAGCCGGTCCAGGCGCGCCATGCCGCCGATGGGCAGGAGCAGGATTTCGAGGATGCGCGACCCCTTGGCGCGGGCGACGAGGGAATGGCCGACCTCGTGCAGGACGACGCTGCCGAAGAGGCCGACGGCCCCGAGCGCGCCGTAGAACAGGCCCTGCGCGCCGGGCGCGGGCATGAACGACAGCGCGAACAGGGGCAGGAAGATCAACAGGGTGACGTGCGCCCGGATCGGGATGCCGAAGAGGTTTCCGATGGAGTAGGAACTGGCCATGCGGGGGGAAGCCTACCACGGAATCGGAATTTGGCACGCGCCTTCGCGAACCGGAATGGGTTGCATTGGGGTCCGCCGATCTGCTATAAGCCGCGGCATTGTTGGGAAAAGGAGCGGTTGGGTTCATATGTCGAAGGAAAACGATCTGATTACGGTCAACGGCGAGGTGGTGAAGGTGCTGCCGGCGACGATGTACCGCGTGCGGCTGGAAAACGGCCACGAAATCCTCGGGCACATTTCCGGCAAGATGCGCCGGCATTTCATCAAAATCACCACGGGCGACAAGGTCACCGTGGAAATCAGCCCGACGGACCTGACGAAGGGCCGCATCACGTTCCGCGAAAAGAACTGACGCGCGTCAGGCGAGGCGGAGGGCGCGGAGCCAGTCGCGGAAATCGCGGGGCAGGGGGGCCGACGCGCAGACGGGTTTGCCGGTGGCGGGATGCGCGAAGCGCAGTTCGGACGCGTGGAGCATCTGGCGGGGCACTTCGGGAAAATCGGCGCAGCGGGCGCTGAAATACTGGCGGTCGCCGAGGACGGGGTTGCCGACGTGGTGCAGGTGGATGCGGATCTGGTGCGTGCGGCCGGTCTCGATGGCGACGGTGAGGTGCGCGCAGCGCGGGGGCCGCGCCTGCGCGGAAACCTGGCGCACGTGGCTGACGGCGGGGAGGTGGTCGACGTGCAGGCGGACGTCCATCTGCGGTTCGGGGAGATGGCCCGCGACGAGGGCATGGTAGAGCTTGCGGACGCGGCCTTCCTCGAATTGCGCGACGAGGGCGAGGCGCGTTTCCTCGTCCTTGGCGAACAGGACGCAGCCGGATGTGTCCTTGTCGAGCCGGTGCACGGCGCGGAGGGCGGGAAGACCGAGCTGGTCGCGCAGGCGGAGTTCCAGGGATTTCTCGCCGGTGGTCAGGAGGCGCGGCGGCTTGTCGGCGACGAGGAATTTCGGATCGTCGAAGAGAATGCGGACGCGGGCGTCTTGGGCCTGCTGCGGGGAGGCGGCGTCGGGGAGGAGTTCGACGAGATCGCGGTTTTGGAGGAGGTGCCGGGCCATCCAGATCCGGCGGCCGTTGACGAAGACCATGCGGTCGTCCAGGAGGTTTTTGGCGGCGCGCCGCGAGAGGGACAGGCATTCGGCGAGATGGTCGAGCAGGGGGGTGCCGTTGCGCCGCACGGGCGGCAGGCGGCGGAGGGACGGGGGTTTGGGGGCGGGGCGTTTCATGACGGGGAACATAGCGGGGCGCCGGGGCGCCGTCGAGCCGGAAGGGGCCGGCCGCCGGATGGATTGGAGGCTTGATGTGCGCCGGGGCCGCAGGTATACGTGCCCGGATGAACGTCAGCGATCCCCATGCGAATTCCGGCGATTCCGGCCGATCGGCGGAACGCGAGCCCGACCAGACCGTCCTGATCGAGTGCCCGGATCCGGCCCTCCGCGCCGCGCCGGGCGTCCCGGCACCCGCGCCGCGGCGGGCGGCCTTTTTTATCGTTCTTTCCGGCAAGGCCATCGGCAAGACGTTCAAGCTGGCCGGCGCGACGGTCATCGGCCGGGCGGTCGATTGCGGCATCTGCCTGGACGACGACGGGGTGTCCCGGGAGCATGCCCGGGTCGAGCAGGACGCGCAAGGCCAGGTCTGGATCGCCGACCTCGGCAGCACCAACGGGACGTATTTCAGCGATGGCCGCCGCATCGACCGGCACGTCCTGCGGGACGGCGACAAGATCCGGGTTGGGCCCGAGACGGTCCTGAAACTGAGCTTCCACGACGGCCTCGAGGAGGATTTCTACCGGCACCAGTACGATTCGGCCACCAAGGACGCCCTGACGGGCATCTACAACAAGCGCTATTTCCTCGACCAGCTGAAGAACGATTTCGCCCATGCCCGGCGCCATCGCACGCCCCTCAGCCTGATCGCGTTCGATCTCGACCACTTCAAGCAGATCAACGACGTCTACGGCCATCCGGCCGGGGACCACGTCCTGCGGGAACTGGCCGAGGTTGTCGGCCGGGCGCTGCGCAGCGAGGATTGGTTCGCCCGCGTCGGCGGGGAGGAATTCGCCATCATCGAACGGGCCGCGGATGAAAACCAGGTGCGGACGATGGCCGAACGCATCCGGCGGACCGTGGAGTCCCACCGGTTCGCATGGGAGGCGCGCCGCCTGCCGGTGACGATCTCCCTGGGCGTGGCGACGTTGTGGGGGGAGAACTTCCGGAACGTCGACGCGCTCGTGCGGGCGGCCGACGGATTCCTCTATCGCGCCAAGCAAACAGGGCGCAACCGGGTCGTGAGCGCGCGGGGCTGACCCGCGCGGGGGGAGCGGTTACGAGTCGCCGAGGCGGAAGGGGGAGAAACGCGTGGTCACGTCGAAGGGATCGGAACGTTCGGCGCGCTTGAGGCGGTGGACGATGAAATAGGTGAGGGGGGTGGCGAGGATTTCGTAGGCGGTCTTGAGGACGAAGTTCCAGAAGACAACCTGGCCGACGAGCGAAAGCGGCCAGACGCCCCCGAAGGCGATGGCCGTGAAGAGCAGCGAGTCGATGCCTTCGCCGGCGATGGTGCTGCCGATGGTGCGCATCCAGAGATGGCGGCCGCCCATCCGGACTTTCATCTTGGCCATGACCCACGCGTTGAGGAAAGATCCGCACCAGAAGGCGATGATGCTGCCGAGGACGACGCGCGGGGTCTGCAGCAGGATGGAGGAAAAGGCCTCCTGCAGCTCCCATCCGGGGGCGGGCGGCAGCACCGCGACAAGCGAGAACGCCCCCGCGGCGAAAACGTTCAGGACGAATCCGAGCCAGATGATTCGCCGCGATTGGGCGTAGCCGTAGACCTCGACGAGCACGTCGCCGAAAATGTACGAAATCGGAAAGAGCAGGTTGCCGCCGTCCATCAGGACGAACGGCAACCCGGGAATCGACAGCGGCTTGATGGCGGAAACGTTGGAAATCACCAGCACCGCGCAGAAAATCGCGGTGATGGGCGCCAGCCAGCGGCGCGACGCGGGGGGGGGGATTTCCGGCGACGGCATCTAGTCTTTTTCGTCGAACGGATTGATGGCCTTCAGGGCGCCGGCGGCGCCATCCACGACGGCTTTGCCGGCATCGACCGTTCCGCCCACCACGGCTTTGCCCGCGTCCACGGTGCCGCCCACGACGGCTTTGCCGGCATCGACCGCGCCTTCGCCGACGGCCAGGGCGCCCTCGCCGACGGCCTTGCCGGCGTCGCCCAGCAGATCGCCCGCGCCGGCGATGGCGGTGCCGGCGGCGCCGAGGATGGCTTTCAAGACGCTCTGGACGGCCTCGACGGGGGTCATGCCTTCCTTTTCCTTGCCGAGATCGGTGAGGGTGATGGGCGGAAGCGGGATCGGAATGGCCCCGCCGCCGGTCAGGGCCGCGGCCCCCGTGATAGAGAAGTTCATCTGGCTGCCGGTAATGGAGAGCTTTTCGATCACCACCTTCTTGGCGGGCTTCTTTTCCTTCTTGGATTTCTCTGCCTTGGCATCGCCTTCTTCTCCGGCCTCTTCCTCCTTGCCGGCGGAGAGCTGTTCGATGAGGGCGTTGAGGTTGTTGTCCAGCAGGCCTTTCTCGAAGGTGAGCGCCATGCCTTCGATGGCGATTGCCCGGACGACGATGGTGTCGGAAAGCAGCGAGGCGTTGTCGACGTCCACGGAGATGGAGCCGAGGTCGAAGAGCCCGTCGGTCTTGTAGCCTTCGGGATTGCCGACGTGCAGGTTTTTCAGGGAAGCCTTGCCGCGCACGAGCGAAATGTCGGCGTCCTCCAGCGTGACGGGCACGCCGAGGGCGGCGGGGCCGGCGGCGTTGACGCCCTTGAGAACCATCTTGTCCAGCGACAATTCGAGAACGACAAACACGAGGGCGAGAACGACAAGGATTCCCACCGCGATCTTGGCTGTTTTTTTCATCTGGGGTTTTGCTCCGTCAGGCGATATCCGGTTCCACCTGATCCACCACCGGAAACGCATCCAGGAATCCGGCGACGTCGAACATATCGCGGATGGGACCGCCGATGCCAGTAAAAACCAGTTGTCCGCCGCCGGCGCGGATGCGTTTGGAGAGGCCGAGGATGGCGCGGAGGCCGGTGCTGCCTAGGAACTGGAGTTCCCGGAAATCGAACACGAGGCATTTGCAGCCCGAACCGAGGAGGTCGCCGCAGTGGGCTTCCAGCAGGCGCGAAGCGGTTCCGTCCAGGCGGCCCTTGGCGGCGACCACTTTGGCTTGACCCAGCGTCTTGTCGGTGAACTCAATCATGGCGACCTCCTCTCGCCAGTCCGCTACTACTATCCGTCCCGAGGGGGCCGTTCGCAACCCGACCGCGCAATAAACGGCGATTTTCCGGCAGGCAAGAAGAAGCTCAAAATCCATGATAAG
The DNA here is from genome assembly GCA_050176815.1 of Kiritimatiellia bacterium. Taxonomy (GTDB): domain Bacteria; phylum Verrucomicrobiota; class Kiritimatiellia; order CAIQIC01; family Lenti-01; genus Lenti-01. The sequence continues at coordinate 83,807 of JBFXHR010000007.1, forward strand.
CAACGCAGACTTAATTAAGTCTGCGATTGCGCCTATGGATACGACGATCTAAATGTCGATTATATTCCGAGATAACGACGCGCACACTTAATTAACTCTGCGTAATATCTTGAAATCATGCAGATGGAACGGTTGGGTCTTCGGGAAACCCGTGGGGCCGTCGGCGGAGGATGCGGGGCGAAGCGGGGGCAGAATAGGCTTGCAGTCCGGCCGGAAGGATTGAAAATGGCGCGGTTTCCATCCCCTCCATTCCAAGAAAATCCATGCCCTATCCCATTGAAAAGAAGTTCGTCGTGGCCGTGTCGTCCACGGTGCTGTTCGACCTGTCCTACGAGCATGCGCTATATCTGGAGAAGGGGCTGGACGCGTTTCGCGCCTACCAGCACGCGCATCGCCACGACCTTCCGAAGCCCGGGACGGGATTCCCTTTCATTCGGCGGCTGCTGGCGCTGAACCGGATGTACCCGGAAGAGCATCCGGTGGAGGTGGTGATTTTGTCGCGCTACCATGCGGACGACGGCCTGCGCGTGATGGATGCGGTTCGCGAGCACGGGCTCGACATCACGCGCGCGTTCTTCATGGCCGGGCGCAAGCCGTATCCGTTCATGGAATCCGTCAATGCCTCGCTGTATCTCAGCACGAACGCGGAGCAGGTGCGGGAGGCGGTATCCCTCGGCTATCCGGCGGGCCACGTGCTGCCGTGCGCGGCCGTGGACGACGAGCAGGACGAGCAGCTGCGGATCGCGTTCGATTTCGACGGCGTGCTCGTCGACGACGAGGCCGAGCAGGTCTACAAGAAAACGGGCGATCTCGAGCGGTTCCGGCAGTACGAGCTGGACCATCGCGACGTGCCGTTGAAGTCCGGCCCGCTGATGCCGCTGCTGCAGCAGCTTTCGTACTTCCAGAAAATGGACGCCCGGCGCGCGCAGGACGATTCCGGGCGCAAGCGGATGCTGCGGATTTCCATCGTGACGGCGCGCGGCGCGCCCGCGCACGAGCGGCTGAACACCACGCTCGCCGCGCTCGGTCTCGAGGCGGACGAAGTTTTCCTGATGGGCGGCATCGAGAAGAAGCGCGTACTGGACATCCTCAAGCCGCACCTGTTCTTCGACGACCAGATGGTGCACCTCGAGCCCGTGGCGGCCAGCACGCCCTCCGTGCACATCCCGTTTGGCATTGCCAACAAGCCCGCCGGCTGAATCCGCCGCTCCCGGGCCGCCCGGGCAGGGTGAAAATAACGAATATTTTACGATTTCCCGGTTGACTCTCCGGGGGGAGGGCGCCACGCTCAAGCTTGAAGAGCCCAAGGGGCGGCGAGGGGTCTTGGGCCAGAGGAGGCGCTGCCGATGAATGCGATCCGGTGCGTAGCGTGGGCGATGGCGATCGGAACGGGGTTGGCGATTCCGAAGGCGGGGGCCCAAGGCAGTCTGGCTCCGTCCGGCGCGCCGGGGCCGACGATGAAGACGCTGGCGCAGATCGAGCCGCGCACGCCGATCACCAACGTGCCCTATAGCATTACCCAGCCGGGATCCTATTATCTGGCCGCCAACGTCACCAGCGCCACGGATGGCGTGACCATCCGGACCAACGGGGTCGTGCTGGATCTCATGGGGTTCGCGATCACGGGCGACCGCAGTTCCGGCGGCGACGTCGGCGTGTACGTCCAAGGCACGAACGTCGCGCCGATCCACGACGTGGTGGTGCGCAACGGCGTCCTCCGCAATTTCGGCTACGGCATCCGGGCCGACCATTGCCAAGGCGGCCGATTCGAGCGGTTGGCCATTGCGAGCAATGCCTACGGCGGCGTCTGGCTCTACGGCCGTTTCGGAAAGTGCAACGGCAACCTCCTCGTCGATTGCTCCATCGACAGCAACCTGGAGGGGATTTTCTTCTACGGCTATGGCGGGGCGTGCGACGGCAACGTGATCGACGGTTGTACCATCACCGGCAACGGCTTGAGCGGCGTCACCTTTTCCGGCTACGGCGGCCAAAGCGACGGCAACGCGCTGGTTCGCAGTTCCATCACCGGCAACCGTTCGAATGGCGTTGCCATCGACGCGTCCTCCGGCGGCCGCTGCTACGGCAACACGGTCCGGGAGTGCGCCATCGTCGGCAACGGAAAATACGGGTTGTTCCTCGACGGATCGACCTCCGGCGAATGCCGCGGAAACGACGTTTCCGAGTGCTCGGTCGTCGGCAACGCGGACCGGGGGATTTTACTGACCACCAGCGGCACGGGCGCCTGCAACGGAAACGCCATCGAAAACTGCGTGGTCCAGGGAAACGCGGACGAAGGCCTCCGGCTGGTCTATGCCCGCGGAACCCGCGTGGCGGGCAACCACATGTCGGGCAATTTCGGCAGCTCGACTTCCAACGGGATCACCTGCGTCGCGACGAGCAGCAATCTGGTCGTCCGCAACTCGAGCGTGGGGCACGTCTACAGCTTCACCATGGGCGCCAACGACACCTACGGGCCGCTCGTGACCAACCAGGGAGAGTTGGCGACCGGCGGCAAGCCGGCCCACCCCTGGGCGAATTTCATGCGATGAACGCGACCGGAGGAGAACCATGAACACGCGCATCTGCCGGATCTTCCTTGCGGCGGCCGGGTCCGCCGGAACCGTCTTCGCCCAAGGGTCCCTGACGCCGCCGGGGGCGCCGGGGGCGACGATGAAGACGCTGGCGCAGGTGGAGCCGCGGACGCCGATCACCAACATCCCGTACACCATTACCCAGCCGGGGTCCTACTATTTGACGACCAACTTGACCAGCGCCGGTTCGGGCGTGACCATCGCCACCAACGGGGTCACGTTGGACCTGATGGGTTTTACGCTCGCCGGGAACCGGAGCGGCGGCGGCAATGGCATCTGGCTGTACCATGCGTCCGGCGCGCTCCCCGTCCAGGGCGTGACCGTCCGCAACGGCGCCGTGAACGGTTTCAATTATGGCATCCAGGCCAAATTCAGCCAAGGGGCGCGGTTCGAAGGCCTGTCCATTTCCAGCAATTTGAATTTCGGTCTCAAACTCGACGGGTTGGGCGGGCGGTGCGACGGCAACGCCATCGTCCACTGTTCCTTCACCGGGAACGGGCTGGCGGCGGTCCATCTCGACGGGTCGTCCGGGCAGTGCAACGGCAACCGCATCGCCCATTGTTCGATCGGCGGGAACCGCGACGACGGCATCGGGTTCTATGCCGCCTCGTCCGGCCAATGCAGCGGCAACCTCATTTACGATTGCTCCATCGTGGGGAACGGGGATGTCGGCATCTCGTTCAACAGCGGCACCGGCCGCTGCAACGGCAACCGGATCTCGCGCTGCGCGGTGAACGGAAATGCCGACTACGGCATCTACCTGTATGGCACCTCCGGGCAATGCAGCGGCAACGCCATCTCCGATTGCACGGTGGTCGGCAACGTCTCGTACGGCATCATCCTCAACGGGAACGGAGGCCGATGCGAAGGGAACGCCGTGGTGGATTGCACGATCGGGGACAACGCCGGCACCGGCATCCGGCTGAACTCGGCCTGCGGCAACCGGGTGGAGAACAACCACTTCTTCGATTTCGCCGGCGGCACGAAATACGGAATCGACAGCGTTTCCAGCACGAACAACCTGATCGTGCGCAACGCCAGCGGGGGGCAGCTGTACGATTATTCCATGGGCACGAAGGACGTCTACGGGCCGGTCGTCACCACGGTCGGCGAATTGGCGACCAACGACGTTTCCGCCCATCCGTGGGCGAATTTCTCGCAATGAACGGGCGCGGGCAACGAGGAGCGGGCACCATGGACATCCGGCAGAGGAGCGGGAGGGGGTTCGGGTGGCCGGGCGCGGCCGCCCTGTGGCTGGCGGCCGCCGCCGCAGGAGCGGCCACCACCATCAACACGCCGAACCAGTACGCTTACGGGGCGAACGTCGGCTGGCTGAACGCGCGCGGGGACGTGACCCGCGGCGCATCGATCGGGCAGTACTTCTGCACGGGCTACGTCTGGAGCGCGAACTGCGGCTGGATCGGCCTCGGCAACGGGCCGACCAACGGCTGGCGGTACGTCAACGAATCCGCAACCGATTGGGGCGTGAACCACGACGGCGCAGGCAACCTCTGGGGCTACGCCTACGGCGCGAACGTCGGCTGGATCGTTTTCGAGCAAACGAACGGCTGCCCGCGCATCGACCTTCGTACCGGGAACTTCTCGGGTTGCGCTTGGGGTGCGAACGTCGGCTGGATCGGTCTGTCCAACGCGCAGGCGTTCGTCGAGACGGACGCCTTCGCGACCGGGCCGGATACCGATTCCGACGGCCTGCCGGACGCGTGGGAGCTGAGCCATGCGGGCAATCTCCACGTCTTTTCCGGCGGCACGAACGACTGGGACCGCGATGGCGCGACCGACACCGAGGAATACGGCGCCGACACCGATCCCAACGACGACAACGAGCGGTTCCGGATCGCGTCGTACGACGCCGGGACGCGAATTCTGCAATGGACGACCCGTCCCACACGCTTATATCGGGTGGAGGACACGAACCAAATGCCCGGTGGCGTGTCGGGCGATTGGTGGGGGGCCGCCGGCCTTCTTCTGGGTCCCTATGCCAGTTCGCCCCATGAAGTTATCTTGCCCGGCATTATCGCTTCGACGCACGTTTACCGCGTGAAGGCGGTTCTTCCGCCGGTGGAGTGACGGTCGATCCATCCATTTTGAAAAGATTCCGCAGTTTGAGAAATAAGGAGGAGACCCGATGAAAAGAAACCTTCGCTTGCTGTTGGTCTTGGCTTGTTTGACGGCAACCGGCCGATTCGCGGAGGCCGCCTGGACCGGAGTCAACTACCAAGGGCGCCTGCTGGTCGACGGCGCTCCCTATACCGGACCCACCAACGTCCAATTTCTGGTCTATACCCAGCTCGTGGGCGGGACGGCCGTCTACGTCGAGTTTGGGGATGCCATCGCCGTGGTGGACGGCTTGTATACGACGGTGATGGGCGACAATCCCTCGCCTTCCACCCCCATGGCGTTCCAGGAGGCGCTGGGCCTCGCCGTGCCGCTCTATCTGGAGCTTTCCGTCGGGAAAACCGCGCTTTCCCCGCGCGAACAGCTCAACGCCGTGCCGTACGCGATGGACGCCGATCTGCTGGACAACATGGATTCCTCGCGGTTCCTCACCTCGTCCGGCGGGACGATGGCGAATTCGACGGCCGCGCCCGTCCTCGAGGTGACCCAAAGCGGCACCACGGCGAATTCGCATGGCATCAAGGGATTCACCTCGTCTTCCGCCGCCGGGGCGGCCGGCGTGTACGGCCTGGCGGTGGCTCCGGCCACCGGTATTCCCGTGGAGGGCGAAGTCGGCGTTCGGGGCGAATCTTCCACCGGCGCCGGCGTGGCGGGATTGAGTTTGCAGGATGCCGGCGTGTACGCCATGAGTTCCAATTCGGTCGGCGTCGAGGCGTTGAGCTTCAACGATTATGGCCTGCATGCCGCGAGCCTCCGGACCAACGCCATTTTCGCGGAGGGCAGCATCAAGGCCGACAAGCTCGTCTACACGAGGCCCCGGACGAACTACTACACCGTCGGCTCCCATGAATTCCAAACGCGGGGAAACGTAGATATGGACAACGACACCGGCATCTACTTGTTCAGCAATCCGGGGCTGGTATATGCCCCCCTTCATCTTCCGCACGGCGCCACCGTCATCCGGTTCGACGCGAGGGTCTATGATAGCCATCCCTCCGCCAACCTGAACATCATCCTGCAAAGATTTGCGGTGCTCGGCAGCGGATCCGCGCCTTCGGAATTGGGCCAGGTAACTTCGAGCGGCAGCAGCGGCTGGCAGAATCTCTCCGACACGACCATCGACCCCGGCGCTGCGGTGGTGGACAACAGCAGTTATTTCTATTCCGCCTATTGCTACTCGACCGCTTGGTCCGACACGAACAAGTGGTACACCGTCCGGATTACCTACACGGTAGACGAGGCGCCCTAAGGAGGGAGTACCATGAAAACGGCAACGCGGATTTGGGCCGTCTTGGGCCTGTTCCTTCTGGCCGCCGGCGCGGGCCGGGCGCAGATCTCGCAGATCCCCTCGGTGGCGGACGGCTCGGGCGCGCGGAGCTCGGGCGGCGACCTGGAGCACGTCTCGGCGGGCGCCCAGCCGGGTGGCATCGGCGTGGCCCGCTCCGGGACCATGCTGAACTACGCGGGGTTCCTCGGCGGCGCGATGTTGTGTCCGGGCCTCGACCGCGACGGCGACGGGCTGGCGGACGAGATCGATCCGGACAACGACGGCGACGTCTTGTGGGATCTCGACGAGCTCGACGGATCGGCCTTCGCGCCGCTCACCGCCACGGACCTGAACGAAGCCGACACGGACGGCGACGGCGCGACGGACGGGGAAGAGGCCGGCGCGCAGACCGATCCGCTGGATCCGGACGTCTTCCTGCATTTTACCCGCATCGGGCGGGACGCGGCGGACGACGTGGCCCTGGACTGGATGGCGCGCCAGAACTGGCTGTACCGCCTCTACCGCTACGATCCGACCAACGGCCTGCCGGGCACGTACGTGGACGCCGTCCGCGCGCCGGCCGTGGGCGGCGTGGGGCTGTGGGCGGTCGTGACCGCGGCCTATACGAACGCCGGCATGGACGATCGGCAGACCTACTACCTCGAGGTCGTCGGCCCGTGAGCGGAATTTTACGTGGTGGCGGTGTCAAACATCAAGTGCACGAAAGTTCGGCATGCAAGGCTTCGGCGGGGGTCCGATAGCCCAGGCACCTCCTGGGCCGGTTGTTCAATAGCTCCTCGACGCGGCGGACGTCCGCTTCCGT
>JBFXHR010000008.1:0-81898 GCA_050176815.1 Kiritimatiellia bacterium
GTGACCTACGGAACCGATCCGGCGGACGCGGATTCGGACGACGACGGGCTGGACGACTACGCGGAGGCGGTAACGCACGGAACCAATCCGCTTTCTTCGGACACGGACGGCGACGGGATGCCGGACGGGTGGGAGGTGTTCCGTTCCCTGGATCCGCTGGTGGCCGATGCCGGCGCCGATCCGGACGGGGACGGGCGGACGAATCTGCAGGAGTACGGCGCGGGAACGGACCCGCAAGCCGCGGACACGGACGGCGACGGGATGCCGGACGGATGGGAGGCGGACCACGGGCTGGATCCGCTCCTGGACGACGCGGGAAGCGACGCGGACGGAGACGGATTGGCCAACCTGCAGGAAATGGGAGCCGGCACGGATCCGCAGGACGCGGATACGGACGGCGACGGCATGGGGGACGGGTGGGAGGCGGGCCACGGGCTGGATCCGCTCTTGGACGACGCGGCGGGCGACGCGGACGGCGACGGGCTGGCGAATCTGCAGGAACAGGGCGAGGGGACGGATCCGCAGGACGGGGACACGGACGGCGACGGGCTGAACGACTATGCGGAGGCCGTGACGCATGGGACGGATCCGCTGCGGGAAGACACGGACGGCGACGGGCTGCCGGACGGGTGGGAGCTGGACAACGGCTTCGAGCCGTTGTCGGACGGGGGGCTGGCGCATGGATTGGCGGCGTGGTGGGCGTTCGACGAGGGGACGGGCAGCGCAGCGTCCAACCGCGTATCCACGAATTGGCCGGTGGTTTTGCGCGGGATGGCCGCAACCAATTGGGTGGCGGGTCGCGCGGGGGGGGGGCTCTGGTTCGGCGGGGCGAATTACGCGGCGGCCAGCCAAGCGGTGGCGGTGGTGACGGGCGCTCCGTTCACGGTGGCGGCGGTGGTTTGGCAGGACGGAGCGGGGACTTCGCTGTATTCGGCGGTGGTTTCGGACGGGACGCTGTTGTCGGGCGACCGCTGGCCGGGCTTCGTCCTCCGCTGCGATCGGGCGGCCAACCGCATGATGGGCTATGCGGGCAACACGAATGCGGCGATCGGGGGGCTTTCGGCGACGAACTGGAGTCCGGCTTATGCGGGCCGCTGGGTGGACGTGGCGCTGGCGCACGACGGAACGACCGCGCGGCTGTACGTGGACGGGCGCGAGGCGGCGTCGGCGACGAACGGATTCGAGGCCTGGCGGCAGCCGGAGCTGTGGATCGGGCGGGGGCACGTGAACGCGGACATATCGTTTTGGCGGGGCGCGATCGACGACGTGAGGATCTACCGGACGGCGCTGGGGACGGACGAACTGGCCGAGGTCAACGAATGGGCGGGCGACGCGGACGGCGACGGGCTGGACAACGGCGACGAATGGAAGGCGGGGACGGATCCGCGGGACGCGGACACCGACGGCGACGGGTTGGGCGACGATGCGGAGGTGGCGACGCACGGCACGGATCCGCTTTCGGACGACACGGACGGCGACGGCATGTCCGATCCGTGGGAGCTGGCGAACGGGCTGGATCCGCTTTTGGACGATGCCGGCGGCGACGCGGACGGCGACGGGCTGACGAATCTGCAGGAACAGGACGAGGGGACGGATCCGCAGGACGCGGATCCCGACGGCGACGAGCTGAACGACTACGCGGAAACGGTGACCTACGGAACCGATCCGGCGGACGCGGATTCGGACGACGACGGGCTGGACGACTACGCGGAGGCGGTAACGCACGGAACCAATCCGCTTTCTTCGGACACGGACGGCGACGGGATGCCGGACGCGTGGGAGGTATCCCGTTCCCTGGATCCGCTGGTGGCCGATGCCGGCGGCGATCCGGACGGGGACGGACGGACGAATCTGCAGGAGATGGGCAACGGCACGGATCCGCTGGATTCCGATTCGGACAACGATGGATTGGACGACGGCGAAGAGTATTCCCGAGGCACGGATCCGCTCTCTTTGGACACGGACAGCGACGGGTTGCCGGACGGATGGGAAGTGGACTACGGGTTCGACCCAATGTCAGACGGCGGTACGAATCATGCCCTTGTCGCCCGCTGGACGTTCGACGAGGGATCGGGCACAACGGTCTCGAATCGGATCTCCACGAACTGGCCGGGGACGTTGCGCAACATGGCGGCGACCAACTGGATTGCCGGGCGCGCGGGGGGCGCATTGTGGTTCGGCGGGGCGAATTACGCGGCGGTCAGCCAAGCGGTGGCGGTGGTGACGGGCGCGCCGTTCACGGTGGCGGCGGTGGTCTGGCAGGACGGAGCGGGAACTTCGCTGTATTCGGCGGTGGTTTCGGACGGGACGCTGCTGTCGGGCCGCCGCTGGCCGGGCTTTGTCCTGCGCCATGAAAAGACCCCGAATGCCTTGATGGGCTATGCGGGCAACACGAATGCGGCGATCGGGGGCGTAGCGGCGACGAATTGGAGTCCGGCTTGTACGGGCCGCTGGGTGGACGTCGCGCTGTCGCACGACGGGACGACCACGCGCCTTTTCGTGGGAGGGCGAGAGGTGGCGTCGGCGTCGAATGCGTTCGAAGCCCATGGGCAGCCAGAACTGTGGATCGGGCGCGGGCACGTGAATGCGGACATCGCCTTTTGGCGGGGGAAGATCGACGACGTGCGGATCTTCCGCGCGGCGCTGGATACGAATGCCTTGGTCGAAGTAAACGACTGGATCGGAGATCCGGACGCGGATGGATTCAACAATGGACGCGAATGGGAAATGGACACGGATCCGCTGGCGGCGGATCTGGATATCGACGGCGATGGCATGCCGGATGCGTGGGAAACGGCAAACGGCTTGAATCCGTCGCTGGACGATTCCGGCGGGGATCCGGACGGCGATGGATTGGTCAATCTGGACGAGCTGGGCCACGCCACGGATCCGCAGGATGCCGATTCGGACGACGACGGGCTGAACGACTGCGCCGAGGTGGCAACCCATGGAACCGATCCACTGGATGCGGATTCCGACGACGATGGACTGGGGGACTATGCGGAAACGGAAACGCACGGAACGGATCCGCTTTCCGCGGATTCCGACGGCGATGGTCTTTCCGATCCGTGGGAGGTGGGCGTCGGGCTCGATCCGCTGCTCGGTACCGGCGCCGACGGGGCTTCCGGCGATCCGGACGGGGATGGGCTGTCGAATCTTCAGGAAATGGGCCACGGCACGAACCCGCTGGACGCGGACACGGATGCGGACGGGTTGAACGACTATGCGGAAGCGGTGACGCACGGCACCGATCCGCTTTTGGCGGATACGGACAGCGACGGATTGCCGGACGGGTGGGAGGTGGTCAACGGATTCAGCCCGTCGTCGGACGGCGGGACGAACCGGGCCCTCGTGGCCCGCTGGACCTTCGACGAGGGATCGGGCGCGACGGCATCGAACCGGGTCTCGACAAACTGGCCAGGCACGTTGCGCAACATGGCGTCGAGCAATTGGATCGCGGGCCGCGCGGGAGGTGCACTGGGATTCGATGGGACGGACGACTACGTGTCGGTGGACCAGACGAATTCCGGGGCGGTGGTGACGGGCGCGCCGTTTACGGTGTCGGCGACGATCTGGCAGGATGCGGCGGGAACCGCGGATTATCCGACGGTGGTATCGGACGGAACGCTGCTGTCCGGCAACCGCTGGCCGGGATTCCTTTTGCGCTACGCGCGGGACTGGAACCAACTGGTCGGCTACGCGGGCAACACGAATGTGGAAATCGGCGGAATCGGGGCGACGAACTGGAGTTCGACCCATGCCGGACGCTGGGTGGACGTGGCGCTGTCGCACGACGGGACGACCGCGCGGTTGTTCGTGGATGGCCGGGAAATGGCCTCGGCCGTGCAGGCGTTCGACGCCTATCGGCAGCCGGAACTGCGCATGGGCTGGGGGCACGTGAATGCGGACGTCGCTTGCTGGCAAGGCGCAATCGACGACGTGCGGATCTTCCGCTCGGCGCTGGATGCGGATGCGTTGGCCGAGGTCAACGATTGGATCGGCGATGCGGACGCGGATGGGCTGCGCAACGGAAACGAATATGGGCTGGGCACCGATCCGCGCGACGCGGACACGGACGGCGACGGGCTGACGGATGACGCGGAAACGGAAACGCACGGTACCGATCCGCTTTCGAACGACTCGGATAGCGACGGGATGCCGGATGCGTGGGAGGTGACGAACGGCCTGGATCCTCTGGCGAACGACGCCGGCATCGATGCGGATGGCGACGGACTGACCAACCTGCAGGAGTTGGGCTACGGGACGAATCCGCAGAACGCCGATCCGGACGGGGACGGGTTGAACGACTACGCGGAGACGGTGACCTACGGGACGGATGCGGCGGACGCGGATTCGGACGGCGATGGGCTGGACGACTACGCGGAGGCCGTGACGCATGGGACGAATCCGCTCGCGGCGGACACGGACGGCGACGGGATGCCGGATGCGTGGGAAGTCGCCCATGGGACGAACCCGCTGGCGGACGACGCGGCGGCCGATCCGGACGGCGACGGGCGCACGAACCTGCAGGAATATGGATTGGGCACGCATCCGAACCTGCCGGATACGGATGGCGACGGGATGCCGGACGGATGGGAGGCGGAGCACGGCATGGATCCGCTCTTGGACGACGCGGCGGGAGACGCGGACGGCGACGGGTGGACGAATCTGCAGGAGTACAACGATGGAACGGATCCGCAATCCGCGGACACGGATGCCGACGGGATGCCGGACGGATGGGAAGCGGACCATGGGTTGAATCCGCTTGTGAACGATGCGGCCGGCGATCCGGACGGCGACGGGTTGACCAATCTGCAGGAATATCCGCATGGGACGGATCCACAGGACGCGGACACGGACGACGACGGGCTGACGGACTATGCGGAGACGATCGCGCACGGAACAAATCCGCTTTCGGCAGACACGGATGCCGACGGATTGCCCGACGGGTGGGAAGGGCAACATTCGTTTGATCCGCGGTCGGACGGAGGATCGGCCTACGGCTTGACGGCGTGGTGGGCGTTTGACGACGGCGCGGGGAGTACGGCGTCAAACCGGGTTTCGGCGAACTGGCCGGGAGTCTTGCGCAACATGTCGGCGAGCAACTGGATGGCTGGGCGCGCGGGCGGAGCGCTGGCCTTCGACGGCGCAAGCGGCTATGTGGCGGTCAGCCAGGCGTTGGCGGTGGTGACGGCGGCTCCGTTCACGGTGGCGGCGGTGATCTGGCAGGACGAGGCGGGAACGTTGGAATATCCGACCGTGGTGTCGGACGGACAATATCTGTCGGGCGTTCGTTGGCCTGGTTTTGTGCTGCGCTACGATCGGCTGGGCAATCGATTGATCGGCTACGCAGGCAATACGAACGCCACGATCGGGGGGGTGGCGGCGACGAACTGGAGCCCGGGAAACGCGGGTCGCTGGGTGGACGTGGCGCTGTCGCACGACGGGACGTGGGTGCGAATGTTCGTGGACGGCCGCGAGGTGGCCGCGGCGACCAACGCGTTTGAGGCCTATGTTCAGCCGGAACTCTGGATCGGGCGCGGGCACGCGAATGCGGACATTTCGTTTTGGAAGGGAGCGATCGACGACTTGCGGGTGTTCCGCGCCGCGCTGGGGACGAACGAGCTGGCGGGGGTCAACGAGTGGGCGGGCGACGCGGACGGCGACGGGCTGGACAACGGCGACGAATGGGGTTTGGGGACGGATCCGCGCGATGGGGATTCGGATGCCGATGGGCTGGGCGACTTCGCCGAAACAGGCACCTACGGGACGGATCCGCTCGATCCGGACACGGACGCCGATGGGATGCCGGACGCGTGGGAAGTGGCGAACGGTTTGGATCCGCTGGTGGATGACGCGGCCGGCGATGCGGATGTCGACGGGCTGACGAATCTGCAGGAGTTCGGTCACGGGACGGATCCGCAGAATGCCGATCCGGACGGCGACGGAATCGAGGACGACGAGGAAATCGCCGCCGGCACCGACCCGTACGACGCTGACTCGGACGACGACGGATTGGACGACGGGGCCGAGGCGGCGCTGGGCACGAATCCACTGGCGGCGGATACGGACACCGACGGCTTGCCGGATGCCTGGGAGGTGGCGAACGGGACGAACCCACTGCTTGCCGACGCGGCGGCCGACCCGGACCTGGACGGGCTGACCAATCTGCAGGAGCAGGCGCTGGGCACGGATCCCCAGCAGGCGGATACCGACTACGATGGATTGGACGACGACGAGGAACTGGCGCTCGGCACCGATCCGCTGGATGCGGATACCGACGCCGACGGATTGCCGGACGGCTGGGAGGCGGACCATTCGTTTGATCCGCTCTCGGATGGCGGGCGTTCGCTCGGGCTCGTGGCCTGGTGGGCGTTCGACGACGGGGCGGGGGCGATGGCGTCGAACCGGGTTTCGACGAATTGGCCCGGGACGCTGCGGGGGATGGCGGAAAGCAACTGGGTGACCGGTCGCGCCGGGTGGGCGCTGGAATTCGACGGGGCGAACGGCTATGTCGCCGTCAGCCAGGCGTTGGCGGTGGTGACGGCGGCTCCTTTCACCGTGGCGGCGGTTCTCTGGCAAGACGCGGCGGGAACCTCGGAGTACCCGACGGTGGTGTCGGACGGGCAATTTTTGACCGGGGTCCGTTGGCCGGGTTTCGTGCTGCGCTACGAGCGCGGAGACGACCGCATGGTCGGCTTCGCGGGCAACACGAATGCGTCGATCGGCGGTGTGGCCGCGGCGGACTGGAAGGCAACCCGCCTCGGCCGCTGGGTGGACGTGGCGCTGGCGCACGACGGGACGAACGCGCGCCTGTTCGTGGAGGGGCGGTTGGCGGCCGTGGCGACGAACGCCTTCGATGCCGTTCGGCAAGCCGAGCTGTGGATCGGGCGGGGGCACGTGAACGCGGATATTTCGTTGTGGCAGGGCGCGATCGACGACCTGCGCATTTTCCGCGCGGCGCTCGGGACGAACGAACTGGCCGCGGCCAACGAATGGGCGGGCGACGCCGACGGCGATGGGCTGGACAACGGCGACGAATGGGGGCTGGGCACGGATCCGCGCGATGCGGATTCGGACGGCGATGGATTGAACGACGATGCCGAATCGGCCGTCCACGGCACCGATCCGCTCGATCCGGACACCGACGGCGACGGCATGCGCGACGATTGGGAAATCACCCACGGCACCGATGCGCTGGCGGACGACGCCGGCGCCAATCCCGACGGCGACGGGTTGACCAATCTGCAGGAGTATCTCGAAGGGACCAATCCGCAGGACGCCGATCCCGACGGCGACGGATTCGCGGACGACGCGGAAATCGCCGCGGGCACCGATCCGTACGACGCGGATTCGGACGACGACGGATTGAACGACGGCGCCGAGGCGGCGCTCGGCACCAATCCGCTCGCGGGGGATACGGACGGCGACGGGTTGCCCGATGCCTGGGAGGTGGCCATGGGCCTGAATCCCCTGTCCGGCGCCGGCGCCGACGGTGCCGCCGGCGACCCGGACGGCGACGAGTTGACCAATCTGCAGGAATACGGGCTGGGCACGCATCCCCAACTGGCGGATACCGACGCGGACGGGCTGGACGACGACGAGGAACTGGCGCTCGGCACCGATCCGCTGGATGCCGACAGCGACGCCGACGGGCTCCCGGATGGTTGGGAAGTGGATTTTGAATTCAATCCGCTGTCCGGCATGGGGACGAATCTCGACTTGCGCTGCTGGCTGCAGTTCGACGAGGGGGGCGGGACCTCGCTGGTCAATTCGGCGGCCACGGATTATTACGGGGAAATCCGTTCGGCGGCAGACAGCCGCTGGACCAACGGGGTCAGCGGCGGCGCCTTGTGGCTGTCGGGCACCAACGCGCACGTGGCGATTCCGCAAGCGCAAGGCGCGGTCGTGACCGGCGCTCCGTTCACGGTATGCGCCTGGGTCTGGCAGGAGCCCGATTCCACCGCGCTCTATCCGACGATTTTTTCCGACAGCCGCTGGCTGGGCGGGGCGAATTGGCCTGGCTTCTTGCTCCGGGTCTACCGCGCGGCGGATGCGCTGATCGGCATGGTGGGCCATCCGGAGCAATCGACGACGGAAGCCACCGTGCATTGGTGGAACGAACGCTGGCGCGGCCGCTGGACCCACGTGGCGCTGGTCCAGAACGCGTCGAACACCCAGATCTACGTGGATGGAAGCCTCTGGGCCGAAAACGACAATCCATTTGCGCCGGCCACGAACGCGGAAATCCGCGTCGGCCGCGGCCACGTCAACGATATGACTTCCTGGTGGCGCGGAAAGGTGGACGACTTTCGCATCTATGGCACCGCGTTGACGCCCGCGCAATTGCAGGAATTGTACGATGCCCAAGGCGACGCCAACGGCGACGGCACGAACAACTTGGCGGCCTTCGAGGCGGCGCTGGATCCCCGCACGAATGCGGCGGCCCCGTCCGCAGAGGGGGCGCTGGACCTGCGGTTTGTGCCCGAGAACTGGACCCCGGACGCCGCGCCGCAATATCTGGCGCGTTTCGACGATTCGAATCCCGGCGGTGAAATCCACCTCTTCGTGGAAAACGATGCGCTCAATTTTCTGCTGATCGATGCGGACGGCGGCCGGCACCGCATCCAGCACACCAATCTGGTGGCGGGCGGTTTCCTGATGGCGGATGCGACCAATCGCGTCACGGCCAGCTGGCGCGGATTCAATTCGGGCCGGTCCAACGCGGAAATGCGCCTGTTCATCAATGGGCTGGACTACCGCGAGGCGGGCAACGAGGTCAACAATCCGCGCCTGACGCTGTTCGACTGGGAAACGCGCGGCAGCTATTGGAACGCGGCATTCGTGCAGGCGGACTGGAATGCCGCGGTGCGGTCCAACCAGGTCCGGTTCGGTTCCTGGGCCGACGGCACGTTCACGGCCCGGGTGCGGATGGTCGAGACGCACGTGCATCCGCAGGCGTACGGCATGGTCGCAACTAACCCGACGCCGACGTTCGCGCTCGAGCCCAAAACGCCTCCGGCGGCAGGCACCCGGCCGCAGGTGTTGATCCAGGATCTGCCGCACCCGCCGGGAATCGGCGAAATGTTCGCGAGCAACGACGTGCGCATTCTCGTGCGGCGGGTCAAGCAGGTCGCCGATGCGGCGGAATACGACTTGAACTGGATGGGGTGGGGCAGCCCGGAAACCGTCTGGGACATCTGGGAGCACGACGTCCGCACGGCCATCGCGGTGGGGCACGAGGAAGGCTTTGGCGTCGCCCTCAGCAGCTGGAGCTTCCTCGACGCGAAGATTTGCCGCAAGTATCCCGCCGCCATCCCGAACCGGGCCGAGTGCTTTACCGTCGTCACCAACGGGACGGAAGCCCGCGTGGTGTTGACCAACGCGATCTGGACCCGCGACGGCGTCGAGGTGGAGCCCAAGCTCGATTTCGCCGACCGCGCCACGGTCGGCAGTTACCTCGACAAATGGCAGGAAGATTTGTCGCAATATTCAGGCTACGATTATTTCTTCTTCAACGAGGACGCGTTGCAGCCAATGTGGGATTCGTCGTACCTCCAGAGCCCGACCTGCAGCACGAACGGGCTGGCCTGGTTCCGGGAATACGTCGCGGCGAAATACGGGTCCGCCTATGCGGACATCCGCTTCCCGGTCCATCCGCTGGCGCTGGGCGTGCTGGGCGGCAGCAACGAAACGGCTTTCACGGTTGCGCTGGACGATGCGGTCGCCGAACGGGCCGAGTTCACGACCGATCCGGACCACTGGGCCAAGTGGTGGGAATGGCGGCAGGTGGTGTTCGCCCACCTGATGGACGGCTATGCCCGGCGGCTCGCGGAGCTCAATGCCGCGAACACCAACTGGCGCGGGGCCATCCACTTTGTTGCTCCCATGACCGCTTGGATGGCGAAGTCGGGCCAGAATCTGGAGCTGCTCTCCAAGATTCCGCACCTAAACTGGCTGGTGGTGGCGAACATACGCCGGGGCACCTACGGCACTTCGCCCGAGCGCATGGAGGACGAGGCGCGCCTGCAGCTCCGGGCCGCCAAGGCTGCGACCTCTACCAACACCGGGTTCGGCAGCTATGCGATGGTGCACGCGTACGCGAATCCAATCGTCTCCAACAACGTGACCAACGCTACCTACAACGTGGCGTGGATCACGCAGGACGTGGCCTTCGCGGTTGCCCCGGAATTCCGGTCGGGCGTGGTCGTGCCCTTTTCCTCGGCCATGATGGTGAACCGTCCGGGATACACGAGCGACTACCAGAACGTGCACTACGAACCCGGAGCGGCCGACGTCTGGTCCCGCGCCCGCTTCGGACGAATGTGGAGCCCGCTGGAAGGCCACGCGGCGGCCGGCGACACCGCAACCAACGTATCCATCCGCTTCAGTTGGGCTCCGCTCGAGCAGGCCGTGGCCTACGACTGGGAATTCAGTTCCTCGTCGAACTTCGTCCCGACGAACGGAAACGCGCGGACGACGGCGACGAATCATTCGTGGTCGATGGTGACCAACGCCATGCCGGCGGGCCAGCCGCTCTATTGGAGGGTCCGCGGCATATTCCCCGTCGCGAGCTACGACGACGTCGGCCGCGTCACGGGCCGCCAATTCTACGACGGGGCCTGGGCCCGCGCCCCGAATCCGGTGGTGTTGGCCGACGCGGACGCCGACGGCTTGCCGGACGCGTGGGAAAACCACTATTTCCACGACGGAGACGAAACCGCCGCCGGCGATTCGGACGGCGATGGGCTTGTCCATTCGCAGGAATATGCCTATGGCGCGAATCCGCTGCTGGCCGATACGGATGTCGACGGATTGAACGATTTTGCGGAAGCGTTGATCTACGGCACCCGCCCGCTCGATCCGGACTCGGACGGCGACGGGCTGAACGATCGCGCGGAAGCCGTGACCTACGGCACCGATCCGCTGGATCCGGACTCGGACGGCGACGGGCTCGGCGACTACGAGGAAATCGTGATCCACGGCACGGATCCGTGGGAAGCGGACACCGATGGCGACGGACTTTCCGACAAATGGGAAGTCGACATGGGGCTGGATCCGCTGGCGGACGATTCGGAGAACGATGCGGACGCCGATGGGCTTGCGAACGTCCTGGAGTTCGAAACGGGCACGGATCCGCTGGATCCCGATACCGACGGCGACGGGCTGAACGACGGAATGGAGGTCGTCCAATATCTGACGGATCCGCTTGCCGCCGATACGGACGGCGACGGGCTCGGAGACCATGCGGAAATCGCCATCTTCGGAACGCAACCGCTGGATCCGGACACGGACGGCGACGGCATGCTCGACGGCTGGGAAGTGCGCTATGCCCTCGATCCGTTGGCGAACGACGCCGCGGGCGATCCGGACGGCGATGGCCTGACCAATCTGCAGGAGCATGGACATGGCAGCCATCCGCGCAACGTGGAATCGGACAGCGATGGCTTGCCGGACCGCTGGGAAGTGGATCATGGCTTCGACCCCGCCTCGGACGGTGGGCTGGCCCATGGTTTGGTCGCGCACTGGAATTTCGACGAGGGCGCGGGCAATATCGCCTCCAACCGGGTTTCCACGAATTGGCCCGGCGTCTTGCGCTACATGGTCGAAAGCAATTGGTCGGCGGGCCGCGGCGGTGGCGCCCTGTGGCTGGACGGCATCAACGATTCCGTGGTGGTGGCTCAGACGAATGCGGGGCCGGTGGTGACGTCCGCGCCGTTCACGGTGACGGCGACGTTCTGGCAGGACGCGGCGGGCACGTCGGAATATTCGGCGGTGGTGTCGGACGGAACGCTGCTCTCCGGCAACCGGTGGCCGGGCTTCCTCCTGCGCTATGTGCGGAACGGAAATGCCCTGATGGGTTATGCCGGCGGCACGAACGAGGCGATTGGCGGCCTGGCGGCGACGAACTGGAGCCCGGAGCACGTGGGCCGCTGGATCGACGTGGCGCTGTCGCACGACGGCACCCGGGCGCGCCTGTTCGTGGATGGCCGGCAGGTGTCCGCGGCCACCAACCTGTTCTCTCCCGCCCGGCAACCGGCGCTGTGGATCGGGCGCGGCCACGTCAACGCGGATATCTCCATCTGGCGCGGCCTGATCGACGACGTGCGCATCTTCCGCGCCGCGTTGGACGTGAATGCGCTGTCCGCCGTCAACGACTGGATCGGCGATCCCGACGCCGACGGGCTGAACAACGGTCGCGAGTGGGAGTTGGGCACGGACCCGCGGGATGAAGATTCGGACGCCGACGGCTTGGACGATCATGCGGAAGTCGAAATCCATGGCACCGATCCTCTCGACGGGGATACCGACGGCGATGGCATGGCCGACGCCTGGGAGGTGGTAAACGGATTGAATGCGCTCCTTGACGACGCCGCGGGCGACGAGGACTCCGACGGCCTGACCAACCTGCAAGAACAGGGTTACGGGACGAATCCGCAGGCCGCCGATCCGGACGGCGACGGGTTGAACGATTACCAGGAGGTCGTGACCTTCGGAACCGATCCGGCGGATCCGGATTCGGACGACGACGGCTTGAACGATTATGCGGAAGCGATGATCCACGGGACAAACCCCCTGAATCCGGATTCCGACGGCGACGGTCTTCCCGATCCGTGGGAATTGGCTGTTGGGTTGGACCCGCTGATCGGTACGGGCGCCGACGGAGGCGCCGGCGATCCCGACGGCGACGGCCGCACGAATCTGCAGGAAATGAGCGCCGGCACGGATCCGCTGGACATCGATTCGGACAGCGACGGTCTGGACGACGGCGAAGAGTTTGCGGAAGGCACCGATCCGCTCGACGCGGATACCGACAGCGACGGCCTGCAGGACGGCTGGGAAGTGGACTACGCGTTCAATCCGCGCTCCGACGGGGGCACGAACCAGGCCCTCGTGGCCCGCTGGACCTTCGACGAGGGCGTTGGCGCGGTGGCCTCGAACCGGATTTCGACCCACTGGCCCGCCCTGCTGCGGAACATGGCGGCCAGCAATTGGATCGCGGGGCGCGCGGGTTTCGCGCTGGGTTTCGACGGATTGGACGACTACGTGGCCGTCAGCCAAGCGGCGGCGGTGGTGACGTCCGCGCCCTTCACGATGACGGCGGTGATCTGGCAAGACGCGTCTGGGACGGGAGACTATCCCGCGGTAGTTTCGGACGGGTCGCTGTTGTCCGGCGACCGCTGGCCGGGCTTTGTTCTCCGCTATTCCCGGAGCGGGAACCACCTGATCGGCTATGCGGGCAGCACGAACGCTCCGGCGATCGCGCTCGTTGCGACGAATTGGAGTCCCGCCCACGTTGGCCGCTGGGTGGACGTGGCGTTGTCGCACGACCGGACGAACGCGCGCCTGTTCGTGGACGGCAAGTGGGTGGCGTCGGCGGCAAACGCCTTCACGGCCTATCGGCAATCCGAACTGTGGATCGGGCGGGGGCACGTGAATGCGGACATTTCCCACTGGCGCGGAGCGATCGACGACGTGCGGATTTTCCGTTCGGCGCTGGGCACGAACGAACTGGCCGAGGTCAACGACTGGATCGGCGATGCGGATGGCGACGGCTGGTCCAACGGCCAGGAATTCGAAGGGGCCAGCGATCCGCGGAATCCGGATTCCCCCTGAAGGGTTGCGGCCAGTCCAAAAGAGCGCGCGGCGCCGTCGGGTTTGGCGGGCCCCGCCGACCAAGCTTTCCATTTCGCAAGCGCTGCGATATGGTGAATCGCATACGTCGTGGAAAGGAAAAGACAGGAGCCAGAATGACCGAACTCAAGCCGCAATCGTTTCTCATTCGGGGCCAACCCGCGCATACCTTCGCCCAACTGCCCGCCGTGGGCGGCGTGGCGCCGGATTTCCGGCTGGCCGACCAGGATTTCAAGGACTGGACGCTCGCGGATTTTGCGGGGAAAAAGAAAGTGCTGAACATCGTGCCGTCGTTGGACACTTCCGTCTGCCGGCTTTCGGCCAAGAAATTCAATGAGGATGTCGCCCGGCGAACCGACGTGGTCGTGCTGACGATCTCGGCCGATCTGCCCTTCGCGCAGGCGCGGTTTTGCTCCACCCTCCAGGCGCCGAACGGAAAGTTCCTGTCCACGTTTCGCTCGCCGGAATTCGGAATGGACTACGGCACGCTGATCGTGGAACACGCCCTCATGGGCCTTCAGGCCCGCGCCGTGATCGTGCTCGACGAAACCGACGTCGTGAAGCACGTCCAGCTCGTGCCTGAAATGACGCACGAGCCCGACTACGCCGCCGCGCTGGCGGCGCTCGAGTGAGGGTTCGGCGATGTCCGATATTGTCCAGTCCTCGGCTTGGGCATTGAGCCGTCTGAACGGTCCGGCGGAATATCCGCCGGTTTCGTCCGCGCCGTATCCGCCGGACGAGGCGTTTCCCGAATTGCCCGCGTTGGCCGTCGGTCCAGCGCCCAATCCCGTGTTTGTGCTGGTCCGGAACGCGCTGCGCGATCTGGGACTGGACGCGGCGCGCTTTGGAACGCAGGAGTGGAATCCGCTCGGCGACCTCGTGGCTCCCGGCGGCAAGATCGTGGTGAAGCCCAACTGGGTGATGCACAAGAACTGGGGCGCGGGCGGGATGGATTGCATGATCACGCATCCGGCCGTGCTGCGCGCCATCCTGGAATACGTTTTTTTGGCGAAACCCGCGCAGGTGGTGCTGGGCGACGCGCCGCTGCAGGGCTGCGATTTCGAAAAAATGTTGGAACATGGAAATCTGCCCGCCGTGGTCGCCGAATTCCAGTCCCGCGGCCTGCCGCTGGTCGTGAAGGATTTCCGCCGGACCATCCTGCGCGAAGAGGGTGAACTCAAGGTGGTCGGCGAAGAGTTGCGCCCGGAGTCGGACTACGTCCTCGTCGATCTGGGTTTGGACAGCCTGCTGGAAGCGATTTCCAGGGACTGGAAAAAGTTCCGGGTGACGGTATACGATCCGCGCAAGATGTGGGCGCACCATCGGCCGGGGCGACACCGCTTCCTGATCGCGCGGGACGTTCTCGAAGCCGATTTGGTGGTGAATGCGCCGAAATTGAAGGCCCACAAGAAGGCCGGCATCACCTGCTGCCTGAAGAACCTGATCGGCATCAACGGCAACAAGGAATACCTGCCGCACCACCGCAAGGGGGCGGCGGAAGGAGGGGCGGGGGACAACTACGAGCATCGTCACTGGGCGATGACCCTGATCGAGGCCGCGTTGGATTGGATGAACCGCCACCGCGACCACCCCTGGCTGTACCATCAGGCGGAGCGGGTTGTTTGGCGCCTGCGGCGCGTTCCCCTGAAAAAAGATCCTTCGGCGCAATTCGAAGGAAGCTGGTTCGGCAACGACACTATCTGGCGCACTTGCCTAGATCTGAACCGCGCGCTGCTCTATGCGGACAAGACCGGACGAATGCACGACGTGCCGCAGAGGGAAGAGATTTCCATCGCGGATGCCGTCGTGGCCGGGCAGGGCGAGGGGCCGCTGGATCCCTCGCCGCTGAACACCGGCGCGGTGTTCGCCGCGCGCAATCCGGCCGCCGGCGATTTCCTGGGTGCTCGGTTGCTGGGGTTCGATGCCGCGAAAATCCCGTTGGTGCGGCATGCCTGCGACGACATGCGGTGGCGGATTTGCGCGGCATCCCCCGCGCTTCCCGTTTTCGATCCGCCATTCCCGCCGGCCCGGGCGCCGCGGGGCTGGGCGGGGCATATTGAGCGGGCGGACTCGCCTTCCGCATGATTTTCCGCATCCAGTCCTTCAAGCAGGCTGCCTTCTGGTCCACGGCCATCAACGCCTTCGGCCAGGG
This sequence comes from Kiritimatiellia bacterium, assembly GCA_050176815.1. GTDB lineage: Bacteria > Verrucomicrobiota > Kiritimatiellia > CAIQIC01 > Lenti-01 > Lenti-01. The sequence goes on from JBFXHR010000008.1 coordinate 15,788, forward strand.
TCTTTCGCTGGTCTTCAGCATGGTGATGGCGGCGACCTTCGGCGCGCAGGAAAGCACGGACGTTCTGTATTACTGCATCGGCGTTTTCGCCTTGCTTTCGGGCATGTTCCAGGCGGTCAACGTGAGCGTGTTGGTTCCCGAGACCATGCGGCGGCGGCACCAAGTCGGCGAAGGGGACGCCATGGCGTTCATCAACCGGTTTTTCGCCGTCTTTGCCCTGCTCATTTTGGGGCTGACCGCCTGGATTCTCTGGAACCCGGCGGGAACGATGACGCTGATTTCCCGGTTTTCGGCGGAGGCGCTGGAGCGGAACTCCCGGCTGGTGTTTTGGCTGCTGGCGACCCTGCCGCTGCAGATGGCCGCGCAACTGTTGCTGGACGTCTTGGTGTCCTACAAGTTTCTGTCTTTGCCGGCCGCGCTTTCGTGCGTGAACCGCTCGCTGAACATCGGGTTCGTCCTGCTGTTCCACCGCCAGCTGGGCGTGATTTCGGTGGCGCTGGGCATGCTGCTGGGATATGGGCTGCAAGTGCTGCTGAACCTCTATCTGCTGGGCCGCGTCATCCACTGGCGGCCCTTCGCATGGAAAACGCGGATCGGCGGAGCCGTCTTCCGGAACATCGCCTGGACTGAGATCGGCACGTTGGCCGGCACGCTGGCCGGCTATTTGCCGTTGTTCCTGTTTTCCGGATTTGGCGCGGGCGTGATGACGGCGATGAACTACGCACGGCGGCTGGCAGCCATTCCCGCGGACTTGCTGACCACGCAGGTCTCGGGCGTGATGGCGATCAAGTTCAACGAGCTCGCGGCCCGGCGGGAGCAAGGATCGTTGGCGGAGGCCTATGGCCGGATGTCGCGGTTGCTGGTTTTCATTCTCGTTCCGCTGAGCGCGTTGCTGGCCTTGGTCGGCCCCGATGTCGTCGCGATCCTGTTTGGACGGGGAGCGTTCCGCGAGAGCGGGGCGGTGGCGCTCACGTCGAATTTGCTTTCCTTGCTGGCGCTGAATATTCCCCTGACCGGCATGATGATGTTCATGGCCCGGTTTTTCGTGGCCCACCAGGCCATCCGCTATGGAACCGTCTGGCAGATCTTTTCGGCCCTGCTGAATGCCGGGATGGTCGCGTGGTGGGTGCGCTGGCTCGGGGCCATCGGGCTCCCCATCGGTTTGATTCTGCACATGTTCCTGTATTTGGCCATCCTGTCGGTTTCGATGGCGCGCCGATTCCCGGGGTTGGCCCTGGGGCCGGTTTGGCGGGCCTTGTTCCTGGACGGGGCGGCATCCGCCATCGTGGCGCTCCCTCTGTGGATGGCGCGGATGCGGTGGGGCGCCGGAATTTCCCCGTGGGCGCTCGGCGCGGGGACGGTCTGGCTGTTTGCGGCGGGATATGGGTTGCTGCTGTTTGTTCTTCCCCCCGACCGCTTGGCTTGGCAATACTTCAAGGATACGGCGAGGGCCGCCGGTGCCCGATTGCGGGGCGGGCCCCGGATCGATGCAAGCGGCGGATGACATGGACCCGAAGCGGCTGACCACCCAGGATTATTGGGCGACCTTGTACGAGAAGGCCGCCGGGACCGATCGTCGTTCGGTTTGGATGGGGCGGTTCAAGAAGTGGGTGCCCGCCCCGATCCGTCGGTTCCGGAAGCGGCTGACGCAACGCCATTGGTCGCGCCAACTGGCCGAGGTGCTTTTGCGTCCGCATATCGAAGGGCGCAGCGGGTTGAAGGGGCTGGAAATCGGGAGCGCGCCCGGCTACCGGAGTTTGGCGTTGTGGCAGCGCTTTGGCCTCCAGCCCTATGGATTGGAATACACGGAGGAAGGCGCGCGGGCGCAACGGGCCTTGTATCGCGCCAACGGCCTGCCCGAGGATTTGGTTGTGCGCGGCGATTTCTTTGACGACGCCTTGCGGGCGAAATGGGCGGGATTTTTCGACGTGGTGGCCTCCTATGGATTCATCGAGCATTTCGACCGGCCGGAAGACGTGGCGGCGAAGCACTTGGAGCTTTTGCGTCCCGGCGGCCTGCTGGTCGTCACCGTTCCCCATATGAACGAGGGCACGGTGTATGGGTGGCTGGTTCGCCGCTTCAATCCGACGGTCTATGCCATGCACAACGTCGCCACCTGCACGCGGGAATCCTTCCGCAAGATTTTCGATGGGTTCGCCTGCGACATCCTCCATTGCGGCCCATTGGGCGGGTGCGACGTTGAATTCGATCCGGACCGCCGCTGGACGAGCCGGGCCGTTTCGCGATTTTTCCGGATGGTGAATCCGGCGCTCAACGTGGCCAACCACCTGTTGGTCGGGATGCGCCTGAAGGAGTTTCCCAAAACCAGTTCCGTCTTGGTGTTGGTGGCGGTCAAACGATAAGGAATGCGAAGCCATGGAACAACGGATGGAAAGAATAGGCGTGTGCGGCGGTCCCGGCGGTTTTGCCCCGCGTTGGGCGGAAGCCTTGCGCGCGCGCGGCGTGGAGGTGCGGGAGCTGGATTTGCTGGGCGCGGATCCGTTGAAGCAGGTGGCTGGCTGCGACGGCGTGATGTGGCACTGGTCCCATTATCCGCATGAACAACGGCAGGCCGCGCGGCCGATCCTGCAGGTCATCGAGGAACATCTGCGCATTCCGGTCTTTCCCGACTTGGCGACGTGCTGGCACTTCGACGACAAGATCGCGCAGAGCTATCTGTTGGAAGCGCTGGACGTTCCGCACCCGAAGACCTGGGTGTTCTGGCGGAAAGCCGAGGCGTTGGCCTGGTGCGGCCAGGCGGATTACCCGGTGGTGGCCAAACTGTCCGGCGGGGCCGGCAGCCAGAACGTGCGCCTGATCCGCTCCGAGGCAGAGGCGCAAAACTACGTGGAGGGCTGTTTTTCTGGGTCCGGCCATTTGGTCCGGCCCGCCCTGCCGCAGGGAATCTGGGCTCGGCCGTGGGCGCGGCTGAAGCGCGCCGCCAAGCGCGCGGCGCAGACGGCGCCCTACGTGTTTCTCAATCGTTTTCCTTCCTTGCCGGATCAAACCCATTGGATGCCCCAGAAGAATTACGCGCTGTTTCAGGAGTATGTGGCCGGCAACGTATTCGACGTCCGCGTGACGATCATTGGAAATCGAGCGTTTGCCTTCCGCCGCTGGAACCGTCCGGACGATTTCCGGGCGTCGGGCAGTGGGAAGATCGACTATGAACCCGGCGCCATCGACATGCGGTGCGTGCGCTTGGCTTTCGATGCCGTCCGGAAACTGAAATCCCAATCCATGGCGTTCGACTTCCTATTTCGAGGCGCGGAACGCGAGCCCGTGGTCGGCGAAATCAGCTATGGCTACGCCGATTGGGCCGTCGAAAAGTGCGCGGGCCATTGGGATTCTGGCTTGAATTGGCGCGAGGGCCATTTGTGGCCCGAAGAGGCGCACGTGGAAGACTTCCTGGCGCAAATCCGCGCCAGGCCGGAAAGCCGGGCATGAAGATTCTGATGATGGTCCTTCATTTTCCGCCGGCACATCGCGGAGGGGCGGAACTGCAGTGCTGGAAACAAGCCAAGGCTTTGGCCGCCCGGGGACACGACGTGACCGTCCTGACCGAATGGTTATGGGGAAGCAGTCCCCGGCGGGAAATCCGGGACGGCGTGATCGTCCGGAGGATGGGTGCTTTTCTACCCGTGACGGCCGCCGTGCGCCGGGTGCACCGTTGGTTGCGCCTGAAGCTCGCTGCTCCTTCCGCAGACCGTCCGGACCCTTTCAGCGCGGATCAACCGTTGTCTGTTCCGGAAAGAGAGCGGACGCGATTCCGTTGGATGTCGGCCGTGGAGTGGCTGGGACAATTGAGTTTTATTCTGGAGGCTGGGTGGGCGGTGAAACGAGGTTCGCTTACGGCGGACGTGGTGCATGTCCACGAGTCGCATTGGCTGGCAGGCTTTGGCCATTGGGTCGGCGAACAACTGCATGCTCCGGTCTTGTGCAAGGAAGCCTGCGGAGACGTATTGCTTTGGCAGGGAGGCGGGGACATTCCATGGCGAACACGTTGGAAGCGACGAAGGACGCTATGCCGGTTCATTGCCGTCACTCCGCAGGTACGCAGAGAATTGGAGAAGGCGGGGATTTCATCCAGTCGGATTGCGGACGTGCCCAACGGAGTCGAAATACCGCCCACGCCGACGCGTCCGGAAGAGCACACCTTGGCGGTCTATGCCGGGAATTTCTCCCAAGGGGCCGTGTACAAGGCGTTCGACGTGTTGTTTCGGGCGTGGGGTCGGGTTCACCGTGAAGAGCCGTCGCTGCGGCTGCGGCTTTTCGGTGCCGGAGGCATGGAACGCTGGCGGCAGGTCGCTGAGATGGAAGGCTGTGGGGAGTCCGTCGAATTCGCAGGTCCGAGCGCAAATTTGCAGGCGGAATTTTGTCAGGCGGGTTTTCTGGTGTTGCCTTCTCGGGTGGAAGGTCTGTCCAATGTGTTGCTGGAGGCGCAGGCCGCCGGCCTGCCGGCCGTGGTTTCTGACATTGGCGGGAACGTGGCGGTTGTGCGGGACGGCGAGAACGGATGCGTGGTGTCCGTCGGCGATGACGAGACTTTGGCCGCAGCCATCGTCGAGATGGCGCGCAATCCTGCGCGCCGGGCGGAAATGGGGCGCGCGGCGCGGGCACGGATCGCAGCGGCGTTTGCCCTCGACCACATCGCCATCCGGCTCGAAGATGTCTATCGACAAGCCGTCGAACAAGAGCTGGCGGCGCGTGCTGCGGGGCAAAATATCGATGGTTGATTTTGGCCGTCGAATCCGCATATTGTGCCCTCCGACATGACCACGCCTGCGTCCAGTTTGCCGCCCAGCCAGCGGACGACCTACCAATTTCCCGTGTACCGGTGGATCGGTTGGTTGACCGTTGCGGGGTTTGCCATCGGGTTGACGATCATGTTCTTCATCTCGGGCATGTTCGGGGTTCCCGCGCCGCTGGGATGGGCGGCGCTCGTCATTCTGTTCACGCTGGGCGCACTGTTGCTGGATCGCCCCAAGCTTCTGCTGACCGTCATGCTGTTTTATTTCCTGTTGATGCCCAGCAACCGCCTGTTCGGGCTGGTGGGAATCCCCCTGCCGAATTTCATCGACGAATTGTTTTTTCTGCCGTTGATTGCCGTGATTGCGATGAATTGGATCCAGCGGAGACAGCTCAAGGAAGCCACGTTGTTCCCCTTGGTGTTCGGAGTGGTCGCGGGGTTGAGCTGGTACGTCAACCGGCCGTCGCTTTTCACGACGGTGCAGGTGACCTTGATCATGCTGAAGTCGTACATCCTCTGGTACTTTTGCCGGCTGACCTGCACGTTCGAGGATGAAAAGCAGTTGTTGAAATGGGTCTGGGGCTATGTCCTCTACGTGGCGATCCAATTTCTCTACAACATGCTGTGGCAACGGGGACCTTGGCCCCAATACCATCCCGATCGCAGCGGCGGGGTGTTCGGTCCGATGGGATCTGGTGGAGCGCACATCGTGGGGTATATCAGCGTGTTCGCCCTGCTGCTGCTGGCGGGGTGGTGGGTCAGCGCCGGCCGACATGCCTTGCCGCGGAGACGCAAGATCGTTTTGGCGGTGGCAACGATCATCGGGTACAACTTGATTTTCATGACCGACACCAAGCACGGATTAGTGCTGTTGCCATTCGCTTTCTTGCCGTTTCTGCTGCATCCCCAATTTCCTGCCCGGTTGCGTCTCGGTTTGTTCTCGGGCGCCTTGGTGTTCATGCTGGCCGCCGTGGCCTACATGCAAATGGCCCTGGGCAGTTTCAGCATGCGTCCTTTCTTGCGATCATTTTCGCAATCCCCCAAGGGTCAAATACTCTATGCGGTTACGGTCGATTTTCGGCATTTGGTTCCCTATCCCCTGCTGGGGTCCGGCCCGGGGCGGTTTGCGTCCCGGCAGGCGGTGGAGGGCCGGGCGGGTTTGGCGAGACGCTATATCATTCCCTACGTGGATGAACAGCGGCGGCTGGCCTATTTCAGCGGGGCGTTGTCGGGAACGGCCGCTGGATCTTCCGTCCTAGGCATTCCCCAGACAGACTTTTCCGTGCTGATGGGCGAATTCGGCTGGCTCGGGGCCTTGACCTACTATTCGTTCTTGTTCTGGGTGGCCGCCCAACTGTGGAAGAAATCCAATAACATTCCGCTGGAACGCCCGGCGGCTGGATTTTACGTGGCTTTGTGCTGCTGCCTGATTTTCTTCGCGTTTACGACGACGCTGCTGTCCACTGCCACGATCCCGGTGCTGGCCTTCCCGTTGTGGATCCTGATTGGGCGGACATGGGACATGCGCTTCGATAAGCCGGAGGCGGGGACGGCATGACCACGCTTGCCGCGGATTCGCCCCTCCCGGATCCGGCGATTTTTTCCGGGTGTTTGTATTCCGCCGCCCCTTGGGGACATTTGACCGGGGCGCCGATTTGCGCTTTAGAGCATCTTCTGGCGCTGAAGTCTCACTTCCGCGAAGTTCGTTTGGTTCTTTGCGAGCACGGGCCACTGGAAGATCGCGCCTGCGCCGCAGGAATCGCAACAACCTGCCTGCCCTTTGAATTTCGCGGATTGCGCCAGGCGGGCCCCTGGAAGTTTGTTCGTAACATTGCATTTGTGATGCGATCTCGCTGGCGCTACGTGCGCAGCTTGAGGCGAATGCTCCTCGACCGACCGGGCATATTGCACGTCCACAGTCGCGCCGCGCATCTGCCGTATGCCTTGCTGGCTGGCCGGTGGGCCGGAGTGCCGATGGTCGTGACCTTGCACGAACCGTGGAAGGACGGTTTTGAAGCGCGGACGGAAGTCTGGTTGATCCGACGATGGGCCGACCAGGTCGTCTTTCTATCTCAGGAAATGCGGCGGCAATATCGGCCGTATTTGAGAGACCGCGGCGCAGTCGTCTACAATTATTTGAAGCCGGCCCCGGTTGGCGCCGATTCCCGGCGGGATCCTCCCGTGATTGCCCTGCCGGCTCGTTTGGGGCATCGCAAGGGCGTCGATGTGTTTTTGGAAGCCTGTCGGATTTTGAGAGACTCGGGGATCCGATTCGAACCTTGGCTGGTGGGGGAGTGGAACTCGGACGAGGAACGGCGCCAAGCATACGAGTATACCCGCGCCCATGGGCTGGAGACGCTTGTCCGGGATCGCGGATTGGCGACGGATATGGTTCCCGTCTATGCGGCAATGGATATCTTGGTGCTGACCTCGCGCCGGGACCCATTGCCGCGAGTTGTCATGGAGGCGATGGGACAAGGCATCCCCGTAGTGGCTACGCGGGTGGACGGCATTCCTGAAATGGTTGAGGATGGCACCACGGGTTATCTCGTGGAATCGGAAGATGCCGAGGGGGTGGCGCGGAAACTGGCCCAGCTGTTGGCCGATGGCGAACGGCGGCGGAAAATGGGCGAGGCCGGGCGCAAGCGGGCACTGGGGCTGTTTTCACCGGAGACCTACGTGGCGCGCATGCTGAACCTGTACCGGGAAATTGCCGGCGCTTCATGACCGCATGTCGCCTTCTGGAATTTCGGATTTGCGGCGATGCAGTTGCCGCAAGGGCGCACACGGCGCCCCAGTGGAGGCGAAAGAGCTTATTTCATGGCCGGGAGACTCGGATTGTTTAGGAGAAGTTATCCAAGAAGACATGTTTAGAAATTTGTCATTCAGATCAACCGCCAACGGGTTTACCTTTGTCCGGGGCTTAGTCGACGGCGGCTTGCCGGATCGGTTGCGGCGGGATTTTTACTGGTATGGCCTGGAATGGTGCTATCGGGGATTGCCGCGCCGGATCCTGTGCGAAACCTTTTTGAAGGGCGACGATGGCCAATCGCCTTGGGACTACAAGGTGCTGTGCTTCAATGGCGAGCCCCGCATCGTCTGGGTGGACGTCGATCGATATACCCGGCACCAGCGGGCCTTCTACGATCCCGGCTGGAACCGATTGGCGTGCCGCAGTTCGTGGATCGAGCCGACCGACGCGGAATTCCCCCGCCCGCCCCAGTTGGAACAATTGCTGGCCGCGGCCCGGACGCTTTCGGCGGGATATCCCTTCATGCGGGTGGATTTCTACGTGGTGGGCGATCGGCCGCTTTTCGGCGAGATCACGCTCTATCCCGGCGGCGGAAACGAGGCGTTCCTGCCGCTGTCGTTCGACGAGGAAGTCGGCTCCTGAATCCCGTTTCCAAAGTCGGTCAATGGAAGCAGAAAGATGACCACAAACGGGGAGGGGCCATAACGTCCGGAAGGGCCAGTATGTGTCTGTAATATATTGCGGCACGGAGCCTACGATGTGAACGACCTGGCGAAACATGTGTTCGCAGTTTTACTTTTGCACATCTACGGCCAGTGCCGTTCAGGGCAATCCAGATCATTTCATTGCTTGCCCGTTTTGGAGGAACCACTTCACTGTGTGCGCAAAAGCCTCAGGAAAGCTGTACTGTGGTTTCCAGCCCAGTTCTGCGCGAATTAGACGAGGGTCTGAAACCCATGAGGCGGTGTCCCATTTGCGTGGCGCCATGTTCCCCCACACGGGTTCACGGCGGATCTGAAGGCATTTCCTCGCCACGGCTACAACCTCCCGCAGGCTGGTTTGCACTCCGCAGCCGACATTGTAAACAGCACCGAATTTGTGCGGGGATGCCTGTGCCGCAAGGATGCAGGCGGTGCATACATCCTCGACATAGATGTAATCGCGCGCAGTGTCGGGATTCACAAGCGGAGGCCATTCTCCACGAATGCCGTGGCGAATGAGAGTTGGCATAAGGCGGTTCGCATCTTCATAAGGGCCATACACGGAGTAGAGTCTCAAAGTTGTGATGTTCTGCTTCTGCGCCTGCGCCGTGTAGCGGCAGTAAAGGGTCGCCGATGCTTTTGCGACGGCGTAATGGCTATTGGGCTCCAGCCATTCCATTTCGGAAGGGGCGTGATCTTTAAAGCCATATTCTGAAGATGACCCGATATTGATGAAACTCGCAAAGCCTGCTTTTAGACACGCCTCTACAAGCCGAATCGTGCCAAGGAGATTCGTCTGGAATATCTGCATTATGTCGGCCTGCCACGAATATGCGCCATGCGCAGCCAAATGAAATACCCAGTCCGGCCGGATTTGCATTACGACCCCGTCGACCGAATCCTGATTAAGCAATTCCAGTTCGTGAATCTGGACGTCGCGGCGAATTTCCTCGACGCGCCACGGCTGATAGCCAGGTCGAACCAGCAGGTGGACTTCATGGCCGGCGCGAAGCAGTCGCCGGGCGAGATTGGACCCGACAAATCCCGAGGCCCCCGTGATGGCGACTCGCTTCATGCGCCTCCCCCCGCATCTGAATCTCGCCGCGTGGCCACCATGACGCAGACGGCGCATCCGAACACCCGGACGAGCGGAATCCGCTCCCAGACCGGCTCGACCATTTTGAGCATTCGCGCCATCAGGTCGGGACAGAAAAAGGGGACGAGACCCACCCATTTCCGCAAATACACCTCGCCGCCACCTTCCCCAATCCAACGCGTCAATTTGCGGGACCCATAGGATTTCTCCTCGTGTTCGCGGTGGTAGCTGGAGAGACGCTCCAGCAACTTCAAGATGGGATTGTATCCGTTGGGCTCGATGATCACGACCGCCGGCGCCACGCGCAGTGCTTCCCGCAAGGCCACCTCGGGTTGGTCCATATGGTGCAAGACCCCCCGGAGGTGCACGACATCGAAGCGGTCCGCCTCGTAGGGTAGTTTGCAGGCGTTCTCGACTGCAAATGCTATGTTTCGGCCTGCCGACTTCTGGCGGGCGACAGCAATGGCCTTATGTGCCGGATCCACGCCGCAGATGGAGGCGGGCTGGCCACGGTCGAAAAGCTCGATCGTGTAGGTGCCGTCTCCGCAACCGATGTCCAGCACTCGCTGGCCGCGAAAGTCGACGGCCTCCAGCGCGGCATCGGTCAACCGCCGATTGGCCATTTGGCTGCTCAATCGCGCTCCGGTCGTGTACAGGTAGCCCGCATTGGCCACGGCGTCCCGATCAAAGGGCGCCACCGTTGAATTGCCCCTGTTGTTCATATATTCGTTTCCGCGCTCGCATGTGTTGTATCCGGCTTTTGCGCGATCAAAAACAAATTGCCCAGCGGTGCGGAAAGCCGTATGCGGCCCACCCGGCTGTTCTTTATTCGATCTAGAAAACGGCGCTTTAGCGAAACCGGCATTGGCACCAGGCGAACTAGATAGCCAAAGCTGTATGTGTTCCAGACCGGCCCCCTGCGCCGGATCCGGAATCCATGGTTCCGAAAGATCTGGTCCATAGTCGATGGGGAATAAAGATACGTGTGCTCGACATCCACGATCGGACTTTGCTCCCCGAGAATCCGCGCCGAGACCGCCTCAATGTTGTGGTTGATGCAAAGCATGAAACCGCCGGGCCGGAGCAGGCGAAAGCATTCGTCCAGCAAAGCGCCCGGATCGAGCAGATGGTCGAAGACTTGGAACAGGCAGACGACGTCGAACTGCTCCGGATGGAACACTCCAGATTCCATCAGGCCGCACACGATGCTGCTTTTCAGCCGAGGAGGCGCTTGGTCGATCGCCTGTTGGCTCGGCTCAATACCTCTCACCGTGCCATATCCTTGGTTTAGCGCTTCCTGGAGAAAAAAGCCGGATCCGCATCCAATCTCCAGCAAAGAGCCCTTGTGTGCTCCGAAGCGGTTCAGCTTGGCAAGATAGCGTCCGTAGGTGTGGCTCAGATCGCCCACTTCCGCGCCATAGGTGAAGGTGCTCTGCGAATACAGTTGCGCCACCCGTTCGGGGAATATGATCGGATCCGAACGGACCAGTCCGCAGGTCCTGCATTTTACCAGACGATAGTGGATGCGGTCTGGCAACCTCCGCGCGGAAAAAACCTCGGGGTTGAAGTGCTCCATGTTGAAATTCGCTGGGTAGAGCTCGACCGCATGGCCTTCTGTTCTGCAGATGGCGCATCGGGTTGAAATTAATGGATCCTCAGTCATCTGACTGGTAACCCGGATCTTTCCGTGCCCGGGGATCGTTCAAGATGCTCTCCACGATGTACGGAGGCCTCCGCTTCACCTCGTCGTAGATGTGCGCCATATAGGATCCGATGATGGCTAGGCAGAGCAGCTGGATTCCACCGAGAAACAGAATCAGGACGATCAGCGTGGTGAACCCGCTGGGGACTAGCGACGGGATCAGGAGCCGGATGATGATCTGGACGATCAAACCGACCAGCGATGCACTGACAATGCCGATCGCCAGCCACACGATCAAGTCCAGCGGTGCGTAGGAAAAACTCAGGATCCCTTTCCGCGCCCAACCCAGGTTCTTCAGCATCGAGTTCGTCGTGCGACCGAACATGCGCTCCGGACGGACATAGGAAACGCCAATCTGGCGAAACCCCACCCACGCCCGCAATCCACGCACAAAACGATTGTTCTCCGGCAGACTGTTCAGGGCGTCGACGACGCGCCGGTCGATCAGCGAGAAATCACCCGCATCCAGCGGGACGGGAATGTAGGAAGTGGCACGGAAAACCCGATAGAATGCCTTGTAGGCGATCTGAAGGGTCTTCGTCGCCTCGCGCCGTACCCGCTTCCCGTAGACGACGTCGTATCCTTCCTTCCATTTTTCGTGGAACTGCTCGATCAGCTCCGGGGGATCCTGCAGGTCCCCGTCCAGCAGCACGACCGCATCTCCGGTGGCGATCCGCATACCGCTGGTGAACGCGTTCTGCGACCCGAAGTTTCGTGAGTGGTGAACGACAACCACGCGTGAATCGCGAGCCGCCAGCTCCGCCAGCACTTCCTGGGCATTGTCGGGACTGGCGTCGTTGACGAAAATGATTTCATAGTCGACGTCGATTTTCTTGAATACATTCGCGAGCCGTTCATACATAACGGGGACGGCTGGCGCGTCGCGGTAGCATGCGATGATTGCGCTGATTTTCTTCATTGGGACGGGGAACTCCGTTTGCCTTTCGCCGCGTCGCCTAGAGCCATCCAGGCCGCAGTTGCTAACTGCGTCGGGCCGATCGCGTAGCGGTCATACATGAACGCCTGGTTGCCGGTGATGCCGTCGGGCAAAGAGGCGACCGCGCACCGGACAAGGCGTATCGGCAACGCCTGCTCGGCGATGATTTCGGCGGTCAGGGACCCCAGAGCGCCAACACGAAAATGAGCCTCGACCGTGACCACGATGGGATAGGCACACAGCAACGATGCAAAACGCTTCACATCCACGGGGTAGAGCGAAGATACGACACCAACCCCTGCCGCGATGCCTTCGGCGGCGAGGGTCTGAGCCGCCGCGACCGCTGTCGTGGCCACGCCGCCGAGTGAGAGAAGCAGCACGTCGCGTCCTTGCACCAAATGCTCGGGGCAACCCGGCGTGAATCGGCCGTCCAACCCCGGCACAGTGAGATCGGTCTTGCCGATGCGATAGTAGACCGGCCCCGGTGTATTCGCCGTTGTGGCGATAACTTGGCGAGTCTGCGCAGAGTCGGCGGGGGCGTAGATCGCCAAATCGGGAAGCACGCGAAGTGCGCCCACATCTTCCAGTCCGTAGTGGCTGGCGCCATTGGTCGGGTACTCGATTCCTCCGCCTACACCAACGATCCGAACCGGCCAACGGTGAAGCACCGGTCCGTTGCGGATAAACTCAAAAGGCCGCAGCGTCGCGAAATTGACGATGGAATAGCAGAACGGAACAAATCCCGCCTCCGCCAGTCCCGTGGCGACGGCCAGCATGTTTTGTTCGGCGACGCCCATGTTGAAAAACCGGTTTGGAAACACCTCGGCAAACGGTTCCAATGCGGAGTAACCCAAGTCGGCCGTGAGAAGCATCACTCGTTCGTCTTGCTGAGCAAGCGCAATTAAGGCATCGACAAAAGCTTTTCTCACCGTTCCGCCTCCGTCGCCATAATCTCCGCCACGGCTTGCCGAAACTCGTCTTCGTTCATGGGCCAATAATGCCACTTGATCTGGTTTTCCATGAAAGAAACTCCCTTGCCAAATGTCGTGCGGGCCAGCACCAGATGCGGTTGGCCGTTTGCATAGTCAAGCTCCGCGAGGGTCAGGCGCAGCGCGGCCAAATCGTGCCCGTCGACGGTATGCACGTCCCATCCGAACGCGTTCCAGCGTTCCGCCAGATTATCCGCAGAAAGAACGTCTCGCGTGTAGCCGAAGGCTTGCTGGCCATTGAAATCTATTATGGCTGTCAGGTTGGCCAATTGACGATGGGCCGCAAACATAGCCGCTTCCCACACAGAGCCTTCGTTGCATTCAGCGTCGCTCAGCAGCGCAAAGGCCCGGCGGTCCTCTCCCTGTAGGCGGGCTGCCCAGGCCGCGCCCGCCGCATAGCCCAGCCCCATTCCCAAACTGCCGGTGCAAAAGTCCACCCCAGGTAGAATGCGTTCCGGATGGACGCCCAGCAAGGTGTTGTTGCCGCAATACGTGTCGATTTGGGTTTGGCTGATCCAGTCCATTAACCGAAATACCGAATACAGCGCAAGGGCCGCATGGCCCTTGGACATAACAAAGCGATCACGTCGGGGATCGCGCGGCGCATCGATGCGCAAGACCGAGTCATAGAGCACGGCGAGTATCTCCACGACGGAAAGTGCCGACCCAATATGCCCAACGTGGGCGCGCCAGCTTTGGACCAGTATGTGTAGCCGGATAGCCTGAGGACTTAATGTAATCATTGAACTATCGGTTTTCATTATTTTTAAAGATAGCATCGCAAAGGGGGAATGTCGATCCTATTGCAATGCATCTCGAACCTGTTTTCGGCATTGATCGGCATCGAACCTGTTTTCGGGTGGCGGTCGGGGCGCAAAACGGTATTCTTTGCCGGCGGGCGCCGGCGGGATTGTGCAGCGGCAAAATGGGGCGATCTTCCGGGCGATTAGATCCAGGGGATGCGCTTGGAATCGCATTAAGCCTATGTTTCCAAAGGGGCGGGACCATCGTCGTCGTTGAGAGAAATTAGGCGGGTCCTACTGGCCATCGCCGAGATCAACGACTTTAAACGTCTCATTTTGGAATAAGACTTTTAGACGGGTCGGCGTCGAGCTGTATAATACAGCATGGGAAAAGCGATATCGATCTCGCAACGCGTGAAGTTGGTCGTCGTTCAGCGCCCGATAATGCCGATCGAATTCGGGAACCAGGTCGAAGCCGCATCCGGCAGGCATCCCATAGCAATTCGTGACGCGGCCGTACCAATCCTGCATGGCGGCGTCGGGCCAGGGCATCGTTTTAAAATCGACGACGATCGCGCGCCGGGCCAGGAGTCTGAACTGGCACCAGAGGGGTGGCGTCAAAAATACGCTGTTGTCCGGCGTGCTTTGCCGCGCAAACGAGGCGACCGCATCACCGTCGGGCCCCTGTTCGGGTCGATAGTTCGACGACCAGTTTTCCGCAGTGTGGCGGAGGGGGGGCGTATGGGCAAGACGCTGTAAATGGCCGTGGAAAAAGGCGGCGATGACGGCGAGGGCGATGCCTGCCGCGAGGGTTGAACATAGGGCTTTTCTGGAAAACGCGCCAAAAGCAAGGATCAAGAGCGTAAAAACGCACAAGAGAACCACTGAAACCATAGGCATGGCAGAAGCCCGGCCTGATGATACTTGCCAGAATATAATAATCATCAGCAATAGCACAAGGGACGGATCAAAAAGGCTGCTCCAGCCGCTTCGCTTTCGCTCTAGCCATTCCCTGAACGCTTGCGAGAACACGCCTCCCGCCAAGGACAACGGATTCAAAGCGCCGACCAGATACAATGCCCTCGTCGAACTGAGAGGATTTGCGTCTGCAACCGCGCCAGCGACGAGAATAAGGCCGATCCACTTTACGAAATACAGGAGCCGGAACGGTTGCGCGATGACCCAGATACGCGACGGAATAATTTCGACGAACAGATACCCGCCGATGCAGAACAGAACAATGAAGACAACCAGCAGCGCAATAAAGAGACTGGAGGAGCATGTGCGAGCATGCCGTACGCGATGAAACAACACCAGGGAGGACCCCAGAAAAGCTGCGGCATAGACATATCGGGACAGGCCAAAAGAACTGGGCAAATAATGGTGCGGAGCTCTAAAAAAGGCAAGGATGTGGATAAAGAGAGCGGCATCCATCTCCGTTTGGGACAGCTGGGGGAGAACCAGGATAACCGCAAAACAGGCGTATATGAGCAAACCCGGCGCGAACTTTTTCCAGAAGGTTCGGGGGGGTATGCCTTTTGCAAGAACGTGGCCGACGGTGGCCATAGCCAAAATAAGCCCGCCTATTTCCAGCCCGATGAGGGGATGGATCAGTCCCGCGACGCCGCACAGCACCATGCTGGCCATGAGATGTCCCCGATAGGCGCCCCATATCGCCCCGAGGACGAGGGGAATCGCAACGGCGGCGGGAATCGCCGCCGTCTGGTAAATGGTCGTGAGCCACCCCAGGCCGAATGTGGTGACGCTCATAGTTAGAGCGGAGGCGTATATTCCGGCCTGGTTGCAAGATTTGAAAAGATCGCGCGCAAAAAAAAACGTGACCACGGAAATGGCGACATTGGCGTACAGCGTCAGCAGCTGGAACACCCGTGGCACGTTATGTTCCGAGCCCGCCAGCGCCGTTACCAGGTGGGTATAGTGTAGCCGCACGATGGAATCCATATTGGCGTTGGTGTAGACGTCGCCGGGGATGAAGGCGTGGTCCAGAGAACGGAAAACCAAGAGCAATTGCTCCACAGCGTCGCCGACTCCAAAGCCCGAATAGGTGAATATCGTTGTTATGACGCCAAACAGTATGGCCAGTACCGCAAACCTTCCCGTATGTGCCGTTCCGCATTTCACATTCATCTTCATTTCCTTTCGACCACGTGGTCCGTTGAACTTATGGGGTTGGCGTTATCCATTACCTGGATTATCCCGCTTAATCCGAACGTAATGGCGGGTGAAGATATCCTTGGGCGTTCGGGAGGAAAAAACCGCTGCGATGCTGTTTTGCCAGGCCTTCTTCCAGATCGGGCGTTCCAGTCGGGGCTTGAAGAAGGCATAGCCATATTTCAGGCAAAGGATGAGGAACACGAAGAACGCGTAGAAAAACCCGTTGAGCCGGGAATTGCGGGCATGGAAGAGGATGTTGCCCCGCGTCATGGCGGGAAAGGTGGCCGTCATGGTGCGGCTCAAGGTGGCGCAAGCCTTGTGGATGAGGACGACGTCCGCGTTGACGTAGCAGAAATAGCCTTTTTCATTGGCCAGCGTGGAGAGCGCGACGTCTTCGGGACAGAAGAAATATCGCTCGTCGAAATAGCCCAGGTCCCGCAGCACGGCCGTGCGAACCATGAAGGCGGCGCCGAGGACGTTGAAAGTTCGGAAGATGCCGGTGCCATTGATGAAGGGCGACCGCGCCCGGCGCGGATCCCGGAGGCGAAAGCCGGCCAGCAATGAACCCAGCGAAGTCCATGGGGCCCGTCCGCAGGCCTGGACCGATCCATCCGGATTCAAGATTTTCGGACTGAAAAACGCGGCGCGGGGCTCCTTCCGGAACGACTCGACGAGCAAATCCACGACGGGCATGTCCATGAGGGTGTCGTCGTTCAGGATGAAGCAGAATTCGCCGGCGGCTTGCCGCAGCGCCAAATTGTTGTTCTCGGAAAAGCCGCGGATTTCGTTGCTCTCGACGACATTCACTTCGGGATAGGCGGTCCGGAGTTTCGCCAGGTTTTCCGGCGTGAACAGGTAGGCGACGGCCCAGATTTCATAGCTCGTGCGGTGCGTCTGCGCGCGAATGCAATCGAGGCAGGGGAACAGGTCTTCCGGCTTGTTCATGCAGACGATGACGATGGACACTTCCGGCTTTCCGGCATGGACGGCCGGGTTCATGCGTTGCCCTCCATCTGCCGGGCCAGTTCGGCGAGGAAGCCAGCCGGATCGGCGGCTCGCCGGTATTCTTCGGCGAGGGCTTTTCGGGCGGCGAGCATTTCGGCCCGGGGTCGGCGGGCCTTTTGCGCGATGAAATCGGCCAAGTCGCCGGGCCGGTCGGGATCGAAGAAAAAGACGCCGTCCGTCTTGGGGTAGAAGGAACGGTCGAGGCAGCCGATGGCGACTTCCGCGCCGCACATGAGGGCTTCCTGCGCCGCCGTGGAATACCCCCGGCAATTCCGCATGTCCGGCAGGACCAGCAAGTCGATGGACGAATAGATTTCGGCCATGCGGGCATTTTCGACGTAGTCTTGGCGGTCGAGGCTGTCGGGCAACTCGAACCCGTCGTCGTTGGCGCCGACGGCGCGGAAACGGGCGGTCGGCCCGGACCAGGTGCGGGCCAGTTCCAGAAAGCGGGCGAAGCCCTTGGCGCGGAGGAATCGGCCCGCATAGCCGACGGTGAATTCCGGCGGCCCGAACTCCTCCCGGAAGCGGAACCGTTCGGGATCCAGCAACTTCAGGTGGATGAAAAATCTGTCCGGATCGGCGATGCCGTATTTGTCCGCGATGCGCTTGGCGCCGGCGGGGCTGTAGGTGAAGATTTTGCGGGCCTGCCGGATGGCGCGGCGTTCGAACGGCAGGAGCCGCCGGTTGCGGCCTTCGTCGCCGGAGTCGAGCAGGACGCGGCCTTTGCGGAACCGCGCGCAGTAGAGCCAATTCAAAAACGATCGGGGCGTCAGCGTGGTGTAGACGGATTCGACGATGAAATCCGGACGGATGTTCAGGAGTTGGATCCAATAGGAAGGCAGCGGAATCAAAAAGGAAATCTGTTTGTTGTGGGTTTTCCGGACCCATCGCAGAGGCGAGTGGAACTTCACGGCGTCTGGCCCGAGCCCGAGGCGCTCCGCGAACCCTTCCTTCGAAAAGGAGAATCCGGCGTTTTGGTCTGCCAGGGACAATTCCGTCGGGCAGAGGATGGAAACGTCGTGGCCAAGTTTCTGGGCGATGAGGCGAGGGATGAGGAAGTCCTTGTCGCCGCGGAACAGCTCGTAGAATTCGTTGGAAACCAGCACCTTCATGGGCGGTCTCCGTAAAGGGGCAGCAGCCGTTCCAGATAGCGCGTCGCGGAAAAGGCTTCCGCCTGCGCGGCGGCGTCGGGGCGGACGGATGCCGTCCACATCCGTTCGATCTGGCGGCGCAGGTCTTCCGCGTTGCCGGGCTCGAAGAGTTCGCCGGTCCGGCCGGGAACGACCAGTTTGGGGATCCCGCCGATGTTGGCGCCAAGCACGGGGACGCCCAGCGCCAGCGCCTCGATGATGCTCAGGGGGTTGTTCTCGTACCACTCCGAGGGCACAACCAAAAAACGGGCGGCGGCCAGGATCGGGCGCAATTCCGCCCAATTCCGATGCCCCAGGAATTCAACGTGCGGGAAGCGGGCGCAGGACGCCTGGAGTTCGGTCTCCAGAGGGCCCGTGCCGACGACCTTCAGCCGATAGGGCAGTGGACCGGCCGCCTGGACGAGCGTGCGGACGCCTTTTTCGGCGGAGAGCCGTCCCACGTAGCAATAGTGGTTTTCCGGAACCGTTGCGGCTCCGGCCAGTTTCCGGGCATCGATGAAATTGTGGAGGACATGGAGCTTGTCCGGAGCGAATCCGCCCGCCTCCATCTTGCTTTTCATGAACTGGCTGGGGCAGATGAAGGCGTCGGTCCACGCTTCGAGTTTTGCGCGGTTCCATTTTCGGGCTTCAAGGTAGGCCACGGCGCTGGCAAGGCGGCTGCCCTTCAGGCAGGAATGGCGCAGGACGGACGATTTGTCGCCGCCGAAGCAAAGTTCGCAAGGCTTCCCGTCGCGCAGGCCATCGTAGCGGGGGCACAGCAGCTTGTAGTCGTGGAGCGTCCAGACGACGCGCAGGCCGCGTTCTTTGGCGATCCGGGCGATGACCGGCGAAAGCTGGGTGTGGATGTTGTGCAAATGCACGACGTCCGGGCGGAAATCGTCCAGAAGGCGGTGGAATTTCCGCTTGACCTCGGGCGCATGGATCGGTCGGACGAGGCCTTTCAGCATCTTCCCGGGCCGGCGGGGAGAGAAGGCCACTTCCGACGGGAAGTAGGGCTGCCAGGGGCTCGGCTCGTTTTGCGGGCAATCCATCGCGAAAAAGGCGACCTCGTGGCCGGCGGCCTTCAGGAGGCGTTCCAGCTCCATGGAATGGATGCAGTCGCCGCCGCGAGGATAGTGGAATTTGTTGGCCAGAAGAATGCGCATGGAGCGTTTGGAATATCCGACAAACCGGCGGCAGCGGCAAGTGGAAACGGGAAGGGCGCGGCGGCGGGAATGGATCAGGGGCGGACGGAGTTGAGGATGCCGCAGAGCCAGCGGATGCGGGTTTCGTCGAGGGTGGGGTAGTTGCCGATGTAGAAGCCGTAGAAATGGACGTGGTCGATGACGGGGAAAAGGCGGGGGATGTCGGCCTTGGGCGGGGCGATGCCGTCGAGGTAGGGCTGGCGGAGCTGGTTGCCGCCGCCGGCGTTGCCGCGGCGGTGCTCGATGCCGTTTTCATCCATGGCGGCCATGAGGCGGTCGCGGAGGGCGTCGTCGGGCTTGTTCATCACGAGCGGGAAGGCGTAGTTGACGGAGCCTTCGACCTGGAAATCCGTCCAGTAGAGCGCGGGGTCGAGGAGGGCGAGGAAGAGCTGGAAGTTTTCGGTGCGGCGGCGGTTGTTGGCGTCGAGGCGCTTGAGCTGGGAGCGGCCGATGACGGCGTTGATTTCCGTGCTGCGGTAGTTGCCGGTGGGCCAGGCGAAGATGAACTTGGGATTGAGGTCGGGGGCGGCGTCTTCCCACTTCTTGCGGAAAGCGGGGGAATCGGACTCGCGCACCATGCCGTGGCTGCGGAGCATGCGGCAGGCCTGGTAGAAGTCCTCGTCGTCGGTGCAGACCATGCCGCCTTCGATGGTGCTCATGTGGTGGGCGAAATAGAAGGAGAAGTTGGAGGCGAGGCCGAAGGTGCCGGCCTTTTTCCCGCGGTGGGTCGCGCCGTGGGATTCGCAGACGTCCTCGATGAGAGGGATGTTTCGTTTTTCCAGCTCGGCGAGCAGGCCGTCGTCGAGCCCGTCGAAGCCCTGGCAGTGGGTGAGGAAGACCGCGCGGGTGTTGGGGTTCAGGGCCGCGACGGCCTGGCGCGGGTCCATGGCGAGCGTGCGCGGATTAATATCCATGAAGACGGGTTTGTGGCCGGCGGCGAGGACGGAGGAGATGTCGGAGACCCAGGTGAGGGTGGGGACGACGACTTCGCCGGGGCCATGGAGGTGGCGCAGGGCGGCCATGGCGATGAAATTGGCGGAGGCGCCGGAGTTGACGAAGACGCTGCGGCGCACGCCGAGCCACTGCGACCACTCCTGCTCGAAGGCCCGGACGTTCGACGACTGGGTCAGGATGGGGTCGCCCTGCAGGAATTCAACGACGGCGGCGCGGTCTTCGGCCACGATGTTGTTTTCCATCAGGGGCAGCTTGAAACTCATGGAATGGTTTCCAGGGGGATGGGGTTGGAGAAGATGATCTGGGAACCGGAGTGGTCGAGATCGAAGGGGACGTGGAGGAGGTGGGAGAGGGCCTGGCGGACGGCGGGCTGGCGGTCGGGCTCGACGTAGAGGAGGAGGAAGCCGCCGCCGCCCGCGCCGGTGATTTTGCCGCCGATGGCGCCGGCCTGGCGGGCGGCGGCATACATGGCGTCGATCTCGGGGGTGCTGACGCGGGAGCTGAGCGAGCGTTTGAGCAGCCAGCTTTCGTGAAGCAGGCGGCCGAAATCGGCGAGGTCGCCCCCGCCCACCAGGATGCCGAGGCCTTGGTCGACCATGGCGGCCATCTCGGAGAGTTCCTTGTTCTTTTTCGGAACGTTGTCGAGTTGCTCGGCGACGACTTCGGAGGAGTAGCGGGAGAAGCCGGTGAAAAAGAGGAGAAGGGAATTCTGGAAGGCGGCCATGCGTTCGGCGGGCAGGGGGACGGGCTCGACGGAGATGGAGTCGTCGGGGGCGAAGCGGATATGGTTGAGGCCCCCGAAGGCCGCGCTGACCTGGTCCTGGGACCCGACGCGGTCGCCGCAACGGTCGCGCTCGACGTGGATGGCTTCCTCGGCGAGCTGCATTTTGGAACGGAATTCGCCCCGCAGGGCGTGGAGGGCATGCAGGAGGCCGACGGCGAAGGAGGAGCTGGTGCCGAGCCCGGTCATTTTTGGAAGATCGCCGTCGTGGTGGATTTCGATGCCGTCGCGGATGCCGAGGTAGAGGAGGGCTTCGCGGACGGCGGGATGCTGGACGTCCTCGGCGCGCTGGACGTCCTCGATGATGGAATAGACGATGCGGGACTTGTGGGCGAAGAAGGGCGGCAGCCAGCGGCAGGTGATGTAGCAGTAGCGGGCGATGGCGGCGGAAAGGACGGCGCCGCCGTTTTCGCGGTACCAGGCGGGATAATCGGTGCCGCCGCCGAAAAACGAGACGCGATAGGGGGTGCGGGAGATGATCATGCCCGTGCCGCCGCCGGTTCGGATGGAGAGGAAAAAGGGTTCATTTGTTCAACGCAAAAAGGCATAGTACGAAGAGGTGAGGTGAAAATGAAGCAAATTTGGCGGTGGTGGTGGCTGGCGGGCCTGGCGGGGGCGCTAGCGGGATGCGGGGGCCGGCCGGGGGGGGAGGCGACGACGGTGGCTTCGCTGGCGGAACGGCTGGGCGATCCGCTCTGGCTGGCGCGGCTGGACCAGCCCGACACGACGCTGCATTCCTCCTACGACCGCACGGGCGGCAACGACGATTTCGGCACCTTTCTGCGCGACAGCCGGACTCCGGGCTGGAAGGTCCTGGTGGATCTGAAGGGCCCCGGATACGTCTCGCGCGTCTGGTTCACGGGCGCGAAGGACGGATTTCCGCACCGCTTCCGGTTCTATTTCGACGGCGAGGAAACGCCGCGGTTCGAGGGGGACGTCAAGGAGCTGTTCGGCGGAAAGAGGGCGCCGTTCCTCGCCCCGCTGGCGGAATACAACAACTACTGCTGGTATTCGTTCGTGCCGATGCCCTATGCCAAGCGGTTGCGCATCGAGTGCGAAGAAGGGCCGGCCGACGCGAACGGCGCGCCCCGCAAGGTGTATTACCAGGTTTCGGAATCGGCGCTGCCGCGCGGGACGCCGGTGGAGACGTTCGCGTGGCCGCTGCCGGAACGGGACCTCGCCGCGCTGGAAAAGGCCCGCGCCGTCTGGGCGGCGAAACGGCTGCCCCCGGCGGGCGATATGCGCGAAATCGCCCTGGCGGATGGGAAGGATGGATCGTCCATCGAAGGCCCGGGGGTGATCCGCCGCCTGGAATTCGAGCCGGAATGGGCGAAGATTCCGGAAGAATCGCGCGACGCGGTCCTGCGCGACTGGATGGTGTCGGTCCGCTTCGACGGCAGCACGAACGAGAGCGTGAAAGTGCCGCTGGGCGACCTGTGCGGCGTGCCCTGGCGGCGGGTGCGCGCGCAGTCGCTGTACTTCGGGATGGAGGGGGATGCGCTGTTTTGCGCGTTTCCGATGCCGTTTGCGCAATCGGCGGATATCCGCCTGGAGACCGGGCGGGTGGCGCCGGCGCCGGTGAAAATCCGCGCGTGGGTCGAGAAGCGCGCGGAATCGCCGATCGGCGAAATGGGCTATTTCCACGCGGGATGGCGGCGGACGCCGGCCGCCGACGTCGGGCGGCCGCACTCCATCCTGCGCGCCAGAGGCGCGGGCAAATACGTGGGCTGCCTGCTGTCGGTGGCCACGCTGGATGGGACGTATTGGGCGCTGGAGGGCGACGAGAGCATCCGCAAGGACCGCGAAAAGGCGCCGGGCTGGCTGGGGACGGGGCTGGAGGATTATTTCAACGGCGGATGGTACTACCAGAACGTGATGGCGGGGCCGACGCACGGCCTGTTCGTGAAGGAGCCGTTCCGGACGGTGCAGTACCGGGTGCACGCGATGGATCCGTCGCGCTTCGAGGAATCGCTGGACATGGAATTCGAGCGCGGCCCGGACCACGCGAGCCGGGCGTATTTCGAAAGCGTCGGCTGGTATTACCTGGATCGTCCCGAGGCGGCGGACACGGTGCGGCTGCGTCCGGAAAGCCGCGGGACGCCGCAGGATCCGCGCCTGGATCCGGCGACGCTGATGACGGCGCTGTGGAACCACGAGCGGTTCGGCGATTGGCGGGGCGCGCGCGACGAACTGGCCTCGCGCCTGCGCCGCCACGGCGCGCAATGGCCCGCATTGGCCCGCCGCATGGTGGAATTCCGCCTGGCGCTGCTGGACGAAAAGCTGGGCGGATCCGATCCGTTGCCTCGGTTTCTTTCCGACGGCAACGAGGCGGTGCGGACGGCGGCGGAGATGCTGCTGCGCCAACGGCAGGGCGGGGGCGCCTTGGCGATCTTGTACGCCAACATGCCCGCCAAGCTCTTCATCGACGGCAAGGAAACGATGCAGGCCGGCCATCCCGAGCGACCCGCCGCCGCGGTATTTCCCCTGCCGCCGGGGCCGCACGTGCTGGCCATCCAGGCTCCCCGACAGCGATATCCGGATTGGGTGCAGCTGGCCATCCGCTGCCGGGATTCGTTCATCGGCACGGATCCCACCTGGAAATTCGCGTTCAATCCGTCCGGCGACTGGATGGCAGATGGTTTCGACGATTCCGGCTGGCTGGAGGTGGGCGGTTCCGGCGTAAAAGGTCCGCCAGAAGAGCCTTACGTCTGGGTGGAACCCGATCCGTTCCTCGAAATGCAGTCGAAGGCGGTGGGCATTCGACCGTTGACGGAATGGCCCGCACAGGGCGGGTTTGTCGTGTACCGGAAGGAAATCGACATTCCCTGAGTCGGCGGCCCGCATGATTATAGACTGGTGATTTTGGCACTTGCGCAGCGCAATCATTAGGATTATATTAATATAAAGTTAAACACTCGTTAACAGGTGGACATATGGCTGACGCAACATTGAATTTCGACGTGGAAGATCGCGAGGGCATCCGGCTGATCCACGTGTCCGGGCCGCTGGATTCCGCGACCTACGACCAGTTCAAGCGATACGTGGATCCCATGATCAACGGAGCCCGCGTCCGCATCGTCCTGGATTGCCAGAATCTGACCTACGTGAACAGCCGGGGGCTGACCTTGCTGATGCACTATCAGAAAAACGCCAAGGTGGCTTTTTCGTTCTTCGGGGTTGCCGCGCTCCGTCCGCGCATCGTCAAGGGGATCGAATTGCTGGGCCTGGGCAAACTGATGACCTTTTATCCCACGCTGGAAGAAGCGCTGCAGACCGCCGCCGCCTCCTGATGCCGGTCTTCTGGGTCTCTCCTTTCGATTCCGGGATTGCATTGGCGGGTGCGGTGGGGATAGAGTGCGTACGTTGGCGGGCGCGGCCGGTTCCGTTGCGCCTGCCGGCGGCAACATCATGACAAACACGGCATTGGATATGCAGGTCGAGGGCCGGGATGGCATCCAGGTGATCCACGTCGCGGGTCCGTTGGATTCCGCCACCCACGACCGGTTCAAGAATTTCCTGGATCCGCTGGTCGTCCATCCGCACTCGCGCATCGTGCTGGACTGCGGGAATCTCGCCTACGTGAACAGCCGGGGATTGACGCTGCTGGCCCGCTACCAGCGTTTGGCGGCGGCGAACCTGTCGTTTTTCGGAATTGCCGCGATGAACGTCCGCATCTGCAAGGCGATCGATCTGCTGGGCCTGGGCAAAATGATGAAGCTCTATCCCTCGGTGGACGAAGCGTTGCGCGCGGCGGCGGCCCCGTGAACGGCCAAGATCCGGCGGCGGGAGAACAAGACATGGTTCAAGACAATTTGACGACGCGAATCGAGGACCGGGACGGCGTCCAGGTGGTGCACGTGTCGGGGCCGCTGGGGTTCGACTCGTACTATCGGTTCAAGGAGTTCATGGACCCGCTGATGGAAGCGCCCGGGGGCCGCGTCGTGCTGGACTGCGGCGATCTGGGCTACGTCAACAGCAAGGGATTCGTGCTGCTGGCGCGATACCAGCGCCTCGCCGGCCAAACCGGGTCGTTTTTCGGAATTGCGGCGCTCAATTCCCGGCTGGCCAGGGAAGTCGCGCTGCTGGGCCTGGGCCGGCTGGTGAAGACGTATGCCACGGTCGAGGAGGCGGTGGCGGCGGCGGGCGGCGGCCGCTGAAATTCGAGGCTGTACAGGGGCCGAAAATGTGGAGTAGGGTGAAGATGTTTTCGGGTCTCGAACCCCGGAGCGGAACCCAGGCATTTCGGAGGAGATCATGGCAGAAGCCGTCTTGACAACGCAGATCGAGAATCGCGACGGCATCCAGTTGATCCACGTGTCCGGACCGCTGGATTCGATGACGCACGACCAGTTCAAGAATCTTCTCGATCCGATGGTCGTCCAGCCGCACGTGCGCCTGGTGCTGGATTGCGAGAACCTAAGCTACGTGAACAGCAAAGGGCTGGCCCTGCTGGGCCGCTACCAGCGGATCGCCATCCAGAATCTTTCCTTCATGGGGATCGCGGCGCTCAACCGGCGGATCAGCAAGACCATCGAATTGCTCGGCATGGGCAAGCTGGTCAAGCTGTACGCCACGGTCGAGGAGGCCATGGGGGCGGCGGCCGCCGTGTGACCGGCCGCGCCAAGGGCGGGACATGCAGGAGAGCGACATCGCCCGAAAGTGCGTGGGCACGCTGATCGGCGTGGCCGCATTGGTTTCCGTTTCCGTCCTGGTTTCCTGGTGGGGGGCGGGGTTGGAGCCCGCCGCCGAACCGGCGACGGGCCGTTCGAAGTCCTCCGCGGCCCCGGCTTCCGCTTCGCCGCCCGCCTCGGCTCCGGCCGTGGCGCTGGCGTGGCGGCCGGAATCGGCGCCGGCGCCGGCGGCGCCCGCCGACCGCGATCCGGACCGGGTCCGATGGGAACGGCGCGCCTTTCAGCTCGAGACGGAAAACGTCCGGTTGCGAAGCCGTTTGGAGGACATGCTGAACTGGATTCTCGACAACGTGCGCGGCACCTATCCGCTGCCGGAAAACCAAATGGCCCATTTGCAGGTGTCCCCGGCGGGGAACGACTTGGCCGTGAGCGAAGACCTGGTCCAGTTGCTGCGCCTGGACGAAGAGGAAATCGGCCGGCTCGATGCCGCCTTCCTCGGGACGAAATCCGCCTTGCAGGAGATCGAAGCCGAAAACATCTCGGTGGAGAATCCGGCCGACAACCAGGTGGTGCTGAATATTCCGCCTTTTGCCGAAGAAGGGCAGGCGGTCCGCGAGGATCTCTACGGGGAATTGGAAAAGACGCTGGGGGCGGCCCGATTCAACCGGCTGCTGCAAGTGGGGGAATCGGGGCTGGCCGAAACGTTCGAATACTTCGGCGAGGCCGACCGCACGCTTTGGTTCGAAGCGGTGGTCGATTCCGGTTCCGGCGATTCCCAGCTCTTTGTCCGCGACGAGCGGGTGCTGCCGGACAAGGACGACCCCCTGCGGCACGACATCCGGGCGTCCGAACGGATCGTGACCGAACTGCCCGAGGAATATTACCCCTACTGGGATTGGCTGCCGGACTACGTGACCCGCTTCGCGCGGAGCAATTGATGGGGCTGCGCCTGCCCAGCGGCGACGACTTGAGGGCCGCCGAGTCGCACTTGCGCCGGCGGCGGGAGGCCGAAAAGGCGCGGCAGGAGGTTTTCAAAAACCGCCTGCGCGGGGTGGTCTGGGCGTTGGCCGTCGTCTTGCTGGTGGCGCTGATGGCCGACCTGCGGCATTTGGCCCGGAAGTTCGGCGGCGGGGCGCGGGGTGGGCCCGGCCCGCGGCCGGGCGATGCGGCGGACGTCGCGGGGGGCATGGACGGTCCGCGATACGAGGATCCCTCGGGGCTCTTCAGCCTCGTCCCGCCGCGCCACTGGAAGCGGGTGGAACATCCGGAAGACGGCTTTTTCAACGTGGTATTCCAAGGCCCCTACGGCATGGACATGTCTATTCTGGCGACGCCGGCGGCCGGGCAAACCTTCGAACGGTTGATCGGAATTTTGCGGCGTCGGGAGCGGCAGTTGGCGGCGGACACCCACATGGATTTCGCCTACGTGGGGCCGCATCGGGCGGTGAAGCGTTCGGCGCAGCTTTTCCAAAACCGGGTGCTGATGCTGGACTTCATGACCGGCGATTTGGCGCACCACGTGCAGTTCTGCGTTCCGCCCCATCTCTACGACGAATACGAACCCGTGTTTCTGCGGCTGATGCAGACCTACGAACCGGGCCGGATCCTGCCGTCGCCGAAACCGCCCGCCAACGAATGACGGATCAGTTTTCGCGGACGAGGCGGACGAAGTTGGAGCGGGGGACGGTGGTGGGGACGTCGATGTAGTTGAAAACGTAGTCGGCGACTCGGCTGGTGGAGGCCTGCCAGTTGGCGCCGGGGCCGAAGACGGAACTGGTTTCGAGGCGGTAGGATTTGCCGAGGATGCCCTTCATGGTCAATTGCCAGGCGGTGCCGGTGGGGGAGTTGTCGATGTCGACGATCAGGGGCTGTCCGGGCTGGAGGAATTCGGCGGGGACCAGGGCTTGGGTGGAGAAGCGGACTTCGTCGATGAGGGTGTCGGGCCCGCAGAAGTTGCCATTGTTGAGCGTACGGCCGATCGATGCTTGGGACAGGGTCGCGAAGGCATAGGACCCGTCGGCCTCGGCGGCCAACGCGCGGTTGGTGACGAACTGGTAGTCGACGTAGAGGAAAACCTGGGCGTTGCTTTTGACGACGGCGAGATGCTGCCAGCGGCCGTTGGGGGCGTAGGAGCGGAGGGGCAGGATGGCGTAGCTGTCGTTGCCTTGCTGGGCGTCGCGGAGGTTGGCATAGACGTAGCCGTTGGAGTTGTACCCGATCTGGATCCAGGCGCTCGTGGCGTTGAAGCCGTAGTGGGCGCCCCAGTCGAAGAACGTGGTGTAATCGGCGTCGGGGGGCATGCGGAGCGCGGTCTCCAGGGTCCAATTCGTGGTGGCGGGCAAAGGCCGCGCCGCTTCGGTGGGGCCGGCGATGAGTTGGCGGATGGAACCGGCGTTGCGGAAATCGGCCGCGCCGTCCCAGATGGGATCGGAGGACCCGGAGCGGATGGAATCGGCAAAGCCGACGCGATAGGTGGACCGGAACGCCCCCAATTGCTCGACAAAGTGGGAGTAGGGTTCGGCGGTGCAGCGCCACCAGGCCCAGGCGTACGGGGGGAAGGTTTCGACGGACACGTCGTCGACGAGGAAAGAACCGGTGGTGGAGGCGGTGCCGCTGGGGCGGGAGACGACGAACTGGTTGAACTGGGTGACGATGCCGACGCCTTCGCCGTTGGTGATCCAGGGGATTTGATTGGTGTAGTTGTAGTCGCAACGGTAGTGGTTGTTGGAACGGTTGTAGAAGAAGGTGACGTCGACGAAACGGTCGTGGACGAGAGGGAAGAGGATCAAGTCGTGGGCAAGAAATCCGAAACCGCCGAAGTTGTTGGTGGGCTGGAAGGAGAGGAAAGCGCCGCTGGTGGAATTGCGCAGACCGAGCTGGAAAAAGGCGTTGGAAGGCGCAACGAGCTTGGCGGAGCAGCGGACGACGGGGTGTTCGTCGGCGGGGTTGTAGGTCGAATTGAAGTTGGTGAAGACGGCGGAGGAGCCGACGCTGTTCCAAGGCAGCTCGAGGACGTTGGAGGGGGAGTGGGAGTAGTTGACGTCGGCGACGCGGCCGGTGATGCCGCCGAGCCAGGCGGCGCGGGTCCAGCCGGGAAGGGCGGCGACGGAGCCGGTGGGCGCGGCGTCGAAATCGGCCCAGAGGAGTTCGTCGGCGGGGGCGACGCCGCAGCAGGCGGCAACCAGGCATAGGGACAGGAGGATGGTTTTCATCGCGGGTTTTCCTCGGGGGTATATTTTGAAACGGGGAATGGAGAATAGCCAAAGGGGAGAACAATTGGAAATTAAGATCTGGTTAACTGCTTCGGACGGAAGCGATGCGGGTGGTTTGGGATTGCCAGTCCGGCGGTTGCGGACTATAGGCGTGGACATGGACGTGGAGCGAGTCGAGAATCCAGAGCAGATTGCCGCGGTGGCGGCGCTGGCGAAGGAAACCTGGACGCAGCACTACGTGCCGATCATCGGGTCGGCGCAGGTGGAGTACATGCTGGCCAAGTTCCAGAGCGAAGCCGCCATCGCGCGGCAAATCGCGGCGGAAGGCTACGAATATTATCTGGCGCCGAACGCGGGCTATCTGGCGCTGGTGCCGGATCCGGCGAAGAAGAGCCTGCTGCTGAGCAAGATCTACGTGAAGGCGGACTTGCGGGGGACGGGGCGGGGGCGGGCGCTGGTGGAATTCGCGCAGAAGCGCTGCGCGGAGCTGGGATGCAACGAGCTGTGGCTGACCGTGAACCGGAACAACGCCGGCTCCATCGCGTTCTACGAGCGGATGGGGTTTCGCAAAACCCGCAGGGTCGCGACGGACATCGGCGGCGGATTCGTCATGGACGACTGGTGGATGGCCAAAGACCTCGGGGATCCGGAGCCGGCGTTGCGCCAATAAAAGAATTGATGGGCGGGGGACCTTCGGCGCATACTTCCCGCTCAGTTTTGGCCTTCCGATTTGGCGTCGGGGCGGCCAGGAGAAAAGGTCGAATATGATTCAGCACAAGAAGATATTCATTACGGGCGGCGCCGGTTTCATCGGATCGACGCTGATCGGGAAGCTGGTCGAGCACAACCAGATCGTGGCGTACGACAACCTGGCGCGCAATGCCCTGCAAACCAAGCCGTGGAAAGACCACAAGAACCTCCGCCTCGTGGTGGGCGACGTGCTGGACTACGACCATCTGGCCAAGTCCATGGCGGGGGCCGACGTCGTGGTGCACTGCGCGGCCATTGCGGGCATCGACACGGTGGTCAAGAATCCGGTGATGACCATGCGCGTGAACATGGTCGGATCGGCCAACATGCTGGAAGCGGCCTCCAAGCTGGAGCACGTCGACCGCGTGGTTTGCTTTTCCACCAGCGAGGTGTTCGGCACCACGGCGTTCCGCTCGTCGGAGCTGGACAAGACCTCGATCGGGACGATCGGCGAGGCCCGCTGGACCTATGCCGTCAGCAAGCTGGCCGAGGAACATCTGGCCATTGCGTATTTCCAGCACCAGTGGTTGCCGGTCGCGGTGGTCCGGCCCTTCAACGTCTATGGCCCCGGCCAGGTGGGCGAGGGCGCGCTGCGCACGTTCATCCAGCGGGCCCTGAAAAACGAAACGATCACGATCAACGGCGACGGCACGCAGATCCGCGCGTGGTGCTACGTGGACGACATGGTGCGCGGCACCCTGCTGTGCATGGAGCATCCGAAGGCGATCGGCGAGTCGTTCAACATCGGCAACCAGCGCGCGATCACGACGATCTACGGCTTGGCCAACACGGTGATCCGGGTGCTGAACTCGAAGTCCAAGATCGAATTCGTCTACAAGGACTACGCCGACGTCGAGCTGCGCATCCCGAACGTGTCCAAGGCGCGGGACCTGATCGGCTTCGAGTCCGAGGTGGATCTGGACGAGGGCATCCGGCGCACGGCCGAGTCCTACGGCGCGCCGGCGTAAGGAGCCATGACGGCCGCCGTTCCATCCGCCCCGCGCAGCATTTGCGTGGCCATCATGTGCTACAACGAGGCGCCCAGCCTGGAGCGGGTGGTTGGCGAGATCCGCGACGAGCTGTTGCGCCTGGGGGCGGAGCATGAAATCGTGGTCATCGACGACGGCAGCACGGACGGCAGCCGGGAAATCGCCGACCGTCTGGCGCGCGACGTGGCGGGAGTGAGGGTGGTGCGCCACCCGACGAATCTGGGGCTGGGCGCGGTCTATCGCGCGGCGTTCCTGTGCGGGACGAAGGAATTGGCTACCATCTTTCCCGCCGACGGCCAGTTTGAACCCTCCATCATCGGCCAGTTCATGCGGCGCTTCGACGAGGCGGACATGGTGCTGGGATATATTCCGGAATACCGCAAAAACCGATCGTGGCCGGCGCGCCTGTTTTCCGGGTGCGAGCGCGGTCTCTACAAGATCCTCTTCGGTTCCTTCCCCGATTTCCAAGGCATCATGATGTTTCGCCGCGCGCTCGTGGACACGATGCCTTTGACCTCGTCGGGCCGGGGCTGGATGATCCAGATGGAATTGATCCTGCGGTTCCGGAAAAAAGGATACCGGGTCGTCGGCGAGCCCACAGGGCTTCGGGCGCGCATGAGCGGGACGTCCAAGGTGATGAACGTGCGGTCCATCCTGTCCAATCTGCGGCAGGTTTTCGTGCTGCGCTGGCGTTTATGGGGATCGAACGAGGCTCCGCCGGCGAATATCCGATAGCCATGGCGCGCTTTTCCGCGAAATCCTGGATCGGAGCCGCGCTGAGCCTCTTGTTTCTGGGACTGGCCCTTCGGAACGTGGAGTGGTCGGGGGTGGGGGCATCCTGGCGCGCCGCCCGCGTGGATTTGCTGCTGCTGGGCACGGCGCTGCTGGTGGGGAGCTGGGTTGTCGCCGCGTTCCGCTGGCGGCTGCTGCTGTCCGGGGTGGAGGGGCTCCGGGCGCGCGACACCTTTGCGTTCATCATGATCGGCTATTTGGCGAATACCGTTTTGCCGCTGCGGTTGGGCGACGTGGCGCGCGCCAGCCTGATCGGCCGCAAGAAGAAGATCGGCATCAGCCGGTCGCTCGGCAGCATCGCCATCGAACGGCTGATGGACGTTCTGATGCTGGTGGCGCTCACGCTGGCCCTGATGCGGGTGCTGGACATTCCGGCCCCGATCCAGGCGGGCTTGACGGGCATGGTGGCGCTGGGTCTGGTCGGCCTGCTGGGGCTGATGGCGGTTTCGATGAACCGAAAGCATTTGCCGCGGCTGGCCACCTGGCTGGCCAAGGCCATGCCGCACCGGTTGGCTTACCGCGTCACGACGCTGCTGGGGAATTTTTCCTCGGGCGCCGACGTGCTGCACCGGCCGGCGGGCTTCCTGTCGGTGGCCGCGTTGTCGGCCGGCGTCTGGCTGGCCGCCGGCATGGGCACGCTGGCGTGGGTGAGGGCGTTCCATCTGGACGTCCCGTGGTACGCGGGCTTTTTCGTGCTGGTGATGGTGAATCTCGGTTCCGCCATTCCGTCGTCGCCGGGCTACGTGGGTGTCTATCATTACTTGGCGATGCTGGCGCTGTCCCTGTGGACGCCGGACCGAAACGCAACGTTGGCGTATGCGATTGGGACCCATGCGCTGAACATGCT
Organism: Kiritimatiellia bacterium; assembly: GCA_050176815.1. GTDB lineage: Bacteria > Verrucomicrobiota > Kiritimatiellia > CAIQIC01 > Lenti-01 > Lenti-01. Next base: position 47,929 of record JBFXHR010000008.1, read on the forward strand.
GGCGAACGTGGGGCTGGGCTCGTTCTGCCTGGCGCGCGAAGGCGTATCGCTTCGCAGTCTGAAGGCGGTGGAATGAAAGTCGAGGGAGCCATGGATGTTTCCGCGAGTTCCGCGTCGGCGCGGTTCCGGCTGGGCTGGGGGCTGATTCTGTCCGCCTTGCTGCTGCAATTCGTCTCCCGCTATCTGCCGTCGCCCCAGGCGGTCTGGGTGGGCGACGATTGGGCCAACGCGGCGCGGAGTTCGTTCTATGCGTCGACGGCCCAAGCCGCGTGGACCGGCCTGCAGGATTCCAACCGTCCCTTGAGCATGGCGGCGGTGGAGGCGGGCTATCGGGTGTTCGGGGAGCGGGCCTGGATGTGGACGCTGGTGTCGCTGGCCGCCAATTCGCTGCTGTTGCTCGCGTTGATGAAAATGGCGCTGGAGTTGACCGGCCGGCGCGGAACCGCCTTCGCGGCGGGCGCCGCATTTGCGTTGCTGCCGAATCTGACGGAGACCTACCACTGGTCCACGCAGGTGCTGAACGAGGTGGCCTGCGGACTGGTGCCGTATGCGCTGAGCGGGTGGCTGTGGGTGGCCTATCTGCGCCGGGGCGGAGGGTGGCGCCTGGCGCTTTCCGCGCTGGCGTATGGCGTGGGCTTGTTTTCATACGAAGCCGGAATTCTGCTGCCGGCGGCTTATCTGGCCCTGCTGCCGTGGAAGAAGGAACCGCTGAAAAGCATGTTGCGGATCGCGCCGATTGGCTTGGCGGGCCTTCTGTATGTAGCCTGGCGGACGACGGATTCCTTTGGCCTGAACCAATCCTGGCACTATCCGCCCCATATGCAGGTGTCTCCTTCGCCGTACGGGATGGTCCTGAACGCGTGGCATCTCGTCCAGTGGTGGGTGGGCGACCACCTGTGGGGGGCCATGCTGAACGGGTTCAAGGCGTTCGCCGCGATCCCGCTGTGGACTCGGCGCTTCCTTTTCGCGGCCAATGTCGGCGTCGTCGCGCTGATCGGCTGGGGCTTGCGCCGGCTGGTCGCCGCGGACCGGAACGGGAACGGGGGGGGGCCGTTCGGCCGGATGCAAGTGGCGCTGTTCGGCTTGGTTTGGACCGGGGCGGCGCTGGCGATCAGTTTGGTTTCGTATCCGGCGCCGCGGCTGAACGTGCTGCCGGCCATCGGCATCAGCCTGCTGGCGGCGCTGTTTCTGGGGCGGCTCCCTTTCCGCACGTGGGCGCCGCTTCTGTTTGTGCCGGCCGTGCTGGCCATGGTGTCCAACCAGGGGACCGCCGAGAACTATCGGCAGGCGGGCCGATTGTGCCGCGGCCTCTACTCCTACCTCCAGGCGAGCCAGGACCAATGGAGGGACAAGGAGATTATGCTGGTCGATACGCGTTCGCTGCGCCAGCGGCAGACGCCGGGTTGGGCGCCCTACAACGAAGATCAGCGCATGTGGGCGCAATGCGGGAATGCCATCATGCTGCGCGGGTTCGTGCCCAAAGGCATGGTGCGGCTGATCACCGGGCAGAAACATCCGGACGTCCAAATCTTGCTGGACGTCGAATACGGGGCGCGGATCGAAGGGGATCGGTTGTTCTGGCACAACCGTTACTACCCCGCCCAGCCGCATGCCAACGCCATGGCCGACGTGTTCGTCGTCGATTTTCTCGCCGTCGGGCAGGCCCGCTGAGCCTTACCGCGGCGGGGTCCGGCCGCGGTTGAGTTCGAGGAACGCGGCGCGCCAGGGGTAGAAGCGCAGAAGGGTGTCGTCGCGGATGCCGAGCGTGCAGAGCGCGGCGAACAGGGCTTCGACGGTGGCGAGGCCGTCTTCGGGATCCTCGTGGATTTTGGACCGGCGGGGGTAGGCGGTCTGCCATCCGGGCGGAATCGAACGGGCTTCGACGGGTTCGACGGCCTTGCGCATGGTCGCGGCGTGCCGCCAACTGGCGTCGAGCAGCAGCAGGGGGCGGCCCGCGTCGGCGGGGGACAGCTTCGGGGCGTCGGGCGCCAGCAGCAGGTGGCGCGAAAGATCGGGCTTTTTCCGCAGGGGATAGGGCAGGAAATCCAGGCCGGGCGTGCCGCGCAGGGGGCGCACGGTGCACTGGGCGGGATCTTCTCCGCGGCGGATCACGATGAGGACGGGAGGGGGCATATGGCAGTCAATATTCAATATTCAATGGTCAATATTCAATGTTCAAGTAAGGGGGGGTGTGGTTCAATGTGGGGCATGGCGCGAGTGAAACTGGACCTGGAGGGGGTGGAGTTCGTCTTCCGCACGGAATTGGACGTGCGGATCACGGACATCAATTATGGCCGGCACGTGGGCAACGACGCCATGCTGGGCCTGCTGCACGAGGCGCGGCTGCGGTTTCTGGCGCATTTCGGGTTTTCCGAAGAGAACATCGGCGGGGTCGGGATGCTGATGGGCGATGCCGCAGTCCAGTTCAAGGCCGTGGCGTTTCGCGGCGACCGCCTGGTCGTCGAGATGGGCTTGAAAGACGTCGAGCGGCGGACCTACGACCTCATCTACCGCGTGACGCGGCCGGTGGACGGCGCGGTCGTCGCGCTGGCGAAAACCGGCATGGTGGCGTTCGACTACGAAAATAAACGGTTGGCCGACCTGCCGGCGGTTTTCCTGGAAAAGACGGGAGCGAGGCAGGCATGAAATTCGCGCTGGTCCAGATGAATCCCACCGTGGGGGCGGTGAAGGAGAACGCGGCGAAGATCGTGCGCTTTGCGCAAGAGGCCGCCGCCGCCGGCGCGGACGTCGCCGTGTTTCCCGAGCAAGCCCTGTGCGGGTATCCGCCGGACGACTTGGTGCTGCGTCCGCGCTTCATGGATGCGGTCGAGGCGGAGGCCGGGAAACTCGCCGCCGCGCTGCCGAAGGAGCTTCTGGCGCTCGTCGGCGCGCCGATGCGCGAGGACGGCAAGCTCTACAACGCGGTCCTGCTGTTCCACGGCGGGCAGCGCGTGGCGACGGCGAAGAAAATGCTGTTGCCGAACTACGGCGTGTTCGACGAGCGGCGGATTTTCGCGCCGGGCGCTGCCCCGCTGGTTTTCGAATTCAAGGGCGCGCGCCTCGCGGTGCACGTCTGCGAGGATTCCTGGTGGCCCGAGGGCGAATCGTTCCGCGGGCTGAAGGGAAAATGCGACGTGCTGGTCAATCTGTCGGCCTCGCCGTACTGCCGGGGGCGCGAAAACGACCGCGAGGAAATGGCGCGGAACGCGACGGATGCGCTGGGCGTCCCGATGCTCTACACGAACGTCGTCGGCGGCCAGGACGAATTGGTTTTCGACGGCGGCGGCATGGCCGTGGCGGCCGACGGCAACGTCGCGGCCCGCACGGAGCTGTTCCTCGAGGGGGCGCTGGCGGTCGAGGTTTCGCCAACGGGCGGGAAGTGGGCCCCCGCGCCGGGCCGCGTGGCGGAGATGCCCGGAGCGGTCGAAGAAGTGTACGAGGCTTTGAAGATCGGCCTGCGGGACTACGTGGACAAAAACGGATTTCCGGGCGTGATCGTGGCGCTGTCCGGCGGCATCGATTCCGCGCTGGTGGCGACGATCGCGGTGGATGCGCTGGGCAAGGAGCGCGTGTTCGGCGTGACGCTGCCGTCCGCGATCACCTCGCAGGAAACCTTTTCCGATGCGCTGGAACTCGCGAAGCGGCTGGGCATTCCGTGCCTGCGGATTCCGATCGCGCCGGCGGTGGAAGCGTTCTCCGGCATGCTGGCGCCGGCCTGCGCGGCGGTGGATTGGGCGCCGCCGCTGCCGGGCACGCTGATGGAGGAGAACCTGCAGGCGCGCATCCGCGGCGTGATCGTGATGGCCCTCTCGAACCGCTACGGCCACATGGTGGTCACGACGGGGAACAAGAGCGAGATGGCCACGGGCTATGCGACGCTTTACGGCGACATGGCCGGCGGCTTCGCGCTGATCAAGGACGTGCCCAAGACGCTGGTGTACGAATTGGCCAACTGGCGAAACGGGCGCGGCGAAGCCATTCCGCCCACGACGATTTCGCGGCCGCCCTCGGCCGAGCTGAAACCCGGGCAGCGCGACTCCGACTCGCTGCCGCCGTACGACGTGCTCGATCCGATCCTGGAGCGCTACGTCGAGCGGCAGGCGGGGCTGAACGACGTCGTCGCCGAAGGCTTCGACGAGTCCACGGTGCGCCGCGTGGCGCGGATGGTGGACCGCAGCGAATACAAGCGGCGGCAGGGCGCGCCGGGCGTGAAAATCACGCCCAAGGCGTTTGGCCGCGACCGCCGCATGCCGATCACCAACGGCTTCCGCGAATAACGGATTCTAGGCGTTCCAGCGCGGACACGCGCGCAGGAAGGGGCAGGTCTTGCAGGCCTCTTCGTTTTCGGTGCAGTCGAAGGCGGAGCCGTCGCCCGCGGCGTTGGTCTGCGGATCCTCGAGGGGGAAAAGCATTTCGTCGGCGGAATCGCGGACGAATTCCCGCAGCGTTTCCAGATCGTCGGCGGAGTACGCGAAGGATTCGCGCCGGTCGAGGACGGGGTTGTAGGCGACGGCTTCGATCTCGCCGGGCGCCGCCGTCCATCGGTCCAGCGCCAGCAGGGCGTAAACGCCCAGTTGCGTGCGGTGTTCGGAAGGATCCGACGTGCCCGTTTTCCAATCGTAGACGAGCACTTGTCCGCCGCGCCGGACCACGAGATCCGGCACGGCGTGCACCTTGAGGCCGTCGAGCAGGAAATGGGCGCGGCGCTCCACCGACAGGAAATCGCCGTCGGGCAGCGTCTGGATGTCCTTCCAGACGTCGGAAGCCAGGAACTGCCGGATGGCGCGGGAGACGCGGTCGACGGTGGCTTTCCACTCTTCGGCGGGAATGTCCAGCTGGTACTCGTGCTCGAAGAGGCCGGGGATGTGGACGGGATCGGCCCGGTAGGCGCCGGAGCGCGAATTCCGGAATTCCCGGCGCATGGCTTCGATTTGGCGGGGTTCGGCGGAAGCGGCGACGGTGCCGGAGGGGTCGCGGCGCGCGTTTTTCAGGAGGAATTCGATGGCCTGGTGGGCGTGGTGTCCGGCCCACTGCTGGCGGGTGTGGAGGCGTTTGAGGCGGTACAATTCCCGCGGGCGCGCGGGCGCGGTTTCCGCCCAGCCGCCCCAGGAGGCGTAATAGGCGAAGTAGTAGCGTTTGAGGCAGGTCTGGAACGTTTCGTGGCGCGAATGCGACCAGGAAAATTCGTTGGCGAGCGAGCTCACGGGGCCAACGGGTTCCGGAGGCGGGTTTCGATGTCGCGGCGCCAGAGCCGGGCCAGGCCGCCGGTGGCGGTTTCGCGGTAGGCGGCTTGCAGGTCGCGTCCGGTGCGGTTCATCACTTCGATCACGTCGTCGAAGCTGACCAGATGGCGGCCGTCCGTCAGCAGCGTGAAGACGGCGCACTCGATGGCGCGCAAGGCGGCGTTCATGTTGCGCTCGATGCAGGGAATCTGCACGTAGCCCTCGATGGGGTCGCAGGTGAGGCCGAGATTGTGCTCCATGGCCATTTCGGCGGCGTATTCGATCTGGTTGAGCGAGGCGCCGCTGAGTTGGGCCGCCGCCGCGGCCGCCATCGAGCAGGCCGAGCCGATTTCGGCCTGGCAGCCCGCCTCCGCGCCGGACACGGTGGCGTTGGCGCGGATGGAGGAGCCGAACAATCCCGCCGTGGCGAGGGCTTCCAGGATTTTGCGGCGGGGCGCTCGCCGGACGGTTTTGAAGAAATACAGCACGGCCGGCAGCACGCCGGCGGCGCCGCACGACGGCGCCGTGACCACCTGCATGCCCGCGGCGTTTTCCTCGGCCACGGCCAGCGCGAAAGACGCCACCAGGCCCAGATCGCGCGGAATGCCCCTGAGCCCGCGCGCCCGGTGCCACGTGGTGCCCGCGCGCCGCGCCAATTCCAGCGTGCCCGGCAGGATGATCTGCTTGCTGCCGAGGCCGCGCTTGATCGTCTCGTCCATGGCGTCCCAGACGTCGCCGAGGCGCGGCCACAGGTCGCGTTCGACGTTCTCCGCCAGTTGCCAGAAGGGGAGATCGTTGGCCCGGCAGTAGTCCATCGCTTCGGAAATATTGGCGACCGGATATTCCGCCGGCGCCACGACGGCGACGGGCGTTCCGTCGGCCTCGCGCAGGTTTCCGCCGCCGACGCTGCAGACGGTCCATTCCTTCAGCGTTTTTCCGCCGGCGTCGAACGCTTCGAACTTCATCGTGTTGGGATGCGGCAAGTCCGCGGCCTTCGCGTCGAAGACGACCTCCGTCCGGATCGGTTCGAGCGTGCGGACGAGGGTCCGGTCGGTCCAGTGTCCGCGGCCGGTCGCGGCGAGGCTGCCGTACAGCGTCGCGCGGATGCGCGACGGCTTGGCGGGCAGCGACTGCACGAACCGGCGGGCCGCCCGCTGGGGCCCCAGGGCGTGGGTGCTGGAGGGCCCCGCGCCGATGGCGTAGACCTCGAAGATGGATTGCAGGCGCTCGCTCATGGCATTCCTTTGGGCCGGTCGCGGCGGAGGGCGGCGCCGAAGGCCTCGGCGAACACCGCCAGCGAAAGCCAGATCAGCGCGCCGTTGCGCGCCAGGTTCCAGCCGTCGGAGACGGCCGCGTCGGCGCGCGTGGAGAAGCATCCGCACGACGCCTCGATGCCGCGGAACAGGTTGAGGGAGATGGCGACGGTAAACACGGCCAGCATGCCGGCGATGAGGAACGCCCCCGCCGCGCGCGGCCGCGGCGGCGCCGCCAGCACGGCCAGGCCGCAGGTCAGTTCGATCCAGGGCAGGAGGATCGCGACGAGATTGACGAATTCGCCGGGCAGGATGCGGTATCGGTTCACGGCCAGCGCGAACGCTTCCGGATCCCGGATTTTGGCGATGCACGCCGCGAGGAAAACCCCGGCGACGGCCAGGCGGGCCATCCAGACAAAGAGGGGCCGCGCGCGGCTCACGGCTTCTCTCCTTTGCGCACCGCGCCGCCGTATTGGACCCATTCGGCATAGCCGCCCGGATAGAGCGTCACGTCCTCGAAGGCCAGCCCGCGCAACTTCACGGCCAGGTCGAGCCCGTCGGTGCAATCGGCGCCGTCGCAATACGCCAGGATGGGCGTTTGCGGCGTCAGCCGGGCCGCATAGGCGCCGATGCGCGCGTCCACCTCTCCGACGGGCAAATTCAAGGCGCCCGGCAGGTGTCCCGCCGCGTACGGCTCCGGCATCCGCGCGTCGAAGACCACGGTGGCGGGATCTCCCGCCCGTTCCTGGGCGCCGGCCAAAAACGTCACGGGAATCCCGGCCTTGAACGCCAGGTTTTCGACGTGGTGTTTCCAGTCGCCCACCCACGGCAGGCGGGTGGCGGCGGGACGCAGGAGATGGACGGTCGAGCCCAGCGCGGCGGCGAGAACCAACAGGCCCGCGCATGCACCGGCGAGGCGGATCGATTCGCTGCGCAGGACGGCCGTCGTTCCGGAGGTCATGGAGCCGGGGCGGGAATGGAGTCGGGGGCGGGGGGAGGTTCCGCCGGTTTCACAAGGTAGGCGGCGACGACGATGGCCAGTTCGGGCAGGTCGGCCGCATCGGTTTTGACAAAGACCGAACCGTTGACGTTGCCTTCCGGAAGATCGGGCGAGATCCTCAATTCGAAGCGGTGCCGCGAACCGTCGGCGCCCGGTTCCGGCGCCACGGGGACCACGGACAGGCCGGGGTGGTCCGTGCGGGTGCCGACGATCTGGATGGGGCCGCGGCCGGAAACGACCTCGAAGGTCCGGGTGCGCGCCGCGCCCGGTTCCAGGCGTCCGAAGAAAAGGGTGGAGGGCTCCGCGCGCAGCGGCAGCACCGCGGTGCCTTTCAACTGCAGCATCAGGTGGGGCGTTTGCGGATCGTTGCTTTCGACGGTGATGCTCTTGATTTGCATGCCGCTGCGCCCCCGGAGATCGAGCTTGGCGCCGATGGTCGCTTCGCCGCCGGGCGGGATTACGCTTTGCGACGGCTTGACCGCGGTGCAGCCGCACGAGGCGCGCACGTTGCGGATTTCCAGCGAGAGGGTCCCGGCGTTGCGGATGGGGAAGTGGTGTTCGACGAATCCCGTATTGTTCGTCGCGCCGAAATCGAAGATGGGCTGGTCGCAGACGATCTTGGGCACCAGCGGAGCGGCTTCGGGCGCGGCCGGCGCCTCGGTCGAGGCGGGCACGGGCGCCGCGGCCGGGGCGGCGGGGGCGGGTTCCTGGGCACGGAGGACCAGAGGCAACAGGGCAGCCATCAACAGCGCGGCAAACGGATTCGGTTTCATGGAAAAAGACCCTATCGCACTCCGGCGGGAGATTCAAGCCGGACGGGGCGGTCGCGTGGATCGCGGCCGAGCGTTTCGCGCCGATGTCCCGCAGGACGGCGACGCCGTTTCCGGCATGGCTCCGCGGCCGCGAAAATCAAAGCCCGTAGCCGGAATCCGGAAGAAGGTCCATTTGCCCCTAGACAAGAAGGGGGACGGAACATACCATGGCAAGCGTGTCGATGAGGACAAGCCATTGGAACGGCAATCGTTTGCCTGGAAGACGGATATGGACGGCATGCGGGGACGGCGCAAGAGGGCCGTACGCTTGGTCCGCGGTCCCCATTTGAGAACGGAAGCGATGCGATCGCCACGGAGGAGAATGAAAAAAATGACAACTGCGCGCGGTATCCAACGGTCAGCTGCTCTCGCCCTGGTCGCGGGAGCCTTGTTCATGGGCGGTTGCGCCACGCAACGGACCCTGCCCCCGCTCTTTTCGACGGCCCCCCGTCCGGACTCGCCCGACGAATTGGAATTGCTCGACGTGCCTATTGCGCCGGCGTCCACCACGGTGCCGCTGGTCATTCGCCTTCCGCGGCGAGACGCCAAGGTGCTCGACGAGAACCATATCATGCGCCGAGACGCCGTCGTCAAGCCGGGGTCGTCGGTGGTGATCAGCGTGCCCGATTCCATCTACCAGCAATCGCAGAGCATGCCGGGCAAGGTGCTGGGAAATCCCGACGTCATCGGATTCCGGACGGACGGCTATTTCAACATCGTGGAACAATATATCGAACGCGGCCTGATCGCGATCGGCCTGAACGTGAAGGACCGTTCGAAATTCGAAGCCAAGCTCCGGGACCTGCGCGACAACACGAAGGACGACAGCTACGCGATCGCCCTGGCCGATTTGCAGAAGGCGCTGGCGGCCGGCGAGCTGACCCGGGACCAGTTTGCCAAACAGGCGGACGAGCTGCGGGAACGGCTCCAGGATTCTAAGGGGATGTCCATGGATGGCCGCAAGGAAATGAAAGACATTTCGGAAGTGATCCGCGCGGCCCAAAACGGGGACGTGATGGCGGACTACATCCTGCAGGTCAACGCGGCGGCCGTCGAGCCGTACATGGGTGCGCCGCTCAAGCTCGGCCTGCTTCCGGAAACGCAGAAGGTGCTGCGCCAGAATCCCGGGCTGCGGCTGGGAGAAGCCGGGGAAAAGGGATGCATCCCCAGCGAAATCAAGCAGCCCTGGGCCCAGGCCCGGTTCAACGCCAAGCTCATCGACGTAAAGACGGGCAGCATCGATTGGATCGGGGAGTTCAGCATCGATTCGCTGGCGGTTCTCAAGGACGGGGTGCAAATCGGCATCAACGTCCGGAAACGAACGGCGGACGCCAATCTCATCATCGGCGCCATCGAGGAGTACAACCGGAAAACGAGCGCCGCCCACCAAAAGGCCGCCGCGGCCAAACGGGAGTTGGATGCGGCGTATGCCGAGGCGCTGAAGCCGGTGACGTATCGCCCCGTGAATCCGTCGTGCATCCTGCCGATCTTCTCGCAGTCTTCCGCGGAAGACGCGGGCCGCCAGGCGCGCCGGCGCGAAAAGGTGGAGCAGTGCGAGACGGCGTACGAGTCCGCCTTGGCGGCGTACCGCTCCGCGGTTCGGGACGAGCCGGCCGAGGCGAACATGGATTGGACGTTCGACTACGACGTCGACGTGCCCATCGTCGTTCCCGATCTGTTCCGTCCTCGCACGGAAGAGGAGAATCGGAAGCTGGAAGAGCATGTTCGGGCGTTGGGATCGAAGGTCACGCGCGACCTGCTGGAAACCATCAAGATCTCCGACGACAAGGCCAAATAGCCGGTTTCCGCTCGTTTCGGCGGCTCGCCTGGAGTCGCCCGGGGCGGCGCGTCACAGCTCGATCTGGAGCCCGTCGTAGGCGGGCGCCATGCCTTCGGGCAGGAGCTGTTCCGCCTGCGCGTGGGAGACGTCGTGGCACGTGTGGATTGTGAACGATCGCTTCGCGCCGATGTCCTGCAGGACGGCGATGGCTTCTTTGAAATTCATGTGCGTGGGGTGGGGGCGGATTTTCAGGGCGTCGACCACGGCGACGTCGGCGCCGCGGCACAGGGCGATCGTTTCCGGCGGCAGGCGCTTGCAGTCGGGGATCGCCGCAAAGGATCGGCCGCCGCGCTCGATTTTCCAGCCGATCATGTCGGCGCGGCCGTGTTCGGCGGGCAGGGGCGTCAGGCGGATGCCGCGGAACTCGAACGGGCCGTCGGGGCTGCGCAGGTGGATGCGCGCCAGCGAGGTGCCGGGGATCGGGGGCTTGTCGAGGTAGTCGAAGATCTTGCGCAGCGTCTGCGCGGTGCCGGCGGAGGCCCAAACCGGCATGGGTTCGGGCATGCGGTTGGTGTAGGCCCGCAGGTCGTCGAAGCCAAACACGTGGTCGGCGTGCGCGTGGGTCATCAGGACGGCGTCGATTTTCCGGATCCCGTGGGCAAGGCACTGCGAGCGCAGGTCGGGGGGCGTGTCGATCAGCAGGGTCTGCCCGGCGGCCTCGACGAGGATGGAGGTGCGGAAGCGCTTGTCGCGCGGGTCGGCCGAGCGGCAGACCGCGCAGTCGCATCCCGGCATGGGGACGCCGTAGGAGGTGCCGGTGCCGAGGAAGGTGATGCGCAGATCGGGCATTTTACGTGCGACGTACAACTTTTTTACGTTCTACGTAAAACCCGCGAAACATTTTTACGTCCTACGTAAAACCGCGGGCCGCGGCGTTCGGGGAACACGCCGCGCCGGCGGGGGGCGGCGGGCAGGTCGCGCAGGGCGCGGATGATTTCGTGGTCGGCCTTGGAGAAGGGAAAGTCGTCGAAGCGGTCGCGCGTGGTCCAGGCGTGGTCGGCGCAATCGAGGTGGCGCGGGCGGCCGGAGCGGATGCGGGCGAAGTGGGCGTGCAGTTCGATGGTGAAGTGGCTGTAGGCGTGGTGCACGGTGACGAGATGGGGGCCGACTTCGACGTCGATTCCCATTTCTTCCTTCAGTTCGCGGGCGATGCACTGCGGCATGGTTTCGCCGTCGGCGATCTTGCCGCCGGGAAATTCCCAAAGGCCGGCGAGCATGCCTTTCTCGGGATTGCGCTGGGCGACGAGAATCTGGTTTTTCGCGTTGAGGACGACGGCCGCGCCGACGACCTTGTGGGGCACTTTCATTTTCTTCTTCTTCTTCGGGAACGCTTCGGGGGTCTGGAGTTTCGCGGCGCGGCAGACGCCGCGCAGGGGGCATTCGGGACAGCGGGGGGCGCGCGGGGTGCAGACCAGGGCGCCGAGTTCCATCCACGCTTCGTTGGTCGCGGCGGGCCGGTCGCGCAGGAGCAGCGCGTCGGCGAGGAGCTGGAGCTTCTTTTTCACGGCGGGCCGGCCGACGTCGTCGCGCAGGGCGAGGAGACGGGAAAACACGCGGACGACGTTGCCGTCGAGGACGGCGAGGGGGAGGCCGAAGGCGAAGGAGGCGATGGCGGCGGTGGCGTAGGGGCCGAGTCCGGGGAGCGCGGCGAGCCGCGCGGGATCGGCGGGCAGGCGGCCGCCGCAGTCGCGGACGAGGATTTTCGCGGTCTTGTGGAGTTGGCGGACGCGGGAATAATAGCCGAGGTTTTCCCAGAGCTTGAGGACGTCCTGCAACGGCGCGGCGGCGAGGGCGGCGGGATCGGGAAACCGGGCGAGGAAGCGGCGGAAGTAGGGGACGACGGTGTCCACGCGGGTTTGTTGCAGCATGATTTCGGAAATCCAGACGGCGTAGGGCGGGCGGGGTTCGGCGCGCCAGGGCAGGTCGCGGGCGTTTTTCGCGAACCACGGCAGCAGCCGGCGGCGGACCGCGGCGCGGAGGGGGGCCACCTGTTGGGGAAGGACGTGGGACATGGGGGCAGAAGATAGCGGAGCCCTGCCGGCCCGGCAAGGCCGCAAACGGAATCGGAGGAGACGATCCGGGTGCCGCGACGTGTTCAGCCCAAACGGCTGCGCAACGCTAGGGCTTCTGGAAGAACATCGCCCGGCCTTCGGGGGTCTGCTCGACCACCTGAAGGTGCCGGGGATCGGAAAAGACGATCCGCGAGCGGATGCCTTGTTTCGGGCCTTCTTCGGTTTCGATCACGAGGACGTCGTCGTGGCCGGCGATCACGCTGTACTTGAACGGACCCGCGGTCTCGCCCATCACCTGCATGGTTACGCCGTCCAGCGTAACGGACATCGTCATGCCCTGCATCAGGTCGACCACCTTCTGCACCATCTCGGGCGCGGCGGCTTTTTGCTTCAGGAATTCCGGGTCCTGCTCCAGCGGCGCCGTATCGCCCGTCCATTGGCCCATGAATTGGAACGTCAGCGCGCCGGCGCGGGCCGGATCGTTTTGCGCCTCGTCTTCGGCCGTGGACGGGGCCGGAGGGATGGAGGCGGGGGCTTCTTCCCGGGCGGGTTCCGCGCCGCTTGCGGCCCGGAAGAAATTCCCGGCGGCGTCGATTCCGCAGAGCAGGTTATCGGCCAAGAAGAGGAAGGAAACGCCGTCGAATCCAGATCCGACAGGCACGCGCGTGCCGCTGGCGACGTCGGCGGCCACGAGGGCGCCGTCCTTTTCCGCCGTATAGAGGACTTGGCCGAGGGGCGCGCCGGCCGTTGCGCCCGCCCATGCGCTGGCCTCGCCGGAGGACGTCCACGAGCCGTCGGCCGGGTCGATGAGATAGAGGGAGCCGCTCTGCTCGATGGAAACGAGTTTTCCTCCGGCCGCGAACAGGAAGGCGGTGGCGGCGAAGTCGGGATTACCCACCTTCTTCCACGTGCCCGCCGCCGGATCCGAAGCGTAGAGCGCACCGCCGCTTTCCACGGTGTAGAGCGTGCCGTCCAGCATCGCGCCCGCGATGGTGTTCGCCCAGCCGTTTGCCGGACCGGACGGCTTCCAGGAGGCGTCCGCCGGATCGATGAGATAAAGGCTGCCGTCTTTTTCGATGGAAGCGAGTTTTTCTCCGGCCGCAAAAAGAAACGCGGTGTTGGCGAAATCGGCGCCGCCGATTTGGTCCCACGAGCCGTCGGCCGGATCGGTCGCAAAGAGCTTTCCGCTCGCTTCCACGGTGTAGAGTTTTCCGTCCAGCGCGGTTCCCGCGATCGTCCCGGCCCAGTTGCCCGGCGTGCCGAGCGCCTGTTTCGAAAATTCCCCGGCGCGGGCCGCCGTGCCGGCCAAGGCCACCGCCATCGCGATCCATCCCAAACGCATCTTCATGTTCGCTCTCCCGGACGCCGGTCGGCGCCTGTTGTTCAAATCGGCGGTTGTCCTTCGAAAAACGCTTCCATCGCCGCCCGCCCGTCGGGCGTGCCCATGTCGAGGAGCGGGGGCGGGGAGGGAATCGCCGCGAGTTGCTTCCGCGCGGCGAGGGCGGGGAAGATTTCCGTTTCGAGGGAGACGGGCCTTTCGCCGGGGATCGCGGCGATGACGCCGCGCGGGAGGAGGTAGATGCCCGCATTGACGAACCCGGCGCTGCGCTCGGTTTTTTCTCGGAAGGCGGACACGAAGCCGTCGGCGTCGAACTCGACGGTGCCGTAGCGTCCGGCGTTTTCGATCGGCGCCGCAAACAGGGCGCTGTGCGCCGGGGCGCCGCGCCCGGCGTTCGGTCCGTGGGCGGCGAGATCGAGATTCGGCGCGAGGGAATCGCCGTTGAGAACGAGGACGGGGTCGCTGGCCAGTTGGGGTTCGACGAACTTCAGGGCGCCGCCGGTGCCGAGGGGCCGGGGCTCGCGGGAGAGAGAGACGTTCAAGCCATCGGCCGGCCGGGCGGCGAGATAGCGCTCCAGGACGTCGGCTTTGTAGCCGGCGGCGAGCAGGATTCGGGAAACGCCGTTGGTCTTCAGCCAGTCGAGTTGCCATTCGAGGAAGGGGCGTCCGGCCACGGGTACGAGCGCCTTGGGCACGTCCGGGAATTGCGCGGCAATGCGCGTTCCCTTGCCCCCGAGCAATATGACGGCCTGCAGAATCATGCCGGCCAGCATGCCAAGCGGGACGGCGGTTGTCAAACGGCGGGGGGGCCAAAGAAAAAGGCGCAGGGTTTTCCGGCCCTGCGCCTGTCCTCGCGGAATCCGCGGCTACTTGAGCGCCTTGCGGACGTCGGCGGCGATTTGTTCCGCCGACAGCCCGTAGGAGGCGTGGATGGTTTCGCGGCCGCCGTACACGTAGGAGTAGGTGCCGGGATTGCCCATGCCGAAGCGCCGGACGGGGAGGGACGCGCCGCGGTCGGAAAGCATCTCGAGGATGGCCGAACCCATGCCGCCGGGGAGGAAGTGTTCCTCGAGCGTGAAGAGCTTCGGCGCTTTTCCGATCTGCTGGACGAGCGCGTCGGCGTCGCAGGGAAGCTGGAACAGGTCGATCACGCCCAAGTCGATGCCATCGGCCTTGAGCAGGTCGGCGATCTTAAGCGCCTTGTGGACCATGTAGCCGGTGGCGACGAGCTGCGCCTGCTTGCCGGGGCGGAGGACCGCGAAACCGGCCTGGAAGTCCAGCGTCTGGCCGGCGTGGACGTCCGGCAGGACCTGGCGGTCGAGGCGGACGTAGTTGGCGACGGGCCAGTTGCAGGATTGCTCGGCGACGGCGGCGGCCATGGCGGCGTCGCTGGTGCTGTGGATGGCGACGTTGGGGAAGGCGCGCATCACGGCGATGTCTTCGAGCAAGTGGTGCGTCGGGCCCGAATCCTCGTAGCTGAAGCCCGCGCCGACGCCGACGATGGTGATCGGAATCTTCATGATCGCGTTGTTGACGCGCACCAGCTCGATCGGCCGGAAGACGGCGAAGGGCGCGATGGCATAGAAGAACGGGTGTTTGCCTTCGCGGGCGAGTCCGGAGGCCACCAGAACGCCGTTCTGCTCGGCGATGCCGACGTTGATGAACTGCCCGGGCAGGTCGCGGCGGATGCGGTCGAGGGCGGGGGCGCCCATGTCGGCGGAGACGATGACGATGCGCCGGTCTTGGCGGGCGATTTCGTAGATCTTGTTCCAGAAGGAATCGCGCTGGCTGATGGGATTAGGCATGGGGGGAGTTCCTTTCGAGTTCGGCGACGGCCTGCTTGGCTTCGTCCCCGGAGGGGGCGGCGCCGTGCCAGAGCGGCACGCAGCACATGAAATCGATGCCGGCGCCTTTGGTGGTGTCGGCGATGATGACGGTAGGCTTGGGGCTCCGGCGGGAACGAAGGCCCAGAAGGGCGTTGTACAGTTCTGCCACGGACTGGCCTTCGACCCGGAGGACGTTCCATCCGAAGGCCTCCCACTTCTTGTCGAGGGGTTCGAGGGCAAGGAAGTTTTCGGTGAAGTCGAGGACGCACTGGTAGTTGCGGTCTACGATGGCGACGAGGTTGTTCAGGCGGTTGTGGGCGGCGAACATCGCGGTTTCCCAGATGGATCCTTCGTAGCATTCGCCGTCGCCGAGGAGGGTGTAGACCATGTGGTTCTTGAGATCCATCTTGGCGGCGAGGGCCATTCCGGCGGCGAAGCCAAAGCCCTGGCCGAGGGACCCGCAGGTGATCTCGGCGCCGGGCACGCTTTGCTGGAGGTGCACGCCGAACTTTCCGTCCTTCTGGGCGAAGGCCTTGAGCTGGGCTTCGTCGAAGTAGCCGGCGTCGGCGAGGACGGCGTAGAGCATGGGGCTGGCCTGGCCCTTGCTGAGGATGAAGCGGTCGCGGTCGGGCCAATCGGGGCGCTTGGGGTCGTAGCGGAGGATGCAGGCGTGGAAAAGCACGCTCATGATCTCGGCGCAGGACATCGAAGAGGTCACGTGGCCGGTCTTGGCGCGGATGCAGGTATCGAGGACCTTTTTGCGGAGGTCGTAGGCTTTTTTCTCGAGGAATGCGACGTTGTTCATGGGGTTCCTTCCGTCAGGCGACGCTTGATGGGGATGGATATCATCTTATCGAGGTGGTCGCAAGTTTTCTGGCCGAAAAGGGCGTGGATGCGGGCGCGGTAGGCCGGGTGCCGGAAGTAGGTTTCGAAGGCCTGGTCGCGGAACGCCTGGACCTGCGCGGCGGAAAGGTGGTCGGTCGGGAGGGGCTGGGTCCAGTAGCCGTGCTGGGAGAAGGCCTCCCAGCGGTCGGGGACGAGGCCGGCGGCCTTGGCGCGGCGGTAGAGGTCGGAGCCGGGATAGGCCATCACGGTGTAGAAGTTGGCGAATTCGCAGTTGAGTTCGAGCGCGAGGTCGAGCGTCTGCCGCATCGTTTCCATCGTGTCGTGCGGCAGGCCGAACATATAGTTGCCGATGACGTGGATGCCCGCGTCCCGGAAGGCCTGGATCGCGGCGGCCACGTCGCGGCGCAGGTTCTTGTTCACGTCCGCGCGCACGTCGGCGTTGCCGGATTCGATGCCGGGGCAGACCCAGTTGACACCGACTTTCTTGAGGCGCGGCAGCAGGTCGTCGAACACGCGGTCGATGCGGACGTAGACCCAGATGTTGAGGTCGTAGCCGCGCTCTTCGAGCAGTTCGCAGAAGCGGGTCACGCGCGCGCGGTTGAGCATGAACAGCTCGTCGGCGAAACGGATGTTGCGGATGCCGTGCTTCTGCACCAGCACGTCGATCCAGCCCGCGACGGTTTCCATCGACCAGTTCTTGATGCCGGGCTTGCCGAAAATGGTGTGGATGCAGCAGTAGTCGCAGTTGTGGGGGCAATTGAGCGAAGTGTAGAGCGAGACGTAGGGGCTGCGGACGTCGGTGAAATCGGGCGTCTGGCTTTTCTCGAAGTACTGGAAACACTGCCAGTTGTGGGCGCGGTAGTTCTTCAGGGGCGGGAGCAGGTCCCACGCATAGCCGGGCAGCTCCTCGTCGAGGTTTTCGATGGGCTGGGGCGGCGCGGTGCGCGCGGCGCCTGTTTCGGTCCGGCGCCACAGGCCGGGGATCGATTCGAAAGCGCCGCGGCCGTCGAGATGGTCCAGCAGGCCGAGGAGCCCGTAGAGGCCTTCGCCTTCGACGATGTAGTCGGCCGCCTCTTCGGCGAGCGTTTGCCCGGGGAGGGCGGAGGGATGCGTGCCGCCGAGGGCGACGGGGACGTTGGGCGCCGCCGCCTTGAGGTCTTTCAGCAGCGGGCGCACGACCGGCATGGTTTGGGTGGAGGCGGAAGGATGGTGGCCATAAACCATGACCGCGATCAGCCGGGGCTTGTCCGCCAGCAGGCGGTCGCGGATGGCGTCGTCCCAGCCCTCGACGTTCATGTCGTGGATCTGGACCGACCGGCCCTTGCGGCGGATGGATTCGGCCAGCAGGGAGGCCCAGACGGGGACGTCCACGGCGGTGAATTCGCGGGCCAGATCCTGGTAGATGGCTTTCTGGTTGCCGGGATTGATGAATAGGATGTCGAGAGCCATATGCCGCCTTGTCGGTCTTCCTTATGGAAAAGGAAAATGGAACATACCCCACGAACGGGGCTCGGGCAAGTTCAATGCCGGATTTTCGGCCGGATTTTGAGGTATGCCGCGTAGGTTTCGCGCAGGCCGGCGGCGAAATCCGTTTTCGGCCGCCAGCCCATGGCGCGCAGGGGGGCGGCGTCGAGGCGCTTGAGCGGGGCGCCGTCGGGCTTGGAGGCGTCGAATTCCAGTTTGCCTTCGTAGCCGACGGCCTGTTTCACGGCTTCGGCGACTTCCGCGATGGAGAGATCCGCGTCGGGACCGACGTTGACGGGGCCCGCCGCCGCGTCGTAGTTTTCGGCGAGGAAAAACAGGGCGTCGACGAGGTCGCGCGAGAACAGGAAATCGCGGCGCGGCCGGCCGGTGCCCCAGACGGAAACGGAGGGGACGTTCTTCTGCTTGGCTTCGTGCATGCGGACCATCAGTCCGGAGGCCACGTGGGCGTGGTCGGGATCGAAGTGGTCCTCGGGACCGTAGAGCGTGGACGGGATCGCGGCGAACCAGGCCAGGCCGTGTTCCTGGCGGACGGCTTCGCAATGGAGCAGTCCCGCGAGCTTGGCGGCGGAATAGGCGGCGTTGGAAGGTTCGAACGGGCCGGTCAGGAGGCTTTCGATGCGCAGGGGCTGCGCGGCGTCGCGGGGATAGCAGCAGGAGCTGGCGAGATAGAGCAGCCGCGGCACGCGCAGGTGGGCGGCCGCCCCGAGCACGTTCAGCGCGACGCGCAGGTTGGATTCGAGCAGGCGCGCCGGGTGGGCCTGGTTGAGCGCGATGCCGCCCGATTCGCCGGCGGCCACGAACACGACGTCGGGCCGGGCGGCGCCGATCGCCTTTTCGATGGCCGCCGCGTTGGCCCAATTGGCGGTTTCGGCGGCGGAAAGCGCGGTGGCCGCGAGCCGGCGCCGCCGCGCCTCGGCGGCGAGGGCGGCCCCGGCGAGGGTTTCGGTGCCGGCGATCAGAATCCGGGCGCTGGTCAAATTCATGGGGGCAGGGTAACATGGGGGGAATGAATGGGCAAAAAGAAACGGAAGCGACCGGTTCCGCCGCCGCCGGCTTTCGGCGCGTGGCGCTCGTGAACGTGCGGATCGAGTCCCGCCAGCGGTCGCCGGTCGGCCTGCTGACGCTGGCCGCATGCATCCAGAACTCGGCCCAGACGATCATCTTCGATCCCGATCCCGACGACCGGCAGCTCGCCGAAATCGCCGCCTTCCGGCCCGACCTGATCGGCATCGGCTTCATGACGCAGACGCGCTTCCGTGCGCTGGAGATCCACGGGATTTTGCGCGAAAAGATTCCGGGCGCGAAGATCCTGCTGGGGGGCGTGGGCCCGACCGTCGAGCCCGAAAAGACCTTCGAGCTGTTCCAGCCGGACGCCCTGGTGGTCGGGGAAGGCGAGAAGGCGCTGATGGAGATCGTGCGCACGGGGCGGTTCGCGGGCATTCCCGGCGTGTTCCTTCCGGGCCAGCCGTTCCAGGAAGGCGAAGTCTTCTGGAACCTGGACGAATTGCCCCAGCCGGCCATCGAGTGCATGCCGGATTTCTATCGCTATCTCTGCCCGCCGGGCGGCATCCGCGGCAAGTGGTTCAAGTCGGGCACGCCCATGATCATGACGTCGCGCGGCTGTCCGTACCGCTGCACGTTCTGTTCGTCGCACCTGATGTTTTCGCGGAAGGTCCGCCGGCGGTCCGTCGGCCACGTGATGGCGGAAATCCGGCGCCTGCACGGCGAGTTCGGCATCGACGCGGTGTATTTCTTCGACGACACCTTCAACGTGCAGCGCGAGTGGCTGGAGGCGTTCTGCCGGGCGCTGGAGAACGAGCCGTACAAGCTGACGTGGGGTTGCCAGATCCGCGTGAACCTGTTCGACGTCGAGATGGGCCGGATGATGCGCAAGGCCGGCTGCGTGCAGGTGGACATCGGCGTGGAATCGGGCTCCCCGAAGGTCCTGAAGGCCGTCCACAAGGACGAAACCGTCGAGCAGATCGAACAGGCGTTCGCGGCGTGCCATGCCTCCGGGATCGCGCCGATGGGCACGTTCCTGGTCGGCTGCCCCGAGGAGACGTGGGAAGACGTCGAGCTGACCAAGGGGCTCCTGCGGCGCATCAAGCCGTCCTTCGCCGAGTTTTTCTACCTGATTCCCTATCCGGGTTCCGAGCTCTACCGGCAGGCCGTCGAGAACCAATGGATCGTGGACGATTCCTACGAAGGCCGCGGCATGGTGGACCGGCCGGTGCTCAAGATCAATTTCACGCTGGAGGAGCAGATCCGGATTCGGCGCGAATACTTCAAGATGATGGCCTTCCGCAATCTCAGCGGCTATTTCTCGCCGTCGGTGCTGCTGAACGTGGTCGCGTCGGCGCGGCCCTGCATGGTGAAGGCGTTTTTCCGGGAGTTCCGGAAGACGCGCAACGTCCGCGATGCCATGCAGGCCTACGTCCACGCCTTGCGCAACTACTACGCGGCGGCCGCCGGAGAGAAGAGCCGGAAGAAGCCATGACGGGATTTCCGCTCCTGAACGCCGAAAACCTCACGCGCCGCCGGCCGCTGGTCGTCTACCTGCACCGCTACGCGCCGGAGGACGAGCGCATCCAGTTCTCGGGGATGGAGGCGTTGCTGCGCCGCCTGCTCGAACGCTACGACGTGCTCTACGTGGGCATGAAGGGCCATCTGCCCGTCGATCCGGAACTGCGCAAGGGACTGTGCATTCTCCAGGTCCCCGGCACGGTGGACCGGCGCAACGGCGCCGACAAGCTGCTCAAGCTGGGGCTGTATTACCTGCTCTTTCCGCGGATCCGCCGCCAAATCGCCGCGCTCCGGCCGGACGTCCTCATGTGCCGCGAGCCGCTGCCGCTGATTCCCGGCGCGATGTGCAAGCTGGGCATTCCCGCGCTGGTGGCGTCCGTGAGCGACCACTGGTGGGCCATCCTGCTGGGGTGGAATCCGCTCGGGCGGCGCCTTGCGCGGCGGCTGGAACGGCGCGACATCGCCAAATGGAACCGCGCGCGCGCCCTGATCGTCGCCAACACCGAGGCGGAAAAGAACGTCATGATTTCCCACGGGGCCGATCCGGCCCTGATGCGCCTCATCAACACCACCAGCCCCGAAAACGAATTTTTCGCCTGCGACGCCGCGGACGTCCGCCGAAAGCTGGGGCTGGGTCCCGAGCTGAAAGTGTTCGCCACCCACGGCACCATCCGCCCGGGCAAGGGCTACGGCCAACTGGTGGGCTGGTGGAAGGATCTGGCCGCCGCGCATCCCGACTGGCGGCTGCTGGTCATCGGCGGGGCCGGCGGCGAGGCCTGGCTGCGCCACAAGATCCGCCAGAGCGGCATCGGAACATCCGTCGTCATGACGGGCTGGCTGCCGACGCACGCCGACGTGAACCGCCATCTGAACGCCGCCGACGTGCTGCTGGCCCTGCGGCGCAAGTCCGAGGACAACGAAGGCATCGTCCCCAGCGTCCTCTACCACAATCTCATGACCGGCAAGCCCACCGTCGTGACCGGGTTGCCCGGCCTCGCCGAAATCATCCGCGACCGCGTGGACGGATTCCTGTTCGAGCCCGACAGCTACGAATCGTTCAAGAACGCGCTGGAAAACGTCGTGGAGCATCCCGAGGAAGCCGCGCGCGTTGGCCGGTCCGGCATCGCGCGCGTGGCGGAATGCTTCGACATCGACCGCTGCGCGCGCCTGCACGTGGACGCGATCGAAGAGCTGCTGGCCCGGGCGCGGCCGACCGGACCGTCCGCCGCCGCGAAGGCGTGAAGAACGCCGCGCCGCCGCGCTCGTTTTACGTCAGCCAGAGCCAGACCAGCGCCGTCGGCACCACCTGCATGGTCGCGTTGTCCCATCCGTGCGGCGAGATGGCCTCCGCCAACGTGGAGGCGGCGGCGATGGCCAAGAGCTTGGGGAGGCCGAAATGCGCGAGCGAGATATGCGGGGACGCGGCGGCGGCCAGGGCGAGGGCGGCGGCCGACAGGACGAAGACGGCGGCCGAACCTTCCAGACTCCTCGTTGCCGGAACCGAGGCCAGCGACGGCACGCGGTAGCGATGCTTTCCGAACATCGTTCCGGCCGGTTCCCCGATGGCGTCGCCGAGTCCGGTCACCAGATAGCCGGCGACGGCAAGAGGTCCAAACAGCACGTTGCTGGCCAATCCGCCCAGGAGGGTCGTGAAGTAAGGCACGAGAATGAAGAAGGTCCGGTGCGGTTCGTCCTTCTCCCGGGCCATCGCCTCGTAGAGCAGGTTGCCGGGGCCCCGCCAGACGGCGAAGAAGACGGCCAGCGTGCACATGCCCCCAAAAAGGCAAACGGCCGGGGTTCCCAGCCGCCATTGAAGCGCCGCCACGGTGCCGAAGATCAGGAAGTGAAACGTCTTGCGGGTATAGCCCGTACGCACGCCGCGCCGCTTCAGTTTGCCGGCGAAACCCAGCGCCGCGAAGGACCATGCCAGTCCCAGGGGTCCGCCGATGGCGATGGCCTTCCAACTGGGGAAGTTGTCGATGAAGAACCCCGCCGCGCGCTCGAGAAATCCGTTCATTTCGTCTCGGTTCCGGTGGCCGCGAGGGGAAAGAGCACGTGGTCCCGTTTTTCGAAGCGAACGGCGGGCGCCGGCTCGCACGCCGCCGCGCGGAGAAATTCCCGGATCGCGCTTCGGTTCGGCGGATGGATTTCCGTCCGCTCCTCCTTGATTCCGCGATCCGCCCGCAGCCAGGTTTCATAGTCGCGGCAATCGCCCTTTTCGAAAGGGAACATCCAGGCCCGGACGCCCGCCGCCAGGAGACCGACGGCGAAGGGCTTCAGCGAGTAGCGGCAGAGCGCAAAAAGCCCCGCGGAGAACCGGCCTTCATCGAGGGAGGGCGCGAACACGTCGAGCAGGATGTCTTTGGCCGACGTCATGACGTAGACCGCGGCGCCCGCGCGCAGCGCCAGGGTCCCGATTTCCCGGATGGCGCACTGCCGGCAGGCGGCGGGAACGTCGGCTGATTCCCCGCAGGGAAGGTTTTCGAGATAGGCGCAGTCGTGGTTGAAGCGGCCCGACGGACACGGCGGATCGATCGGCTTCAGGCAGAAGCCTAGGCCGACGATCGACCCCGCGCCTCCGAAGCGCCGTTCGGGACCTCCGGGGGATAGGGCGGTCACGTCGCCCGAGACGTCGAGCGCGCGGGCGGCCATCGCCGCCCGGACGGTCCTAACCGGGTGCGGCAGGGCGATCCGCCGGAAAAACTCCCATCCGTATTCCCGGATGAGACTATGCAGGCAAAATTTAAACATGCGATTTCGGCTTTTGCGCGGGAAAAGGAGTTAAGTCATATCGTCGATTCATGAGCCGGCTCACTTATGTGTTTCCCATATTTCCCTTGATTTGAAGCCATAAACAAATAGGCCAACATAATAGGGCAGGATGGGAACAAGGAGTAGCGCCCAAAGGAAAGCGGGATTGTATTCCTCAAGTCCGGGGGTGCGAAGAAAGACAAGGCAGGAGAGAAAGATAACAAGGTCGACCGCAAATAAGGCTTTCCAAAAATATCTATTGAGCAAAGGAATGCCGAAGCCTAGCCCCCACAGTCCGATTATGCCGATAATATTTGCACATCCTTGGATGATTTCGAGGATGTGCTGGGAAAAGGGGTCGTCGTAAAGGAGCCAGTAGTTTAGCCACAAAAGGGTAAATAGCGCGGCGAGAAGCTTCCAGCCAATACGCTTCCAAATCATTTGCTTAAATTTCCCTGTTATCATATTCGCTTTGGCAAACGTTAGGTTCAGGCTGAGGCGCGCTTTGGCGCCGATAGCCTGCAACGTCTTGGGGCATTTTTGTTTTGGGTTTGCCTTTTCTATGCCTGTCCGCGACGTAAGACGCCCCATAAAGAGTCGAAAAAATCAATGGGAACACCCCGAGAGCTATACACATTTTGTGGACGTAGCCCGTTCGTCTGAAATGGCCTTGTTGAATTCCCGCACGCAATTTGCCAGTCAGATCTTTAACCCTTTCGTCGCCGTAAACTTCACCCAATGCCCTGGGCAATGGAATAAGCGCGCCATCCGGATCGTAGAGCTTCAAATGATAGCGCACTTTTCCTTTAACCATGACGGGGAATGGGCCTTTGCCAAACTCGAACCGTTCAATCCCGGTTCCTTGATACGTTGCGCTTGTTTTGAATCCCCAATAATCCACCCGTTTGAGGGTGAGCTGGTTTCCGTCCAATGCCAGTTCGTATTTCGTCGATAGTCCATGCCCCATCAGCACAATTAGAAGAATCAGCCAGAAGGCGAATGTTTTCATTTATGTAGGCCCAACCGTTGTATTCGCCCAACACTAAATCGTGTTTTCGGGGGGAACGCTCCGGTATTCGGTCCGGAAGGATAGGGTTCTGGCGGGGGAAGATCAATGCCGCAATTCGCCTGCGCGCCCGGGGAGGGCGAGGGAAAACGGGATGGGAAGGCCGCGGGAGCGAATATCGAGGGGTGAAAAGGCCAAAAACGCTCGAAAACGGCCTGAAAACGCCATTTTGGAGGCATTTGGGGCCTCCAAACGATCAAAAATCGTTAAAAACGGCCCAAAATCGGCGTTTTTTGACGTTTTGGGGCGCGAGTCGTCCGCATGGGGGGCGCGATGGATTGCGGGCAATGGGGAAACTCAATATCCAATGACCAATATCCAACACCCAATGTCCAAATGGGGAAATGGGGATCAGCCGCCGGAGAAGGGGGGGAGGAGGGTGATTTGGTCGCCGTCGCGGATGGGGATGTCCCAGTCGACGAATTCGTCGTTGATGGCGGCCTTGACGATGTTGGTGGTGAGGGGGATTTGTCCGCCGGCCTGGATTTCGTGGAGGAGTTGGCGGGCGGTTTCGGCTTCGGTCTCGTAGGGCTCGGTCTGCGTGCCGCGCCGGGCACCGACGAGGGCGAAGTAGCGGATGGTCACTTTTTTCTTCATGGGCTTGGAAAATCGGGAGAAACTCTACACCCAAAAGAATCCGCAGTCCATCGCAAGGACTGCGGATTCCGTGGCGGGGCGCCTTTACTTGGCGGCGGCGGCCAGGCGCGCTTCGAGGTCGTCGAGTTCCTTGCGGAGCGCGGCGGGGATGGCGTCGCCGAACTTGGCGTAGTGGGCGCGGATGGCGGGGAAGTCCTTGAGCCAGGCGGCGGCGTCGACGGCCAGCAGCTCCCGCATGTCGACGTCCGGAATGTCGAGTCCGGCAAGGTCGATGGCGCCGGGGGCGGGCAGAAGGCCGATGGGGCTTTCGACGGCCGCGGTCTTGCCTTCGACGCGCTCGAAGATCCACTTGAGGACGCGCGAGTTTTCGCCGAAGCCGGGCCAGAGCCAGCGGCCGTCGGCGGCCTTGCGGAACCAGTTGACGTAGAAGACGCGGGGCATCCGGGCGTTTTCCGCGCGGCCGGGCATGGAGAGCCAGTGGGCGAAGTAGTCGCCCATGTTGTAGCCGCAGAACGGCAGCATGGCCATGGGGTCGTAGCGCAGGACGCCGACGTTGCCGGCGGCGGCGGCGGTGGTTTCGCTGGCCTGGATGGAGCCGAGGAAGGTGCCGTACTGCCAGGTGGGCGCCTCGAAGCACAGCGGGACGGTGCTGGGGCGGCGGCCGCCGAACAGGATCGCCGAGATCGGCACGCCGGCGGGATCTTCCCAGGCGGGGTCGATGACGGGGCACTGGCGGGCGGGGGCGGTGTAGCGCGCGTTGGGATGCGCGGCCTTGGTGCCGCTCTGCGGCGTCCACTTCTCGCGCTTCCACGAGGTCAGCTCGGGCGGCGGGACGTCGGTCATTTCCTCCCACCAGACGTCGTTGTCGGGGGTGAGGGCGCAGTTGGTGTAGATGGAGTTGGCGTAGAGCGTGTGCATCGCGTTGGGATTGGACTTCATCGACGTGCCGGGGGCGACGCCGAAGAAGCCGGCCTCGGGATTGATCGCGCGCAGCTGGCCGTTGGCGTCGAATTTCATCCAGGCGATGTCGTCGCCGACGCATTCGGCCTTCCAGCCGGGCAGGGTGGGCTGGAGCATGGCGAGGTTGGTCTTGCCGCAGGCGCTGGGGAAGGCGGCGGCCACGTAGATCTTCTGGCCGGCCGGATTGGTGAGGCCGAGGATCAGCATGTGCTCGGCCATCCAGCCTTGGCGGCGCGCCATCGTGGAGGCGATGCGCAGCGCGAAGCATTTCTTGCCGAGGAGCGCGTTGCCGCCGTAGCCGGAACCGAAGGACCAGATGGCGGGATCTTCGGGGAAATGCGTGATGTATTTGTTGTCGGCGTTGCAGGGCCAGGGCACGTCCTTCTGGCCGGGCGCCAGCGGCGCGCCGACGGAGTGCAGGCATTCGACGAACTCGCCGTCGCCGAGGGCCTTCAGGACGGCGTCGCCCATGCGGGTCATGATGCGCATGTTGACGACGACGTAGATGGAGTCGGTCAGTTCGACGCCGATGTGGGCGATGGGCGAGCCGATGGGGCCCATGCTGAAGGGAATGACGTACATGGTGCGGCCGCGCATGCAGCCGTCGTAGAGCTTGCGCATCGTGGCCTTCATTTCGGCCGGGTCGCGCCAGTTGTTGTTGGGGCCGGCTTCGCGGGGATCCGCGGGGCACACGAACGTGCGGTCTTCGACGCGGGCGACGTCGGCCGGGTCGGAAAAAACGAGGAACGAATGGGGGCGTTTGGCGGGATCCAGCCGGATGAACGTGCCGGCGGCTTCGGCCTCGGCGCACAGGCGGTCGTTCTCTTCCGGGGAGCCGTCGCACCAATGGATGGCGTCGGGCTTGCAGAGCTTCGCGGCTTCGTCGACCCACTTCAGCAGTTTCGGGTTGTTCGTCTTCATTTCGAATCCATTTCGTTGGTTTTGGCGTCCGGCACGGCTCCCGGGAAGACGGCGGAATCTATCCGCTGGACGCGCCTTCCGCAAGGGAAAAACGCGCGCGGCTTGCATTTGGCCGTCCGTTTTGGTTTCCTGCGGGCGCATTTGCGAGGAAGGTTGTCACATGAGCGAGCCGGTCGGACAGAGCGAGTTGGAAAACCGCGTGTTGGAATTGCTGGAGAACGAGAAGGCGTCCGCCGCGGATTGGATCGCGGCGCTGGAGGCGGGGCGGGAGGTCGGGATCGCCTCGGCGACGCGCGAATGGACCGCGCTGGCGCAAGACGCGCTGGCCAAGGCGGAAGACGTGGAGGGGGGGATCGATTTGCTGAAGTGGCGCGCGGAAAACGTGCCGCCCGAGCAAATGAGCGGGAAAGACTGGGTCAAGGCGGCCGACGTGGTCGCGGGCTCGAATCCCCACCTGCTGGCGCTGCTCCAGGAGGCGGGATTCGGTCAGCGGCTGGCCGCGCGGGAGTGCGTCCGCCGGTTCCGCCTGCTCCGGAGCCTGACGCCGGGCACGCTGTGCCTGCATCGCACGTGGGGATTCGGGGTGGTCCGGAAGGCGGATTCGCTCTACAAGAAAATCGAGATCGATTTCCGGGGCCGGCCGGGGCATGGATTGGCGATGAAGGTGGCGGCGGAGACGCTGGAAGTGCTGGGCGAGGAGCATCTGCTGGCCCATGCGCACCGGGATCGCGAGGGGATGCAGCGGCAGGTCAAGGAGTCGCCGGCGGAGATCGTTCGCCTGGCGCTGGCGAGTTTCGGGCCGATGGCCGCCGGCGCGCTGCAGGAAAAGCTGATCCATACGGGCGTGGTGCCGGAGAACGACTGGAAGCGCTTCTGGGATGCGGCCCGGAAAACGCTCAAGGCCGATCCCCTGGTGGACGTCCCGGCGAAGCGGACCGATCCGCTCCGCCTGCTCGACCGGGCGGCGGGCTACGACGACGCGTGGTTCGACCGGCTGGCCAACGAACGCGATTTGAAGACCTTGCTGGATCGCGTCCGGGAATTGGCGGAACGCCCGGCGGGGTCTTCGGAGATTTCCCCCGCGCAGCGGCGGATTCTGGCCAATCGGCTGGCGTTCGTGCTGCTGGGGACGACGGGAAAGCAAACGGGGCTCAAGATGATGGGGGCCATGCTGGCCGCGCGCCTGGGCCTGGCGGCGGCGGAATGCGATTGGCCGTCGGCCGTGCGCGATTTTCTGCAGGGGAACGCGATCGTGCCGCTGCTGCACGATTTGCCCGCCCGCGATTTGGGCCCGGCGCTGGAGTTCCTGTGGGCGCAGGATGCGGAGGGGACCCGCGCGGCGCTGCTGGGCCAGCTGAAGCACATGCGCTACAACGCGCTGCAGGAAGCCATGGCCTTGCTGCTGAAGCAGGGCGCGGGCGAGGAATGCCGGCAGATTATCGCCGAAGCCTGCGCCACGCACCTGATCCGCGAAGAGGGGTTGCTGTGGATCATGCGGAATCCGGACCGGCGCGAGGCGTGGGATCTGCCGCTGCCGTCCGTGCTGGCCCCGCTGATCGTGGAGGAGCTGGAACAGGACTACATGGGCGACCGCCTGAAGACGCAGAAAATGCTGCGGGAACAATTCGAGGATCCGGAATGGCTGCGGCTGGTCTTCGACGGCATGACGCCGGGGCGGCAAAAGGATTTCTTCAAGCGGCTGAACCTGTCGTCGGGATGGCCGGGACTGGATCGCCAGGTGCTGCAGGCCAAGATCCTGAAGCGGTATCCCCATCTGCAGAGCGTGATCACCGGCGATGCGGAGAACGATCCCGTGGCGACCTACGGCGCGGTGACGTCGCACCGCACCTACCGCGAGCGGCAGGAGCAGCTGGAAAAGTTGATCAACGTGGACATTCCCGCCAACGCCAAGGAGATCGCGGTGGCGCGCAGCTACGGCGATTTGCGGGAAAACTTCGAGTACAAGGCCGCGAAGGACATGCAGCGGGTGCTGATGGCGCGCCGCGCGGATCTCGAAGCGATGATGTCCAAGGTGCGGCCGACGGACTTTTCCGAGGCGCCCAAGGGCGTGGCGGGCATCGGTTCGACCGTGACGCTGGAATATCCCGGCGGGCGCGTCGAGCATTTCCACGTTCTCGGCGAGTGGGACCAGCAGCCCGAAAGACACGTCATCTCGTCCAGCACCCGGATGGCCAAGGCGCTGGCCGGCAAGAAGCCGGGCGAGAAGGTCCGGGTGCCCGCGGAAGACGGGGCCGAAGTCGAGTGCACGCTGCGCTCGGTGGAGGATTTGCCCGCCGAAATCAAGGAATGGGTGAAATAGCGTGAACCTGAAGGAGCGGTGGGACCATTATCTGTCGCACGACGCGCCGCCGCTGGTGCAGTTCGTCAAGTACGGCCTGGCGGGGGGGCTGGCGACCGTCACGCACGTCCTGACGTTCTTCCTGGTGGGCTTCCTGCTGTTCCCGTGCGTGACGCCGGAAGATCCGTTGGTGAAGCTGTTCGGGCTGGACGCGCCGGAGGTCGTGGCCGACTTGCGCGCGCGCTACGCGGTCTACTCGAACGTCGCCGCGTTCTTCGTGTCGAACACGGTGTGCTATCTCGCCAACCGCTGGTTCGTGTTCAAGCCGGGGCGGCACCACGTCGCGATCGAATTCGCGCTGTTCCTGGCGGTGTCGGCCGTCAGCATGGTCGTCGGCACGACGCTGATGGGCGTGCTGATCCAGCGGTTCGGCATCGAGACGACCTACGCGTTCGGGGCCAACGTCCTGAGCTCGCTGGCGATCAACTACGCGCTGAGGAAATTCTTCGTTTTCAAGGGATAGGGCCGCTTCCGGGGGCGGGCGGGAATTCGAGGATGAACGCGCAGCCTTCGCCGGGCGCGGTTTCGACGCGGGCGTTGCCGTGGTGGGCCTCGACGATCTGCTGGACGATGGGGAGTCCGAGGCCGCTGCCGCCCGAGGTGCGCGAACGGCTTTTGTCCGCGCGGTAGAACCGGTCGAAAATCCGCTTGGCGTCTCCGGGCTTCAGCCCGGGGCCCCGGTCGATCACGGCCAGCTCCAGGTATCCGCCGTCCAGCGTGCGGGCGCGGATTTCCACGGGGCCGACGAGGGCGTAGAGAATGGCGTTTTTGACGAGGTTGACGATGGCTTCCTCGACCAGGCCTTCGTTGAGGGGCCAGACGAGATTCTCCGGGACGTGGGTTTCGATGGCGATGCCGGCGGAGCGGGCCCATTCGCGGCAGGTGTCGACGGCGGCGGCCACGGCGGCGCCCACGAGGACGGGGGCGCGGGGAATGCCGACGGTGCCGGCTTCGTTGCGGAGCCAGGCCAGCCGCAACAGGTCGTCGATGATGCGCAGGATGCGCTTGGCGTGGCGCTCGATGGTGCGGAGATGCCGCTCGCGGGTTTCGGGGTCCAGGGCGCCGGAGGTCAGGAGGGTTTCGGTGAAGCCGAGAATGAGGGTCAGCGGGGTTTTGAGTTCGTGGGAGACGTTGGTGGCGTATTCTTCGCCGGCGGATTCGAGGCGGCGGAGGCGGGTCAGGTCGCGCATCACGAACATGAGTTGCCCGCGCCGGCCGTCCTGGCCCGCGCGCAAGGGAATGCCGGCGACGTGGCCCAGGCCGGGGATGGTGGGCAAATGGATTTCGGAGGCCTGATAGGTTCCGGTGCCGCGGATGGAATCGGCCAATTCCGCGAGGGCGGGCTGCTGGGCCGTCTCGGCGAGGGAGCGTCCGATCAGGGCGCCGGGCTCTCCGTCCAGCATGAGGGCGGCGGCCGCGTTGGCGCGCAGGATGCGGTTCTCCCCGTCGAGAAAGAGAATGCCGTCCTGGAGGATGTCGAAGAGGCTGTCGAAGAGGCTGCGTTCCTCGGCGATCTTGCGGGAGGCGGTGGCGACGTATCGCCGCGTCCAGGCTTCCAGCGCTTCGCCGGGGCCCGGGGGCGGGAGGTTTTCCAGGCCGGCCTTTCGGAGCAGCCGGAAAAAACGGGCGCGGATCCGGCGGTGGTAGAGGAACAGGATGCCGAGGTAGAGCGCCAGCATCAGGGCCGTGGAAATCCACAAGGCGCCGGCATCGAGGAAATAGCGGGGAACCGGCGCGCAGATGGCCGCGGCGCCGGCGCCGGGATCGCCCGCCGCCAGCGGTTGCAGATGGAGGGCGAAGGGGCGTCCGCCCAACCGGACCCGGACCGATCGGGGGTAGCCGTCGCCGGCGGCCGCCAGTTTCCGGAAAGCTTCGGCGGATTCCGGCGGGATCGGTTCCGGAGAGGCGGACCAGCGCACGAAACCGTCCGGGGCAAGCCAGTAGACGTTTCCGCCGGGCGCGTCTGCCTGCCGGAGGTCCGCTTGCTCCAGCCACGCGGCAAAACGATCGGGAGGGATTTCCCGCCAGGCGGCGGCCATGGCGCGCTGGAGGATTTCGATTTCCCGGGAGTCCCGTTGGTTCCGGCGGACGTGCTGGCGGAAGTGGAAGAGATTGCCGACCAGCAGGACGATGGCGGCGGCGGCCACGGCATAGGCGATGGCGGAGCGCCGCGTGGAGACCGCGCGCAGCACGGAATCAGGGTTCCTTGAATCGGTAGCCGACGCCGCGGACGGTTTCGACCCAATCGCCCAGGGCCCCGAGTTTCTTGCGGAGGCTGACCATCTGCACGTCGACGATGCGCTCGGTCACGGCGTAGGATTCGCCGCGGACCTGGTCGACGATGTATTGGCGCGTGAAGGCGCGGCCCGGGCTGGCGGCCAGCAGATGCAGGATGCGGAATTCCGTGAAGGTCAGCGGAATCTCCTTGCCCTTGATTTCGACCTTGTAGCGTTCGGGGTCCACGACCAGCGGGCCGATGCGGATGGCGGGCCCGGGGGCGGCGTCGCCGGGAACGGCGGCGATGGGACGGCGGAGAATGGCGTGGATGCGGGCGATGAGGACGCGGGGACTGAACGGCTTGCAGATATAGTCGGCCGCGCCGATCTCCAAGCCGGCCACGATGTCGGCCTCGCTGTCCTTGGCGGTGAGCATGACGATGGGGATGTCCTGCAGGTCGGGCTGCGCCTTGACCTGGCGGCAGACGTCGAGACCGTTGATGCCGGGCAGCATCAAGTCCAGCAGAATGAGGGAGGGGCGGCTGCTTTTCAGGAACTGCAGGGCCTTTTCGCCGGTATCGGCGGCTTCGACCGCGAAATTCTCCCGTTCCAGATGGAACCGCAGGAGGTCCTGGATGTCGTGCTCGTCTTCTACTAGCAATATGGTCTCTTGGTTCATGATGGCATCCTTTGGAAGCAATCTATTTGCCCCTATTGGAAAGAATAGCGATTGGCAGGGGGTCCGTCAATCGGCGCGAAGGCGAAAATCATCAATTCCGTCGAGAAAGGCCCCGGGGATATGAACGCCGAAACGAAGGACGTGGCGTCGCGCGGGGGCCGCGGCTCGGGGCCGTTCTTGCGTCCCGCGGCGCGTGGACGCAGGGACGCAAGGATCGCTCCGGAAACAACGGGACTTCAGGGCGCGGGAAGCGGCTGCACGGGGATGCAGATGTCGACGAGGTGCTTTTGCTCGGGGTCCTCGGACGAGTCGTTTTTCTGGAGTTCGTAGGCGAGGCCGGCGGGGGCGTAGCCGCTGTGGGGAATCCATTCGCCGTAGAGATGGCCCCAGGCCGCGCCGAACTGGTCGGACGGAATCGCGAAGCGGCCGACGGCATGGGGTCCGGCGGGCAGCGTCAGGGCGCGGATGCCGTCGGGCGGCACGGCGTTGTCGGGAATCGTGATGCCGAGCCAGAGGCGCTGTTGTTCCGGTGGCGTGGCCGCGGGATCGTCCGGATAGATGCAGACGATGAGCGTTTTTTGGGGGAATTCCCAGAATCGGGCGGGAAGCGCCCAGTCGAGCAGCTTTTGGAGCAGGACGTCGTAGATGCCGGGATTGTTCTGGAAATTCCCGACTTGTTCGACGTAGGCCACGCGGACGGCAGGGCGTTCCTCCACGGCGACCGGCGCCAGCAGGCCGGCCGGCGGCGCGGCCTGCGCCATCGTGCCCACCACGCCCGCCAATGCCATCGCGATTCGTTTCGTTTTCATGCTTTCTCCTGTGTGGGGCGCCGCGGCATGCGGCCGCCCATGTGCGGATGGTTGTGCCCGAAAACGGGCCTGAATACTTTTCCCCGCTTGCGGCTTGCGTTTCCGCGCTTGCGGGGGCGCGGGCGTGACGGCGGGGGGCGGACGTGGTAGCGTGGCCCAGATGAATTCGGACCGATTCGACTGGATTTTGCGCGGCGGAACCATCGTGGACGGATTCGGCGGGGAGGGCGTGCGGGCCGATGTCGGGATCACGGGCGACCGCATCGCGGCGGTGGGGGATCTTTCGCAGGCGCAGGCGGCGAACGAATTCGACGCGGCGGGCCTGCTGGTTTGTCCGGGCTTCATCGACGTGCATACCCATTCGGACGCGTATCTGCTGATCGAGCCCGGCGCGCCGTCGAAGATCCGGCAGGGGGTCACGACGGAAATCACGGGCAACTGCGGCGCGAGCGCGGCGCCGCGTTGGCCGGGCTACACCATGCCGTCGGACTGGCTGGAACAAAAATATCCCGGCGACTGGCATTCGGTGGCCGAATACCGCTCGCTGCTGGATGCGCAGAAGCCGGCTGTGAATTCGGCGATGCTGATCGGGCACCGCGCGATCCGTGCGGCGGTGATGGGCATCGAAGCGCGCGCGGCGACGCCGGACGAAATCGCGAAGATGCAGGTTCTGCTGGAGGCGGCGCTGGAAGAGGGCGGCGCGGGGCTGAGCACGGGGCTGGTCTACGCGCCGGCGATGTATGCGCAACCGGAGGAAATCCAGGCGCTGGCCAAGGTGGTGGCGCGGCGCGGGGGCATCTACGCGACGCACATGCGCAGCGAAGGCGGAAAGCTGCTGGAAGCCATCGACGAGGCCTTGAACGTCGCGCGCGCCAGCGGCGTGCGCTTACAGATTTCGCACCTGAAAACGGCGGGGCGGGCGAACTGGGGCAAGCTCGACGCGGCGCTGGAAAAAATCCGCGCGGCGCGGGCGGCGGGCGTCGAGGTGGCGTCGGACCGGTACCCCTATACGGCGTCGTGCACGGATCTGGATGTGATCCTGCCAACCTGGGCGGCGCAGGGCGGGCGCGCGGCGATTTTGGCGCGGCTGCGCGATCGGGCGGAACGCGAGAAGATCCGCGCGGAGATGGCGGCGGCGCGCGACGACCAATATTGGGAGAACGTCTGGGTCGGCAGCACGCACCATCCGGACAACGCGCCGTTCGCGGGCCAGCCCATCGCGCTGGCGGCGGAAGCCTGGAAGCTGCATCCGCTGGATGCGGCGCTGCGGTTCATGGAGACGGACAAACTGTTCACGGGCGGCATTTTCTTCGGCATGAGCGAAGAGAACATGTGGAAAATTCTGTCCGAGCCGTGGGTGATGATCGGTTCCGATGCGTCGATCCGTTCGCCGACGGGGCCGTTGTCCAAGGATCATCCGCATCCGCGCGCCTACGGCACGTTCGGGCGGTTCC
>JBFXHR010000009.1:0-77529 GCA_050176815.1 Kiritimatiellia bacterium
CCTGACCGCCTCGCCTTCGTCTGCCCCCGTTTCGCCGGCGAGGGCGCGGTCGGCGGCGCCGAGACCCTTTTCAAGAATCTCGCCCTCCACGCCGCCGCCCGCGGCGTCGCCGTCGATTTCCTCACCACCTGCGCCCAAAGCCACTTCACCTGGGAAAACACCCTTCCCGCCGGCCGGAAGCACGTGGACGGCATGGACGTCCATTTCTTCCCGGTCGACGACCGCGACGCCGGCACGTTCCTCCGCATCCAGCAAGCCATCGACCGCGGCCATCCCGTCTCCGAAGCCGACGAACTCCTCTGGCTCCGCAACGGCGTCAACTCCGCCGCCCTGTTGCGCCACCTCGATCGGCACGCCGCCGAATACCGCGCCATTCTCCTCGGCCCCTATCTCTTCGGCCTCACGTGGTTCACCGCCCTCGCCCACCCCTCGCGCTCCCTCCTCGTCCCCTGCCTCCACGACGAACCCTTCGCCAAACTCGCCTGCATGAAACGCCTCTTTTCGGAAACCGCCGGATGCCTCTTCAACGCCCAGGCCGAACGCGAGCTCGCCGGCGAACTCTTCGCCTATCCCGACGCCAAATCCCGCATCGTCGGCATGGGCCTCGATCCCTTCGACGCCGATCCCGCCGCCTTCGCCAAGCGCCACAACCTCTCCGCCCCCTACGTCCTGTACTCCGGCCGCCGCGAACCCCTCAAGGGCACGCCCCTCGTCTGCGACTACGTCCACGCCTTCCGCGAACGCACCGGGCGCGACGTGAAGCTCGTCTTCACCGGCTCCGGCGCCATCGACGCCCCGCCCGCCCTCTGGCCTCACATCCTTGACGCCGGATTCGTCGGCGAAGATGAGAAACACGAAGCCATGGCCGGCGCCGTCGCGTTCCTCCACCCGTCCGTCAACGAAAGCTTCGGCATCGTGCTCCTCGAAGCGTTCCTTGCCGGCACCCCCGGCCTTGTCCACGCCCAGAGCCGCGTCCTCGTCAGCCAGTGCCGCGCCGCCGGCGCCGGCCTCTGGTTCCGCCACTATCCCGACTTCGAAACCCAGCTTCTCTACCTCCTCGACCACCCCGACGCCCGCGCCGCCCTCGGCGCGCGCGGACGCGACTTCGTCGCCCGCGAATACGCCTGGCCCGCCATCGAGCAAAAATTCTTCGCCGCCCTCGACGCCCTCCGCCCCGCCTGACCGCAGTTCAGGCCGCGCCCGCCGGTTTTACGTACTACGTACAAAATTTTTACGTTCTACGTAAAATCCGCGAAACATTTTTACGTACTACGTAAAATCGCGCCGGTCCTTCCGACGGCGAACGGCGCGGCAAAGCGCGCGCGGGCAAATCAAGACCCATCTGCCGGCTATTCGTGGAAGACGATGGCCTCGAAGACGGTGAACGTCGCGCGCGGATCCTGCCAGGCGTTGCCGGGCAGGCCGGCCTTGTAGGCCAGATGCGTCAGCGTGGTGGCCAAATCCCACCCCTGTTCGGGCGCGACCTGGGGCAGGAAAACGGCCGACCGGCCGCCCAACTCCAGCACCATGCCGTGCCGGCCGATCTCGATGTCGTTGTACGACGCGACGGGTTTCGGCGGCGTGAGCGCGCTGATCTCGATGCGGATCTTTCCGAATTCCTTTGAGGTCAGCGGCGGAAACCGCGGATCGTGGAACGCCGCGTCGATGGCGTGGTCGAGCACGACGTCCGCCAGCGCGCGCCGCGGGAAAATCTCGCCGATGCATCCGCGCAGTTCGCCGTCGATGGTCAGGGTGACGAATCCGCCCATTTTCTTCTTCATGGCGGGCGTGGGCTCCACGCCGAGGTCTTCCGGATCGGCGGGGCGATGGCCTTTCAAGGATTGCTCGATGGTTTTCCGGGCCATGGCCAGCAGGACTTTCTTGTCTTCGCCGGAAAGCGTCGGCGCTTCCGCCTGGGCCTTTTCCTTTTTCGCGGGTTTCCCTTCCCCGTAGAACGCGATGGAGGCATAGCTGACCGAATTCCCGAAATCGCCGGTCTGGTTTCCCGAGGTGTCGTAGGCCAGTTGCCGGGCCGTGAAGGTCGCCGGCAGCATCCGCAAGAGCACGCCGATGGGGTCCTGCCCGCAGATGGTCGCCCCGGTCTCGTCGCAGTAGGCCGCGAATCCCTCCGCGTCGCCGGCGACGATTTTTTCGATGGCGCCGCCGTCGAGCTTGCGCAGGTTTTCGGCGACGTTCGTGCGGAACGGGACAAAGCCGAAATTCGGCCCGTAGTGCGTGAAGTCCGAGCTGACGACCAGCGCGGTATGCCCGTCCATTAGGCCGTTCAGCGCGTCGGCGGCCGCGGCGCGGGAGTCGTCGTCGAGCTGGCCCAGCGTGACGGGCACCAGCTTCCACGCGCGGCCATCCAGCGCGACCTGCAGGAGGGGCAACTGCATCTCTACGCTGTTCTCGCCTTGGCGCGTGGAGGGGGCGTCGGTGAAGAGCGGATTCTTCATCAGCCCGGCGATGGCCTCGGCGTCCAGCGGCGTTTCGCCCAGCGGCGAACGATAGTGGGTTTCGCGGCTGGGCACGCTGGCCCGGCCCGGCAGATGCATGCGGTGCGAAAAGCCCAGCACCACCACGCGGCGCAAATCCTCGCGCGCGGCGAGGGCCTTGATCCCGACCGCCGCGCAGGGCCCCGAATAGGAATAGCCCGCATGCGGAACGACGACGGCGAAAATGGACGGATCGGCCTCCGGCGCCGCTTGGCGCAAATACCCCGCCAATTCGGTTTTCAGGCGGTTGGGATTCGCGTCGTACCACGCCCCGGCCAAGGTGGATTCCATGCAGTTCTTGCTCATCGGCACCTCTTCCTCCCGCGCGCAGGCTCCTGCCGCCATCAGCAAAGATACCACCATCGCGAGATTTTTATTCATTTCGCAGCGCCTCCGCCGGCGGCAGGCGCGCCGCCATCCACGCCGGCCCCACGGAGCATAGTAGCGCGATGGCGCCGGCCAGCGCCAGCGGCAAAAGCCGCGCGCCCGCGCCGAAATGGAACGGCAGCGGAAATCGCCCGCCCAGCCCGCGCAAGGCGGATTCCGCCGCCAGCATGCCCGCGACCGCCGCGGCGAACGTCAACGCCAGCGCCTCCGCCACGAACAGCGCGGCGATTTCGCGCCGACGGGCCCCGAGGGCGCGGCGCAGGCCGATTTCCGGAATGCGCTCCCGCACTCCCGTCAGCAGCATCCCCGCCAGCGTGGCCGCGCCCAGCAACAGCCCCAGCGCACCCCCCACTCCGGCCGTCCAGCCGATGGCGCGCTGCCACCGCCGAATGCCCTGCAACAGGGATTCCGGCGTCATCCATTCGACCCCGGCCCCGCCCGCGCCGGGTTGCCCCAGCAACGCCGCCACGCGCAGGCGCAAGGCCTCGGGCGAAACGCCTTCCGCCGCGCGGAACAGCAGCACATCGACGCGCCTGCGCGCGTCCGCGTTTCCGGTCTCCAGCGCATCGACGGTATGCGGCACGTAGACCGCCGCCTGGGGAAAGCCCGGCACCTCTTCGCCGCCGGCCTCGAAACGCCCCACGAGCCGGAACGGCTCGTGGCCCAGCAAGACCAGATCGCCGACGCGCCACCCGTTCCGGCGGAAAAGCCCGGTGGACGCCACCGCATGGCGCGCCCCTTGCCGCACGTCCAGCGCGTCCAGCGCCCGCCCTTCCGTGAATCGCCACCCCCGCGCGCGCGCCAGTTCCTCGTCGGCGGCCCGCACGGCGAAATCGAGGCCCCCGGCCGCCGGGAGTTCCTTTACGCCCGATATGGCGGCGGCCGCCCCCAGATTCTCGCGAAAAAAGTCCACGTGCCGGCGATTCCACGCGGCATCCGTTTCGGAGGCCGATCGCGCCAGCGCAAACGCGCCCGCTCCGAAATGGCGGACCAGTTCCCGCGCCTGCAGGCGCAAGGCATCCAGCGTGGACAGGAGAATCGTCGCGGCGAAAAGGCCCAGCGCCAGGCTGAAAAACGCCAGCCCCGCGCGGGCGGGCCCCGTCCGCAGGCCGGTCCACAGGTCTGACGCCAGCTTTCTCAAGGCAGCCGCACCTTTTCGCCTTCGGCCAGCCCCCCCGTGATTTCGATCCGCGCGGCGTCTGCCAAGCCCGTTTGGATGGCGGCTTCCTCCCCCGACGCCTTGCGCACGAAGGCTTGCGCGCCGCGCCATTCGACGGCTTCGCGCGGCAACGTCAGCGCGTTCGCCGATTCGCCGGCGACGATTTCGGCCCGCACGGAAATGCCCACGGGCATCGGCTCCGGCACGGCGTCGAGCGCAATCTGCACCGGAAAGAACTTGCGCCACACGGGCAGGCCGGGCCGCGTCTGGGCCATGCCGCCGACGCTTTCCACGCGGCCGGCCAGCTTCACGTGCGGGTAGGCGCCCGGAACGGCTTCCACGGCGCGGCCCGGCTTTACCCACGGCAGTTCGGCCTCGCCGATGTAGCCGCGCACGACGTGTTCCGACGGATCGGGCAGGCAGAGAAAAATCTGGTTGCGAAACAAGGTGTCGCCCACGTGGGCCGTCCGATATTCGCCGCCCACCGGCAGCGGCACCCGCATGGCCACCCCGGCTACCGGCGCGCGCACCTCGCACAGCTCCCGCTGGCGCGCCGTAAAATCGCGCTGCCGTTCCGCCGCCTCCAGCGCCGCGCGCGCCTTGGCCAGCCGGGCGGCGTGCACGTGCTTCCGCGTCAGGTCCAGGCGCGTTTCCATCTGCGCCCCCCGCGCGCGCAAGGCCTCCACCTTTTTCTCCTGCTGGGCCACTTCGCCGGCCGACATCAATCCGCGCTCTGCCAAATCCCGCGCCGAGTCCAGAAAACGCTCTTCGGCTTCCCGTTCGGCTTGCGCGTCCATGCGCTTGGATTCCATGTCGAGCAATTCCATCGGCAATTCGGCTTTTTCGAGACTCTCCAGCTCCTGGCGCGCCCGCACCAGCTCGTTCTCCTGCCGCGCCAAATCCTGCTCGATCTGCGAGGCGTCGAACCGCGCCAGCAGGTCGCCCGCCTCCACGCGGGTGCCTTCCGGCGCCAGTTCGGCCAGCACGGCCGAACCTTGCACGCCCACGGCCACCATCTCCACGCGGCGCGCCTCCAGTTCGCCCTGGAACGGCATCGTCATGCGGATGGCGCCGCGCTCCGCCGCCGCCAGGCGCACGGAGGCCTCCCGGCCATCGCCGCAGCCGGCCAGCAGCGCCGCGCAAATCCATCCCGCCAGTCCCGGTCTAATTTTCATGGGTCGTCTTTCCGTTTTCGGCGCGCAAGATCTCCCGGGGCGCCGGCACCAGCGTGCCGAGAACGTGCAACAGGCGGTAGGCGGCAACGGAGGCGTCGCGCCGCGCGCGCAGTTCGCCCAATTCGGCGGCGATTCCGTCGGATTCGGCGTCGGACACCGAGTCGGCCGCGGCGCGGCCCGCTTCGAACAGCGCCCGCGCCAGCGCGGCGCGGTTGGCGGCCAGCTCGCGGTTCCGCGCGGCCAGTTCCAATTCGGCGCGCGTCCGGCGATAGGCCGCCACGGCGGAGTTCACCTCCAGCGCGAGGCGGTGGCGCACGATTTCCGCCGTTTGGCGGCCCGCTTCGGCGTCGACGCCGGCGCGCGCCACGTCCAGATGCGCCCCGCGCAGATTCAGATTCATGTCGGCGGTCAGCCCCACGAACCAGTCTTCTTCGTCGAGCCGCCCCGCGTCGCTCCACTCCTCGCCTTCGCCGAAGGTGGTCTGGCGGGCGGACAGCTTCAGATCCGGCAGGAGATTCCGGCGGGCCAGCCGCAACCGGCGGTCGCCGGTTGCGACGTCCTGCAACGCCTGGGCGTAGTCGGGGCGTTCGTCCAGCGCAACGGCCAAGGCCTGCTCGCTCCCCCCGACGTCGAGCGCCAGCAGCGGCGGCGGCGTCAGCAGAAAACGGGATTCGAGAGGCAGGCCGAGCAGATCGGCGAATTCCTGGAACTGGACCGCCAATTGCGAGCGGCCCGTCTCCAGGCGCGCGGCGGCCTCCCCGCGCTGCAGGTCCATGCGCAGCACTTCGGTGCGCGTCGCCTTGCCCTGCCGCTCGCGCGCATCGGCCAAGGCCCAGGCCCGTTCCATGCGGACGGCAAATGCCTCGTCGCTTTCGATCTGCCGGCGCAGATAGATCAGCCCTTCGTAGGTTTCCACCACGCGCACCGCCAGCGACGACCGGTCCCGCTCCCAGGCCCGGCGCGCCGCCAGCAGGGTCTCGTTGGCCGTCGTGATGGACTCGTTTTGCGCCAGCGGCCCGAAATTCCGGAAGAGGGGCTGCGAAATTTCCACCTTCACTTCCTCGCGGCGCAGATCCGGCGCACCCGCCACCGCGATTTGCCGCGCGGCGGCGCTCGCCGCCATCCGCGTGCCATAGGCGCCCGTCGCTTCGGCGCGCAGGCCGGCCCGCCACGTTTCGCCGTCCGATTCCGCGCCGGCCGCGCCTTCCGGGACGATTTGGATTCCGCGCGCCGATTCCCGGGCCTGGTCGCCCGCAATGCGATGGCCCTGCAGGCCGAGCGCGCCTTTCGCCAAATCGCGGTTGTGCTGCAACGCCTGACCGATGGCGTCTTCCAGAAGGAGGGACTGCGGATCCGTCTCCGGCGCCTGGGCCCACGCCGCCCCGGCGAGCCCCAGCGCACACAGCGCCGGCCGCCACCGATGGAATCCTTTCCTCATGCGGGCCATCCTAGCGTTTTCCCCCGCCGTGGAAAATCTTTTCGCCGCCGGAATCCGCAGGGGGCGCATCCGCAGGCCTTATGGATTGATTCAGCCGAGGCCAACGGGTATGGTGGCGCGCAATGGCAACCATCATGGCCGACGCGGACCTGCTCATCGACGTGGACAACCTGACCCGGCGCTTCCCCCGCTGCGAAGCGCTGGCCAGCGTGTCGTTCCAAATCCGGCGCGGCGAAGTGGCGGGCCTCCTCGGTCCGAACGGCTCCGGCAAAACCACCACCCTGCGCATCCTGGCGGGCTTTCTGGCGCCCACCTCGGGCCGCGTCGAAGTGGCGGGCCACGACGTAACCGCCCAATCCCGGGAAGCCCGGCGGCGCATCGGCTACCTCCCCGAATCCGTCCCCCTCTACCCGGAAATGCGCATCGACGAATATCTTTCCTTCCGCGGCCGCATCCGGGGGCTGCGCGGGACCCGCCTGGCGGCGCGCCTCCGCGACGTGATCGAGCAGTGCGGCCTCGGCGACTGCTCCCGGCGCGTCATCGGCACCCTCTCGCGCGGATACCGCCAGCGCACGGGGCTGGCGGACTGCCTGCTGCACCAGCCCGACGTCCTGCTGCTGGACGAGCCGCTGGCCGGCCTGGATCCCGCGCAGGTCCATACCATCCGCCAGTTGCTGAAGGAATGGGACCGGAGCCGGGCCGTGCTGTTTTCCACCCACGTCCTTTCCGAGGTAGAACGCCTCTGCCACCGCGTGCTGATTTTAAACGCCGGACGCCTCGCCGCCGCGGATTCTCCCGAACGCCTCGTGCAGGCCCACGGCGCGAAGGGTTTCGAAGAGACGTTCCTGCGCCTGACCACCCTGCCGTCCCGCGTGCAAAACCCCGACATGCGCCGGAGGGTCCCGTGAACGCTTTTTTCACCCTCTGGCGGCGCGAAATGGGCGCCTATTTCCGAACCTCCATCGCCTATGTCGTCGGCGTCTTCTTCCTGCTGGTGACCGGATTCGGCTTCTGGATGCTGGTTTCCCGCCTCGCGCAGGGCGGCGCCGACGCCGACGTGTCCGGCGTCCTGTTTGGCTCGCCCTGGTTCTGGCTGGCCATGCTGATCGTGACGCCCCTGCTCACCATGCGGCTCTTCGCCGAAGAGCGGCGCATGGGCACGCTGGAATCCCTGATGACCGCGCCGGTCGGCGAGACGGAGGTCGTGCTGGCCAAATTCGCGGCGGCCTATTCCACGTTTCTCCTGCTCTGGATCCCCACGCTGGCCTATGCCTTCGTCCTGTCCCGTTGCGGCGCCCATTTGCCCGCGCTGGACGGGGGGCCCCTTGCGGCCGGCTACCTGGGCACGGCCCTGGTCGGCGCCTCCTTCATCGCCATGGGCCTGCTCTGCTCCCTGCTGACCCGCCACCAGGCCGTCGCCGCCATGGCCTGCCTCGCCCTGCTGGGCATGTTGCTGGCGGCGGGGTGGCTCCCGGTCCTCTCCCACCTGGAAGCCGTCCGCCAGTCGTCCCGCTTTTTCTCCGCGCCGCTGCACGTGGCGGATTTCGCCGACGGCATCGTCGATACCCGCGCCGTGGTCTGGTATCTCAGCCTGACCGTCCTGCTGCTGTTCGTTTCCACCCGCCTGCTGGAGGCCCGCCGGTTGCGCTGACGCCATGAATGCCCGCCCTCCAGCCTCGCCCTCCTCCGGCCGCGTCCGGCGCGCCGCCCTGCGCGCCAATCTCGGCGTCGCCATCGCCTTGGCCGCTGCGATTTTCGCCATGGTCAACTACCTCTCCCTGCGCCACTATTCGCGCGTCCACTGGAGCCATACCCTCTCCTCCCGCCTCTCCGAAAAAAGCATCCACCTCCTGGCATCCATCGAAGACGACGTCCGCGCCGTCGCGCTGGTCCGCCCGTCCAACGAAGTCCATGACTCCGTGGCCGCCCTGTTGCAGGAGTACGCCGCGCACGCCGCCAGCATGGACGTGGAGTTCGTCGATCCCGACCGCGACCTCGCCCGGGCCGAACAACTCGTGCGCCAGTACGATTTGCCGGGCGCCGAATGCGTCGTTTTCGAAATCGGCGGCCGTTCCCAGGCCGTGCCCGCCGCCGATCTCCTCGACTTCGGCTATCCCGACGCCCCCGGCGAACGCCCCCGCCGCGTTTTCCGCGGCGAACAGTTTTTCAGCAGCGCCCTCTTGTCCCTCACCCAGACCGTCCGCCCCGCCGTTTTTTTCACGCAGGGCCACGGCGAACGGTCCCCCGACGACTTCGACCGGCACTCGGGCTTTTCGCGCATCGCCGCCCGCCTGCGCGACGACAACGTCGCCGTCGAAACCCTCAATCTCGGCGAAGCCCGGACCGTGCCGAACCACTGCGCCCTGATGGTCGTCGCCGGCCCCGTCCAATCGTTCGCCCCCTTCGAAACCGCCTTGATCCGCGACTATCTCGACCGCAAGGGCCGGTTGCTCCTCCTGCTGGACGCGCGCGTCCAGACGGGACTCGAGCCCCTTCTCGCGACCTGGGGCGTGGTGCTCGGCGACGACGTCGTCATCGACGAAACCCGCACCCTCAGCGGCCGCGAACTCTACGTGCCCGATTATCCCCCCCATCCCATCACCGCCTCGCTGGATGCCATCGCCAGCGTCTTCTTCCTGCCCCGCTCCGTCCGGCCCCGCCCCCGCGCGGCCGGCGGGGACAAACCCTCCGTCGCGGAGCTGGCCGCCAGTTCTCCGGCCGGCTGGGCCGAGTTCGACCCCGACGACCCCTCGCCGCATTACGATCCGCAGGTGGACATTTCCGGCGCCATCCCCGTCGCCGTCGCCATCGAGCGCGGCCCCGTCCCCGGCGTCCACGTGCAGATCCGCTCCACCCGCCTGGTCGTCGTCGGCGATTCCGACTTCGCCTCCAACAGCGGGCTGATGGGCGCCAACGCCGATTTCTTCCTGAATGCCGCCAACTGGCTGCTGGAACGCGAAGAATTGATGGCCCTTTCCCCCGCGTCCTTCCAGGAGCTTCGCCTCGTGATGGATGCCCGCCAGCTGCGCAAGCTGTTCGGGGCCGTCGTGGTCGTTCTGCCCGCCCTTGTCGCCGCCCTCGGGGTATGGGTCGCCTGGCGGAGGAGAAGCTGACCATGAATTTCCGCCTCACCGGAATCCTGGCGCTGGTCGCCGCCGGCCTCGGCCTGCTGATCGCCTTCTGGGACCGCGACGACGACACGGCCCGCGCCCGCATGGAACGGGCCCGCCGCGCCTTCCGCTTCGAACCCGCCCGCGTGGATCGCCTGCGGATCGAATCCGGCGACCTGTCCATCGAATGCCGCCTCCACGGCCGCCAATGGCATCTGGTCCGCCCCATGGATGCCCGCGCCGACTCCATCGCCATCGAACGGCTCCTCGATGCGCTCCAGGAACTGCCCCGCGGCGACATCGTTCTGCCCTCCCGCCGCGCCGAAAATCCCTACGCCCCCTACGGCCTCGACGATCCGCGCGCTTCCATCTCCATCATCGAAGGCTCCATCACCAACCGCATCCTCATTGGCCGCCGCACCCCCCTCGGCGACGGCATCTACGTCCGCCAATCCGACCATGCCGGCCTGGCCCGCATCGACACGTCCCTTCTCGGCCTCCTGCCCGCCGGCGCCGAAGCCCTCCGCGACCGATCGCTTCTCTCCGGCACGCCCGCCGCCA
Organism: Kiritimatiellia bacterium; assembly: GCA_050176815.1. Classification (GTDB taxonomy): domain Bacteria; phylum Verrucomicrobiota; class Kiritimatiellia; order CAIQIC01; family Lenti-01; genus Lenti-01. The sequence goes on from JBFXHR010000009.1 coordinate 10,326, forward strand.
TCGAACGCCTCGATGTCCGCGGCCCGTCCGGCTACGTCCAGCTGGCCCGCCAGCCCGATGGCGCCTGGCGCATGTTCCAGCCCTTCACCGCCCGCGCCGATTCCGCCACCGTCGCGGCCCTCGTCGAACAGCTCCTCTCCTGCTCCGTCGTCCAGTTCGTGCAGGACGCCGTCGCCGATCTCGCGCCCTACGGCCTCGACGGCCAAAGCGCCCTCACCGCCGTCGTCAACACCGACTCCGGCGATGGCTCCCAGGTGCTGGCCATCGGCGACCCCCTCCCCAACGCCACCAATCTCGTCTATGCCCGCCTCCAGGCCGAAACCTCCGTCTACGCCGTTCCCGCCGCCGTCCGCCAAGCGCTCCTCGTTCGCCCCGACGACCTCCGCGATCGGCGCATCCCCGGCACCGATCCCAACGCCATCGCCCGCGTCCGCATCGAAGAAGGCGAATCCGTCCTTGAATTCGCCCGCGCCGACGGCGATTCCTGGCAACTGCTCTCCCCCGTGCGCGCCCCCGCCGAGCCCGCCGCCATCGACGACCTGCTCCGCCTCTGGGCCAATGTCCGCCTGACCGCCTTCGAAACGAAGGCGCCCTCCAACGCGCCGCCTTTCGCGCGGACCATCCGTATCGAACGGCAGCCCGCCGGCTCTGCGCCCGTCGTGCTCCGCCTGGGACCCCACCCCGGCGATCCCGCCTCCGCGCGCATCGCCATCGAAGGCGACTCCTCCGTCGCCCTTTCCGCTCCGCCCAGCCTGCTGGATTTCACGCTCGATTCGCTCGCCTATCGCTCCCGCGATATCCTGTCCCTCCCCCTCGGCGACGTGGCGGAAATCCGCGTGGCCACCGCCGACCAAACCATTCAAGCCGCGTGCGATTCCGCCACCGGCGCATGGTCGCCCGACGCACCGTGGATCCCCCGCGTTCTCGCCGCCCTCTCGCCCCTGCGCGCCGAATCCCTCCTCGCCCAGGGCCCGCAGGCCGCCCGCGAAGGCTTGGATCCTCCCTACCTCTCCATCGAGGTCGGTCTGCGCGGGCAAACCGGACTGGCCACCCTCTTGCTCGTCGGCGACGAACTTTCCCCCGGCGGCCCCCGCCGCGCCGCCATCCGCGGCCGCGACCTCGCGTTCGCCCTTTCCCCGGACACCGTCGAAGCCCTCCGTCCTTCGCCGCCGGAGAACGCGGAATGAAATCGGTCCGCCTCCATCTCGACGCCCACGCGCACGTCTATCCCTTCCACGACGTCCCGCGCCTCCTGCTCGCCGCCCTCGACCACATGCCCCGCGTCGCCCCCACCGACCTGCGCGTCCTTTGCCTCGCCGAACGCGCCGACTGCTCGTTTTTCCAGGCCCTCGCGCAAGATGAAATCCGCCTCCCCGGCGACCGCTGGCGCATCGCCGCGTGGGACCCCGACGGCGGCATCAAAATCCGCCACCTCCCCGACCACCGCGATCTCTGGATCCTTGCCGGACGCCAAATCGTTTCCGCCGAACGCATCGAAGTCTGCTCCCTCTTTTCCGACGAGCCCATCGCCGACGGTCCGCCCGCGCGCGAAATCGTCCGCGCCATCCTCGCCGCCGGCGGATGGCCCGCGCTCGACTGGGCCCCCGGCAAATGGCTGTTCGCCCGCGGCCAACTCGTCCGCCGACTCGTGCGGGAATTCCCTCCCGCGCAGCTGCTCCTCGTCGATACCTCCCTGCGACCCCTCGGCTGGCCCGCCCCGCGCCTCTATGCCCAGGCCCGCAAGCAAGGCCGCGCCGTCCTCGCCGGCTCCGACCCCCTGCCCGTGGCGGGCGAAGAACGCGTCGCGGGATCCTACCATTGCGTTTTTTCCATTCCCGCCCCGGAAGACCCGGCCCGCCTCGTCGCGCCCCTGAAGGCCGCCCTCGCGGCCGGCATCGCGCCCATCGCTTTCGGCGGGCGCCGCGGCTCTCCGCTTTCCGTGTTCCGCCGCCTCCGCCTCAACGCGCGGGAGAAGCAGACGCCATGACCGCCGGAAAAACGCGCGTCCTGTTGATTTCCCCCCAGCCCTTTTTCCAGTGGCGCGGCTCGCCCCTGCGCGTCCGCTTCAATGCCCAGGCCCTCGCCGAACTCGGCTACGAGGTCGATCTCCTCGTCATGCCCGTCGGCGAAGACAAGCCGATTCCCGGCGTGGTCCTCCACCGCGCGCCCAACGTCATCCGCGCGAAAAACCTCGCCATCGGCCCCTCCGCCCCCAAGGCCATCCTCGACGTCGCGCTCTACTGCAAAGCCTCGTCCCTCGCGCGCCGCCACCGCTACGCCGTCATCCACGGCATCGAGGATGCCGGCCCCATCGCCGCCGTCCTCGCCCGCCGCCACGGCGCCAAGATGGTCTTCGAAAAGCACTCCGACCCCGCGTCCTACAAAAAGGGTTTCGTCCGCAATCTCGTCATGGCCGCCTACCGCCGCGTCGAGCGCTTCTCGATCCTCCGCGCCGACGCCGTCATCGGCACCGGCCCCGCGCTCGTCGCGCAAGCCCGGCAGATCGCCCCCGGCAAACCCGTGCACCACGTCTTCGACATCCCCTCCTCGCTCGTCGAACCCGACCCGGCGAAAACCCGGGAAGCCCGCGAGCGCCTTGGGCTTCCGCCCCACGCCGTCCTCGCCCTCTACGTCGGTTCCTTCGCCGTCTACCAAGGCATCGACCTCCTTTTCCGCGCCATTCCCCTTGCCCTGCGTCCAAACCCCAACCTGCATTTCGCCGTCATCGGCGGCAGCCCCGAACAGGTTTCCCTGCGCCAAACCGAGCTGATGGACCTCGGCCTGGCCGACCGCGTCTTTTTCCCCGGCCACATCCACCCCGACGAACTTCCGCACGTCCTCGCCGGCGCCGACCTCCTCCTCTCCCCCCGCATCGCCGGCGGCAACACCCCCCTCAAGCTGCTCGACTACCTCAAGGCCGGCCGCGCCATCGTCGCCTGCGACAACCCCGCCAACCGCCTCATCCTCGACGATTCCAACGCCCGCCTCGTCGCCCCGACTCCGGAAGCCTTCGCCGCCGGCATCGTCGCCCTGGCGACCGACGCCCCGCTGCGCGAACGCCTCGGCGACGCCGGGCACCGGCTGTATCTCTCCACCTACAACTACGCCCAATACAAGCAGCGCCTCGCCGACGCCTACCGCCAACTGCTGGGAAAGCCCTGAACGGCTTATTCGAACTCGTCTTCCAAGTCGACCAGCCGATATCCCCCCGCGAGGGCCAAGGCCCGGATCTTGTTGTTCAGGTCTTTGATTTTCGCGTTGTTTCCCGCGTAGGCTCCGGACATCGGCGTCAACGTGGCCAGAATCGGGCACGTAAAGGCATGCTCGGCGGAATCGCAAATGAACTTCAGGTTTTCGATCGTATAGTAGGCCGGTTTGCCCGTGATGACGTCGTTGGCGCCGTACAGGACGCAGAGGTAGGCCGGCCGGTATTGGTACAGCAGGCTGCGCACGCGGGTGGCGCCGCGAATGCTTTGGCTGCCGCTTATGCCGGCATTGACGCAGGTCTTGTCCGTCATCGTTTCGAGATAGGCCGGATAGCCGGTCGCCCCGTAGCCCTCCGTGATGCTGTCGCCGAGGCACACCACCACGTCCGAATGGTTGCTGCTGCCGTTCGAAACGGAGTCGATTTCGTCGGTGAACGCCATCGCCACGACCTGGCTGCCCCATTCGCTCGGATGCAGCCCGTCGGACTGCATCAGCGAGGAGTCGGCCGCCAGGGCTTTCGGAGCGGAGCCCACGACCAAACACGACGCGGCAACAAACGCAACGGCACGAAACGACTTCCAACACGCCATGCTCATTCCATCTCCTTTACAAAAAATGGAGCGGGAGACGGGGATCGAACCCGCGACGTTCAGCTTGGGAAGCTGACATTCTACCGCTGAATTACTCCCGCAATCAGCATGCCGTGTTCTACTCCAGCCCCGGGGGCGTTGTCCATAGCGATTTTGTTGAAAGCGCCCGTCCGGGCGGGTATAGTGCGCCCATGAGTTGCTCCATCCGGTCTGCCGCGCTGGCATGGCTTCTGCCCTGCCTGCTTTTGCCTGCCCGCGGCGCGTCCGAAGAACTCGTTTTTTCCGGCGGCCAGATCGTCTGCGAAATCTCCACCGCCCAAAAAGCCTTGCCGGAACGGGTTCTCTCCACGCTGCCCATCGCGATGAACGCCGCGCTGGAGCACGTCGGCGCCCCCGCCGGGAAGGCCCGCCTCGCCATCCGCCTGCAAACACCCCCGCCTTTCTACAAGCGCGCCAAGGCCCTCTTCCGCGCCGAGGCGTTTGCCGTCCAGGAAGGCGACGAAATCCGGCTGCATGCGGGCCACGATCCGCTCAAGCTCGCTTTCCGCCTGGGCCACGAGCTGTCGCACTGGCTGGCGTACAAACGGCATCCCGTCCGCCCCCCCCTCTGGCTGGACGAAGGGCTGGCCCAGCTCGTCGGAGCCGCCGCCGCCGACACCTGCGCGCGTACCCGCAAGCAAACGCTGGATCGGCCCGTTTCCCCCGACCTTGCCGACCATCTATTTGGCCTCGGCGAGTTGACGGCGCTGACGGCTTATCCCCGCAACGCCGACGCCGCCGCCGCCTTCTACTGGCAGGCCGAAGCGCTCGTCGGCGCCATCCGGAAAAAACTGGGGCCCGCGGATTTCGCCGTCTATCTGGGCCTCCTGTCCGTGCCCGACGCGCCCGACTGGCAACGGCCCCTGCGCGAACGCTGGTATTTCTCCGACTGGGACGTGAACTGGCTCGCGGAGCGGATCCGGCCGGATCCACAAAACCCCGATGTCCCATTTCCAAGATAAGGCCGTTCCCTTGTTCGGTTGGACATTGAATATTGGACATTGGATATTGAATCCTTCTCCCGACAAGGAGGTCGGGTCATCACCATGACCGAGATGCACAACCTTTCGTCTGGCGCTCCCGAACAGGCCTGGCTCGTCGCCACCACCCTGGGCGACCAGCCCCGCGCCGAAGTGGAAGATTCCCTCCGCGAATTGCGCGCGCTGGCCGATACGGCCCGTGCCGAGGTCCTCGGCGAAACCCTCTGCCGCCTGCGCGCCATCCAGCCGGCCACCTATATCGGCCGGGGCAAGGCCGGGCAAATCGCCGCCGAAGCCAAAGCCGCCGGGGCCGGCGTCGTGATTTTCGACGACGATCTTTCCCCCGCGCAGGGCCGCGCCCTCGAGGAAATCTTCGGCGTGCGCATCGTGGACCGCACCCAGCTCATCCTCGACATCTTCGCCCAGCGCGCCCGCACGCTCGAGGGCGGCCTCCAGATCGAACTGGCCCAGCTCCACTATCTGCTTCCCCGCCTGCGCGGCCTGTGGACGCATCTGGAACGGCAAAAGGGCGGCATCGGGCTCAAGGGCCCCGGCGAAAAGCAGCTCGAACTCGACCGCCGCCGCATCGAACAGCGCATCGGCCGCATCCGCGAACAGCTCCAGATCGTCCGCCAGCGCCGCGCCGAATTGCGCCGCGGACGCCGCCGCCACGGCTGGGCCCTGCTGACGCTCGTCGGCTATACCAATGCCGGCAAGTCCACCCTCCTCAACCGTCTCACGGACGCCGGCGTGTTGGCCGACGACCAGCTGTTCGCCACGCTCGATCCCACCACCCGCCAGCTCCGCCTGCCCAACCACCAGCTTTGCCTGTTGACCGACACCGTCGGATTCATCCGCAAGCTGCCCCACCACCTCGTCGAGGCCTTCAAGGCCACGCTGGAGGAAGTCAACGAAGCCGATCTGCTCTTGCACGTGATCGATGCCGCCCAGCCGCGCGTGGACGAGCAAATCGACGCCGTCGAGGCCGTGCTGCGGGAACTGGACGCGCAGGACAAGCCCGTCCTCGCCGTGTTCAACAAGACCGACCTGGATCGCGGCCGCAACCAAGCCATCCGCCTCGCCGACCGGTTCCGCCAGTCCGTATCCATCTCCGCCGCCACCGGCGAAGGCACGCCAACCCTCTGCCAAACCGTTGCCGACCTGCTGCGCGAACGCGTCAAACACCTGCATCTGGTCATCCCCGCCGGCGAAGGCCGGTTGGTCGCCGCCCTCCATGCCAACGGGAAAGTGCTGGAACAAAAGGTCCGCGGGAAAAACCTGCACGTCGAGGCCATCGTTTCGGCGGCCTTCGCCGCCACGGTCGACCCCAAGTGGATCTCGGCGTGAGCGTCAATCCCGGCCGGCCAAGGCTTGGGCCACAACGGCCGCCACGGTACCGGTCACGATGCCGGAACCGAACAACTGCCGGGCCCAGTCGGGAAATTGCGAGAGCATGCGCGGCTCCAAAGTGACGGCCAACCCGGCGCCCAGGCTGGTGGCGACCACCAGAAGGCTTTTGCGGCCGAATCCGCCCGACGCCATGAGCCGGATGCCGGAGGCCGCCACCGTGCCGAACATCACCAGCGTGGCCCCGCCCAGGACGCAGGTCGGCACCAGCGTGAAAATCCACGCCACGCCCGGCACCAGCCCCATGACCACGAGGAACAGCGCAATCCACATTCCGACCCGGCGGCTCGCGATGCCCGTCAATTGGATCACGCCGTTGTTCTGGCTGAACGACGTCGTCGGAAACGCCCCGAACATCGTCGCCACCATGGAATTCAATCCGTCGGCCAGAATGCCGCCGCTGAGCCGCCGCTCGTAGAGGGGCCCTGAGGTCGGCTCGCCGGAGACCATGCTGGTCGCCGTGATGTCGCCGATGGTCTCGACGGTCGAGGCCAGGTACATCAGCGCCATGGGCAAAATCCACTCCCAGCGGAACTGGAGGGCGATCTTGAAAGGCACGGGCACCGCGATCCAGGGGCCCGTCCATGCGGGAACCTCGACGGCGCCGGCCCCGGCCGCGGCCAGCGTGCCCGCCACGATGCCGCCCATCAGCGCCCCCATGCGGAACCCGGGAATGCGCGACCGGTTCATGGCCAGCACGACGCCCGCCGAAAACACGGCCAGGGCCACGTCGCGCGGAGCGCCGAACGTCCCCGCCTCCAGCGCCGCCGATCCGCCCCCGATTTGCATCGCGGAGACCTTGACGAGCGTCAGGCCGATCAGCGTGATCACGATGCCGGCCACCAGCGGCGTGATGACCGCGCGGATCGTGGGCAGGATCTGGCTGATCGCCACTTCCACGAGCGCGCAGACCAGCCCCATGCCGAGCATCAGCCCCAGCATCTGTTCCGGCGCGTCGCCCCGCGCCAGCCCGGCCGTCGCCATGCCGGCGAAAACCGCGATGAAACTCGAACTGGTGCCTTGGATGCTCAGCAAACCCGAACCGACGGCGCCGAACCGGTGGATCTGGATGAACGTCGATGCGCCCGAAATGAACAGCGACATGCCCGCCACGTGGCGCGTCAGTTCCGGCGACGCCCCGCACAGGCCGCAGACGATCAGCGCCGGCGTCACGATGCCCGCGAAAATCGCGAGCAGATGCTGGATCGCGGCCCCCATCGCCACGCGCAGCGGCGGCGTCGATTCCAGCCCGAACAGGATGTCCGATCCCCCCGCGCTCTTCTCATTCATGCGCCACCTCCGCCAATAAATCCAGCTGTCTCGCCGGAACCCTTTGCTGCGTCGCGCGTCCGACCCGCAAGGCCCATCTCGCATCCGCCACCCGCATGGGACAACCCCGGTCGCGACTGACTACGCGCCGTCCCGCGCGGCGGCGAGCAGCTCGGCCAGGGTCGTGCGCCCCTCGTAGAGCGCCTTGCCCACGATGGCCCCCGCCAGGTTCGCCTTGCCCAGCGCCCGCAGGCGGCGCACGTCGTTCGCCGTCGTGATGCCGCCGGAGGCGACGACGCGGCACGCCGGGCCCACCGCGTCGCACAGGTGCGCGTTGCCCGCGAAATTCGGCCCCCGCAGCATGCCGTCGGTGGCCGTGTCGGTGTAGATGATCGTCCGGACGCCGGCGTCCGCCGCGCGCCGGCCCAGCTCGACGGCCGTGACGCGCGACGTTTCCGTCCAGCCCTTCGTCTGCACGAAGCCGTCGCGCGCGTCGATGCCCACCGCCAGCCGATCGCCGTACTTCGCCGCCAGCGCCGCCAGTTCGTCCACGCGTTCCAGCGCGCGCGTGCCCAGAATGGCCCGGCGCACCCCGCGCGCCAGCAGCGCATCGAGGTCCGCATCCGTCCGCAGCCCCCCGCCGCATTCCACCGGAATGCCCGCCGCCGCCGCCATGTGCCCGACCACGTCCAGATGCGCGGGCTTTCCCTGGAACGCGCCGTCCAGATCCACCACGTGCAGCCACGCCGCGCCCTGCCGCGCCCACTCGCGCGCCTGCGCGACCGGATCGTCCCCGTACACCGTCTCGTCGTCCGCGCGCCCCTGGCGCAGCCGCACGCACTTGCCGCCCTTGAGATCCACCGCCGGCAAAATCGCGAAATCGCCCATGCCCCTACTCCTTGCTCCATTCAATGAAATTGCCCAGCAGCCGCAGGCCCGCCTGCTGGCTTTTTTCCGGATGGAACTGCACCGCCGCCGTCCGCCCGCGCCACACCGCCGAAGCGTATTCCGCGCCGTAGGTCGTCCAGCCTGCGTCCCAGCCTTCCGCGCCGGGCAGATAGTACGAATGCACGAAGTAGAAATACGTCCCGTCGGGAATCCCCCGGAACAGCGGGCAATCCCGCCCCGGCGCCCGCCTCACGCGGTTCCAGCCGATTTGCGGAACCTTCAGCCCCGGCGCCGCGGCGAATTTCACCACCGGCGACGGCACGACGCCGAACCCATCGACTCCGGGCGATTCCTCGCTCGATTCCGCCAGCACCTGCAGGCCCAGGCAAATGCCCAGCAGCGGCCGGTCCGCCGCCATCCATTCCCGCAACGGCTCCACGTAGCCGTGCCGTCCCAGGTTCGCCATGCAATCCGCGAACGCCCCCACGCCCGGCAAAATCAGCGCATGGCACCCGGCCATTTCCTCCGGCCCCGCCAGGACGCGCGCCGGCGCCTTCAGGTACGCCAGCGCATTGGCCACGCTCCCGAGGTTCCCCATCCCGTAGTCGACCACGCCGATCATGGGATCAGAGAACGCCCTTGCTCGACGGCACGCCCTGCACCCGGGGATCGCGGCGGCAGGCCGCCTTCAGCGCCCGCGCCAGGCCCTTGAACACCGACTCCCACGCGTGGTGCGCATCCGTCCCGTAGAACTGGCGGACGTGCAGGTTCATCCGCGCCTGCGTCGCGAACGCCCGCAGGAATTCCCCCAGCAGACTCAGCTCGAAATCGAGGATTTTCTTTTTCCGGTTCGCCATCTCCAGCACGAGATACGGCCGCCCGCCGAGATCCAGCGCCACGCGCGACAGCGTCTCGTCCATCGGCATCAGGCTGAACCCGTAGCGTTCGATGCCCTTGCGGGCGCCCAGCGCCTGATTCAGCGCGTCGCCCAGCGCGAGGCCCACGTCTTCCACCGTGTGGTGGTGGTCCACCGCGAGATCGCCCGTCGCCTTCAGCTGCAGGTCGATCAAGGAATGCTTCGCGAACAGCTCCAGCATGTGGTTGAAGAACGGCAGGCCGGTGTCGATCTCGTACCGCCCGTTGCCGTCCACGTCCAGTGCCAGCCGAATCTGCGTCTCGCGCGTGTTCCGCGCCACGATGGCCTTGCGTTTCTTCATGATGCCCCGCAGGATACCCGCCCGCATCCCGCCGCGCAACGGATTTCCGCCCCCGCCAAATCGCTTGCGGCGCAAGCGGCCCTCCCGTATATTCCCCCTTGCAGGGTATCCCCTTGCGAGGAAGGAAGTCGACCATGGCTCTGATCAATTTCGATTGCCCCGAATGCGGGCACAACCTCGAAGTGGACGAAGGCGGCGCCGGATTCATCGTCAAATGCCCCGAATGCGGCAATCCCCTGCAGATTCCCCAACTGCCCAAATCCCGCCGCCTCCGCAAACTCGCCGTGGCCGTCGGCACCCTGCTGGCCATCGTCCTGCTCGTCGCGGCCAACCTCTTTCTCTGGTCCCGCGCGCGCAATCTCGGCCGGGAATTGAACGATACCCGCCAGGCGCTGGCCGAAACCGTCCGGGACAACCAGGCCCTGATCGCGACGCAGGACGGAGCCCTCCAAAAACTGTCCAAGGACCTGGCCGCCGCCCAAACGCATATCCGCGGCCAAGAGGCCTTGGCCCAGGCCGCGCTCGCCGCCGTCGAGACCGCCGAGTCCCTGGCCGGCGAACTGGAAACCGCCACCCGCAAGCTCCTGGAAAAGAGCCCCGACGACCGCGGCGAACTCCTGCGCAAACACATGCGCCAGCGCGTCGAGGCCTCCCGCAACAGCCTGCCCGCCGCCCCCTCCATCACCGACACCGCTCCCGGCCGCGGCATCCAGGGCCGCCTGATCGTCTTCCCCGTCCTGCCCGGCCCCGACGGGCAAGCCCTCCGCGAAAACGCCGAAATCACCGGCGTCGACGGCGAACAGGTCTCCGTCAAGTTCCTCGGCGGCACCGCCTCCTACAAGCTCACCGAGCTCCACCCCGGCGTCGCCGCCTTCCTGCCCGTGGATCCCCTGCTCGTCCTGCCCCGTTCGCAATGGAATGCCGAAGTCGTGCGCATCCAGCAGACCGCCAACGCCCAGCGCGACGAAAAGCTCAAGCAACTCCGCGACGCCATCCAAGCCCAGCTCCCCGCCGAATGACCGGCGTTCCGCGGCGCATGAAACCCGATCCGACCGAAGCCGGCATCCGCGACCGAATGGCCGCCGACGGCGCCCCGCCGCTGGTGATCGAGGCCTTCCTGAAAAACCTGCGCCGCTGGAACGCCGGCGATCTCGGCTCCATCTCCGGCTCCACCCTCGCCCCGCTCGGCCCCCTCCCCCGGCTCGAGGAACTCGACGCGTTCGATCCCGCCGCCGAAGCGGCCATCGCCCGCACGGTCCTCGTCAAGCTCAACGGCGGCCTCGGCACCAGCATGGGCCTCGAACGCGCCAAGTCGCTCATCGTCGCCAAAAACGGACTGACCTTCCTCGACGTCATCGTCCGCCAAGTGGAATTCCTCCGCCGCCGCTGCCGCGCCCCGCTGCCGCTCCTGCTGATGAACAGCTTCTCCACCGAGGCCGACTCCCTCGCCGCCCTCGCGCAGACCCACCCCGGATTCGCCAACGCCGGCGACTTGCCCCTTTCCTTCTGCCAGCATCGCGTGCCGAAACTCGACCTCGCCACCCGCGCCCCCGTCCGCTGGCCCGACCATCCCGCCCTCGAGTGGTGCCCGCCCGGCCACGCCGACATCTACCACGCCCTCCAGACCACCGGGCTCCTCGACCGGCTCCTCGCCGGCGGCTTCCGCTACGCCTTCGTCTCCAACGCCGACAACCTCGGCGCCCTCCTGCACATGGGCATCCTCGGCCACGTCGCCCGCCACGCCGTCCCGTTCCTGATGGAAGTCACCGCCCGCACCGAATGCGACCGCAAGGGCGGCCACCTCGCCCGCGACCAGGCCACCGGACGCCTCCTCCTGCGCGAATCCGCCCAATGCCCGCCCGAAGAAACCGCCGATTTCCAGGATGTCCGGAAATACGCGCTCTTCAACACCAACAACCTCTGGATCGACCTCGAAGCCCTGCGCGACGTGCTGCGCGCCTGCGGAGGTCTGCCCGAACTGCCGCTCATCGTCAACCGAAAGACCGTCGATCCCGCGCGCGCCGATTCCCCCGCCGTTGTCCAGCTCGAATCCGCCATGGGCTCCGCCATCGCCTGCTTCGAAAACGCCGCCGCCCTCGTCGTCCCCCGCTTCCGCTTCGCCCCCGTCAAGACCACCAACGATCTCCTCGCCATCCGCTCCGACCTCTATACCCTCGGCGAAGAACACCAGGTCGCGCTCCACCCCCGGCGCTTCGCCCCGCCCCCCGACGTCCGCCTCGACCCCCGCTTCTACAAGAACATCGCCGACTTCGAGGTCCGCTTCGCCCAGGGCGCGCCGTCCCTCCTCGAATGCGATTCCCTGCAGATCGACGGCGACATCCATTTCGGCGCGGGCGTGCGCATCGAAGGCGCCGTCCATCTGCGCAACCCCACCGCGACCCCCGCGCGCATCGCCGACGGCTCCCGCATCCACACCCCGGTTTTACGTACTACGTAAAACTTTTTTCCGATTTTTACGTACTACGTAAAAAAAGTTTACGTGCTACGTAAAACTCCGGCTCACTCCGCGACGCGCCAGTATTTTTCCATGCCCCACGGAAAGTCGTGGCGCCGGTAGTTGCGCAGGCGCGCGTGGCGCACGACATAGGCCATCGGGTGGGCCGTCAGGATCCACGGGCAGTCCTCCAGCACCACGGCCTGCGCCGCGCGGCAGAGCGCTTCGCGCTCCGGAGACTCGGGCAGCGCGACCAGCTCGCGGTACAGCCGGTCGAATTCCCCGCTGCGGTAGTTGGCGCGGTTCGGGCCGGGCGAGACGTTTTCGCCCGCAAACAGCTGCAGAAAGTTCTGCGCGTCGGGATAGTCGCCGATCCACGTCACCATGAACGTCTGCGCCTGGCGCCGCTCGACTTTCTGCAGGAAGGCCGGCCAATGGTTGTAGTTCGGCTCCAGCACCACCCCGATGCGCTCCATGAAGCTCGCCAGCAGTTCCGCGGACTGCCTCGTTTCCGGATTGTCCGCCGCGCCGAGTTCGAGCGCCAGCTTCAGGCGCCGCCCCGTGGCCGGATCCTTGCCCTCGGGATAGCCGGCCTCGGCCAGCAGGCGCTTCGCGCGCGCCAGGTCGAACCCGTAGGGCGGCGGTTCGGCCCGCGCCCCCGCCACGCCGGGCGGCACCGGCCCGTTGGGCGTCGCCATCCGCCCGTTCTGGAATTCCATCCACTGGGCGGAGTCGAACGCGCAGGCCATGGCCTGCCGCAGCTTCCGGTTCGGCCCCACGACGGGATCGTCCAGGTTGAACGCCACGTAGGTGACCGACATCTGCGGCGACTTGGCCAGCTCGATGCCCTGCGCGGCGAGCTCCGGGCGCAGCTCCTTTTCCGGCGTGATGATGCTGTCCCACTGGTCGCGGCTCACGTCCACCAGGTCGAGCGTGCCCGACAAAAACATCAGCCACGCCGTCGACGGATCGCCCACCACCGAATCCACGATCCGCGGCGTCCGCGGCAGGGGTTTCCCCGCATCGGGCGTGGGCGCATCCGCAGGCATGGTTTCCACGCGCCCGGTTTCCGCCCATTTGGGATTCGCGCGGTATTCGTAGCGGTAGTTTTGCCGCGCCGACGCCAGCACGTAGGGTCCCGTGCCGACGGGATGGTTCACGAATTCGTCGCCGTAGAATTCCACGGCCTCGCGCGGCACCGCGAAGGCGTACGGCATCGCCAGCACCCACGGCAATTGCGGATACGGCTCCGTCAGGCGGATTTCCAGTTCGTGCGGGCCGACGGCCCGCAAGCCCTCGACCGCGCGCCCGTAGTCGGTCGGCGCGTCGCCCCCGCTGGCCGCGCGGAATTCGTCCAGCCCCGCGATCTTGCCGCGGAACGCCCAGTAGCCGCCCGAACCGACCTGGAGATCCGCGACGCGCAGGATGGAATACACGACGTCCTGCGCGACCAGCTCCCGGCCCTTGCCGCCCGTCGCGGCAAAACAGGGATCGTCGGAGAAGAAAATGCCGGGGCGCAGTTGAATTCGCCAAATCTTGCGGTCCTCCGAAACCTCCGGCATCGCGGCGGCCAACAGCGGCTCCACGCGGTACGGCCGATCCCAATAGGCGTATTGCAGAAGCCCCTCGTAGATCCGGCCCGTGGCCAGGATCGAGGCCTGGTCCGAAGCGTGGGCCGGATCGAATCCGCGAATGCGCGCCGTCGTCGCGCGCAGCGTCGGGACCTCGTCGCGGACGGCGTCCGGCGCGGGGCCGCAGCCGGCCAGCAGCGCGGCCAGCGCCGCGCCCCGCGCCGCGCCGCGCAGGAGGGAGTTCAACTTCGATTCGCCATTCTTCGCGTCTTTGGAGCCCCCGACGCCCCCGTCGGGGGATGGAAAACGATGCCGGCTCTCCGCCCCAGCCCCATATCCCGGAAACAAAAAACCCGCGCAGAACTTGCGCGGGGAGACGTTCGACCCGACGGGGCTCATCACTCCTGCGGAGCGGGCGCGCTTTCTTCCGCCGCCGGTTCGGCCGCGGGGGCTTCTTCGGCGGCCGGGGCTTCCGCCGCGGACGCTTCCGCCGGGGCCAGATCGCCGCCCTCGCCCATTTGCAGCTCCAGCGGCGCGGAAGGCATCTCGGCGGGCATCGTCGGCGCGGCGGATGGAGCTGCGGCCAGAGGGGCCGCGGCCGGGGCGACCGGCTGGCGGTCCGCCTGTTCCATGATCGAACCCGCGCCGCCCGTCTTGCCCTTGGCGAACAGGATGCCCAACGCGATGGTCGTCAGCATGAACACCGCCGCCAGCGTGATGGTCATGCGCGTCAGCACGTTCCCCGCCCGGCTCCCGAACAGGCTCTCGCCCATGCCGCTGCCGAAGGCCATGCCGAGGCCCTGGTCCTTGGACTTCTGCGCCAGGATCACCACGACCAGCAGGAACGCGGAAAGGACTTCGACGATCAAGAGAAGGCTGATGAGAATGGACATATGGTTTGGCTCCTAAACGACCTAAAGGGCCCCTCTTTTAGACCGCGGCGCGCACAATGTCAATGAACGACTTGGCGTCCAGCGCCGCGCCGCCGATCAGGCCGCCGTCGATGTCCGGCATGCCGAAGAGCTCCTTGGCGTTGCCGGGCTTGACGCTGCCGCCGTACTGGATGCGAACGCCCTGCGCGACCGGAGCGTCGTAGAGGCTCGCCAGCACCTTGCGGATCAGGGCGTGCACGTCCTGCGCCTGCTGGCTGGTGGCCGTCTTGCCCGTGCCGATGGCCCAGACCGGCTCGTAGGCGATCACCGAATCCAGCAGTTCCTTCGCGGAGAGTCCGGCCAAACTGCCTTTGACCTGGGTCGTGATGACGGCTTCCACCTGGCCCGCTTCGCGTTCCTGCAGGGTCTCGCCCACGCAGACGATCGGGTGCAGGCTCGAGGACAGCGCGGCCTTGGTCTTGCGGTTGACGATCGCGTCCGTCTCGCCGAAGTACTGCCGGCGCTCGCTGTGCCCCAAAATCACGTAGTGGCAATACAGCTCGCGCAGCATGCCCGCGGAAATTTCGCCCGTGTAGGCCCCGTTCTTTTCCCAGTGCATGTTCTGCGCGCCCAAATCGATGTGCGTGCCCTGCACAAGCTCGCTCACCGTGGAGAGCGCGGTAAACGGCGGACACACCACCGTTTCCACCTCGCGGAAATTCGCCAGGCTTTCCTTCAGGGCGTTCACCAAGGCCGCCGCTTCCGCGGTGGTCATGTTCATCTTCCAGTTGCCGGCCACGATCTTCTTGCGCATGTTCAGTCCTTTGCTTTCTTCAGGTCGTTGGGGAATCGCAGATCACTTGTCGTTCAGAGCCGCCACGCCGGGCAGCTCCTTGCCTTCGAGGAATTCGAGGCTCGCGCCGCCGCCGGTGCTGACGTGGGTCATCTTCGCCGCCAGGCCGCTCCGGTTCACGGCGCTGACGCTGTCGCCGCCGCCGATGATGCTCGTCGCGCCGCTGGCCGCCACCGCCTCGCAAACGCCGAACGTGCCCGCCGCGAACGGCTTCATCTCGAAGCAGCCCATCGGGCCGTTCCAAACCACCGTCTTGGCGCCCTGGATCGCCGCCGCGTAGAGCGCCGTGGTCTTCGGGCCGATGTCCAGCGCCATCCAGCCGGCCGGGATGTCGTTGCCGACGACCTGGGTCTGGGCCGCCGCGTCGAACTGGTCCGCCGCCACGTTGTCCACCGGCAGCAGAAACTGCTTGCCGTTGGCCTTCGCCTTTTCAATCATTTGGCGCGCGTAGTCGAGCTGGTCGAGCTCGCACAGCGATTTGCCGACGTCGTGGCCCTGCGCCTTCAGGAAGGTGTAGGCCATGCCGCCGCCGATGATCAGGACATCCACCTTGTCCAGCAGGTGGTTCACGACCGCCAGCTTGTCGCTGACCTTCGCGCCGCCCAAAATCGCCACGAACGGGCGCACCGGATTGTTTACCGCGTTGCCCAAATATTGGATTTCCTTCTCCATCAGGAATCCGGCCACGCTGGCGCCGACGTACTTGCAGATGACGGCGGTCGAAGCGTGCGCGCGGTGCGCCGACCCAAAGGCGTCGTTGACGAAGACCTCGCCGTAGGACGCCAGCTTCTTCGCCATGGCCTTCTGCTTTTCCTTCAACTCGGCCTTCTTGGCCTTGTACTGCTCGTCGGTCAGGTCGTCGGTCTTCTTGACTTTGGCTTCTTCCTCTTTATAGAAGCGGGTGTTTTCCAGCAGCAGGACCTGGCCGGGTTGCAGCGCGGCGACTTCGGCGTCGGCCGCCTGGCAGTCCGCCGCGAACGCCACCGGCTTGCCCAAAACCTTGGCCAAATGGTCGGCCACGGGCCGGAGGCTGAATTCGGCCTCGTAGCCCTTGCCTTTCGGACGGCCCAGGTGGCTCATCAGCGTCAGGCTCGCGCCCTGCTCCAGGACGTAGCGGATCGACGGCAGCGCCGCTCGCACGCGGGTGTCGTCGCCGATGACCCCGCCCTTGATCGGCACGTTGAAATCCACGCGCATGATCACGCGCTTGCCCTTCAAATCCACGTCTTTCAAGGTCTTCTTGTCCATGTCCGGTCTCTCCTGTGCCTGCCTGCGATTGCGAAACATTCCGCCGGGGCGCGGCCCCGGCGGAATGGATATGGAACCGTCTCCGGCCTACTTGGCCATCACGCGGACCATTTCCAGCATCTTGTTGGAATAGCCCCACTCGTTGTCGTACCACGCCACGACCTTCACGAAGGTCGGGTCGAGCTGGATGCCCGCGCCGGCGTCGAACACGCTCGTGAGGGTCTCGCCGACGAAATCGGTGCTGACCACCTTTTCTTCGGTGTAGCCGAGGACGCCCTTGAGCTCGCCTTCGCTGGCGGCCTTCATCGCGGCCTTGATCTCGTCGTAGGTGCAGGCCTTCTTCAGGACGACCGTCAGATCCACCACCGAGACGTCGCTCGTCGGCACGCGCAGCGCCATGCCCGTCAGCTTCTTGTTCAGCTCGGGGATGACCTTGCCCACGGCCTTCGCCGCGCCGGTGCTGCTGGGGATGATGTTCTCGAGGATGCCGCGGCCGCCGCGCCAATCCTTCTTCGAGGGGCCGTCCACCGTCTTCTGGGTGGCCGTCGCCGCGTGCACCGTCGTCATCAGGCCCTTTTCGATGCCGAAGACGTCGTTCAGGACCTTGGCGACGGGCGCCAGGCAGTTCGTCGTGCAGCTCGCGTTGGAAATGATCGCCTCGCCCTTGTAGCTCTTGGAATTCACGCCGAACACGAACATCGGGGTGTCGTCTTTCGAGGGCGCGCTCAGCAGCACCTTCTTGGCGCCCGCCTTGAGGTGCGCTTCCGCCGTTTCCTTCGTCAGGAACAGGCCCGTGGATTCCACGACGATTTCCGCGCCGACTTCGTTCCACTTCAGCGCCGCCGGGTCCTTCTCCGCCGTCAGGCGGATCTTCTGCCCGTTGACGATGAGCGTGCTGCCTTCGACCGCGATCGTGCCCTGGAAGCGGCCGTGCACGCTGTCGTACTTCAGCATGTACGCCAGGTATTCCGGCTCCAGCAAATCATTGATGCCGACGATTTCAATGTCCTTGAAATTCTTGATCGCCGCACGGAACACCATGCGCCCGATGCGTCCGAATCCATTGATACCAACCTTGATAGCCATATTCCGTGATCTCCGTGTGTTTTCTTTTTTAAATTTCCGTTGCCTTCCAACCGCAAACCGGCGGAATTGCGCGACACCATACGCCCCGGGCCCCGCCCGCGTCAATCCCCGAATCGCGGAAATCTCAAAGCAAAAAACGGTTTACCTTCGGAGGAGGGCCGCCAGCCGCGTCAACGCCGCCCCCGCCGGCAACGGCAGAAACGCGTCGACGATCCGGTCCGTGTAGTCCGACGGTTCCGGATTCACCTCGACGATCCGCGCCCCGTTGCGCTTCGCCCAGACCGGCAGCGCCGCCGCGGGATAGACCCCCCCCGAGGTCCCGACCAGCAGCATGCAATCCGTCCGTTCGGCGGCCTCTTGCGCGGCCGCGGCGGCCGCCGGCGGAATGTCTTCGCCGAAGAAAATGAAATCGGGCTTGAGCAGGCCCCCGCAAACGCAACGCGGGATTTCCGCGCGGGTCGTTTCCGCGTCCAGCGGGACGCCCTGCCCGCAGTCCAGGCAGGTCAGGCTGCGGCAGTGCCCGTGGTATTCGACCAAATTCCGGCTGCCGGCCGCCGCATGCAGGCCATCGATGTTCTGCGTGATCGTCGTTTGGAGCCGCCCTTCCGCTTCCCATGCCGCCAGCGTCCGGTGCGCCGCGTTGGGCTTCGCCGGCGGCCGCCCGTCGGCGCCCAGAAAACAGGTGAACATCTCCCGGATCGCCGGCCACGACCGCTCCGGATGCCGCCGGAACACGTCCAGATCCAAGCACGCCGGATCGTACCGGTTCCAGATGCCGCCGGGACCGCGGAACGGCGGAATCCCGCTTTCCACGGAAATGCCCGCCCCGCTGAACGCCGTCAGGTCCCGCGCGCTCCGGATCAGTTCCGCTGCCCGTTTAACCGTTTCTTCGATTCCAGCCATCGATTCCATCGCAAAAACCTAGATGATGCCAGAAGCCTCCAGAATTGGCCCGCCTTTTCGCTCCTGCACCGCCCCCGCGGGCGCATCTTCTATTCAACCCTTCCACCCCCTTCCAAATACCTTATATCTAGTAGTTGCAATCACTATAGTATAGTAGTTGCAACTACTAGACCGCCCCGGATATCTGCCGCACCGAATCGCAGAGACCCCCATCCGTTTTCCATTCCGCCCCACCCTTGACAAACGCCCCCCGCCGCCGTTGAATGTGCCGCTGATTCGCCCAACAAGGAAAACCCATGTTCAAGCCCGTTTCCAGCAAGTTGTCGTTCCCGCAGATGGAGGAGGAAGTCCTCCGGTTCTGGCGGGAAAACGGCACGTTCCAGAAATCCATCGCCGAACGCAAGGGCGCAAAGGAATACATTTTCTACGACGGCCCGCCCTTCGCCACCGGCCTGCCGCACTACGGCCACTTGTTGGCCGGCACCATCAAGGACATCGCCCCGCGCTACCAAACCATGCGCGGCCACTCCGTCGAGCGCCGTTTCGGCTGGGACTGCCACGGCCTGCCCATCGAGGCCCTCGCCCAGGAGAAGCTCGGGCTCTCCGGCGCCGCCGACATCGTCGCCAAGGGCATCGACGTCTTCAACGAAACCTGCCGCTCCATGGTCCTGACCTACGTCGAGGAATGGCGCAAGACCGTCACCCGCATGGGCCGCTGGGTGGACTTCGACAACGACTACAAGACGATGGACGTCACCTTCATGGAGTCCATCTGGTGGGTGTTCAAGCAGCTCTGGGACCAAGGACGCGTCTACAAGTCGCACCGCATCATGCCCTACTCCTGGAAGCTCAACACGCCGCTCTCCAACTTCGAGGCCGGCAGCAACTACCAGGACGTGCAGGACCCCTCCATCACCGTCCGCGTCAAGTTGGCGCAACTCCCGTCCGGCCTCGCCGCCGGCGGCGCGCCGGTCTACGCCCTGATCTGGACGACGACGCCCTGGACGCTCTACGGCAACCTCGCCATCTGCGCCGGGCCGGACATCGACTACGTCGCCGTGCGCGACCGATCGGACCAGAACGTCTACGTCCTCGCCGAGGCGCGCCTCGCGGCCTATTACAAGAAAGCCGAGCAGTATGAAAAGCTCGCTTCCTTCAAGGGCGCCGACCTTCTCGGCCTGGCCTACGAGCCGATCTTCCCGGTCTTCGCGGACACGCCCGGGGCGTTCCGCGTCCTCAACGACGGTTTCGTCAGCACCGAGGACGGCACGGGCTTCGTGCACATCGCCCCCGCGTTCGGCGAGGACGACTTCCGCGTCTGCAAGGCCGCGGGCATCCCCCTGCGCGACTACCTCGACGACGTCTGCGCCTTCACCGAATCCGTCCCCGAATACCACGGCGTGTTCTGCAAGGACGCCGACAAGGCGATCATCCGCTCGCTCAAGGACGCCGGCAAGCTCGTGCACCAGTCCACGCTCGTGCACTCCTATCCCTTCTGCCCGCGCACCGACACACCGCTTATCTACCGCGCCATCGAGGCCTGGTACGTGCGCGTCGAGGACATGCACGATCAGCTCGCCGCCAACAACGACGGCGTGCATTGGGTGCCGCAGGCCGTCGGCGAAAAGCGCTTCGGCAATTGGCTCAAGGAAGCCAAGGACTGGAACATCTCCCGCAACCGCTTCTGGGGTTCCTGCATCCCCGTGTGGGTGTCGGAAGACGGAAAAGACATGGTCTGCGTCGGTTCCATCGCCGAGCTCGAAAAGCTTTCCGGCCAGAAGGTCACCGACCTCCACAAGCACCACGTCGACAAGATCACGTTCGCGCTCAACGGCAAGACCTACCGCCGCACGCCCGAAGTGCTCGACTGCTGGTTCGAGTCCGGCTCCATGCCCTACGCCCAGCAGCACTATCCCTTCGAGCGCGCGGACGAGCTGGACAAGTTCTTCCCCGCCGACTTCATCGCCGAAGGCCTCGACCAGACCCGCGGCTGGTTCTACACCCTGATGCTCCTCGGCACCGCCCTGTTCGGGAAATCGCCCTACAAGAACGTGATCGTCAACGGCCTCGTCCTGGCCGAGGACGGCCGCAAGATGTCCAAGCGCCTGAAGAACTATCCCGACCCGGCGCACATTCTCAACACCTACGGGGCGGATGCGTTGCGGCTCTACATGATCAATTCGCCCATCGTCCGCGCGGAAGACCTCTGCTTCTCCGAGCAGGGCGTCCTGCAGTCGCTCCGCCACCTCCTCATCCCCTGGTGGAACGCCTACTCCTTCCTCGTCACCTACGCGAACGTCGACGGCTGGCAGCCAAAGGAACAGGGTTCAGGGTTCGGAGTTCAGGATCCACGACCAACGACCCACGATCAACGACCCACAACCTCCGCCGCCG
This sequence comes from Kiritimatiellia bacterium, assembly GCA_050176815.1. Classification (GTDB taxonomy): domain Bacteria; phylum Verrucomicrobiota; class Kiritimatiellia; order CAIQIC01; family Lenti-01; genus Lenti-01. Next base: position 31,305 of record JBFXHR010000009.1, read on the forward strand.
CAGGCGGCGGCCTCATGGACCGCTGGATCCTCTCCACCCTCGACCGGGTCACCGGCGAAGTCGTCGCCGCGATGGACGCCTACGACCTGCAGCAGGCCGTGCGGCCGCTGGTGCAGTTCATCGACGACCTCACCAACTGGTACATCCGCCGTTCCCGCCGCCGCTTCTGGAAGAGCGAGGACGACGCCGACAAGACGCGCGCCTACGAGACCCTGCACGCCGTGCTCCTGCGCCTGTGCCAGATCGCCGCGCCGTTCATGCCGTTCATCTCGGAAGAGATCTACCGCAACCTGCGCACCGCCGGCCTGCCCGAATCCGTGCACCTCTGCGACTTCCCGCTGCCCGGCAGCCTCGCCCGCGACGAAGCTTTGGAGGCCCAGATGGCCAAGGTGCAGGAAGTCGTCGGCCTCGCCCGCCAGCTCCGCGCCGACTTCAACCTCAAGGTGCGCCAGCCCCTCGCCGCCCTCCACGTCGTCTGCCGCGACGAAGCCGTCCTCGATCTCGTCCGCCCGCTGGCGGACCTCGTCGCCGACGAGCTCAACGTCAAGGAAGTCCGCTTCGGTCGCGACGAAACCGCGCTGGCCGAACTCTCCGCCAAGGCCAACTACAAGACCCTCGGGCCCAAGCTCGGCGGCTTGATGAAGAAAGCCGTCGCCGCCGTCGCCTCGTTCGGCACCGAAGAGCTCGCCCAGCTTCTCGATGGCCAGTCCGTTGTCGTCGTCCTCGAAGGCAAGCCCGTCGCGCTCGCTCCGGCCGACGTCCTGATTCAGCGCACGCCCAAGGCCGGCCTGGCCGTCGCCTCCAGCGGCGCCGTCGTCGTCGCGCTCGAGACCGCGCTCACGCCGGAGCTGGTGCAGGAAGGCCACGCCCGCGAACTCATCAACCGCATCCAGAATCTCCGCAAGGACCGGGACCTAGATGTGGCCGACCGCATCAAACTCAAAATTCTTGCGGATCAAGAATTGCTTGATGCAATCAATGCCCATTCCCATACGATCATCGCCGAAACTCTCGTTGGCGATTCAATGGCTTTTGAGTTTGGACTCGGCGCGGGCGACATCGACGTCAACGGCCACCTCTGCGCGATCGAACTGGCCAAGATCTAGCGCGTTGTTGAACAAGCCCGGCACGAGTCGTGCCGACTCCAAACAGCCAACGGATCCATGTCTTTGGAGCCCCCAACGACCTCGTCGGGGGAAAGAGTGGCCACGCTTGTTTGAAATTCGCTCTGGCCCCGCACATTCCCATCCGCCAGGTCGACGCCCTGGCCTACAACCGATCCCGGCTGCCCCCTTGATGATTGGACATTGGTTATTGGACATTGGATGTTGAATCTCCCGGCTTTCCTGTAGCCCGGGGCGCCGACCCGGGGGGCTGTCTGCCTTGAACGCTGGATGTTGGAAATCCCCCGTCCCGTTTGTGAAGTCAAAAATTGATTCGCAGGCCACTGGGCATAGGCTATAGTGCCCACATGACTGGACGACAATTTTTCGACTGGCAAACGGCGGGTGGCGCAGACGACGTCATGCGACTGGTCGATGCCTTGGAACGCGCCGAGGTGCCTTGGTGCGCCATTGGCGGCGTGGCCGTCAACCATTGGGCCAAGGAACCCATGGTCACCCGCGACGTCGATTTGGTCGTGGCTGCCGCGGAAATCGAGCGCGCCAAATCCCTGCTGTGCGCGGCGGGGTTCAAGGCCGAAGTCCACGAGTGGTCGATCAACTTCACCGGCAAATCTCAGGTCAGCATCCAGCTCAGCACGGAGGACTTCTACCGGGAGTTCCCTTCCCGATCCATTCCCGCCGACGTCCACGGCATTCTGCTCCGCGTCGCCTCGCTGCCGGATACCCTGTCCGGCAAGATCCAGGCTTGGCGCGATCCCCATCGCCGCCAGAGCAAGCGCATCAAGGACCTCGGCGACATCGCGCGTCTGGTGGAAGCCCATCCCCAGCTATGGGCCCAACTCCCAGCCGAACTGCAGCAACAGCTCGACAAACCTTCCTGATGGCTTGGTTTCCCCTCCCGGGACCCCCGCGGGGAACCACCCCCGCACATTCCCATCCGCCAGGTCGCCGCCCTATCTACAACCGATCCCATCCGCCCCCTTGATAATTGGACATTGGATGTTGGACATTGGATATTGATTCCCCCGTATTTCCTGTAGCCCGGGGCGCCGACCCGGGGGGGCTGTCTGCCTGTCCCTTGAAAATTAGAATTTCAGACTGACGCCCCCCCCCCCCCGCCCGTCTTGCCACGTCCCCGCGTGGGGACTTGCGATTCGTACGATTCCTCGCCCCTAAGCCAGTAAGAAATCTCTCCGGAGCTCCGACGAACAACTCCACAAGCCGGCTTGCCGCTGCGTCGTTTCAATCCAGCGAGATCACACTCATCGTGTGTGGAATCTCGATCGGGCCGGGGCTACCCTGGCCGCAAATGCAAAAATCGATTTTGAAAAGCTTTGGCGTCAATGTCAGGCGCATCCACCTCAAGCGCGGCCTTACTCAAGAACAGCTTGCGGAATCCTCTGGCCTCCATACCAACTATATTGGCGGCATTGAACGAGGTGAGCGAAATCTCTCTCTCGTTAATGTCATTCGCTTACTCAACGCATTGCACTGCCGCAGCTCCGATCTTATTCCAAGAACATCTGTTAGTAGCGGTCCAAAAGCTAAAAGCCCCAAATATTGAGGAAACGCCATGGCGGTTCATAATACCGATGCTGACAGCGCAAACACGGCTGTCCGGGCATTTCTCACAAAAGTCGGCGAGTTCTACCTTGATCGCGGATTTAACACGGGGCACGGCTGGGGCAAAACCGTATGGTGCAAAATCCGAGACGATGTATTTGGAGGAGCATGTGCCTACTGCGGCGCCAAAGGGGTGAAACTCTCCATTGAGCACCTCATTATGTTCAACCGAGCTGAATATGGCCTCCACCATCCGGGCAATGTTGTGCCCGTATGCGAGCCTTGTAACAAGCGGAGCAAACGGCCAGATGGTTCCTACGCGACATGGGAACAACATCTTCGTCATGTGTGCGAACAGAGAGGCGAACATAAAAATTACGCCGACCGCCTGGCTTGTATCCGGCATCATCATCTCAAAGGTGAGTTTAAGTACCCGGACTTGTCCCACACCGAAAACGAGGCCATTCGAGTTATCGCTTCATCGCTCTACGAGAACATTCAGGCCGAAGTTGAAAAATCGTTGGCCCTGTATAAAGAACTGGACAAGGCGTTTGTGAAAAAACGCTAGCGGTTTAAACGTCAGCGCTACAGCAGGATCCAATTATTCCCGCCAAAGCCGGGCGAGTATACGCTCGGCCCTGTTTGCTTTTCGATGTCGCTGATTATTTCCCGATATTCTCGAGCGAGCTTTCGCGCCGCTTCAACTTTCTTTCGTTTCGTTTCCATGCCTTTTCCCTCGCCTGCGACATTGGCATGTGCCGCCGATTCAAACAGCGCGGACCAGCTGAGAATGCCATCCATTAGTTGCCACCACTCGCGTTCATCCAAGATTACCAATTTCTTCATGAGCACATCGTAGTAGGTCGATGCCCATAGCTCTACAGACTATCGTATTCATTGGCGATCCGTCCTCGGCCGGTGAGTCTACCACCCCGCCTGAACGGTTTCGTTTTAACCACAGAAAAACCGAAAGGAAAACCTTGCGGGCCGGGAAAAACGGGACTTTTCCCTCCGCCCCCCCTTCTCTGTGTATCTCTGTGCCCTCTGTGGTAAACCGTCCCTGTCCCCGCCTCGTCCAGCCCTCAGACGCGATTGTCATAATTTCCGCCCATGCCCGGACATCTCCGCGTTGAGTTTCCGCCGTGCCTTCGGCATACTGCGCGCATGACAACCGGATCCAGTTTCCTCCCGCCCGCGGCCGGCCCGGCCCGTTTCAAGGTCGTCCGTTTCCACCTATCCAAGGGCGACGTCGCGTTCGAGGAAACCGTCGGAGCATTCGCCACCGAGGCCGAGGCGCAGGCTTTCCGCGAGGAGAAGAACAAGGATTCCTCGACCACGCCCCGCTGGCCCGATTTCGACCAGTACGAGGTATTTCCCATCCAGCCATGACGCCCTGCCCCGTCTGTTCCGCACTCGCCGACCTCGAAGAGGGCTACCAGAAATTCGGCTGGCCCGAGCACGACGTGGATTTGCCGCCGGCCGTCCGGCAATTGGAAGTGGCAAAGGATTTCCGTCCGGGCGCCGAACGCAAAAGGCAACTTCTGCGCTGCCCCCGGTGCGGCACGCACTACCTCTTCGAGACGGACTACGAATATTTAACCAACGGGACGGAAGACGAACAGCGCCTCGTGCGCCTCTCCCCCGCACGGGCCGCCGAACTTCTCGACGAACCGTTGCCCGAGCCATAGGCCGCAACGGTCGGCGCGCCGGACGACACGGAGGTCGTCCCTCCATCGCCCGCCGTGGCCGTTTGGATGGCCACCCTCTGCGTCATTCGTTCTATTCGCGCAACCCGCAACAGGCTCCCCTTTGCGGTCTCTGCGTCCTCTGCGGCAAACCCGGCTGATTTTTCAATGCGCCCACACCGTCGGCAGGCCGTTCCAGTCGGTGGTATAGGCGGGCGATTTGCGGCGCTGGCGCATGCGCCACTTGTCGCTGAGCAGTTCGCTGGCGTAGCGGACGGCGCGACGGGCGGGTTCGCGGTTCAGGGCGTCGAGGCGGTCCATCAGGCGGTCGGTGCGCGCGTCGTCGGCGGGCTGCGAAGAAAACAGCAGGCCCTGCTCGGCGCCGTCGGGCTCGAGATCGGGCAGCAGGACGCCGGCCTTCTGGTAGGCCAGTCCCGGGCGGAAAATCCGCGCCAGTCCCTCCTGCGCGGCGCGCGCCAGCTTGCCCGTGTCGCGCGTGGGCCGATCCAGGACCATCGTGACGACGGCGGTGCGAAACGGCTCCGTTGGGTCGAACGGGTTGGTCTGCAGAAACGTCGTCGCGGCCCGCGCCCGCAGCTTCTGCCGCCGCAGCTTTTCGCCCGCGCGCGCGGCGAACGCCGCCACCGCGCCCTGCAGGTCCTCCAGGCGCGCCAGCCGCTCGCCGAAGCTGCGCGAGACGAGGATCTGCTTCCGCGGCGGCGGAACGAGTTCCAACGGTAGGCACGAAACGCCCGCCAGTTCGCGCCCGACGCGTTCCAGCACGACGCCGCCCGTCTGGCGCAGGACGCGCGGATCGGCCTCGGCCAGCGCGCGGGCGGTGCCGATCCCCAGCGCCCGCAGGCGCGCCCCCCAGCGGGCCGCCACGCCCCAGACGTCTTCCACCGCCAGCCCCGCGAGGGTCGCGCGCGGATCGGGCAGCCGCTCCCACTCCAGCACCGGAACCGCGCCCCGCTTCGCCAGGCGGTTCGCCGCCTTCGCCAGCGTTTTCGTCGGCCCGATCCCCACCGACACAGGAATGCCGGTCCATTGCTTCACGGTGCGCGCGAGCTCCCGCCCGAGCGCGGTCCGGTCGCCGCGCATGCCGGAGAGGTCGAGAAAGCTTTCGTCGATGGAATAGACTTCGAGGCGCGGGCAGAAGTCGGCCAGGACCTGCATGACGCGCCGGGACAGGTCGCCGTAGAGCGCGTAGTTGGACGAGAACACCGCGACGCCCGCCCCGCGCAGTCCGGCCTCCAGCTTGAACCACGGCTTGGCCATGGGAATGCCCAGGGCCTTCGCCTCGGCGCTGCGGGCGACGACGCAGCCGTCGTTGTTCGACAGCACGACGACGGGCTTGCCCTCCAGCGCGGGGCGGAACACGCGCTCGCAGGAGGCGTAGAAGTTGTTGCAGTCCACGAGCGCGAACACGGCGCCCTCCCGTCAGTACGAGCGGATGGCGTGCGCCACGACGCCCCAGACCGTCAGCTCGGCGCCCTCGCGCACCACGATGGGCGGATAGGCCGGGTTCTCCGCCTCCAGCCGCACCCCCTGCCGGCCGATGCGCAGGCGCTTCACCGTCAGCGCCCCGTCCACCACCGCGACGACGATGGACCCCGTCCGCGCTTCCCGCGCGCGGTCCACCACCAGCAAGTCGCCGTCGTGGATGCCCGCGCCAGCCATCGAGTCGCCTTCCACCCGCACGACGAACGTCGCCGCCGGGTGCGCCACCAGATGCGCGTTGAGATCGAGAGGCCCTTCCAAATGGTCGTCCGCCGGCGACGGAAATCCCGCCGCCACCCGGCAGGCGTACTGCCGCAGGGGGCACGGCGGCGCGGACGCGGCCACGGGGCGCAAACCCCGGACGGAACCAACAAGCTGAACGGCGGTGCGCATAACTGAACTTTCGTTCACCAACATACGCCCCGCGACGGGCGGCGGCAAGTGCCGCGAAAACGCGATTTTATCCAATTGGCGTGCAAGGTGTTGCGAAACCGGCAGCCCGAAGAACGGCGCGCTGGGCCAGCGCGCCCTACCTTTGGGGATCCATGGGTAGGGCGGTTTCGCCGAAACCGCCGCCGGTTCGACGTTGGATATTGGGATTCCCGTTCCCCTGCCAGGTCACCGCCCGGGCCTACCGAAATTCATCCGCCCGGACGCCGCCCGGCGCGGCGCCCCACCCCGCTTGGCGATCTCTGCGTTCTCTGCGGCAAAACCGGCTGTTTCCCGGCCGCTACAGCTCGGTGTACTTCTTGGCGCTGCCTTTGGATTTGCGGACGGGATATTTGCGGGCGTTGACCCGGATTTTCTTGCGGATTTCCGTCGGCAGGTCGAGATCCATGCGGTCGGCCAGCAGGAGGGCGTAGTTGACGACGTCGGCCAGTTCCTGGGCGATGGCCTTGCGGCGCTTCCGGTCGCGGATGCGCGCTTCGCATTCGGCGTCGGTGCACCACAGGAATTGCTCCTGCAGCTCGGCGGCCTCGATGGCCAGGCCGGCCACGAGATTCTTCGGCGTGTGGAACTGCTTCCAGTCCCGGGCGTCGCGGAACTTCACCACTTCGTCCCGCAGGCTTTTCCAGTCGTTGTTCATGGGGCGGGAATCTACCAGTCGTCCGCGCGCGCGGCCAGTCCAAAGCCGTTGGGTCCGAGGTCCGATGAGAGTCGAGGGCCGAGATCCGAGGTCTGAAAGACCGAGAGCCGAGATCCGCGTAATCCGCGCAATCCGTAGCTGGCGGTTCGTTTTGCATCGGTCGGCACGGAGGCCGCCCCTCCAGAAAACCGCATGCCACCTTTAAAATTGGATGTTGGACCTTGGTTATTGGACATTGAGATCCCCGTTCCCCGCCAGGTCAGCGCCCTGGCCTACAGAAATCCGTCCGCCCGGTCGGCCGCTGCGGCGCGGTGTTCGGACTGCGGCGGCAAATTCGGGCTGTTTCTCCGGGCCGTTTTTGGGAGAATGCCCCCGATGAGCGACCCGGGCGAAATCTTCGAACTGTACTCTCCCGACGAGTACCGCGTGATCGGCCGCGCGACGCGCGGCGAATGCCACGCGGACAAGTCGCTCATCCACGCCGTGGCGCGCATCCACGTCTGGGATGCGCAGGGCCGCCTGCTGCTGCAGCGGCGCTCGCTGTCCAAGGACATCCAGCCCGGCAAGTGGGACCTGGCCGTCGGCGGGCACCTCCTGCCCGGCGAGGAAGCCGAGGCCGCCGCGCGCCGCGAGATGCGCGAGGAACTCGGCGTGGAGGCCGGCGATCTGCTCTTCCTGCACCGCTTCCTAATGCGCTCGCCCGTCGAAAGCGAATGGGTCACCACCTTCGCCACCGTCCATCCCGGGCCGTTTGCGCCCGATCCCGGCGAAATCGACGAGGTGCGGTTCTGGACCTGCGCGGAGATCGAGGCCGCCCTAGGCTCCGGCCGGTTCTCCCCCGCGCTCGAAGACGAATACCGCCGCTTGCCCCGGACCGAAGGAGGTTTTCCGTGCCCGCCAAAATGACCTTGGGCGACATGGCCAAGGCGTTGAACCGATCGAACGTCTATTTGACCAGCCTCCAGAAGCGGTTCGAGCTGCCGGTGCTGGAAGGTGCCGCCTATGCCCCGGCCTATTTCGCGCTCCTGCGCAAGATCGTCCACCTGAGCCTCCTCGGCATCGCCGAAAAAGACCTCGTCGAACTCTGGAAGACGGAAAAGCACCTGCTGCAACTTCTCCATTTCGACGCCGCGGGCTCGGCGACCTGGTATCTCGACGAATGCGCCCATGCCCGCCATCCCGAACGACGCCTTCTGCTGACGCATCACGATCTCGGCCCGGAATTCCTGAAAAAAACGCTGCAACCCCGGCTCGATTTCGCGCCGGCCCCCCGCGGTCTCTTTTCCCACAAGGAAGTGGGCGACGACGTCCGCCGCGTGTTGGACCGCTATCTCTCGCTCTACGCCGAAATCCAGTCGCAGGCCGTCGCCGAATCCGCGCAGCTCCGCAACGCCCTGCGCTGGTTCCCGCGCATCCGCCCCCCGCGCAAGCGCCCCTAGCCATCGACCGCGCCGGCCTATTCGTTCAGCACGCGGATCCTGTAGAGACGGAATTCGTAGGAACCCTCCGGCGGCACGTGGGTGAATTCGTTGGTAAACGCCATGATCGAAGAAACCCCGTAGCCGGCCGGATCGACTTCCTCGGCCAGCGGCCGCACGACGGACTGGACGTCCAGCGGAACAAGGCGGTCGCTGTATTCGACGCGGTAGCGCGTGCCCCCCACGGAATTCCACCGCAGGACGGAAACGTCTCCGGTCTCGAACGGCAACAGGCGAAGAACCGAATTGCTGTCGCGCGGATCGGTGTTCGCCCAGTATTCGTCGCCGGCGGGAACGCCGTCGCCATCCGAGTCGTCCAAATCCGAGACCAGGTTGGTGTAGTGCTCGATTTCCCAGTCGTCCGGCAGGCCATTGGCGTTGGCGTCGGCCGGCGGCGGCATCGCAAAGGTCGCGGTGGCGACGGCGCTGGTGAGCGATCCGTCCGAAACGACGAAATCCACGGCGTCGGTGCCGACGAAGCCGTGCACCGGCGCATAGACCGCCTCGCCGCTGGCCGCCGACAGCAGCGTGAAGAAGCCATGGGCCGGCTCGCTCTTCGCCTCGAAGGCCAGCGGCTGGCCGTCCGCATCGCTGCCGCCCAGCGTGAAGTTCGTCGGCGCGAAGCCGGACAGCTGGAGGTTGGTGGTCCACGCCGTCGGCGCGCGGTTGCTGAAGACGGTGCAGTCGCAGCTCTGCTGATCGGTTACGGCGCGGATCGACCAGCACAGGTTCGTCCCGACGTTCTTGGCGTAGGAATCCTTCATGCGCAGGCGCCAAATCCCGTTCACCGGCTTGCCGTTGAACGTATCCAGCGAGCCTTCCGGACGGTAGGTTCCCGCGAACGGCGCGCTGCCGTTGGTGATGGAAAGGGCGGCGGACTGGTCCAGCACCGTGTAGACCGCCGATCCGCATTCGCCCGTCCCGAAGTTGTCGTAGCGGCTGCCGCGCCGGTTCACCAGCAGCACTTCCGAACCATCGGGATGCTGCAGCGCCAGCACCAGGTCCTTGTCGTAGGTGTGGTCGATGCGAATCCACACGTCGACGTCGCGGACGGCGTTGCTGCCCGCCAGGTCGATCGCCAGATCGGAATAGGTCGTGGAGGCGTCCGCGATCGCCATCGGCCCGTTCGTGCTTTCGAACAGGTTGGTGGTCGGCGGCTGGTATACGGACTGCCCGACCACGTGGTCGAAGACGTTGGTCAGCATCTGCCCGTTGACGGCCACGGCCAGTTGGAAGCGGAGAACGGTTCCGCACGCCAGGGAGGGATCGAGACCGTATTCGAAGACCGTTCCGTTGGTCGCGGCCGCGTCCGGAGCCATCGGGGGATAAGCCGACGCCCCCTGCACGATCGAAAGGCCCGGCGTCAGGGCCGTCAGCGTGGCGACCACGCCCGTCGCGGCGACGGACGATTTGTTCCAGAGGACGATTTGCTCGCGGATCGTTTCGCCCGGATCCAGCACGCCGTCGCCGTTGCCGGCGGGCAGGTCGCTGGACGCCGTTTCGCGCAACATCATGCCCGTCCGAGGGGTTTTCGAGAAAACCAGCGCGCTGTAGGGCCCGATCGTCACCGGTCCCGTCGCCGGCGTCCCCGCCGCCAACACCTCGGCGCTGCCGTAGTCGCCATAGTCGGCGGCATAGTTCGTCGAATCGCTGTTGAACAGCGCGTACCAGGTTCCCGCCGACGGGAACTGCACCGTGAAATTGCTGCGCACCGTGTTCGCGAAATTCCCCACCACCACCGCGACGTCCCCCGTGGCGGCGCTGTCCCAGCGGCTGTAGGCGATCAGCTTGTTGCCGTTGTCCACCTGGTAGGTGCTGACGGAATCGCCCATCAGGCCCGCCGAAACCCCGTCCAGGTTGCGCCGCAGGCGGATCAAGTCGCGATAGAGCCGCCAGTTCCCCGCCTGGCTGTTCGTGCGCGTCCAATCCATCCGCCGCGTGTCGCTGAACTGGTTCGTCTCCAAGACCTCCTGCCCCTGCCAGATCATGGGCGTTCCGGGCGACGTCATCGCCAACACCTGGCCCAGCTGGGAACGCTTGCGCGCGTAGTAGCCTTCCGGCTCGGCCTCGTGGATCGCCGTCGGAAGGCGGGCCCCGCCGTTGAGATCGCCCGTCGTGTCGTGCGACTCGGTAAAGACGATCCGCGCCGCCGTCCCCGCCACGTTTCGCGCCACCGTGGGCATGTCGCGGGCGGAATCCTCCCCCTGGACCAGCACGCTCTTGATCTCCCAGGCGAACGACAGATCCCAGTAGTAGTCGAAGCCACCGATTTCCTTCGTGTCTTCCGCGATATTCCAGATGCCCGAATAGTTCGTCGCCATCAGGCTCAGCGCGTTGGTCACCATCAGCAGCCCGTTGGTGATGAAGATCCCGTTGGTCGTGTAGATGATGTGGTTCGGCGCGTCCCAGCGGAACCCGCTGATGTGGTATTCGTCCAGCCACATCCGGAACGTGTCGTTGATGTACTCCCGCACTTCTTGCCGGGCGTAGTCCGGCCGCGGCCCCCACGGCGTATAGGTGTAGGGATCGCTGGCGTAGAAATACGGTCCAGGCGCGGTGCCGTCGATCTCCCACAGCGACGAGCCCCCGTCCCAATGGTTGTGCACCACGTCCATCATCGTCACCAGCCCGCGCCGGTGCGCCTCCTGGACGAGGGACCGCAAGTCGTCCGGCGTCCCGTAGTTCTGTTCCACCGCGAACGGATAGGCCGGGTTGTAGCCCCAGCTCGTCGCGCTCGGAAATTCGTTGATCGGCATCAGCTCGATCGCCGTCGCCCCCAGCTCCGCCAGATAGTCCAGCCGGCCGGCAAACGCCGAGAACGTGCCGGTCGTCTCCGGAAAGGTTCCCACGTGCGCCTCGTAGATCACCAGGTCCCGCGCATTGGTGATGCTCGCCAAATCGCCGTTCCAGACGAAGGCGTTGGTCGGCGCGACGATCGAGTTGTCGTTGTCCGCCGAATCGATGATCCGGCTGCGGGGATCGCTGCGCCACAGCGATCCATTCACGACGAACTTATAGGCGTGGTTCGTCCGCGCCGCCGGCACGTCCGCCGACCACGTTCCCGACGTCGCGCCTTCCTCCACGAGCGGATGCGCCGTCGAACTCCACCCGTTGAACGCACCCGCCACGCTCACGCCGGTCGCCGCGGGGGCCCACATCCGGAACGTCACCCCCGTCCCCGACGCTTCCGCATACGGGATGGAACCCCATCCCGGCCGACTCGATTGCGCCAGGGCCGTTCCTGCCCCGCTCAAGGCAAAAACGAAAACGCAACGCCCAATGGCTTGGCGGATCATCCAACCGCCCTGGGATGATAAAGCGTTTTCATTCCGCCGAAACCATATCCAACCCCCGGCCAAATGCAAACCCGCGGTGAATGTATTTTTAATATATTATTCCATGTTTTTGCATTTTCCGCGATCAGAAGTAACATACTAGACAATGGATCAGGACATCATCGTCATCGGCGGCGGATTTGCAGGTCTTCAGGCCTGCAAGGCGTTGCGCGGCAGTAAATCGCGGATTCTCCTGATCGATCCTAGCCCCGTGGCGACCATGCTCCCCGCCTTGCCCGACATGGCGGGCGGCTGGGTTCCGGAGCGAATCGTCCAGCGTCCCATCGGCGAGATGCTTCCGCCCAACGCCACCCATCTGCAGGCGGCGGTTTCCGGCATCGATTTGGACGCCGGAACGATTCGGGCCGGCGAGCAAACGATCTCCTTCGAACATCTGCTGGTCGCGGCCGGATCGGTCCCGAATTTCTACGACTCGCCGTTCCCCCGCGACCGAATGCACCCGCTGGGGAACTTGGACGACGCCCGGCGCATCCGCACCGATTTCGAAGACTATCTGCGCGAAACGGAACGCCCCCATTTGCTCCTCGCCGGCACCGGGTATACCGGCTTGGAACTGGCCATGAGCCTGTATTTCCGCGCCCGGGCCGCCGGCAAATCCTGCGGCGTCACCGTCGTGGATCCCGCGCCGGTCCTGCTGCCTTCCCTGCCGGACAAGCAGCGCCAATTCGTTTTGGATTTCCTGGCCGCCCACGGCGCGGACGTGCGCCTCGGCGCGGCCGTCGAATCGTTCGATGGCCGCGACGCCGTGGCCGGCGGCCGCACCTACGAAAACGTCTTTTTCTGCTGGGCGGCGGGTTCGAAATCCGCGGTGCCGGAAATCAAGGGAAACGTCGAGCGCCTGCGCGACGGCCGCTTGAAAGTCGCGCCGGATCTGTCCCTGCCCAATTATCCGCACGTCTTCGCGGCGGGCGATGCCGCCGCGATCGAACGCGACGGACAGCCGCTGCGCAAGGCGGTGAATTTCGCCTACTACGGCGGGCGGCGCGCGGGCCAAAACGTCGCCCGGCGGTTGCGCGGCAAACCGACGCGCCCGTTTCGGGCCGTGGATCTGGGGTGGGTCGTCCCCTTCCGCGAAACGAGCATCGGGCGCCTGCCGTTCGGCCTTTGGATCCGGGGGCGCTTCGGCGTGCGCCTGCACCATCTGATGTGCGGCATCCGCAACTATTCCTTCGCCAACTTTGCCGGTTGCCTGAAACTGGCGATCAACCCCAACCCAGGAGAAAACGCATGAACCTCAAGAAACTCGCATTCGGAGACGTCTCGGATTCCAACGCCGGCCTGCCGATTCTCCGCGTCTTCATCGGCGCGGCGCTGCTGACCCACGGCTGGGGCAAGATGTTCGGCGGCCTCGGCGGCTTCATCGACGGCGTGGCCCAGATGGGTTTCCCCGCCCCGACGCTGATGGGATTCCTGGCCGCGTTCGCGGAAAGCATTGGCGCCATCCTGCTGGCGGCCGGCCTGTTGACCCGCCCCGCCGCGTTCCTGATCGCCGCCACGATGGCCGGCGCGGCCCTGAAGGTCCATGCCGGACAAGGCTTCGCCGCCCAGGAAATGGCCTGGCTGTACTTCGTCCCCGCCCTGTTCTTTCTGCTCAAGGGCGCGGGCAAGTGGTCGCTGGACGCGCTGGCCGCGGACCAACTCGGCTGAACGCCGCGCCGTCTAGGGACGAAGGGGATTCGGCGCTTCCGCTTTCTCTTCTTCCTTTGGCGGCGGCTTGGGCGTGAAGTGCGGGCAGGTGTCCGTCGCCTCCACTTCGCATTTGTGCAGGCTGCAGCGCTGCAGGAAGGGATTGACGACGTATTCCGCGCAGTAGCGGCACATCTTCCCTTTTTCGTCCTCGCGGAAGACCTTCACCGGGCGCGGCCGGTCGTTTTCCGAAAACACCTTTGGCCGGTTGTCCTTGAAGGGGATTTCGGCCTCGGACGCGAACGCGTGCCCGCACAGCGCGCAGGTCAGGGACTCGCCCGTCTTGACGAAACCCTCGTAGACCGGCACACGCCGCAGCCACGAATCCCGCCCGCAGGCGGGGCAGCGCAGCTCGACCCGGGCCGGTTCCTTCCCCTTCATGGTCAGAAGAATATTTTGGCCAGGCGCAGGATGCCCTGCTTCCACGGCACGCGGTGCGACACGCCGCTGGCGTTCTTGAACTGGTCCAAGTGATCCACGTACCAATGGTAGTTGCGCACCAGCGCCTGTCGGTTCGAGTACTTCGGCCGGTAGCCGAGAATCTGCTCCGCCTTCTCGATGCTGACGAAGGAGTCTTCCGCCGCGGTTTCGTAGACCCACTTGTAGAGCGGCGAGAGCTTGAGCATTTCCAGGAAGCGCAGCGTCCAGATCATCGGCGCCGCCGGGAAGCCGCGGATCTTCTTGCCGTGGCCGGCTTCGTCCAGCACCGCCTGGTAGTCCTCGCGCATCGTGCGGAACTCCTTGGCGCCGATATTGAAGACGTCGTTGACCTTGGCCTTGTCGAGGGTCAGCGCCAGCCAGATCGCGTCGCACAGGTCGTCCACGTCCAGCAACTGGTAGCGGTTCTTGCCGTTGCCGATCATCGGGAATCCATGGCCCGTGTAGGCCCAGTCGTAGAACAGCGCGAACACGCCCAGGCGCTCCGGACCGATGAACGACTTGGGCCGGATGATCGGCACGCACAGGCCCTGTTCGCGGAACTTCAGGCACTCGCCCTCGGCTTCGATCTTGGCGCGGCCGTACGGGCCCACGCCGATCAGCCGATCGTTTTCCAGCAGCGGATGGTGGTCCGGAATGCCGTAGACCGCCGTGCTGGAGATCATCGTGAACCGCTCGACGCCGGCCTTGCGCGCGGCCGCCAGCACGATGCGCGTGCCGACCACGTCGGTCGTGTAGATGTCGTGCTCGGAATACAGCGGCAGCGCCGCCGCGCAGTGGATGACGTAGTTCACCCCCTCCATGCACTTCGCCACCATCGCTTCGTCGCGAATGTCGCCCAAGACGGCGTCCACGCGGTCTTTTTCGGGATAGTCGAATTCCACCAGGTCCAGCGACCGGACGTCCGTCATTCCCTTGGCGAACAGATAGCGGATCAAATTGATCCCCAAAAATCCGCTGCCGCCCGTCACCAGCACCTTTCCCGAAATTTCCGCGCTCATCGTGGTCTCCTGAAATTTGTTTTGCTTCTTGTAGCCCTTTGGGGGGAAGCCGTCAATCAGTCGCCCCGCACCCGGAAATAGCCGCCGGCAGGCTTCAGCGCCGGAAGGTCCACGGTTCGGGTGCTCCACGGCCGGGTTTCGCGCGCCCAGTTCGTCGCCGCCGTCCACCCGGTCGTCAGATCGTCCGTCCATTCGACGGCATAAGCCGTGCCTTCAAAGACCGGGAACGCGATTTCGCCGGCCGAGACGGCCGCAACCAATTCCGGCGCCAGCAGCGGGTTCGGTTCCTCGCGCACGTCGAGCAGGAACCGATACGCGTACGGCAGCCGCCGGGACCAAGCGGCTTCGTCGTGGTTGTCCCCAGAACCGATCATGAACCGCAGATCGACGTTGGGCGCATAGCCGAAGCTTGTCAGATACCAGTACAGGTCGTAGTTGTCGTCGTAGAGGCTGATGCCGCCGATGTCCAGTTCGAAGCCGACATTCCCGACGTCCATCCAGAACCGCGCGTCGTGCGGCGCGGCCGATTCCAGCCAGGTCCGGAAATTGGGGCAGAAATCGGCGCTGTACACCCCCGACATCGCCCCGACCAGCCCGAACACGTTCGTCCACGTGCCCAGGTACGTTGCCAGCAGCCCGCCCGAGGACGAGCCGATGCAGGCCATGTTTGCGCGGTCGTTTTTGGTTCGGAAGCTGTTGTCCACCATCGGGCGCACGTTGTGGATCAGATAATCGGCGTAGAAGTTGGCCCGGCCGACCGTGCCCGGAAGCTCGCCGGGATCCGTATCCATGTGCGGGAGATATTCGGTTTGCCGATTCTCGGCGCAGGGCACGGCGACGATGATCGCTTCCCGCATCCGGCCGCCTTGGATTTCCGCGTCTGCATTTGTTTCCGCATGCCAGCAGCCATATCCCGTCCAGGGAACGAACACGTTTTGGCCATCGCTCATGTAGACCACGGGATAGCGGCGATCGACGTTCTCGTCGTACCCGCGCGGCAGATAAACCCGCACCCACCGACTCGTCACGTGGTCGACCGTGGATTTGACGTAGTTGGTGACGATCCGGCTGTCCGACACCCCGTTCGACGGCGGCACGTAGTTGAACACCTGCCGGTCGCAGACAACCAGCGCGTCGAGCGGCGTCCAAAAATCTTGCCCGTCCAAGGCCTTTTCCCACGAGTCCGTCCCGTTGCGCCACCCATTCAGCGCGAACCGCAGCCATTCGCCTTCGGTCCCGACGCCTTCCGCCACGTGCCGCCACTCGCCCGCGCGCAGCCCCGGTCCCGTTTGCGTCATCCCGACGGAATGCCACGCGCCCGTTGCGCCGAAGTCGGCCGCCGCCAGCGTGGAAAAGACCAAGCTCACGTTGGTCATGTCGGAATAGAACTCGATGCGCTTGCCGGAATAGGGCGCGGCCGCGTCCGCCGGCACGTTTGTTTGGAAATTGGCGCCGTCCGGCCAGTCCGCGTTCGCGGGATCGCAAATCAGCGCGGGATCGGTCGCGCGCCGGATGAACTTGTATTCCAGCGCCGTCCCGGCCTGGATGCCGACGTCCCCCCACCAGACGTCGCCTGCGGACCAGACCAGCTTGACGGCATTCGTCACCGTCCATGCGCCAATATCCGGATGGCTGCCCACCACGAACATTTCGTATCCGATTCCGGTGTTGGTGGTAATGGAAAAATGCACCGGCACCCGCAACGGACTGCCGGCCCATGCGGTGCCCGCGCCGAGCGCGGCCCAGCAGCAAAGGCGAAGGATGGTTTTCATAATCGTTTCAAGGCGGCTTGGAACACGGTTTCGACGTCCAACTCCCGCAGGCACGCCAAATCCCCCCGCGCGCAGGTGCGCGCATGGCACGGGCGGCATTCCAAACCGGCTTTCGCCACCACGTGGTTCCGCTGCCGATAGGGCCCCGTCCGGGCCGGATCGGTCGCGCCGAAAATGGCGACCAGCGGCACGCCCATCGCGTCCGCCCAGTGCATCGGCCCGGAATCCACGGTCACCAGCAGGTCCATCCCTTTCAGCAGCGAGCACAGGCCCGGCAGATCGGTTTTCCCGCACAGATTCCGCGCCCCCTCGCCGATCTGGCGCGCCAGCGCTTCGCCCTGGGCCTCGTCGCCGCGTCCGCCCACGATGCGGATCTGGCAGCCCATTTCCGCGGCCATCCGTTTTCCCAACTCCGCGAAATTCCCGACGGGCCAGTTCTTGGTATCCCAGCGCGAAAACGGCGCAAAGGCCACGTGCGGGCCCGGACGGCCATCGCTTTCCGCTTCCGGAAAATCCAATCGGGGCTCCGGCGCGGCGCCTTCGCCGGGAACCACCAAGTTCGCCACGTCCATGAGTTCTTCGACGGCGTGCCGGCGAGGTCCATCGCCTTTCGGCGGCTGCCGGTCGTAGAAGCGAGGGGCCCCTTCCCGCGCCCAAGCGGGTCCAACGCGCGTGTTTCCCCGCGCCAACCGCGCGGCCAGCGCGCTTTTCATCAACCCCTGCAAATCCGCGACCGCGTCGTATTTCTCGCGGCGCAGCTCCCGCAGGAACGG
Source organism: Kiritimatiellia bacterium (assembly GCA_050176815.1). GTDB lineage: Bacteria > Verrucomicrobiota > Kiritimatiellia > CAIQIC01 > Lenti-01 > Lenti-01. Next base: position 48,768 of record JBFXHR010000009.1, read on the forward strand.
GAAAAAGCCGCGCGCGAAATTCCGGCGCGGAAATTCGATCGTGCGGTCGACGTCCGGGCAGCACGCCAGCAGCGACGCGTATTCCGGCTGGACCACCCAGTCGATGATCGCACCCGTGCGCTCTTTCAGGGCGCGCACGGCGGGCAAGGCGTGGGCAATATCGCCCAGGGAACTCAGCTTGATGACCAGGATCCGTTTCATCCGGAGGGTTTCGACAGGATTTCCTCGACGCGCTTGATCTTCAGCGCCTTGCCCGTGGCCGGATCGACCGTCAGCAGCGCGCCGTGCAGTCGCACGTCGCCGCTGGCGATTTCGAATTTGGTGGGCATGCCGGTGAGGAAACGCCCCAAAATGGCGTCCGTCGTGCGGCCAATCACCGAATCGCAGGGGCCGGTCATGCCCAGATCGGTCATGTAGGCGGTACCTTTGGCCGAAACGGCCTCGTCCGCCGTCTGGATGTGCGTGTGCGTGCCGAGGACGGCCGTCACGCGCCCGTCGAGGAATTTGCCCATCGCCACCTTTTCGCTGGTGGCCTCCGCATGCATGTCCACGAGGATCAGCTTGTAGCGGGACGCGTTTTTCTTGAGCCACTCGTCGATCGTCCGGAACGGGCAGTCGGCCGTGACGTTCATGAACGTGCGGCCCATGAGCTGCACGATCGCCAGCGGGCCTTCTTTCGTCGGGACCGCGATGGCCCCCTTGCCCGGCACGCCGGGAGGCAGATTCAACGCCCGCACGATGCGGTCTTCCTTGTCGAAATAAGCCAACGATTCCTTCTGGTCCCACACGTGGTCGCCCATGGTCAGCGCATCCGCGCCGCCGGCGAACAGCTCCTCCGCCAGGGTCGACGTGATGCCGCGCCCCGCCGCGCTGTTTTCCGCGTTGGCGACCACGACGTCCGCCCGGCCTTCCGCCTTGTAGCGCGTGGCGATGCGCGCCATGGCCATTCGCCCCGGACCGCCCACGATGTCTCCGACGACCAATATCTTCATGCGCCCCTCGTTTCTCGCCCGTCAGCGGGCATACTCCACGCAACGGGTCTCGCGGATCACCGTCACCTTGATCTGGCCCGGATAATCCAGCGCCTGCTCGACGTTCCGCGAGATGCGGCGCGCGAGCTGGATCGCCGCGCCGTCGTCGATCGCCGTCGGTTCCACGAACACGCGCAATTCGCGGCCCGCCTGCATCGCCAGGCTGCGGATCACGCCGGGTTCCGCCTTGGCGATGGCTTCGAGATTCTCCATCCGGCGCAGGAAATGCTCCGTCGTGTCCGACCGGGCGCCCGGCCTCGCTGCCGTAATGGCGTCGGCCGCCGCCGCCAGCGCGGCATAGGCTCCGCCGGCCGCCTCTCCGTGGTGCCCGCGCACGGCATTCACGACCGTCTCGCTCTCGCCCGCCTTTTGCAGCAAGTCCGCGCCGATGTCCGCATGGCGGCCCTCCACGTCGTGGTCCACGGCCTTGCCCACGTCGTGGAACAGCGCGGATCGTTTGGCGATTTCCGGGTCGAGTCCGATTTCCGGGGCCATCAGGCCCGCCAGCCGGGCCGCCTCCACCGAGTGGCGCAGCACGTTCTGGGAATAGCTCGTCCGGAACTTCAGCTTGCCGAGCAGGCGCAGCAGCTCCAGCGGGACCCGGGCCAGGCCCAACGATTCCACCGCCTCTTCCCCGGCCTTCAGGATCAGGTCGTCCATCTCCGCCGTCACCTTGTCCGCCATCTCTTCGATCAGCGCCGGATTGATCCGCCCATCCACCATCAGCCGTTCCAGCGTGACCTTGGCGATTTCGCGCCGGATGGGGTCGAACGACGACAGCACCACGAGCTCCGGCGAATCGTCGATGATGAGGGTGACGCCCGTCGCCATTTCAAGGGCGCGGATGTTGCGTCCCTCGCGCCCGATGATGCGGCCCTTCATCGCTTCGTCCGGCAAGCGCACCGCCACCGTCGTTACCTCCGACGTCTGGTCGGCGGCCACCCGCTGGATGGCGTCCGCGACGATCCGGCGGGCCTGCGCCTCGGCCGTCGCCCGGGCATCCTCCTGCGCCTTGCGAATCAACGCCGTCGTCTCGGCCGACAACTCGCTTTCCAGGCGCGACAGCAGCGCCGCCCGGGCCTGTTCCGCCGACAAATTCGACAAGGATTCGAGGCGGCCCCGTTCTTCGGCGGCCAGCCGCTCGACGTTTTCCCGCTCTGCCTGCAGCGCGGCGCGATCGCTTTCCAGCTGCCGGGCGCGGAGATCCAGCGCCTGCGCCCGTTCTTCGAGCCGATGTTCTTCGCGTTCCAGCCGCTCGTCCTGCCGCGACAGCCGGTCCGCCGCCGCCGACAGCACCAGTTGGCGCTGCTGCAGTTCGGTTTCCGCCTTCTCGCGGTTGCGCATCAGTTCGTCGCGCACGGCCAACTGGGCTTCCTTGCGCAGGACTTCCGCGTCGCGCTGCGCATCCCGCAGGATATCCCCTGCCGCGCGGTTCGCCGCCGCGTCGCGGACGCGCACGAACAGCGCATGGCCGAAGAATCCGATCAGCGCGAAGCCCGCCGCCGTCAGCGTGGGCCATAGCCATTCCCAAAACAAACTCATCTATCCCATCAACCGTTCCAGTTTCGCCGCCGCCGTCGGGGCGAAGAGCATTCGTTTTTCCGTCGCCACCGCGTCCATGCGGACGTCGTGGGATTCCATGGGAACCGCCTCCACGAGGCGGTTCTCGAAGCAAAGTCCTACCAAAAAGGCCCCGCTTTGCGCCAGCAAGCGATCGTAATGCCCTTTTCCATGTCCCAACCGCCCCCCTTGGGCGTCGAACGCCACTCCCGGCACCACGATTACGCGCAAATCGGACGGGGTTGCCGATTTCGCCTGCGCGGGTTCTGGAATCCCGTGCGCGCCCTTTTCCCAGCGCGTATCCGCATCCACCCAGCCCCATCCATATTCCCCCTCCCGGCGCACCGGCACGGCCACCTGCGCGCCCCGCGCCAGCAGGTCGGCCAGCAAGGCCTCCGTCGCAGGCTCGGTCCCCGTCGAACGGTAGAGGCCCACCTGAAACGCCCCCGCCCAAAAATCCTCGGCCATCAGCCGCTTCTGAATCGTCTCCGAAGCGTTGGGAGACGCATTTCGGCCCTGGACCTGTTCGCGCAGTTTCTGTTTCACGGCCAGAGCCTCCGCAAATCGTATTTTTCCGGCGGGCGGGCCGGACGGCCTTTTCCGTCGACCACGCACCAATGCACGTCGGCTTCGGCGACGACGGTTTCCCCGCGCCGGATCGTCTGGCGGAAGGTCCCGCCGATCCGCCGGGTTTCCGTCGATTCCGTCTCGATCTCCAGCGCGTCGTCGGCGTAGGCCGGCGACCGGTACGAGATGTCCAGCCGCGCAATGACCGTGAAGAATCCCGCCGCGATCAAGCCCTTGTAGTCGAATCCCGCCGCGTGCAGGAACTGCATGCGCGCATGCTCGAGATAGTTCACGTAGACGGCATGGTTCACGTGCCCGTACGAGTCGCACTCGTAGGGCCGCACCGTCAAGCATGTGGCGTGTTTCATGGCGGGAACCATACACCGCGAAGGGGGCTCCGCAAAGCGCGGAAATCCGCCGCCTCCCGCCTTGCCTTCGGACGTCCAATGCCGTAGGTTTTCGGCGCCATGTCCCCGTCTCCGAAAGAATTCGATTTCTGGTACGCGGTCAACAACACCGAAGTCCTGGAACTGCCCCGCAGCCGGCTGGAAACGTTCGGCTCCACGCTGATCAACTACCGTCTCGTGACGGAGTTGATGGATGCCGTCGGGCAAGTCCGCATCCGCGAAGGCCGCATCCAGGCCTTCCGCCCCGAAATCCTCACCCCGCAGTCGCTTCTGGAATCTCCGCTGGAAGACGGTTTCCGCACCGGCCCCTCCCAGGATTTCATCCGCTGGCTCCGCGAGCACGAATCGGAACTGGTCCTCCTCAAGTACGGCTTCAAAATCCGCCAGGAAACCACCACCGAGTCCATCGTCCACGACTCCGTCGACAACGTGCTGGACCGCGTGCGCGCCGATCTGAAATCCAAGGAAGACCCGCTGGCCGCCCTGGTGCGCGGGGTCGACGAGCCGTGGGAAGTTTGCCTGCTCAAATTGCTGTTCGAAGTGGTCCGTCTTTCCGCCCCCGGAAATGCGCGCGACTTGCGCGCCGATCCGGACGGCTCGCGGCACGAGATCGACCGCGCTTTCCGGCGGGCATCGGGCGACCGGGCCCACCTGGCCCCGCTGGCCGCCCTCCTGACCCGCCTCGGCAAGTTCAAGGACTACGAGGACCGTTTTTTCGCCCTCGTCCGCTTCCATTCGCGTTGATCAGCGCGCGGCGATCCACGGGATCGCCACGAACGTGCCCACGCTGGCGCCGACGTTCGTCGTCGCCACCACCAGGAGAATCCGCACGACCGGGTTCCGGACGAATTTCCGCAGGCTTTCCATGGCTTCCGGCAGGGCTTCGAAATCCGCCACCGACGGCGGCCGGATCCATGCCTCCACCAGCCCCGCCACCCATCCGGCCGCCAGCGCCGGATGCAGCGTCGTGAGCGGCGCCGCCAGGAAGGCCGACAGCACCGTCAGCGGATGCGGCCACGCCAGCAGGGCTCCCAGCGCGGCCAGCGCGCCGGTCACGCCCACCCAGATGGCGATGGAGTCGATGCCGCGCTCCGCCCCGCCCTGGAAAAATCCCCATGCGATCAACGCCAGCACGCCGGCGGGAATCAACCACGGCCAGATTTTCGACCACCGGGAAGGCGGCGGCAGGCTTTCCAGTTCGGCCACCGGAACGTCCGACTGGATCGCCTTCAGCATCCCCGGCACGTGCCCGGCGCCCACCACCGCGACGATGCATTGGCCCGTCGATGCCCGCAGCTTCTGCGCCAGATAGACGTCGCGCTCGTCGATCAGGCGCTTCTTGATTTCCGGAAAGGCCTTCCCCATCTGCCCCATCAGCGCTTCGAGCTGGTCCTGGTTCTTCAGCGCTTCGACGTCTTCGCCCGCGATCTCTTCCGAGGAAAACATCGCCTCGACCATCACTCCGAACAATTTCACCCGGTGCCAAAAACCCAGATGCCGCCACACGCGCTTGAGGGTAACGTCGATCCGGCGATCGATCAGTTCGAGCTTCGCCCCGGTTTCCTCCGCGCAAGCCGCGCCGGCCATCATCTCCGCGCCCGGCTCCACCTCCAGATGCTTGCCGAGACGCCGGTAAAAGGACTGCATCACCAGCTGGGCCAGGAGGAACATCGCCTTCCCCTGCCGGATCACCTGGAAGACGTTCGTATGCCGCCAGGCCTCCTTCTTCGCCAGGCCCTGGTAGCGCGGCTCGCACAGCTCGATGGCCACGACGTCGGGCCGGACGGCGGCCACGGCGTCGCGGACGTCCTGCACGCTTTTCGCCGACACGTGGGCCGTGCCGACGATATAGACGATTTTGCCCTCCAGCTCCACTCGCGTGGCGCCGGAGGGCAAAGGAGAACCCGATCCCTGCATGGGAACGGCGGGTTACTCGCCGCCCTTGCGGATATAGATGTCCGTGCGGCGGTTGCGCTGCATGTTTTCTTCGGTGTCGTTCGGCGCGAGCGGACGGTCGAAACCGAAGCCCACTGCCTTCACGTTGGCCGGACTGATGCCGCTGTTTTCGACCAGATAGTCCTTGACCGCGTTGGCGCGCCGTTCGCTCAGCCGCTGGTTGTATTCGCGGGTGGATTTCGCGCGCTTGTCCGCATGGCCTTCCACGGTTACCGTGGCGTTCGGATCCCGGCGCAGCACCTTCACCACCGGCTCCAGATCCTTGAAGTACTGCGGGCGGATGAAGGACTTGTCGTAGTCGAACTCGATCAGCAGCGAGAACTTCTGCAAGTCGTCCGCGGGATCCAGCGGATTGGTGCTGTCCTCGATGACTTCGTGCCCGTCGCTCACGCCGCCCTTGTCCGTGTCGGGATCCAAGGCGTTGGTCTTGTAGGTCAGCACTTCCGCGCCGTCCTTCAGGCCGTCGAAATCGCTGTCGGGATTGAGGGGGTCGGTCTTCTGCTTGAAATACTCGTCGCCGTCCGACAGCCCGTCGCCGTCCGTGTCCGGATTGTAGGGATCGGTGCCGATGGCCGCCTCGTCCTTGTCGAACAGGCCGTCGCCGTCGCTGTCCACGTCGCCGGGGCCCGCGCCCACGGCGAATTCCGGAGCGACGTATTTTTCGGCGCCGAACCGATAGCTCACGCCCACTTCCGCCAAGGCGGTGAATTCCCAGTCGTCGCCTTGCGCGCCCGCCACCACGTCGCCGCGCAGCGCCCAGGAGTCGTTGAAATGGTAGAACAGGCCCGCGCCCGCGAACATGCCGAATTGCGTCTTGCCGTTGGCCATCTCGTCGCCGAAGAAAGTGACGGCCGGGCCCGCGCGCAGGAACGGATCGATGCGGCGGTTTTCCAGCGCGCGCAGATGCAAGAGGGCATCCAAGCTCAGCCGCAGGGCCGTCGTGTCGTCGTCCAACGCGTAATCGTCGTTGTTGAGCTCGCTGGCATCCCGCGCGGAAAGCGCCGGCATGTAGTTCAGGGAGCCCTCGACGTCCCACCAGGAATTGAGGCTGTAGCCCGCCTTGCCGAAAAAGCCGATGCCCGGCTCGACCTCGACGTCGCCTTCCAGATGGTAATAGTCCAGGCCCAGCGTGCCGAACCACGGCGCGCGCTCGAACAAATCCTCGTCCGCCGCCACCGCCGGCCCCGCCGCGAAGGACACGGACGCCAAGACCGCCAATACGCATTTCATTGTTTTCATCATCTGCAGAACTCCCTGTTCAAAGATTGCCGGGGAACCATACCGACCCGGCCCCCCCCCGCGCAATCAAAAACGAGGGAAAAGGAATCGCGCGCCTAATCCATTCGTTCCAGGCGGAAGTCCCGGACCAGCAGCGCTCCCCCCCGGCTCAGGTTCTTCCATTCGATCGAGCGAACGCCCGGCGGCAAATCCAGTTCGAAGTTCTTCTCGGTCAACTGCCCCGCCGGAAACGCCAGAGGCGATCGCTCGCCGATCCGGACCGTCTGGGTTTCCCCCATGGCAGCCGCAACGACCATTCCCCGCATCTTCAGGGGGGCGCCGCGCAAATTGTGGACCTCCATGGTGGCCCCGCCCTCCAACACGCGGTAGTCCGAAAAATCGCCCTGTTGCCACGGCTTGAAGAGCTGCCAACCTTTGCCGAAAAACCACGCGGCGTCCTTCCCGGCGACTTGGGCCCGCGCCGCGACGTCTTCATGGGTATCGTAGAAAATCTCCGTCTCCACCCGGTTGGTTTCCGAATAGTACTCTTCCATCGGGGCAAAACCCGTGTCGCGCAGCCAAAGGCCCGCCGCGTTGGCGACGATGGCGCGGCGCTTGAACCAGGTCTCCGGCCACGTCCAAAGGCCCATCCGTTTTTCGTGGTTGCGGGCGAGCCGGATGAACGCCTGCGCGCCGTTCCGCTCGAACAGATCCTTGGTCACCTGGCGCCAGTTGCCCTTCACGTAGTTTTGATAAGGCTCGTCCGGCACCGTGAACGACACAAACACGTTGGTGGCGGGATAAAACCCCATCTCGCACCACGGCTCGAACCACCGATCCACGATGGCGACGTCTCCCGGCGACAGATTTTCGTCCAGCCACTGCTGGATGTGGCGATAGGCCGCCGGCTTTCCATCCAGCCTCGTCACTTGCAGCGCCGGATAAAACAGCGCCCCGGCGACCGCCAGGACACATCCCGCCATGCCCCACTTCCGCGTTTTCTCCCTCCAAAGCGCCCAGAAGCGATCCACGATCAACGCCGCCCAGACAATCAGCGCGGGAGCAGGCGCCGACAAATAGACCCATTTCCCCTTGCCTCCGCCGACCAATCCCACGTACGCCAAGGCCGCCGCCAGTCCCATCCAAACGGTCCAGCCCAGGAGGGCAACGGCATCCCTGTCTTTCGTGTCCGCTTTTCGGCGGCGCCACCAGACGAACAGGCCCGCCGCGAGCGTCGCGCCGACCAATCCCCACCCGATCCAATTCGCGCCCCCGACAAAGATCGCCAGCGTCCGCGAAACGATCCAGTTCAGCGAAAATCCGACGTGTGTCAGTTCGGGATCGCGGGCCGAGTTGGCGGCTTCCAGCCTCATCTCCTGAACGGCGCGGAAAATCCAGCGGCTCATGGCCAGCAGCAGCAGCGCGCCCGTGCCGCTCCACCAGGCGAAGAAAGTTTTCCGACGTTGTCCGGACAGCCCCTGCCAACCCGCCCACGCCAGCATACAGGCCATCATGCCCGCCACCGCCCAGGCCGACATGTGCGACAAGCAGGTTCCCATCACGAGAAGAAACCAGGCCGTCCAAGCCCGGCCTTTCGGGATGTCGCCCGCCCGCAAGCGCTGGGCCATATCCACCGTATGCAGGATCATCCCAGTCGCGAAAAACATCATCAGGCCATAGTAATAGGCGCTTCGCGCGTGGAAGACGTGGAACGGCGCCAACCCCAGCCAAATGGCCGCCAGCAAGGCCGCCCATCTACTCCCTCTTTTCCATGCCCAGCCCGCGCCGAGCGCGACCGTGAACCAGCCCAGCCAGGCGAAAGGCTCCCGGACCAGGCCTTCGTCCACCGTTCGCCACGGCTGGGCCTTGGTCCAAACAACCGGAATGGAATCCGCCAAGGGAATCTGGTTGCGGAAGGGCGGATGCCTCCACAATTCCACCACGGACATGCCTTCCTTCGCGTAACGCATCAGGTTCAGCTCATCCGCCCGGGTAGCCGCCCGTGCCAGATCCGCAAACCGGACCCACCCCGCCAGCGCCAGCGCCGCCAGCAGGACCAGCGCCCAAGGCCAGCCCAAACGCTTATTCATCCGATCCGTTTTCATGGGGAAGGAACCACGGCCCGCATGTCCGCCGCCTCAACGGCACTCGCGGAAAATCCGGCAGTTCTTGCAGCACGCGGGGAATTTGCCCGACCGCAGGGTTTTGACGAAATTGCGGTAGCGGTCCGAATACCAGATGTCGTGGAAATCTTCCTCGAACAAGTTGCCGAAGCTGGTTTGGACCTGGTAGTCGCGCTCGTTGGCCTCGTTGATCGCGCAGCAGCATTGGACGTGGCCGCTGGACAGGACGAACGGTTGCGTCCAGCGCATGCACTCCACGACCGGACGATCCCGGGTGACATTGTCGTTCCAGACGGAATAGATGCCGAGCTCCTTGCAGCGGCGATCGATCTCCTCCCGCGTCTCGGGCGCAACCGCAACCTCCATGTCCCGGGTTTTGTCGAAGGCCATGAGGGCGGTCCAGTAGATCATGGTGCCGTTGCGCTGCGTGTCGCCCGCCAGGTCCTTGACCAGGTCGACGTACGGCAGCATTTCCCCCGCGTTCAATTTGCTGATGATGAAGTGGAACCAGACCTCCGGGATCGGACGGCCCGACTCCTTCTTCAGCCGCATCAAGAGCCGGATGTTGTTCTTCACCCGGTCGAAATCGGCGCCGACGCGGATCTGCTCGTAGGTCGCCTTGGTCGCCGCTTCCATGGAAATCCAGATCTTGTCCATCTGGTAGCTGAGCAAGGTGCGCAGATCCTCTTCCTTGACGCGGTCGAACGAGTCGAACATCTCCGTGTAGACGTCGCGCGACTTGACGTATTGGATCATGCGGAGGAAATCCTTGTTGAGAAAACTCCCGCCGATTCCGGTGGTCCCGATCCATTTGAGCTTGGGGAATTGATCCACCACCCGCTTGAACTCGTCGAACGTCATGTCGCGCGGCGGCAGCTTCCAGTACGTATGTTCGCACATGGGACAGCGCAGGTGGCAGCGCGTGGTGTTTTCCACTTCGATCTGCCACGGATAGGGATTGAGCTTCGGGAATCGGCGCCAGATCGGATCCAGCAGGGCCAAGCCGGAATCCCGCGAAAAGGCGCAGACGAACAGGAAATGGCACAGCATCCGCCACTGCCCCGTCCGCAGATAGTACCCGATGGTCCGCAGGCGGAATTTCACATACCCCAGCACGCGCAATCGACCGCTTCTCAATAAACTCATGTTCGCTCCATTTGGTTCGCCGGGGCTTCCCCTGGCATTCCGAAATCATAAACCTCCAGCGATTCCCGCGCAATGCGCCGGGAATCGCACGTTTCCTCGACTTTGCGGCGGGCCGCCTGCGCCACGCCCGCCAAATCCACCTGTCCCTTCAGCACGGGGATCAGCTTGCCGGCCAAGGCGACGGCATCCGTCGGCGGAAACAGCCAGCCGGTTTTCCCGTCTTCGACGTATTCGGGAATCCCGCCGATCCGGCTGGCGACGACGGGCCGGCCCAGCATCATGGCCTCGATCATCAGCAGCGGCGACATGTTTTCGAACTGTTCGGGAATCACGACCGCGGAGGCGGCAAGCAGTTCCCGCTGGACCGCCTCGGGCGGCAGGTGTCCCAGAAAGGTCACGCAATCGTCCAGTCCGTTGGCGCGAACGTATTTCTTCAAGTCGGCCCGGTAATCGGCGTCGAATTTGGTTTCCGCCCCCGCCACCCGCAGATGGACGCCGGGAACCGCCGCCCGCAGGGCCGGCAGGGCGCGCAGCAAGACGTGCAGGCCCTTGCGCTTCTGGAGCCACCCGGCGAAAAAAATGCGCCCCGGCACCGGCGGGACCGCCGTGCCGGACGTCTCCGCTTCGAATTCCAGCGGCAGCGTCAGCCGCACCACCCGGATCCGGTCCGGGGAAATGCCGTAATCCACCAACACCGAACGGGAATGCTCGGAAAGCGCCACCCAGCGGTCCACCATTTGCAGGTAGCGGTCGAAAACCCGCTTGCGATTCTTGAGCAACAGCCGCTGCACGCCCCGCCATTCCGGCGGCAGGCAATCCAGGCAGTGCGGGCCGTGGAAGCGGCGGCACGTCTCGTCCCGGCCGGTCAACAGCATCACGTTGGGGCAAAACATCCAGTAGTCGTAGACCGTATAGCAGATCCGCGCGCCCGCTTCCTTCGCCAGGCGGATGAGATCGAGACCCAGGAACTGGAAGTTGTGGAAGTGGACCGTCTCCGGGCGCACCTGGGCGAGAACGCGGCGGAAATCGGCGGCCACCAGGGGATCCGTTTGCCAGCGGTACCATTTGACCGGCTCCAGATAGCGCGCCATTCGCCGGGGAAGGAAATCCTCGACCCGCCGCAGGAAATAATGGGGATATTCCGCTTGCGGACGGGGCAGGTCGCTCCGGAGCGTGGCCAGCGCGTTCTGGACCCCTTGCTCCTGCAGCATCCGCACAGTGCGGAACAGCGCGTTTTCCGCCCCGCCCAGATGCGCATGCAATCCGCGGAAATAATTGGCGACGTGCAGCACCCGCATCTAGACCCGCCCGCGAAAAAGGCGCTTGAAGAAGTTCAGCACGTAGCGCCGATGGTAGGCGCCGAAGAAAATGCGGCGCACGTGTACCGGAAACCGCCAGGGGTCGTAGCGCAGCAAATAGCCGACCAACACCAGGACGTGGTACCATCGAGGCCGGCTCGGGAACAGGCAGGCGTACGAGAACCCCTGGATGTTTCCCAAATAGAACATCTTTACGCGTTGCGCCCGGGGATAGTCCGGGGTCTCGATCAACGGCGTAGGCCGGACGAAAAACGAGGTGTTGCGATAGTCCCCCAGCCACTGCGCATGCGCCTGGGCCCAGTCCCAAAACGGGGTGTGGGGGAACGGACTGGCTAGGCTCCACAAGGCCTCGTCCAGGCCCAGCCGCCGCGCGCGGCGCAAGGTTTCGCGATCCTTGGCGTAGGTGCTGCCGGGCAGTCCCGCGATGAAAAAACCGCACACGCGCAATCCAGCGCCCCGAGCCCAGGACACAGCGTTTAAAACGGATTGGAGCTCCTCCCCCTTCTGGATGGCGTGAAACAGCTCCGGATCCAGGGTCTCGATCCCGAACCAGATCACGTCGCATCCGGCTTGCTTCATGAGCCCCAGCAGTTCCGGATCCACCCGGTCGGCGCGGATGCCGTTGATGCAGCTCCAAATCAAATCCAGCTTTTGCGCAGCCATCTGCCGGCAGATGTCCTTGGCCCGGTTCATCCACAGAGTGAAGTTGTCGTCCGCGATCACGAAGCGGGTCACCCCGTACTCGGTCCGGGCGTTGCGCAGCTCTGCCAAAATGTTCGCCGGAGAGCGGTAGCGCCAGGCCCGGCCGCTGACCTTGTTGACGGAACAATAAATGCAGTCGTAGGGACAGCCCCGGCTGGTCACCAGGGGATAGCGGTCGGCGATGAGCCCCCGGGTGTCGAAAACCGTAAAGTCGGGCGGCGGCAATTCATCCAGCTTTTTGGCATAGGACAGCGGATTGCAGCGGACCTTCCCGTCCCGCCGATAGCACAAGCCCGGAATCCCTTCGAAATCCACCTCGGGAAAGCGGCTGCAAAACGCCACCAGAGACCATTCGGCTTCGCCCATGATCGCATAGTCGTACTCGGCGTTTTGTTCGAGAAACGAAGATTTTTCCAGCGTAACTTCCGGCCCCCCGCCCACCACCGGAATTCCCGCCCGCTGGAGCTGCGCGGCGATCTCGCCGGCCGCCACCAGCGTGCGCGTCTTGATGGAAAGCCCCGCCAACGCCGGGCGCCAGGCGATCGCCTGTTCGATCCGCTCCTGCCGGGCATTGGAATCGTTGTTCAGATCGCAGACGCGAACCTCATGTCCGGCATGCCGCAAGGCGCCGGCCAGATAGGCCAGCCCGGCATTGAAGCCGGAAACGTCTCCCGGAGGATCGAAAAGCGCGATTTTCATGCGAAAACAGATTGAGTTCCAATGAGAAAGGACTTTTAATGGGCGCGGTATGCAAAAAGCAATCACAAAAGCGCTGATTCCCGCCGCCGGTGCCGGCAAACGGATGGGATATTTAAGCGGCATCCTGCCCAAGTGCCTGTTTCCCCTCGCCGAAAAACCCATCCTCCACCATGCCGTCGAAAACGCCATGCGGCTGGGCGCCCGCGACTTCGTGATCGTCACCCACTTCAAAGAAGACCTTCTTCGCGACTACTGCACCGAAACCCTGGTCCCGGAATTGGGCATCCAGGTCGAGTTCGTGCACCAGGAGAAATTGACTGGCCTGGCGGACGCCATCCTCCTCGGCCGGCCATTTATCCAGGAGCCCTTCGTCGTCGTCCTTGGAGACGACTACACCGCCGCCACGGATTTCGACAATCTGCTCGAGTCCTTTTTCGCGCACAAGGACGCCATCGTGCTCGAAGGCATCGTTCCGGAACCCAGCCGCGCGCAATTGTCGGGGACCTGTTGCGTCGAACGGGCGCCCGACGGGCGCATGCTGCGTATCCAGGAAAAGCCCCGCGAACCCTTCTCCGAATTCCGCGGAACCGGCTTCTATCTATTCCGGCCGGACGTTTTCGACGCGATCGAAAACACGCCCGTCACGCCCCAGCGCCACGAGCGGGAAATCACGGAGACCATCCGCCTGCTGGCGGAGTCCGGCCACGCCTACGCGGAATTCCTCCGCGGGATCAACCTGAACATCAACACCTTCGACGACCTGCTCAACGCCTGGAACACCCATGCGCGCATCGCCGATTTCCTCCGGGCCTTCCAATGCCGATAGCTCGCCTCCCCGCGCCCGGGGATTGATCCCCCCCCCCGCTCTCGCGAAATAGGCGGCGACGGAACGGCGACAACGCGTCCCGGCGCTATTCCTGCACCTGGATCATGTAGAAACCGGAAACGGCGCCGATCCGTTGATTGGTATAGGCGCATTCCGGTCCCGTGGCCAGAATGCCGGAGACCAGGGGCCTGAATCCCGAGATCAGATCGGACGTCCAGAGGATCTGGTAGGCCACGCCGGGCACGCTGGTCCACCGCAGAACGACGGCGTCGTAATCCTCCATCAAGGCGACCGAGGACTGGACCACCAGCATGTCGCCGTCATCCAAGGGATTGGTGCCGGCCTTCCGTTCCGCGAGATTGGAGAACCCGTCCTGGTCCGCGTCCTGCGAATCCAGCGTTCCGGCGACGATCCCCTGCTCCACGAGCGCGGCGATTTCCTGCCCGCCCAGCGCCCGCCGGTACATGCGCACGTCGTCGAGCATTCCGTGCGCAAACGAAGCCATGGGCAAGACCGCGTGGTCGCTGGCCCCGATGAGCAGACCGGTCGCCGGGTTGTGGGCCAGCGGGTAATCGTGGGCCGCCGTTCCGACCAGCGCGCCGTCCACGTAGATTTTCATCTCCGGCCGCGCGAAGGTCGCCGCCACGTGGTGCCACTCGCCCACCCCCAGCGGCGCGGAATCCAGAAGGGTCTGGAGATCGCCGTTGCCCAGCGTGAAGCGCAGGCTGCCGCCGGATTGGATTTGCAGGGCGTAGGACTCGTTGTCGTTCACGGCCGCGTTCCGCTTGAAGAAGAGTTCCATCACCCCCGTCGGCAGGGAATCGAACCGCACCCAGGCGGAAAGGGTCACCGCTTCCGGCATCAGCGACTCGGAAGAAGCCGCGCGGATATAGTCGTCCGTCCCGTCGAAAAAGACGCCGTTGGCCACCATCCCGTTTTCGGCGATCTGGGCGCCGACGAGCTGCCCGTCGTTTCCGTACCCGCTCGAATCGGCGGCGGTTTCGCCCACGTCCGCATCGAAGACGTAGCGCAGGACCAGGTCGCCGCTTCCCGCCGAACCCGCCTGTTCCGCGATTTCGGCTTCGGACAGGACGCGCTTGTAGAAGCGCACCTCGTCCATTTGGCAACGGGCAAACGAACCGACCGCGCCGCCGGCGGCGTCTTCGGCGCCGATGAACAAGTCGGTGGCCGCGTTCTTGGTCAGGCGATCGAAATGCCGCGCCGAACCGACCAGCAGCCCGTCCAGATAGAGATTCATGTCCGGCCGCGAGAAGGTCGCGGACACGTGGTGCCACGTTCCGGCTTTCAGCGGCGGCGTGTCCAGCCAAGTCTGCCACTTCTTGGCCAGCACCCACCGCACGGCGCCCTCCGGCGTCAGTTGCAAGGCGTAGTCCACCCCGTTGGCGAGACCGGGAACCCGCTTGAAGACCAGCGTCTGGAGTCCGCCCGGAGCGCCTTCGATCTTCACCCACGCGGTGATGGTCAGATCGTCGGCATCCAGCGTGGGGCTCCACGGCACCCGGATATGGTCGTCTTCCCCGTCGAAGGCGATCGCCAAGCCCTCCGCGCCGTCCGTCGCGGTTTGCGCGCCGCCCAGCCGGACGCCGTCGTTCCCGTATTCGCTGGAATCCGTCGCCGTCGTTTCATCGTCCGCGTCGAAGGCCAAGTGCAAGATGAGATCTCCGCCGCTCGCCGGAGGCTCCTCTTCGCCCGGATCGACGTAGGCCAAGGCCGCGATTTCGTCCGCCGCCAGGGAGCGGTTGTAGATCCGCACGTCGTCCAGCGCCCCGTGCGCGAACGAGGCCATCGGGTAGACGGCGTGGTCGCTGGCGCCGATGAAAAGATCGGCGCCCGGATTATGGGCCAGCGGATAGTCGTGCGTGGCCGTGCCGGCCAGCGCGCCGTCCACGTAGACTTTCATTTCCGGCCGCGCGAAGGTCGCCGCCACGTGGTGCCACGCTCCCGCGCCCAACGTCGCCGACGAATCCAGGCGGGTCTGGGCGCCATTGCCCAGCACGAAGCGCACGCCGCCGCAAGAATTGACCTGGAGGGCATAGTCTTCGTTGTTGTGCATGTCCAGGTTCCGCTTGAAGACCAGTTCGGCGATTCCCTCGGGCAGGGAATCGAGGCGGACCCAGGCCGCGACCGTGACGGCTTCGGGCATCAAGGAGGCGCTGGACGGGGTTTGGATGCAATCGTTCGTCCCGTCGAACGCCGCGATCTGGCCGCCGGCTTCGCCCGGCGCAACTCCGGCGCCGACGAACCGGCCGTCGTTGCCGTATTCGCTCGCATCGGTCGCCGTGGTTCCGTCGTCCGCGTCGAACGGGTAATGCAGAACCAAATCGCCGCCGGCCGGCGGCGCTTCTCCGCCCGGATCGGCCACCGCCAATTCCGCGATTTCTTCCGCCGCCAGAACCCGGTCGTAGATCCGCACGTCGTCCACGTATCCGCCGTCCGGACCGGGGTTGTCCGGATGTCCGCCCAGCAGGAGCAGTCCCGACAAGGTGGTATCCACCGGTCCTCCCAACTCGCTCATCCCGTCGCTGGCGACGCCGTTATAGTACAGGTGGTGGTCGCCGTTGCCCCCGTAGGTGTACGCCACGTGGATCCACGTGCCTGGCGCGGGCACCTGGCGCGCGGTCAGGAAGCACGTGCCCCCCGGCGAGAAATAGACCCGGTCGCGGTCCAGGCGCCAATCGAAGCCGATCCCGTTGAACCGGCCGTCGAATCCCTGCGTGCCGTAGCCCAGCATCCCCGTGCAGCCTTCGAGATAGTTCGTGTCGATCTTCATCCACAGCGCGAGGCTCCGCGGCGCGTCCCCGCTCGGCAGGCCCGCATCCGTCGCCGTGATCGTCTGGGCGTTGCTGTCGAAGCGGTAGGCCCCGCCCCGCGCCCCGTCCGCCACCCACGTCGCCCCGTTCACCGTTCCGGTCCGCCCGTTTCCGCTGTCGTCCGTCACCACGCCGCCTTCGTCCGCGTCGAAGGTGTAGTGCAGGATCGGCGCCGTCCGTTCTTCCGACACCGCCAGTTCCGCGATTTCTTCCGGGAAAAGAACCCGGTCGTAGATCCTTACGTCGTCCACGTATCCGCCGTCCGGCCCGATCGATCCCGGATGTCCGCCCAGCAGCAGAAGGCCCGACAACACGGTATTGACCGGCCCCCACAGCTCGCTCATCCCGTCGCTGGCGACGCCGTTGAAGTACAGATGGTGGTCGCCGTTGCCGCCGTAGGTGTACGCCACGTGGATCCACGTGCCCGGAGCCGGCACCCGGCGCGCGGTCAGGAAGCACGCGCCGTTTTGAGAGAAGTAGATCCGGTCGCGGTCCAGGCGCCAATCGAAGCCAATCCCCGTCTGCTGGTTGTACAACCACGTGCCGTAGGACAGCATCCCCATGCAGCCTTCGGGATAGTCCCGGTCGAGCTTCATCCACAGCGCGAGGCTCCGCGGCGCGTCGCCGCTCGGCAGGCCCGCATCCGTCGCGGAGATGCTCTGGCTGTTGTTGTCGAAGCGGTAGGCCCCGCCCCGCGCCCCGTCCGCCACCCACGTCGCCCCGTTCACCGTGCCGGTCCGCCCGTTCCCGCTATCGTCCGTCACCACCCCGCCTTCGTCCGCGTCGAACGTGTAGTGCACGATGGGCCCGGCCAGGCCCGCCAATCCCGCGACTTCTTCCGGCGCCAAGACCCGGTCGTAGATCCGCACGTCGTCCAGATATCCGCCGTCCGGCCCGGGATTGTCCGGATGGCCGCCCAGCAGGAGCAGTCCCGACAAGGTGGTATCCACCGGCCCTCCCAACTCGCTCATCCCGTCGCTGGCGACGCCGTTATAGTACAGGTGGTGGTCGCCGTTGCCCCCGTAGGTGTACGCCACGTGGATCCACGTGCCCGGCGCGGGCAATTTGCGCGCGGTCAGGAAGCACGTGCCGCCCGGCGAGAAATAGACCCGGTCGCGGTCCAGGCGCCAATCGAAGCCGATCCCGTTGAACCGGCTGTCGAATCCCTGTGTGCCGTAGCCCAGCATCCCCGTGCAACCATTGGGATAGTTCGTGTCGATCTTCATCCACAGCGCAATGCTCCGCGGCGCGTCGCCGCTCGGAAGCCCCGCATCCGTCGCCGCGATGGTTTGGGCATTGCTGTCGAAGCGGTAGGCCCCGCCCCGCGCCCCGTCCGCCACCCACGTCGCCCCGTTCACCGTTCCGGTCCGCCCGTTCCCGCTGTCGTCGGTCACGATGCCGCCTTCGTCGGCGTCGAACGTATAGTGCAGGATGGGACCCGTCCGTTCCAGCGGGGCGCCGGCCAACGCGGCGATTTCCTCCGCCGCCAGGGCCCGGTTGTAGATCCGGACGTCGTCCAGGTCGCCGCGCGTGAACGAGCCCATCGGATAGAAGGCGTGGTCGGACGCCCCGAGAAAGAAATCCGCCGACGCGTTGTGGTACAGCGCGTAATTGTGGTTGGCCGACCCCGCCCATGCGCCGTCCACGTAGATGTTCATGGCCGGCCGCGAGAAGGTCGCCGCCACGTGATGCCATTCGCCCATGCCCATCGGCGCGGAATCCAGCCGCGTCTGGGATCCGTTGGCCAGCACGAACCGCGCGCTTCCGGACGGCAGGACCTGCAGCGAGTACGCCTCGTTGTTGTAGCTGCTGGGATTCCGCTTGAAAACCAGCTCGACCACGTCCGTCGGCAGGGAATCGAAACGAACCCAGACGGCGATCGTCACCTCCGCCGGCATCAGGGATGCGCTGGACGGCGCCCGGACATAGTCGTCGATGCCGTCGAAGGCCGCGATCTGGCCGCCCTCTCCGTCTGAAACGATTTGCGCCCCGACCAACTGGCCGTCGTTCCCGTACGCGCTCGCATCGAGAACCGCGCTCCCCGCATCCGCGTCGAACGTGTAATGCAGCACCAGATTGGCGCCGGCCGTTCCGAACGCCGCGCAGGCGCTTCCCATCCACAGGGCCAACCCCATCGACAACCGACTCGAGATTTTCATGTCGCCACCCTTTGTCCGGCCGAATAAAACGCATCGACCGCACTTAAAGTGTATAGAAAATTAATAGGGAAACGAAACCTTTTTTGTTAAAATCGCATAAAGGCGCGCCGTGGCGGCTCATTCCCTTTTGCGCCGAAGGGCTAGTAGCAGGCCCCCCGCCGCCAGCAGGGCGGAGGTGGCAGGTTCAGGAATGACTCCCGCTCCCGCGAGGATGCCGACTCCAGGCTCGGTTTCATAGGCAAAGTCCATGATGATGCCGCCCGTGCCGTTGACGGGATTGCTGATGCGAACCCAGCCATAATGAACGGTATCCTCGATGTTGAACATGACGCCCATATAGGCCGTGATCATCAGAAATTCCCCGGTATTGACCACGACGCCCGGCGGCACAGTTGCGCTGGAATTGATGTTTAATTGGCCAAGGTAGCCTTGCAGCCAGTCTTCTTGCGGAGTGTCTGGCCCGATAGAAGTTCCTTCCGCGAGCGCATGGACACTGTTCCCCCCCGCAATGATGCGGCCATCCCCTTGAACGAAGGCGCCAAACCACATTCCCGTGCTCATGAACAGAATGTCGTTGATCAAGTCTCCATTGAAGTCCAAATCATATTCAATGGTTTCCCCAGATGTATACATCCCTTGGTTGACCCAGGTGTAGGCGACAAAAGCCTGGCAGGTGCGAGGGGTGAAAAGCAGGCTTCCAACAAACAGGGCCAGAGTTAATCTCATTGCTTGCATGTTGGGCAGCCGCGTTTATGGTACTTCTTTGACGCGGAAGAACAAGACATCGGGTTCGGGCACGGCCTCTACGCCCAGAACCATATTCGTGCGAAGCGCGCTGATGTCGCCGGTTAAGTCGGCCCAGGCACTATCGATCAGGTTTGAGTTGGATTGCACGCGGTAGTATTGGCCGACCACGCCGGCCCATTCCAGTGTGTTGGTTGGGGCGTAGGTCCTGTTGACCTCGACGATATCCAACTGCGGCCCGGACATCGGCAGATTGCCCGATATCAAAATGGAAACGTCTTGCCAATCGTTGGAGAGCGTGCCTTTGTGGGTCACCCGAACGAGATAGATTCCGTTCGTGGGCGCGGCGACATACAGTTGCTCCACATTGTCTCGGAAGTTGTCACCCGTCGTGGCGGCGCTCGACGGGCTGGCGGGGTCCAACACCCACGGCATATTCGTTGCGCCGGATGGACTGATGACTCGCAAGTCCAGATCGTTTACCAAGACAAGATTTGTCGGATCCACGGAAGGGGCCATAATGGGACCCGGCGGATCGGTCCAAACCACGGTAACTTTCAAGGGCTGGCTGTTCGTTGCGAGAATCGGGAAGACGATGCTTTCGCCATTTGGAAGGACAACTTCCTTGATGTGCGCATGGCCATCTCCGGCAACGTCATTCGTGATCAAATGGGCAGCGGCGGGCGTGTTCATCAGGCCCCAGCCAAAAGAATAGTCTGGCCCAGCATTGCCGCAGTCGTCCGCCGTGTGGATGGCAAGGCCTTTCAACGTGGACGCGAGCAACGCTCGATTGGTTCCGCGAACAATCCCGTAGAGTTGCTGAAGAAGACTCAGGGATCCCGCAACGCTTGGGGCGGCGAAACTCGTACCTGATAGCGTGGTATAGGTGGCGTCAGTCGCATTGGATGTTGTGAACAAATCGACGCCTTGTGCAACCACATCGGGCTTTATGCGCCCGTCATCCGTCGGCCCGACACTGCTGAATGAAGCCAAAAAGACATATGATGGCGAGGTATATCCCCCCAGAACATTGCTAACAGCCCCCACGGTCAGCACATTTTTTGCGGCACCCTGCGGCGGGATCAAATCATATCCATTGGGATATCCATCGCTTTGATGAACCAGGGATGTGGTCCACCAATAAGATCCATTAATATATAGCCAGTGAAAAAACGGCTGCGTTTCCGGGCCCATATTAATGCCACCGCACTCATTGCCCGAAGCCCATACGGGCAGATAAGTGC
Organism: Kiritimatiellia bacterium; assembly: GCA_050176815.1. Taxonomy (GTDB): domain Bacteria; phylum Verrucomicrobiota; class Kiritimatiellia; order CAIQIC01; family Lenti-01; genus Lenti-01. Next base: position 69,300 of record JBFXHR010000009.1, read on the forward strand.
TCGCATCATACACAGTCTGGTCGATGCGGTACGATTCATTCGAGCTGTAGAAACCGAACTTATAGTCCTCATCCGGGTGAACATTGGGATCGCCCCACCATATCCAGTTCCACGTTCCCCCGTTGTCGATGACGTTCCACCCGGAATTGCGCACATAGGAGTGATTGGAAATCCGCAAATCACTTACCGCAACCGCAGCCATTTCGGCAAAATCATAATACCAGTCATGGGAAAGCAGACGGCTGGAAAACGCCATGCCCTTGGCGCTTGTGTTTATCCCGGCCGCCACCAAAGTTCCAGCAACGGCGGTTGAATGGGGATCGACCAGATAGTTGGTAGCACCATCCAATTGCGTGATCCGGCAATCTCCGCCGGATACAAACTCAACATGGGTAGTCCGTACTGCACAACCATCCCACATTCCAAGAACCGTATTTGTGCCGGAAAGAGAAAAGCCAAGCTCTCCGCCAGGCCATACTTCGTCCGTCCCAATGGAATCCGCTGACCGCGCATTACATGTGACATAAAAGACGGGATGGCCATCATGCATCGCCATCAATTCGCAGGTCGAACCATCCTTCTGAAGAAAACGAGTCGGAAAATTCTGCGTCTTGGCAATCCGTTCTGCCTCCTGTTTTTCGTAGCGTTGCAGTTCAAATAGGTCCGGGATACGGGCGGCGATTTTTCGCGCTTGGCTTGCCGAAATTGCTCAACCGTGGCCGGAATACCATTAGCACTCAGGCTGCGATGCCAGATTTTTTCAGTAGAGTTGGTTTTGGTGTTTACGAATTCGCCCGGGGTCCCTTCTGTTTCCGAACGGCCACTTGATACGAACGACTTAATTGCAGGAGCGCTTTCGCCCGTCTTCTGTTCATATGCCGCCTGGGTGATAAGACCGCCTTCATACATTTTGCGGTACAGTTCCCTAACGCCGTCTTGTGCATTGGCGGGCTTTGGCAACCAATAGATAGCAGCGTCAGCAGATAAAAGAAGTCCAAGCCATTTTGCTTTTCCCGTTTTCATCGGATAATCCTTCGCCGACATCAAACGCTTCGAGACGCTGGGTAGCATCATTTTTTCTGAAACCTTTGGCGAGTGAAATTTATGGCACGCCTTGGCGAACGACTGGACTGCGGCCTTTGCCTACCCTTTCCTCCTGCCGCCCCGACGGCGGGGAGAAATCATTCCACTAACCCAAAAGGAGTTAAGAACTTATTGTCGATCGTTCGACGATACCCGCCCCCTTGCGCAAATAGCGCAGCAGCATGACGAATCCCGTCCAATAGCTCGACAGCAGCGACGGGCGCCGCCACGACTGACGCAGCAGCCGCGCGATCACATGCGGCTGGAAATAGAATCCCTTCAGCAAGCGATTCACGGCCGCGTTCATCTCGGCCTGGGACAGGTCGGGATATTCCATCACCGCCGTCTGTTCGCCTTGCATCGCGTAGTCGGCCCAGTCCTTCATCCGGAGATAGCCCTTCTCCACCGCCAGCGCATACAGTTCCGTTCCCACCTGCGGCATCACCGCCGAGGCCTGGATCGTGTCGGTGTCCAGTTCCTTCACGAAGCGAAGCGTGCGCTCCATGCTCTCTCTCGTCTCGCCCGGCAGGCCGACGACCCAGCACGAATGCGTGTTGAGCTTCGCCTTGCGCGCCGTCGCCACGAATTCGCGCGTCTGCTCCACGCGGATGCCCTTGCGCACGTTGTCGAGGATCTGCTGGTCGCCGCTTTCCGGGCCGATCAACAGCATGCGGCAGCCGGCTTCCTTCATCAGCTTCATCAGGTCGAGGTCCGCCCAGTCCACGCGCGAATTGCACGACCACGCCATGCGGCGCTTCTGCCGCAAAATCAGCTCGCAGATCTTGCGCAGCCGAGCCCGGTCCGTCGTCAGCGTGTCGTCCTCGAAGAAAATCTCCCGGATCGGATACCGCTCGAAATCCTCGGCCATTTCCCGCACCACGCGCTCCGGCGAGCAATAGCGGTAGCGCCGCCCGTGCATCACCTGCGGCCACTGGCAGAACGTGCAGCGGTTCGGGCAGCCGCGCCCGCTGATCTGGTCCAGGAACGGATAGAGATAGGTGTTGTTGCGATATTTCTTCACGTCGAAGAAATGCCACGGCGGCACCGGGATTTCGTCCAGGTTTTCGATCGGGGCGCGCGCCCGGTTCTCGACGATCTCCCCCGCCGCCGTCCGAAAGCTGAGGCCCTCCACCGTTTCCAAGCCGCCGCCGCCCGCCAGCGCCGCCGCCAGGTCGCGGATCGTAAAATCGTATTCCCCGCGCGCGATGGAATCCACCGCGCCTTTGCCTTCCATCAGCGTCTCGCGCGGATACACGCTGACGTGCGGCCCCACCAGCGCCACGTGGGTTTCGGGACTCGCCGCCTTGCACAGGCGCGCGCACTCGACGTCGTTGTAGATCGACGGCGTCGTCGCGTCCAAGACCAGCAACTGCGGCTTCCATTCGCCGCACCACTTCGCCACGTCCGCCAGCGAGGCTTCTTCGGCGATGAAATCGCGCAGGTCGACCTCGAATCCCGCCTGGATCGCCACGCCGGCCGCATAGGCCAGCCAATCGGGATAGCGCATCGCGCGCGTGCGGTTCACCACCGGCCAGCGCTGGCTGCGGCAGAAATTCGGCAAAAACGGCGGACTAATCAGCGCGACACGCATTTTTTACTCCAAAATCATGATTTTCCGCCTTTTTGCGCGAAAAATTCAATAAAACCCATTCCCATTCCCCATAATATCGAAAAATTCCGCAAAAAGACCATTCCGATGGCCTTGGCAGCGAATTTTGGGCCTCTTTTTCGCGAAATTTCGGTCCAAAAGCCCAAATTTGCGAAAAAAACGCCCAAAAACAGCGGAAAACACAAAATTCCGAGCCCCGTGAAGGCGATTTCGACGTACAACTGCTTGCCGTGATGGGTTTGGCGCCCGCCGACCAACGCCCGGTTGCCCAGCAGCATCGGCACCGCGTCCTTCGAGAACCGGATCTGCTGCCGCAAATAACCCTTCACCGTGTCCGCGAAGTCGTGGAACACGCCGTTGTCCGGGTCCCACCACAAACGGTGTTCGCGCGACATCGCCCAGGAAAATTCCATGTCCTCGCTGCTGGCCGCCCGATACGCCTCGGGAAAGCCCCCTTTGGCGAGGAACAGCCCGCGCTCGCACCAGAGGTTGTTCGACACCAGCGTTTCGACGTAGCCGCGGTGATGCCGCCGCCGCCAAAGCAGCTCCTCGTGCGCGAACTGCTGGATGAAAATTTCCTTCACCGGCCCCGCATAGCCCCCGCCGCCGCACGGCACGCCGTTCTCTTCGCGGGCCTTCAACGCCTTCGCGATCCACTCCGGCGGCGCCACCACGTCCGCATCCGTGAAAAACAGCACCTCGCCCGCCGCCGCCCGCGCGCCGAGGTTCCGCGCCGCGCCCGCCCCCTTGCGCCCGCCGGTCGACAGCAGCCGGACCGGCGCCTTCACCAGTTCCGGCGTGCCGTCCGTCGAGCCGTCGTCCACGACGAGGATCTCCACGCGCGGATGCGTCTGTTTTTGGAGACTATCGAGGCAGCGCGGCAGGCAATGCGCGCCGTTGTAGACCGGCACCACCACCGAAACCAGAATGGGCTCGGCCTCGGCCATCAGGAGGCTTTTTCGTCCTTCGTGTCGACCCGCACGAGATACAGCGGGCGCCGCTTGCCTTCCTCGAAGATGCGGCTCACGTATTGCCCCAGCATGCCGATGCTCACCAGCTGCACCCCGCCCAAAAAAACCATCACCGTAATGGTGGACGCCCATCCCTTTTCCACGCCTTCCGGATGCGCGACGGCCTGGACGATCACGTAGATCCCCCACGCCACGGCCAGCAGGCAGATCCCGACGCCCAATCCGGCGATCCACCGCAGGGGCGAGGCCGAAAACGACGTGATCGCGTCGAACGCCAGCCGCGCGCTCTTCCACACGGGATATTTCGTCTCGCCCGCGTAGCGCGCCGCGCGGTCGTATTCCACCGCCGCCTGCCGGTATCCCACCCAGCACGTCAGCCCGCGCATGAACCGATGCAGCTCGCGCATGTCCCGCAGCGCGTCCACCACGCAGCGGTCCACCAGCCGGAAATCGCCGGCATCCATCGGCACGTTCACCTTCGCCAGCCGCCGAAACATGCGGTAGAACCCCGCCGCCAGAAACCGCTTCATCCAGGTTTCGCCGGCGCGGCTGCGCCGGACGGCGCAGACCACCTCGAAGCCTTCGCGCCACTTGTCGATCATCGCGGGAATCGTCTCCGGCGGATCCTGCAGGTCGGCGTCCATCACCACCACCGCGTCGCCGTCCGCGCGGTCCAGCCCCGCCGTAATGGCCAGCTGGTGCCCGAAATTGCGCGACAGCCGCAACACCCGCACGTGGCCGTTCGCGTGGGCCTGTTCCACCGCCCACTCGGCCGACCCGTCCGTGCTGCCGTCGTCCACCAGCAGCAGCTCCCAGTCCTCTTCCCGCCCCGCGAACGTCCCCGCCACCCGTTCCAGCAGGACCGGGAGGTTTTCCTTCTCGTTCAGGAACGGCACCACGATCGTGATTTTTTTCGGATGGCTCATGATCGGGCATCCTACCCGACCCGCCCCCCGCAAGCAACCGGCAAGAATGGATTGGACGGAGAAGGCCCGGATGCCGCAGCCCCGCGTCGATTCCCGTTGCGGCGCCGTATCCCTTGGGATAGGATGGGCGAAAATCTAGGCATCCCTTATCCCCCCCGGAGGTCCGTTATGGCCGTCAAGATCACGCGCGAATTCCTCGAGAAAATCCCCAAGACCGACCTGCACCTGCATTTGGACGGATCGCTGCGGATTTCCACCCTCATCGAATTGGCCAAGGCCGCCAAGGTGTCCCTCCCCTCCGAGACGGAAGCGGGTCTGCAGGAGCTGGTCTTCAAGGAAAAATACAAGGATCTGCCCGACTATCTCCAGGGCTTCGGCCTGACCTGCGCCGTGCTGCAAACGCCCGAGAATCTCGAGCGCGTGGCCTACGAACTGGCGCAGGACAACATCGCCGAAAACGTCCGCTACGTCGAGGTGCGCTACGCCCCGCAACTGCACGTCCGCCCGGGATTCCCCGTGGAGGAAGTGATCGAATGCGTCAACCGAGGCCTCGAACGCGCCCAGAAGGAGCACAACGCCTCCGCCGCCGTCCGGCAGGGCGCCGACATTCCCTTCCACTACGGCATCATCACCTGCGCCATGCGCTTCTTCAACCGCCACATGTCCGCCTACTACGCGCAGCTTTTCGACGTGATGCCCCATGCGCCGGCCAAGGAAATCATGGCGGTCGCCTCCCTCGAAATGGCGCGCGCCGCCGCCGCGCTGGCCCACCAGAAGGGCATTCCCGTCGTCGGCTTCGACCTGGCCGGCGCCGAAGCCGGCTTCCCGGCCATCGACCACAAGGAGGCCTACCAGTACGCCCACGTGCACTTCCTGAAGAAGACCGTGCACGCCGGCGAAGCCTACGGCCCCGAATCCATCTTCCAGGCCATCACCGAATGCCACGCCGACCGTCTCGGCCACGGCACCTGGCTGTTTGCGGCCGACCACATCCAGGATCCCGCCATCAAGGATCGGGACTACTACGTGAAATGCATCGTGGACTACGTCGCGACGCGCCGCATCACCCTCGAAGTCTGCCCCACCAGCAATCTCCAGACCATTCCCGCCATCGCGTCCGTGGCCGACCACCCCTTGCGGAAAATGCTCGACGCCAATCTGTCGGTTTCCATCAACACGGACAACCGCCTGGTCTCCCGCACCAGCGTCACGCGCGAACTCGAATTGGTCTGCAACAGCCTCCCGGTCACGCCCGCCAAGCTGCGCAACATCATCCTCGCCGGATTCAAGGGATCGTTTTTCGGCCCCTACAACGAAAAACGCGCCCTGGTCCGCCAGGTCATCAACCGCTACGATGCGCTCGAAAAACAATATCTCGGAACCGCGGCGAGCTGATCGCCCCGCGCGCCGCCGCGGCTTCGGCCTCCTCGGTCCCGCGGGGGGCCTGCTGCTGGCCCTGGCGCTGGCCTGCGGATGCCGTTCCGCCGCGCTGGATCGGCGCGAAGCCTTGCGCATCGGCACGCTCGCCGATGCGCCGCCGATCGCCTTCCGCCAAGACGGGAAATGGCGCGGGTGGGAAGTGGAGTTGGGCCGCGCCCTCGCCAAACGCCTCGGCATGAAACCCGTCTTCGTCGCCTGCCCCGCCGGCCAGCTTTCCGACGCCCTGCTGGCCGGCAAGGTCGACGTGCTCATGGCCGGAGTGGCCATCGACGAAACCCTGCGGACCCAAATGGACTTTTCGACGCCGTACCTCGTCGTCGGCCAGACGGCGATCGTGCGCGCCGAAGACCTCCTGCGCTTTAACACCGAAATCAAAGTGCGGACCGCTCGGGCGACGGTGGGCGTGATCCGGGATTCGCCGGGCGACGAACTGGTCTCGCGCTACTTCGCCAACGCCAAGCGCGTCGCCTTCGCCGACGCCGGCCTCGCCCTCGACGCCCTGATGCAGCGCCAGGTCGATCTGGTGGTGCACGACGCCCCGGCGGCCTGGTGGCTTTCGCTGCGCCATCCCGGAAAGCTGGCGCTGGCGCCCGTCCTGATGGCCCGCCAGGAGGTTGCCTGGGGATTCCGCCGCAGCAGCGTGCGCCTGCGGGAATCCGCCAACCAAGCGCTGGCCGACTGGGAAAAAGACGGCACGATCGAAGCCGTTTTCCGCCGCTGGATTCCCTTCTCCAAATAGCTGCGATTCGCCTCTCCCCATTCCCGTGGACGCCTCCTTGCTCATCGTCGGTGCCGGCCCCGCCGGACTCCTGGCGGCCTGGGCCGCCGCCCGCCGCCGCCGGCCCGGCGGGATTCTGGCCGTCGACCGCATGCCCGAAGCCGGCGCCAAGCTGGCCGTGGCCGGCGGCGGGCGCGGCAACCTGAGCCACCTGGCCTCCGAAGAAGAATTCGCCGCGGCGTTCGGCAAGCGCGGACGGTTTACCCTCCCGGCCTTCCGATCCTTGCCGCCGGAAAAACTCCGCGCGGTCCTGGCCGAAATGGGCGTCCCGACCGTCGTCGACGAAAGCCAGCGGATCTATCCCCGCTCCCAATCCGCCGCGCAAGTCCGCGATGCGCTCTTCTGCGCCTGCGAAAAGGCCGGCGTGCGCTTCGTCTTTGGACACCGAGTTGAAAAGGTGGTTCCGCCCCGAAATTCCGGCGATTCATGGCAAGTCGATTCGTGGACCGCGCATTCCGTCGTGCTGTCCGCCGGGGGGGCTTCCGCCGCCCATCTGGGCTCCGATTCCTCGGGATTCGCGCTCGCCACCGCGCTGGGATACGACATCGCCCCCCCCGTCCCCGCGCTGGTTTCCCTCCGCCTCGCCGACACCTGGCCGGCCGCGCACAGCGGCTTATCCCTGCCGGATGCGGGCCTCTCCGTCGCCGGCGCCCGGGGCCGCGGGCTTTCCGTCCGCGGCGAAATCCTCTTTACCCATCGCGGAATTTCCGGTCCCGCCGTCCTGAATCTCTCCGGCCGCATCGCCCGGCTTCTGCGCGACGGCCAGCCCGTCCGCCTGCAGCTGGCGCTGATTCAGGACCATCCCGATTTCAAGCGCCTGCGGCAAACCGCCGGAATCCGGCCCGTCCGGGCTTGGCTCTCCGAGCGCATTCCCCGCGCGCTGGCCGGAACCCTTCTCGATCTTGCCGGCATCCCGCCCGATCAAACCTTTTCCCGACTGTCCTCCGCGCAGGAGAAGAACCTCCTGGACCATCTGGCGGCATGCCCGCTCACGGTTTCCGGCACCGGAGGATTCAAGGAAAGCATGGCCACGGCCGGCGGAGTCTCGCTGAAACAAGTTTGCCCCGACACGCTGGAAGGCCGCCTCACCCCTCGCCTGCATTGGGCCGGCGAAATCCTCGATCTCGATGGACCCACCGGCGGGTGGAATCTGCATTGGGCATTCTGCTCCGGCCATCTGGCCGGTTCCGCCGCCGCAAACGCCCCTTGAAAAAACCAATGGCGGCGCCGAAGCGCCGCCAGCGGCCGGGAGCCTAGAGCATTTTCACTTTTCCTGTAGCCGCAGGATCCCGATGTAGGCCGGGTGCCCTCACCCGGCGAAATCCCGCCCGGTCAGGGGACCGGGCCTACAACCGAATTCCCATCGCGCCGGCGAAAGGCTACGGAATATCGTAATCCGCTCTAGCCTGGCGGATTCAGGCTA
>JBFXHR010000010.1:0-73245 GCA_050176815.1 Kiritimatiellia bacterium
CAATGATCAAGTGAACGGGCGCACGAAAGGTTGGACTGCGAACGGCGCGGGTACGTCGTCCATGCTTTAGGGTTTCGCGGCCCTTCCCGGCCTACGATTCCAATGCCTGCAGCTGGCGGAGGACTTCCTGGAGGGCGCCGATCCGGGGATGGCGGGCGAGGGTATCCTGGACGTAGGCGATGGCGGGGGCGAGCAGCCGGCGGTCGCCGAGGGCGATGCGCTGCATGAGGGCTTGGTAGACGATGCGCCGCAGGGCGAGGTCTTCGAAATCGGAGCGGGCGAAGGTCAAGCCGGCAAAGGCCCAGTAGAGGGCGTAGGCCTGGGGGGTGCGCCAGTCGAGGGGCGCGATCTCGTTTTCGATCCGCCGGACGAGGGCGGGGTCGAGGGGGGCGCGTCCGGCATCGACTTCGGCGGCCCACTGTTCGCGGTAAAAGGCGGCGGCGCTGTCGGAGTCGGTGCCGAGCTTGTGGAGGAAGAGCCAGGCGAGTTCCTGGTGGAGGCGCGCGGAGCCGGGGTTGGAGGCCATGCCTTCGTCGCGCAGGAGGACGATGCCGTTGCGGACCCAGCGCCAGCGCTCTTGGGGCGCGGTCATGAGGGCGGAGACGTTGTAGGCCATGTTCCAGGCGTGGTAGGCCCAGATGGGCGGGCTGCGGGGCTGGAGCTTGGTGATCCAGCCGGAAAGCTGGACGAGCTCGAAGTAGCGGCCTTCGTCCTGCAGGGCGCCGGCGCGCATCCAGAGGACGTCGGCCAGAATGCCGCGGAAGCCGCCGAGGGCGACGGTGGTGAAGGCGACGCCGGGGGGCATGTTTTGCGTCGGCGGGGCTTGCGTGAGATGGCGCTCGGTGCGCTGTTCGAGGAGGCGGACGTTGAGGGCGCCGGCGAGGGCGGCGGCGAGCAGCGCCGCCGCAATCAATCCGATGGCGATGGATTTGTTCATGCGGGGCCGGCGAAAAAGCAAAGAGACAATATCCAACGTCCAATGTCCAATGTCCAACGTCCAAGGCCGGACGGTGCCGCCGGGGCGGCGCGGCGCGGCGGGACTGCCGCAAGGGCCAAATCCCGAGCGTTGAATTCCGGTTGCATCGGAGCCTCATGCAAAAGTCCGACCGGTGGGGGCACCGGGCCTACATCTGTTGTAGGCCGCGTGCCCTCACGCGGCGTTCTTTCCGACATATGCAAATGGCTTGTCATTTCAATTCATCGAAGGCATCGCCCATTCGCGGCGGCGGAGGACGGCGGTGGAGAGGAGGGCGAGGAGGCAGGGGAGAAAAAGGCCTTGCTGGAGGAAATTGCGGGCGATGGCGCGGGGAGGGATGAACGCGGCGGCGGAGAGGTCGTCGATGGTGCGGTCTTCGAGAAGGGGGCGGAGGGCGAGGTAGGTGCCGCGATAGGCGTAGAACAGGACGTGGGCGGTCGCGCGGGCGGCGAGGGACGGTCCGGCGGGCGGCGCGCCGTCTTCGCCGCCGTGCGAATGGGCATCGGCGCCGAAGGGGGCGACATTGGCGACGAACGTGGCGCGGTCGACCTGCGCGGCGGCGGAGACGAATCCGGAAAGCTGGAGGATCACGATCAGCACGAGGGCGAGGAACGCGGCGACGGGCATCGAGAAGAGCGTGCCCAGCGTAACGCCGATGGCGGCGAAGAGGGCGAGCCGGAAGAAGAGCTGGGCGAGGGCGCGCAGATAGTTGCCGGCGAAGGCGCCGCGCGGTTCCCGCACGATCAGGCCCTCGGCGGGGTCGAAGAACAGCGTGGCGCCGTGGCTGCCGCGGTTGGCGAAGGAAACCGCCACGGAAGACGGGCCGCCGGGCGGGGCGGAAAGATGATCGAAGACCAGGGTTTGAAGGGTCCCCGGCATGGCCTGGATTTCGCGGGAACTCTTTTGCCCGTCCACGTCGAGTTCCAGCGCGGCGCGGACGTCGGCGGCGCCGGGAACGGACGAGTCGCATTTGAACTGGACCAGGAGAGTGTCCGGAACGGCGGCGCGGGAGCCGAAGTTCCACGTGCGGACGGCGCCGGGGGGGATGGAATAGAGCCGGGCGAGCAGGGGGCGGCGAAGGGAGTCGAGCGCCGCGGACTCGGACATGCCGTCCGGAATGCCGCCGAGGCCGCGCAGCCGTTCGTATTCGGCGCGGACGTCGGCTTCGACGTCCGGCAGCGGGGCGCGCAGGTCGACGAAGGAGGCGAGGGTGGTTTGCCGGGCCCGGGCAAGGGCGTCGGGATCGAAGCCGCCCCGGCGCAGTTTGTGCTGGAGCGTGGCGAAGGCGACGGCGGCGACCAGGGCGAGAAGCAGGGCGTCGACGAAGAGCAGGGCGAGCCATTTCCCGAGCCAGATGCGCAGGCGCGGGACGGGTTTGACGAGGAGGAGCTGGAGGGTTTTGTCGTCGGCTTCCTGCGCGACGGCGGCGCATCCGGCCCAGAGGGTGGCGAGGGAGAGCAGAAAAACGGCGATGCCGAGGGAGTAGGACAGATGGATGCGGACGAGGCCTTCGGGGGTGCCGTCGCCCTGGATGGCGAGGGGGAGGAGAAACGTGGCGGCGAACAACAGGGCGGACAGGACCAGGATGACGCGCGAGCGGACGACGTTGCGGAGGGCCAGCAGGGCGATGGCGGCGATCTGGCTCACGGTCCGGGGGGGTCGGGGAGTACGGGGTTTTCGGCGGCGAGCCGTTCGACGAGCTGCAGATCCTTGTAGGGGGCCTGGCGGCGGAAGTAGCGGGCGTGGGTCTTTTCGAGCAGGATTTGCCAGTGTTCGGGGGCGGGCTCGAAGGACTCCCAGCGCTCGAGATGCTTGGCGATGCGTTGCCAGCGGATGCGGCCGCCGCCGTCGAAGACGACGCGGATCTGGTACTTCACGTCTTCCTGCCGTTCCTGCCAGCCAATATTCTTGCGCATGCTGGAGGGACTGTAGCATGATGCCGACCGAGGGCAAAGCGTTATGAGCAGGCCGGCGGAAGCGAAAGAGCAGACCGATGGATTCGATCCGGGCGCTCTCCGCCGCCAATTCGCCATTCTGTCGCGCGACGTGGCGTGGCTGGACAACGCGGCGACGACGCAACGGCCGGAGGCGGTGCTGCAGGCGATGGATCGGTTCTACCGGCGGCACAACGCCAATCCGCGGCGGAGCGTGCATCGGCTGGGCGGGGAGGCGACGGAAGCCTACGAGGGGGCGCGGGCCGCGGCGGCGAAGTTCGTGGGGGCGGCCGCGCCGGAGGAAATCGTGTTCACGGCCGGCACCACGGCCGGCATCAATCTGGTTGCGGCGGGCCTGGCGCGCTGGGATCTCGGTCCGGGCGACGAGGTGTGGGTGACGGCGATGGACCACCACAGCAATTGGCTGCCGTGGCTGCAGGTGGCCCGCTCGATCGGCGCCACGCTGAAAATCATTCCGCTGACGCCGGAAGGCCGGCTGGATCTGGAGGCGTTCCGCAAGGGGTTGGCCGCGCACCGCACGCGGTGGGTGGCCGTTCCGTGGGTTTCAAACGTGCTGGGGGCGGAAAACGACGTGCGGGACGTGTGCGACGCGGCGCACGAGGCCCGGGCGAGAGTCCTGGTGGATGGCGCGCAAGGCGTGGCGCATCGGCCGGCGGACATGGCGGCGATGGGGTGCGATTTCTTCGCGTTTTCCGGGCACAAGATGTTCGGTCCGATGGGCATCGGCGCCCTGTGGGGGCGGCGCGAATTGCTGGAACAGATGGAGCCCACGGCGTACGGCGGAGAGATGGTGGCGCGCGTGGACGACCGCGCGGCGACCTGGGCGGAGGTGCCGTATCGGTTCGAAGGCGGCACGCCGAACGCGGCCGGCGCGGTGGGCTTGGCGGCCGCGATCGAATGGCTGCGGGAATTGCCCGCCGCCGCGCACGAACACGTGGCCCATCTGGCCCGGGAGGCCGCGCAACGGTTGGCGGCGCGGCCGGGCGTGCGGACGTGGGGGCCGGCGGAAGGGCGGATTTCGCTGGTGAGTTTCAGCGTGGAGGGGGTGCATGCGCACGACGTGGCGCAGGTGCTCGACGGCCAAGGGCTGGCGGTGCGGGCCGGCCACATGTGCGCGCAACCGCTGATGCGGAGGCTGGGCATCGAATCCGCGGTGCGGGCGAGTTTCGCGCCTTACAATACGATGGACGAAGTCGACCGGCTGGTCGAAGGGGTCCGGATGGCCCAGGAGCTGTTCACGTGAGCCATCTCTATTCGGACGTTTTGCTGGCGCATGCGAAAAACCCCTGCGGGGCGGGACGCGTGCCGCGCGGCGCGGAAGACGCGGAGGCGATCAATTCGGGATGCGGGGACGAAATCCGCGTGAAGCTGCGCTGGACGCCGGACGGCGCCCTGGAGCGGCTGACGCACGAACTGCACGGATGCGCGGTGAGCGCGGCGGCGGCGTCGATGGCGGCGGCGCGGCTCGAGGGCAAAACGCGCGCCGAGATCGAGGCCATGGCCCAGGCCTTCGCCGCCCGCATCGGCCGCACGGGATTCGAAGAGGCGTGGGGCGACTTCCAGGCGTTCAACGGAATCGAAAAGTATCCCGCCCGGATCCATTGCGCATCGCTGGTGTGGCAGGCCGTGGAACGGGCGTTGGCGAAGGACCGGCCGGGAACGCCATGAAAACGGCGCGCTTCTGGCGGGCGGAGGACAACGGCGCGGTCCGGTGCGAGCTGTGTCCGCATCGATGCCGGATTCCTCCGGGAGGCCGCAGCCGTTGTTTTGGGCGGGTGAATTCCGGCGGCACGCTGATGGCGGAGACCTGGGGGTGGCCGGTGGCCATGTGCGTGGACCCGATCGAGAAGAAGCCGCTGAACCATTTCCTGCCGGGGAGCCAAATCCTTTCGCTGGGAACGCTGGGGTGCAACCTGTCCTGCCGTTTCTGCCAGAACTGGGAATTGAGCCATCCCGAAGCCGGGCAGGCGCCGACGCGCAACCCGGTCTTGCCGGAAGAGGTGGCGCAGGCGGCCGCGCGGGAGGGCATTCCGTCGGTGGCGGCGACGTACAACGAGCCGGCGGTCTGGGCGGAATACGCGATGGACGTCGCCGATGCCTGCCATGAAAAAGGCGTGCGGATGGTCGCGGTGACCTCGGGATATTTTTCGGCCGAGTCGCGGCTGGAATTTTTCCGCAAGATGGATGCGGCGAACGTGGATTTGAAGTCGTTCCGCGACGATTTCTACCAACGCCTGTGCGGGGCGCGGCTGGCGCCGGTGCTGGAAACGCTGGAAGCCGTCCGGACCGAGACCGATTGCTGGCTGGAGGTGACGACGCTGCTGATTCCCGGCGAGAACGATTCGGAGGCGGAGATCGACGAATTGACGGCGTGGGTGGCCGGCCATTTGGGCGAGGGAACGCCGCTGCATTTCAGCGCGTTCCATCCGGACGGCCAGATGCTGGACGCGCCGTCGACGCCGGCGGCGACGCTGCGGCGCGCGCGGGAGCTGGCCCGGCAGAACGGGCTGCGCCACGTCTACGTCGGCAACGTCCGCGGCGAGGAAGACGCCACGGCGACGTTCTGTCCGGATTGCGGCGCGCGCCTGGTCGAGCGGGAGGGATTTCGTTTCCGCATCGGCCAGATGGACGCGAATGGCCGCTGCACGGTTTGCGGGCGGCTTTGCGAAGGCGTCTGGAAATGAAAACGCCCCGCGGGGATGCGGGGCGTTTCCGTGTTCCACGGGGGCCGGATCAGAACGAGTAGCCGGCGGTGACGCCGCCGAAGAAGAGATCCGTTTCGGGATAGTATCCGCCCTCGTCCACGTCGTCGCGGAGATCGTCGTCGACCAGCGTGCTGACCGCGCCCTTGAGGCCGACCGAAAAGGCCTCGCTGACGGCGTAGGTCAGGGCGGCGTCGAGCTGGGCGTAGGCCAGGGCGGAGCCGGCTTCGGATCCGTAGTTGGAAGCGACGTAGTAGTCGCCGGCGTATCCGAAGCCCGCGCCGAGGTCGAGGGAGAGCGCGTCCGTCAGGCCGAGGCTGTGGCCGATGCCGAACATGAAGATCCAGTCGTCGCTGTTGGCGAGATCGTGGCAGGCGCGGACGGAGGGGGCGAGGGGGAGGTCGTCGGCGGCCACTTCCACGTAGAGTTCGTAGCCGTCGTCGGCGGGGGCTTTCGAGACCTGGGCCAGGCCGTCTTCGCCGAGGACCATTTCGCCGGATTCTTCGTCCACGAGGACTTCGCTGGCATCCTGCGGATAGACGAAGTAGGTGGCGCCGACGGTGAGGCGGACCGGGCCTTCCGCGGGACACGTCCAGTTGAGGCCGAGGTTCAACTCGCCCCATTCGCCGGCGCTGTCGGGATACCAGGCCGACTCGTTGTCGGTGAGGTTCATGCTGCTCCAGAAACTGTAGCCGAGGCCGAGGGGGCCGGAGACGTCGAGTCCGGGCTGGAAGACGGCTTCGTCGTTGCCGACCTGGCCGCGATACACGTAGGCCGAGAGGACGTCCGCGTAGACGTCGACGGCCGCGGCCGCGGTTTCTCCGGCCGGTTCTTCCGCGGCCCCCGCGGCCAGCGGCATTGCGGCGACCGCCGCAAGAATCAACAGGGCGAACAACTTCTTCATTTGGCGTGTCTCCTTGGTTGGGCGGAACGCTTGTTTCCGCATGGAGGTTTATTTCCGACTTTTCCCGCGGGTTTGTCAATGGGTTTGTGCGGGTGGGGGCGGGCGGGGGTTTCGCCTCTGCGCGGGGCGGATTTGCCGGAACCGGGGAGGAAGAAATCGACGCGGCGGGCGTGTTCGTCCACGGCGGCGAGGCCGACCTCGATGGATTGCCCCAGGCGGAAGGGGGCGCCCCGGCGGGCGGAGGCGGAGAGGTTGTCCGGAGCGAGGAAATAGCGTTCCTTGCCGAGGGAGTAGTAGGGGAGCATGCCCTGCTGGAGGGAATCGGCGAGTTCGACGATGAGGCCCTTGGGATTCAGCGAGACGATCGTGCCCTTGAACGGGCCGATTTCGCCCTGGGCCAGCCGGGAGGCGAAATAGCGGATGCGCTTGACCTGGATGGATTGGCTTTCCAGTTCGCCGGATTCGCGCTCGGTTTCGGAGCAGTGGAGGGCCAGCTTTTCGATTTCGGCGACCGAATAGGCGGGCGTTTTGCGGCCTTCCTCGATGGCGCAGAGGATGCGGTGCAGCACGAGGTCGGGATAGCGCCGGATGGGAGAGGTGAAATGCGCGTAATGGGCGAATCCGAGGCCGAAATGGGGGCTGCATTCGGCGTCGTAGGCGGCGCGCTTCATGTTGCGCAGGAGGGTCAGCGTGACGATGTATTGCTCGGGCCGGCCCAGCGCGGCGCGGGCGATGCGGTTGAGATCGCGCGCGTCCTCGGGCGGGGTGCGGTGGCCGAGGGCGCGGAGTTCGTCGGCCATGCGGGCCCATTGCTCGTCGGACGGCTCGTCGTGGACGCGGTAGATGCCGGGGACGCCGGCGTCGAACACCTTGCGGGCGACGGCCTGGTTGGCGGCGAGCATGCATTCCTCGACGAGGTTGTAGGCCTCGGTGGCGCCGCGCCGGGTGAATCCGACGGGGTGGCCCTGGGCATCGAGATCGCAATGCACTTCGGGCAGGGCGAAATCGAGCGCGCCGTTTTCGAACCGCAGGGCGCGGATTTTCCGGGCCAGTTTCCGCAGGCCGAGCAGGGCTTCGCGGATTTCCGCGGAAGCGCCGTCGAGCCGGCCCACGTCGAAGAAGGCCTGGACCTGTTCGTACGAGAGAATGGCCTTGGCGCGGATGACGGAGCGGAAGGTCTTGGATTCCGCGGCGCGGCCGTGCGCGTCGAAGACGATTTCGACGGTGTGGGCGAGGTGGTCTTCGCCGGGCAGCAGGCTGCACACGCTCACGGTGAGGTCCTTCGGCAGCATGCGGACGACGCGGTCGACCAGATAGGTGCTGTTGCCGCGGCGGAGGGCCTCGCGGTCGATGGCGGACCCGGGCTCGACGAAGGCGGGGACGTCGGCGATGTGCACGCCGAGTTTCCAGCGGCCGCCGGGGAGGGCTTCGATGGAGACCGCGTCGTCGTGGTCGTGGGCGGTGGCGGGATCGATGGCCAGGACGCACTGGTTCCGGAGATCGACGCGGCCGCGGGCGTCGGCGCCGCGCTGGACGAGGTGCGCGCGGGCCTGGTGGGCGGCCTTGTCGACGTCCTCGGGGAACGCCTCCGTGAATCCGCGGTCGAGCAGGAGCGCCTCGACGTCGTTTTCCACGCCGTCGGGGTCGCCGAGGTCTTTGGAGAAGGCGGCGACGACGGGGCGGCCTTCGGAGGGCTCGTCCTCGACGATGCGGGCGACGACGAGGTTGCCCAGGTGCCGTTCCAGTTTGGCGGGGGAATCGGTCAGCTTGATGTTGGCGCGCAGGAGGGGGTCGCGCGGGACGACGTAGGCGTAGTGCGGCGCGGCCTGCAGGATGCCGACGACCCATTGGCGCTTGCGTTCGAGAATGCGCGCGATCCGCACGGTTTTGGTGTCGGGTTTGGCCCCGAGCATGCGCACGGACATGTCGCGGCGGACGGGCACCGCCTGGATCTTGTCGCCGTTCATGGCGGCCCCGGCGGAGGCGGGGTCGATCCACATCGGCGGCTGGCGCGGCCCGTCGGGGAGAAGCCAGCACGAGCCGTTGGGGCGCACGCAGAAGGTGCCCGTCAGGTGCTGGACAGAAGCCGGAGGCGCGCCCCAGCGGCCGCCGCCAAAGGGAGCGGCCTGCCCTTGGTTTTGGAGATCGCGGAGGATTTGGCGGAGCCGCCCGCGCTGGCCCGGGCCGAGACGGAGTTGCTGCGCCAGATCGCGTTCGGGGAGGGGGCGGTACTTGGGGGAGGAGAAGAGCGCGCCCACGCGGCGCGCCAAGTCGTTTGAATTAGTCATCGCCGGGCATCCTAGGCAAAGGCGCGGACCGGTGGCGAGACATTTCTGCCCCGGCGTTTCTCTTGCGGCCGCGGGTCGCGCGCTAGGCGCGCAGGACGCGGCAGACGGTTTCCAGCAGGACGCTTGCGGCAAACGGCTTGAGCAGGAACTCGGCGGATTCCGTCTCCATGGCTTGCTCCATTTCCGCCGGGGACAGGCCGCCGGTCATGGCGATCGCCTTCAGCGCCGGCGTGGTTTGGCGGAGACGCCGGAGCAGCTCGACGCCGTCCATGCCGGGCATCATGAGATCCGTGACCACGAGTTGGATCCGCGCTGGATCTCGTTCGTGCGCCGCCACCGCCTCTTCGCCGTTCCGGGCTTCGATCACGCGGTAGGCGTTTTTTTCCAGCGTGCGCCGGGCGAGTTGCCGCGAGGATTTCTCGTCGTCCACCAGCAGAATCCATTCGCCTTGGCCTTTGGGAAGCGCGTCGGGCGGCTCCGGGGCATTGCGCGGCGGCCCTTCGGCGCAAACCGGAAGGTAGACGCGGAACCGCGTGCCCTGGCCCTCCGGACGGTCCACGCGGATGAATCCCCGGTGGCTGCGGACGATGCCCAGCACCGTCGAAAGCCCGAGGCCCGTCCCTTTGCCCAGCGGTTTCGTCGTGAAGAACGGATCGAAAATCTTGTCGAGGATTTCCGGCGGGATGCCGGATCCGGTGTCGGCCACTTCCAGGACGACGTGCGGTCCCGTCGCGGCCGCCGAATACCGTTTCGCCGCGGCGTCGTCCACGTCTTCGACCTGGGCGGACAAGGAGAGGCTTCCGCCGCCGGGCATGGCGTCGCGCGCGTTGATGCAGAGGTTCATGAGCACCTGGTGCAGATGGGTGACGTTGCCGTGGATGGCCGGCAAATCCGGCGGGACGCGGCAGTGGACCGACACGTTTTTCGGGAACGTTTCCTCGACGATCTTGAGCATCTCCCGGATCAGCGGTCCCACCTGCAAGGGCGCGCGCGCTTCCGGTTCGCCGCGGCCGAACATCAGCAGCTGCCGGAGAATGGCCGCTCCCCGCCGGGCGCTGGATTTGATCAGTTCCAGCAATTCCCGGCCGGCGGGATCGCGGACGGTTTCGAGCAGCAGATCGGGAGCCATCAGCATGGGCGCAAGGATGTTGTTCATGTCGTGCGCGATGCCGCTGGCCAGCCGGCCCACGCTTTCCAGGCGCTGGGCGCGCAGCGCCTGCCGGTCCCGCAGCACGCGCTCGGTGACGTCGAACACCAGCGAGAAGTAGCCCAGGACGGTCCCGTCGCTGGCGCGGCGCGGAACGTATTGGACGTCGAAACAATAATATTTGCCGTCCCGCCCGGTCATTTCGTGCTCGTAGCGGACGGTTTCGCCGGCCAAGGCCCGCCGGCTGTAGGGGCGCATGACGGCGTAGGTGGAGGGGCGGTGGACTTCCTCCAGCCGCCGGCCGATGAAATGCCGGCGGGAATCCTTGAACCAGTTTTCGTGGTAGCGGTTGACGAACTGGTAGCGCTCGTCGGCGTCCACGAACGCCCCGAAGGCCGGGACGGAATCGACGAAGGCGTTGAGCGTTTCGTACGTGGCTTTCGTTTCGGCCTCGGCCTGCTTGCGGCGGGTGACGTCCTTCACGGCGCCGTAGATGCCGGCGAGCCGGTTCGCCTTCTCGTCCCACACCGGATGGGCGGCCACTTCCACCCAGACGACCTCTCCGTTCTTGGCCAGCGTGCGCAGTTCGCTCCGCAGGGGGCGGTTGGACCGGAGCGTGTCCAGGTCGCGGTCGTCCTGGGCGCGGTCGTCGGGGTGCAAGGCGGCCCGCCAGCCGCCGCGCGCGACGTATTCCTCGAAGGCGTACCCGGTGATTTTCTCGAACGCGCCGGCCACCCAATGCAGGACGAGCCGTCCGTCGGGTTCCACCGCCGTCCAAAACACGTAGTCCGTCGCCACGGAGGAAATCAGCCGGTAGCGTTCCTCGCTGGCCTCCGCGGGTTCAAGCGACGGGGAAGCGGCGTCGGATGGGCGGGGCGGTTCGTTCATGGTTGCACGGGGAGCCACTCGGCGAGATCCGTGGCGAGATCGAGCAGGGCGACGGTCGGGGGGCCTTGGCGCGGGCGAACGGGCGAGCCGGGATTCAGCAGGCGCGTGGGGCCCTGTTTCCGGTCGGCCGGGCAATGGGTGTGCCCGGTGAACACGTAGTCGAACCGGCCCGAATCCATCGCTTGCTCCAGCCGGACGGACCGGTCCCCATGCAGCGCGACGCACCGCTTGCCGGCCAAGACGAACTCCGGCGATTCGGCGCGCTCGACGCCGGCGGGAGCGGTCTGGAACGGTTGGTCTTCCCCCTGCGCCCGGTCGCAGTTGCCGATGGCGACGTGCGCGCGGATGCCGTGCTCCCGGCAGACGGCCGAAACCAGCTCCACGACGTCTTCGCCGGCATCGCCGCAATGGACGAGATGCCCGGCGCCGCGGGCCAGCAGCAGCTCGATGGCCCGCCGGCTTTCGCGCAGGTGGTTGTGGGTGTCGGAAAGGAGGCCGACCTTCATGCGGGGCAGTCTGGTTGGATTGCGGGCGCGACGCAATCCGAAAACGCTTTGGGCTTGTGCCCCCGGTTTCCCCCCGCCATAGTCCGGCCCCGACATGAAACGCACCGCCTTTTTCGAAACGCTGGCCGGCGAGGAACGTCCGCTGGCGTTCCATCCGGAGCACGAGCCCCGGCTGGAACGGCTGCGCCGACGGCTGGGCGATTTGCGCGGCAAGCGCGTGTTCGAACCGGGCTGCGGCGCGGGCCCGCTGACGGAACGCCTGGCCGACTGGGTGGGGGAGACGGGATGCGTCCTGGCCCTCGACGCGTGCGCGGGGATGGTGGCGCGCTGCCGGGAAGCGACGGCGGGCCGGCCCCACGTGCGGGTGCGGCGCGGAAAGGTCGAGGACGCCGAAATCGCGTCCGGCGCCTGGGATCTCGTCTTGTGCTTCCGCCTGTATCCGCACCTGGCGGACGCGGCGGAATTCCTGCGCCGATGCGCGGCCGGCCTGGCGCCGGGCGGAGAGCTGGTGATCGCCAACCTCGAGGGCAGCGCGGAGCTCAACGCGATGCACGCGCGGCTTCCCGGCGTGCGCGAAGACGCGATGCCCGCCGGCGACGAACTGCGGCGGCACCTGGAGGCCAACGGCTGGCGGGTCGCGGAGGCCATCGACGCGCCGGACGAGTTCTTTCTCCGGGCGCGCCGCGCCTAAGGAAGCTTCGCGCCATGGACCACCCGCTCTCCCCGCAGGGGAAAATGGCTTTCGGGGCGACGCCGTGGCAGATCGGCGTGAAGTCGGCGCGGGCGAACCTGGTGCCGGGGCTGGTGTTGCAGGCCGCCGCGGCGGCGTTCGTCGCGGCCTACTTTTTTTCCCCGGCCTTCCACGCGCTCTTGCAGCACCTGGCCGGATGGCAGGACCGCTTCGGCATCGGTTTCTCGATCGCCACGCGCATGGTCGCCAACGGGATCGTTCCGGCGGTCTTTTGCGCGCTGGTGCCGGGGCTGCGGATGAAGCGGCCTTGGCTGGGGCTGGGATTCCTGACGGCGTGGTGGGGATTCATGGGCGCCAACACGCACGCGTTCTACTATTTCCAGGCGTGGCTCTGGGGCGACGACGCCGGCCTCCGGACCGTGCTGCTGAAAACGGCGACCGACATGCTGGTCTACTCGCCGTTCTACGCGTCGCCGATCAACGCCGTCGCGCACCTGTGGCACGACCAGAACTACTCGTGGCGCGCCACGCGCCTGCAGCTGGGCCCCGGCTGGTACCGGCGCGTCGTGCTGCCCAACCAGGTGCCGGGCTGGACCTTCTGGGCGCCCTGCCTGCTCGTGCTCTACGCCCTGCCCACGGCCCTGCAGATGCCGCTGGCCGCGCTGCTCGGCTGCTTCTGGGCGCTGATGTGCCTCCAGATCGCCCTGCGCACCCCCGCCGGTTTTACGTAGATTTTACGTACGACGTAAAAAAAGTTTACGTCCTACGTGAAACCGGGCCTAGAGGGTGCCGAAGAGGCGGTCGCCGCAGTCGCCGAGGCCGGGGAGGATGTAGCCCTGGTCGTTGAGGCGCTCGTCGAGCATGGCGACGTAGATCTGCACGTCGGGGTGGGCGGCGCGGAGGGCGTCGAGGCCTTCGGGGGCGGCGATGACGGAGACGACGGTGAGGTTCCGGATGCCCTTTTCCTTGAGGCGGCCGATGGCGTAGGCGAGGGACCCGCCGGTGGCCAGCATGGGGTCGAGCAGGAAGACGCGCATGGTTTCGGCGCCGGGGGGCAGCTTGCAGTAGTACTCGATCGGCTGGAGGGTCCGTTCGTCGCGGTAGACGCCGACGTGGCCGACCTTGGCGGTGGGGATGAGGTTTTGGATGCCTTCGACCATGCCGAGGCCGGCGCGGAGGATCGGGACGAGGAGGACTTGTTCGGCGAGCTGCTGGGCGTCGCAGGGGGCGAGGGGGGTCTGGATGCGGACGGGCTGGAGGGCGAGGTCGCGGGTGATTTCGTAGACGATGAGGTAGGACAGCTCCTTGAGGGTCTCGCGGAAGAGGGGGTTGGGGGTGCCGCGGTCGCGGAGGAGGGCGAGCTTGTGTTCGATGAGGGGGTGTTTCAGGATGGTCGCGCGGGGTTTCATGGATGGAATCCTAGCAATTTCCGGCGGAGCGGGAAGCCGGAATCCGGATTTTTCCGGGTTTTCTTGTTTGCTTGGGGAGGGAAATCGGGTAAAGAGGATATCCCATTGCCAAGGGGCAGGTAAAATGTTTTACTTGGCGGGATGAAGGTCTGGATTGGACCCGTAAGGAGCCCGAATATGGACATAGATCGAATCAAAACCGTGATCGACCTGATGCGCGAGCACGAGCTGAACGAATTCGCCATCGAAGAGCCGGATTTCAAGCTGTCGCTGAAGCGCGGCCTGGCGGGGGGGATGATGATGGCGCCCATGCAGATGGCGGCGCCCGTCCCGGCCCCGGCGGCTCCGGCCGCGGCGGCGGCCGCTCCGGTCCCCGCGGCGGAGGAAAGCCTGACGCCCATCCCGTCGCCGCTGGTGGGGACGTTCTACCGGGCGAGTTCGCCGGACGCGGATCCGTTCGTGGCGGTGGGCAGCCGGGTGGGGAAGGACACGGTGGTGTGCATCATCGAGGCGATGAAGGTGATGAACGAGATCAAGGCCGAGACGAGCGGCGTGATCCAGAAGATCCTGGTCGAGAACGCGACGGCGGTCCAGTTCGGGCAGCCGATGTTCCTGATCGAAAAGGGCTGAGGCCGGCATGTTCAAGCGCATCCTGATCGCGAACCGGGGCGAGATCGCCGTCCGCGTGATCCGGGCCTGCCGGGAAATGGGCATCCGGACGGTGGCGGTGTATTCGCAGCCCGACGAGTCGTGCCTGCACGTGCAGCTGGCGGACGAGGCGGTCTGCATCGGCAAGGCGCCGTCGTCGGAAAGCTACCTGAAGATTTCCAACATCATCAGCGCGGCCGAAGTGACGGACGTGGACGCGATTCACCCGGGCTTCGGCTTTTTGTCGGAGAACGCGCACTT
This sequence comes from Kiritimatiellia bacterium, assembly GCA_050176815.1. Taxonomy (GTDB): domain Bacteria; phylum Verrucomicrobiota; class Kiritimatiellia; order CAIQIC01; family Lenti-01; genus Lenti-01. The sequence goes on from JBFXHR010000010.1 coordinate 14,376, forward strand.
CGCGGACATCTGCGAAGACTGCGGCATCACGTTCATCGGGCCGTCGCCGGACAACATCCGCAACATGGGCGACAAGAACAAGGCGCGCGAGATGATGCGCCGGGCCGGGGTGCCGGTGACGCCGGGCAGCGACGGGGTGGTGAAGACGCAGGAAGAGGCGCTGGCGATCGCGAAGAAGCTGGGCTATCCGGTGCTGATCAAGGCGGTGGCGGGGGGCGGCGGCAAGGGCATGCGCATCGCGCGCAACGACGTGAGCCTGGCGCAGGGATTCATGACGGCGAGTTCCGAGGCGGAGCGGGCGTTCGGCAACGCGGACGTCTACGTGGAGAAGTTGGTGGAGCGGGCGCGGCACATCGAGGTGCAGCTGCTGGCGGACAACCACGGGCACGTCTACCAGCTCGGCGAGCGCGACTGCTCGATCCAGCGGCGGCACCAGAAGCTGCTGGAGGAAACGCCCAGCCCGGCGCTGACGCCGGACCGGCGCAAGAAGCTCCTGAAGGCGGCGGTGAAGGCCGCGCAGGCCTGCAAGCTGCACAACGTGGCGACGATCGAGTTCCTCTGGAACGAGGACGCGCAGGAATTCTATTTCATGGAGATGAACACGCGCATCCAGGTGGAGCATCCGATCACCGAAGAGGTGACGGGGGCCGACCTGGTGCAGCTGCAGATCCGCGCGGCGGCGGGCGAGGTCCTGAAGTTTTCCGACGACGAATTCGCGCCGCGCGGCCACGCCATCGAGGTGCGCGTGAACGCGGAGAATCCCTACAAGAACTTCACGCCGTCGCCGGGGCCGATCCAGGCGGTGCATTTTCCGGGCGGGCCGGGCATCCGCGTGGATTCGCACGTGTACTCGGGCTACGTCATTCCGCCGTACTACGACAGCATGATCGGCAAGATCATCGCGCGCGGCCGCCACCGCGAGGAGGCGCTCAACCGCATGGCGCGGGCGCTGGCCGAATTCAAGATGGAAGGGCCGGCGACGACCGTGCCGGTGGCGCAGGCGCTGCTGGCCGACGCGCGCTTCCTGCGCGGGGAATACAACACGGCGTTCCTCGAGCAGTTCATGAACGACGTGTTCTGGGTGTCGTAGGGCGGATTTTCCCATGGGCCATTCCAGCCGCGCATCGTGGACGGGCGCCCGGAGTTCCCTGGAACACTGGGTGGAGGGGGTGCTGAGCCGCCTGGCGGAATACCCGCGCGCGGCGGGAGCCGCGCCGGCCCAGGCGCGGGTCGTGGTGCTGGGGGGGGGCACCGGCCTGTCCACCGTGCTGGGCGGGAATTCGTCGCTGGCCGCCTGGGCCGACCGGCCGGCGGCGGGACTCGCGCGCGAATTCGGGCAGGTCCACGTGGGGGTTTGCACGACGGACGACGGCGGATCGACGGGCGAACTGGTCCGGCGCCTGCCCATGATCGGCATCGGCGACGTGCGCAAGGTGATGCTGTCGATGGTCGATCGCGAGGCGCTGGCGCGCCGCTACGGGCCGGATGCGCCCGCGCTGAAAATCGTCCAGCAGGTTTTCCTGCATCGGTTCGGCGACCGCGCGCCCCGCCGCGCGGAGCTGCGCGATCCGGTGCGCGCGATGAAGCCGGAACTGCGGAAGGCGTGTCCGCCCGCGTTGCGGGCGGCGCTGGCCGGCCTGGCTTCGGGCCTGGCGCCTTGGCTGGAGAAGCGGCTGCGGGTTCCGGGGCATTGTCTGGGCAACCTGCTGCTGGCGGCGGCGGTTTTCCGGGGCCTGCGCGCGGCGCGGGCGCCGACGCCGGCGGAACTGGAGCGCGGGCTGGCGGCGGCGGCCAAGGCCATGGGCGTGCCGGCGGGGCGGGTGCACGCGGCGACGGCCACGCCGGGATCGCTGATCTACGAATACGCGAACGGCGTGGTGGCGACGGGCCAGTCGCGCGCGGCGCGGGCGCGGCGCGGGTGCGCGGTGCGGCGGGTGCGGATTTCCTTCGCGGGCAAGCCGAACGCCAGCCCGGCCCTGATCCGGCAGCTGCGGACGGCGGACTTGATCGTCTACGCCCCCGGCAGCCTGTACAGCAGCACCCTGCCGGTGCTGCTGGTTCCGGGGGTGGTCGAGGCCATCCGCGCGAACCGCCGCGCGGTCAAGATCTTCGGCGCGAACCTGTGGATCCAGGAAGGCGAAACCGACATGTCGTTCCGCGAGGAAAGCCGCGGATTCTGGGTGTCGGAACTGATCGAGGCCTACGGACGGAACGTGCCGGGCGGCATCGCGGGGCTGATCGACGTGGCGCTGGCGACGAGCCTCGACGCGATTCCCGGCAGCATCATCCGCAACTACGCGCTGGAGGACAAGCACCCGATCCATCTGGACCGCGCGCGCGTGGCGGCGCTGGGCGTGATGCCGGTGGAAGCCAGCCTGTTTTCAGGCGACCGCTGGCAGCGCGACTCGATGATCCACCACGATCCGGCGCGGTTCGCGGCGGCGATCCGCACGGTGTACGAAGGGCTTTCCGGCCGCCGGCGGCGCGCCGCGCGGCGGCCCGCCGCGCACCGCGGTTTTCTCCCGGCCGCGCCGCGGGGGCCGTCGGCCTGCGCGCGCATGGAGGCGATCGGCGCGGCGCTGGCGGACAAGGCGATTCCGTCGGCGGCCCTGCGCCGGGCGGCGGAGGATTTCCTGTGGAAGAATCCGGACGTGCGCCCGGAGCATCTGGCCTATTTCGAGGGCGTGGACGTGGTGCCCGACGCGCAGTGGAAGCGCAGCCGGGAATGGGACAACGTGCTGGGCTACTACGAGCCGGCCACGAAGCGGATCATGCTGCACGAGCAGACGCTGAAAAAGCCCGGGGCGCTGGCGCCGAATTTCGCGGTGGCGCTGGGCGAGTCCTTGCTGGGCCGCTACCTCGCGCGGAAATGGTGGGACGAGGAGGCGCCGGGGGCGGGCTACCGCGACTATGAAATCGAGTTGCGCCCGCCGCGGGAACGCGAAGGCTTCCTGTCCGACGCGGGGTTGCGGACCTACCTGCGCCTGGCGCAAATGATGCCGCGGGCCGGCGGGCCCTTGCGCTATTTCCGGCCGGTGCCGAAGGGAACCGGTTTCCTGCCGTGCGGCATCCTGTTCGGGCTGGCGTTCGCCTGGATGCTCGACGGCGCCAACGTGCCGGCGCTGGATTTCGAGATGCAAATCCTGCAGTGGCCGGTTTCGCGCCTGTTGCCGTACCAGGTGCGCGCGCGGGCGCGGCATCGCGAACTGGTGCGGTTCTTCCGCGAAGAAGTCTTCGGCAACGGCTAGGGCAAATCCAGATTTTCCGTAGCCTTTCGCCGGCGCGATGGGATTTTGGGTTGTAGGCCCGGTCCCCTGACCGGGCGAGATTTTTTCGGGTGAGGGCACGCGGCCTACAACGGGTCGTTTCCGACTCGCCGTTTTCGCGGATGACCTAACGGCCGGATGGCTTGGAGGGAGGCGCCGCGTCGCGGACGAAGCGGGCGATGCGTTCGGCGATCTTGTCGTGTCCGCGGTCGAGCGGGAGGACGTGCCCGGCGGAATGCTGCTCGGCCAGTTTTGCGGGGGAGGCGTTGGTGGCGGCGAAAAAGAACTTCGTGGCGGCGACGTCGACGATCTGGTCGGAGGGGGAGACGACGGCGAGGAGCGGTCCGCGCCATTCGCCGGCGCGGGGGCGGACGGCATCCATGGCGTCGAACAGGGCGCGGTAGACGTCGCGGTGGATGAACTTGTCGGTGCGGTAGGCGGCGCGGGCGGCGGGGTCGTGGAGGTCGGCGGGGAGGCGCGATTCGACGACGTTGGAGAAGAGCAGCAGGCGATCGAGAATCTGGAACCACTGGTGCGGGGAGAGAATGGGGCTGCGGGCGCGGGAGACGTCCACGAGGGGCGCGAGCAGGACCAGGCCGGCGACGCGGTTGCCGGGACGGAGGGCGGCATCGAAGACCAGCGCGCCGCCGAGGGAATGGCCGACGAGCCAGACGGGGCGATCGGGTTGTTCGGCGCGGAGGCCGGCGATTTCGCGGTCGATGGCGGTGCGCCAGGCCTCGAAGGTGGTGCCGGCCATTTGGGCCGGGGGAAGGCCGGAGCCGGGCAGGTGCAGGGCGCGGACGGCGAAGCCGGCGTCGGCGAGGAGCGGGGCGATTTTCGCGAAGACGGAAGGGCCGTCGGCGAATCCGTGGACGAGAAGGAGGGCGGGTGCGCCGGCCGGGTTGAGGGAGAAGGGCTCGGTGGAGGCGCGGCGGGCATCGGGGGCGTTGGCCCGGGCGAGCGTCCGGCGGGAATAGAACGCATCGCCGGCGATCCAAAGCGCGGCGACGAACAGCAAGACCAGCGCCATGGAGGCCCAGAGGTGCATTTTCACGGGGAGCCGAAAAACGGGGCTATTTTTCGGTGAAGTGGAGGGTTTGGCCGGCGCCCTTGAGGAGTTCGGAGAAGCGGGGTTCTTCGCTGCGGCGCTCCATTTCCATCTGGATGGCGTAGTAGACGAAGAGGGAATCGTCGGTGGCGCGGTGGGCGTGCATGCCTTCGGTGGAAATATCGAAAAGGTCGATGAGATCCCCGACGGTGTGGGACTTGAGCTCGGGATACCAGTTGCGGAAAAGGGCGAGGCTGTCGAGCACGGCGTTCTTGGGGGCGGGCATCCCGGCGCGTTTGGCCTCGGCGGACATCATGCGGATGTCGAAGGGGGCATTGTGGGCGATGAGCACGGCGCCGTCGATGAATTCGAGGAACTCGGGATAGACGTCCGCGAAGAGCGGCTTGTCCTTGAGCATTTCCGAGGTGATGTGGTGGACGTTCTGCACGTACCACGGGATGTAGCGCTGGGGATTGAGGAGCCAGGTCTTCTCGCCGAGTTTCTTGCCGTTCCGGACCTTGACGGCGCCGATTTCGATGACGCGGTCGTTGGCGGGGCTGAAGCCGGTGGTTTCGGTGTCGAAAATCACGAACGTGATGTTGGCCATCCGGGTGCCGGAGGTCGGCATGCGGAAGGCGGGAGGAACGACGGGATTTGAATCCGCGGCGACGGCCGAGAAAATGACGAGGAACGAACATATCCAAACGATATGCCGTGGCAAATTTCGATTCATAACGGCCTCCTTGCGGTTCCGTTTGTTTTTCGCTGCCAAATTCCGCCGTTCCTCGGAGCAACTGGCGCGGAGCATTCTCCGGGCGAATCCCCTGCGCTTGTCGAAACGCTACCGCAGACCGCCTTGCGGGTCAAAGGGAAAAAGGGGCGAAGCGCCGATTTCGCGCGCGGGACAACTACTTGGGATCGGAGCTGGAGCCGCGCCAATGGAGCTTTTGCGAGAGGAGATCGAACCAGGAATAACCGGGGAGATGGACGAAACGCGCCACTTCGTCGGCCTTCCGGATTTCGAGAAGGTCGCCGCATTCCAGCCAGCCCGAGGATTGGCCATCCACGGAAAGAAGCAGTTTCCGGCGCGGGTCGGCGAGGCGGAGGGAGACGAGCCGGTTGTTGGGCAGGACGACCGGGCGGTTGCTGAGGGTGTGGGGGCAGATGGGTTCGAGCAGGATCGCCGGGGTTTCGCGGTGCAGGATGGGGCCGCCAGCGGAGAGCGCGTGGCCCGTGCTGCCGACGGGCGTGGCGACGATCAGTCCGTCGCAGACGAAGGAGGCGACGGGGTGGCGGTCGACTTCGACTTCGATCATGCAGGCGCGCGGGGAGGTGCCCCAGCCCATGACCACGTCGTTGAGCGCGCGGGCGCGGACGATTTGGCGGCGGCGGGATCCGCGCAGGAGGCGGGCTTCGAGCAGGGGATAGGCCACGGACTCGTAGGCGCCGGTGGCGAGCGCGCGGAGCGCGGCCACGGCCTCGGTGTCGGGCACGCTGGTGAGGAATCCCAGATTGCCGAGGTTGATGCCGAGGATGGGGACGTCGGCGCCGTCGAGGGCCCGGACGGACTGGAGGACGGTGCCGTCGCCGCCGAGGGACAGCAGCAGGTCGATGGATTTTCCGAAGCGCGCCGGGGAGACGAGCCTGGCGCCGGGCGTCCATTGCGCGGTTTTCTTGTCGCAGGCGACCAGCGACACCTTCAGTTCGCGCGCGGCCTTGGCGAGGTTGGTCAGGGTCGCCTCGGCATCCGGCTTGGATAGATTGGCATAAATTCCGGCGTTCATGGATTTTTCCTCCAGTAGCTCAGGTACTCTACATTACCAGCCGGGCCTTGGATGGGCGAGGGGCAAAATTCGAGCCACTGCCAGCCGAGGGTCTGTTCGCCGAATGCGCGGATGCGGTCGACGACGTTCTGGCGGATGGCCGGATCGCGCACGACGCCGCCCTTGCCGACGTCCGCGCGCCCGGCCTCGAACTGGGGCTTGATGAGGGCGACGGTTTCGCCGCCGGGGCGGAGGAGGCGGTCGATGGCGGGGAGAATGAGGCGCAGGGAAATGAACGAGACGTCGGTGACGGCCAGATCGGGGGTTTCGGGAAGGTCGCCGGGCTGGAGATGGCGCGCGTTGCAGCCGTCGAGGACGACGACGCGGGGATCGGCGGCGAGGCGGGAATGGAGCTGGGATTTGCCGACGTCGACGGCGTAGACCTTGGCGGCCCCGCGCTGCAGCAGGCAGTCGGTGAAGCCCCCGGTGGAGGCGCCGACGTCCACGCAGATTTTGCCCTCGGCGGTCAGGCGGGGAAAGCGGACGAAGGCTTCTTCGAGCTTGAGGCCGCCGCGCCCGACGAAGCGTTCGGGCCGGCGGACGCGGAGGGCGCAATCGACGGGAACCTCGTGGCCGGGCTTGGCGGCCGGCGCGTCGTCCACGAGGACTTCGCCGGCGAGCACGAGGCGCTGGGCTTTTTCGCGGCTTTCAGCAAGCCCGCGTTCCACGAGCAGCAGATCGAGCCGGATGCGTTTCATTTTTTCCGGGCCCGGCGGTCTTGGATGCCGCGATGGATGGACGAGCCGATGACGATGGCCCCGAAGGCGATCATGACGCCCCAGATGACGAGATCGTAGGTCCGTTTTTGGCGGGAGACGTGGGGGCCTTCGACTTCGGGCGCATCGATGCCGACGCCGGAGAAGACGGAGTACGGGGGAAGTTCGTCGAAGGGTTCGGGGATGGCGGGCTTGCCGGCGTCGACCCAGGCGGTGTACCAGAGCGACGAGAGGTCCGCGACGGCGTCGCCGATGCGGGCGACCACGATTTCGCCGGTGAGTTCCCAGAGTTTGAGGTAGTAGCCTTCGGTGTCGATCTGGCCGCCGGCGGAACGCTTGGCGATAACATCGGCCTTCAGGATTTCCGGGGCCAGGGCGTAGGATTCGGCCACCCATTCCATGACGGAACGGAAGGGGTCTTCGAGGTAGACGGCCGGGGCGAGGTTCAACTCCTCCGTGCGGAAGAAGGCCTTGGTCATGTCGGATTCCCAGCGGGTATGGACGCCGTCTTGCCAGGTTTCCTGGCCGTTGTAGTTGCGGGTGCAGTGCAGCGGCATGTGCACATCGGCGGCGTAGTGGCCCATGGCGGCGCCGCAGCGGGCGGCCCACAGCCAGTCGTTGGTGCGCATGGCTTCGGTCATTTCGTCCAGCAGGCCGACGATGGTCCAGGGGGCGACGCCGATTTCGTCGGACCGCACGGCGATCTGGGTTTCGAAGGCCGTTAGGCGGTTGGAGCTGATGGAGAGCAGGTCGATCTCTTCGGCCAAGCGGTCGGGCTCGAAATAGTGGCGGGCGCCTTCCTCGGCGTCGGATCCTTTCCAGAGGTCGGGGTAGATGCCGGGGAGAACCATGGGGCGGGAGAAGGCGCGGAAAGCGCCCATGTCGTCCGGCACGTTGCGGCCGGCCAGGCGGTTGATCTGGACGTGCTGGGTGCCGGCCCAGGCCCAGGCGGCGGCGGGCAGGCCCAGCAGGAGCAGGGCGGCGCAGGCCGGAATGCGGCGGAGGGCGATCACGACGCGGGCCGATCTCCCGCGGCCTGCGGGCGGTAGGCCATGGCGACTTCGGGGCACGTGAACGGCGAGTCGTATTTGGAGCAATTCATGCAGCCCTTGTAGAGCTTGTACATGATGGTTTCCTTGGAAATCGGCACGAAGCCGAGCTTGGCGAAAAACGGGGGGGTGAACGTCAGTACGATGATTTGGTCGGGCTTGAATTCCGAGATGCGTTCGATCGCGGCCTCGACGAGGCGGCGGCCGAGGCGATGCTTCTGGAGGTCTTCGCGGACGGACACCGACTGGATTTCGATGGAGGGGTTCTTGGCGGAGTCGAGTTCGGGCAGGACGGCCCACGAGGCCGTGCCGACGATTTCGCCGTCGAGTTCGGCGACGAGGAAGCGGTCGATGTTGAGCATGATGTCGCTGATGGGGCGGGGGACCAGCTCGTTGGGATGGGCCTTGATCCGCCGGAAAATGGCGGGGCCGTCGGTGAAGCAGGCCTTGCGGATGACGGGTTTGGATGGGCTCATGGTGCGTCTTTCCGGTTGTGGAAGAAGAGGGAATCTATCACGGCGGGGGCCGAATGGCAACGAACGGGGGTGTTAGCGGATTTTGGCGCCTAGGGCCTGGGCTTTGGCAAGGGCGCGGGGCTTGCGGGCGACGTCGCTTTCCGTCTCGACGCCGGGGACGAGGACTTCGCCCGCGGGTTTCCAGCCCATGAATTCGGCGACGAGGCGATAGGTGGCCCGGAGGCCGGCGAAGGCGGCGGGGCGGTCGTCGGCGGCGGAGGCCAGCAGGACGGTGGCCTTGCCCTTGAGGTTCTTGCGGCGGGACGGGCCGAGGCAATAGAGGCGGTCCACGAGCGTCTTGAGGGGGGCGGACCACGTGTAGAAATGCAGGGGGGTGGCGAAGACGATCACGTCGGCGGCGAGCAGGAGGGGATAGACGGATTCCATGTCGTCGCGGATCACGCAGGGCTTGGACGGTTTTTCCCAGCATTGGTTGCAGCCGTCGCAGGGGGAGACGTCGAGCGCGGGGACGCGCACGGACTGGACGGCATGGCCATGGAGGCTGACGGCGTCGGCGAAGGCAAAGGCCAACCGGGTGGAATTGCCGTCCTCGCGGCGGCTGCCGAGCAGGATCAAAATTTTCTTGGACTTCTTGGACATGGCGGACTCCTTGTTCGGGGCGCATCCTACACCGCCCTCCGCCGGCGGGGGAAGCGGAAAGCGATTGGGCGGGAAGGCGGTCTCCGGTCCGCCTGTTTTGCTTGAAGAAGGCCCGGAAACGTGCAGAATGCGCAACCGATGAACAAACCGACGCATGCCAAGAACGCCGAGCCGGAAACGCCGGCGGCCGAATTCCGGAAGATGCTGGCCGCTCCGATGGCGGGGCAGGTGCTGTCCGTGCTGTTCGGGCTGCTTTTCCTCTTCCAGTGCATGATCCTGCCGCTGGTCGGCAAGGCCGCGATGGGCGGTTCGGGATCTCCCGGCGCCGGCCCGGCGGCGACCCTCTGGAAAAACGTCGTGTTTTTCGGAATCATGCTGCTGCTGACGCTGGCGACGGGGGCGGCGGCGTTCTATTCCAAGTGGCTGCGGCGCCGGGCCGACGGGAGTCCTTTCCCGAAATTCACGGCGGGGTTGCTGGCGTTGGCCTTGGCGATGCTGCTGGCCTACGCGACGGGCCTGCTGGGCATTTGAGGCGGGCCAGCGAGGTGCGGCGTGCCATTCAGGACTTTCAACCTCTCCGAAGCCGCCGAATACCTGCATCTGCCGGAAGACCGGGTGGAGGAACTCGCGCGGGGCGGTGAAATCCCCTGCGAAAAGCAGGGCGGCCGCCTGGTGTTCCGCCACAATGCCGTCGACGAATGGGCCTCGCGGAAGGTCTTGGGTCTCGATGCGGAAAAACTGGCGGATTTCCACCGCCGCAGCACGGCGAAATACCACGACCTGTCGGACGAGGTCGCCATGGTTCCCGCGCTCATGAAGCCGGAATGGATCCGGCCGGCCATGACTTGCCGGTCGAAAGCGTCCGTCCTGCGGGAAATGGTGGATCTGGCCGATCGCACGGGGCTGCTGTGCTACCGCGACGAACTGCTGGAAAGCCTGACCGAGCGCGAACGGCTTTGTTCCACGGCGCTGTCCGGCGGACTGGCCCTGCTGCACCCGCGCAACCACGAGCCCTACATGTTCGAAGATTCGTTCGTGGTGGTCGGCAAGACCATTGCGCAGGTCCCGTTCGGATCGCCCGACCGGTCCACGACGGACGTGTTTTTCCTGATCTGCAGCCAGGACGACCGGATCCACCTGCACGTGCTGGCGCGCCTGTGCATGATGTGCCACCAGACAAGCCTGCTGCTGGAGATGCGCGGAACGGACGATCCGCAGGACCTGTACCGCCTCCTCGCGGCCAGCGAGGAACAGGTGATTGGGCAGATCGGCAAAAAAGCCTGAGGGCCGGGGGGACTTCCGCCGCGTTCGGGCGGCGGGAAACGCGGGATTGCGGGGCGGGGGCCGGAGTGGAATAATGCGCCCCCGATTTCCTTTTGGGAGACAAGCGATGGCGAAGAAGACAAGCGCGATGGAAACGGCCGAGAGCATGGCCAAGCGGCAGCGGGAGATTTCCGTTTCGGAATTTTTCCTGAAGAACCGGCATCTGCTGGGGTTCGACAGCCCGCGCAAGGCGATCATGACGGCCGTCAAGGAAGCCGTGGACAACTCGCTGGACGCCTGCGAAGAGGCCGGCATCCTGCCGGAGATTTCGGTCGAACTGAAACAGACCGCCGAGAGCCGCTTTCTGGTGACGGTGCAGGACAACGGGCCGGGCATCGTGCGCGCGCAGATTCCGAAGGTGTTCGCCAAGCTGCTCTATGGCTCCAAGTTCCACCGCCTGCGGATGTCGCGCGGGCAGCAGGGCATCGGCATCAGCGCCGCCGGCATGTATGGCCAGCTCACGACCGGCACGGCCACCGTGATCCTGTCCAAGACCAGGAACGCGCCCAAGGCCCACCGCATCGCGGTGCAGATCGACACGCGCGCCAACAAGCCGGCGGTGCTGTCGGACGAGGAATCGGACTGGCGTCCGGAATTTCCGCCGGCGGAGCCCGGCGCGGAGCCGCACGTGTCGCCCCACGGCACGCAGGTCGGCATCGAAATGACGGCCCAATACATGCGCGGACGGCTTTCGGTGGATGAATATCTCAAGCAGTGCGCGGTGGCGAATCCGCACCTGCGGCTGCACTTCAAGGCCAGCCTGCTCAAGAAAGAAAAGGGCGCCGAAGCGGTTCTGGAAGAAGGGGCCTGGCTGACCTACGCCCGCGCGGTCAAGACCCTGCCGCCGCCGGTCGAAGCCATCCAGCCGCATCCCCACGGCGTCGAGCTGGGCATCCTGATGCAGATGCTCAAGGACAGTATCTCGCGGACGCTGAAAAGCGCGCTGGAGGCGGACTTCTCGCGCGTCAGCTCGCGCGTGTCGCTGGAAATCTGCGAAAAGGCGGGGCTGAATCCCAAGGCCAATCCGACCCGCGTGGCGCACCAGGAAATCGAGGCGCTCTACAACGCCATCCAGGACACCAAGCTGATGCGCCCGCCGATGGATTGCCTCGCGCCGATCGGCGAGGAGCAGATCCTCGCCGGCCTGAAAAAGGAATTTCCGGCCGACTTCTATGCGGCGGTGACGCGCTCGCCCGAGGTGTATCGCGGCAATCCCTTCCTGGTGGAAGTGGGCGTGGCCTACGCGAAGCCCGGCGAAAACCCCGAGCTGGGCGCGGACGATCCGGTGCGCCTGATGCGCTGCGCGAACCGCGCCCCGCTGCTCTACATGGGCGGGGCCTGCGCCATGACCGAGGCCATGGAAGGCGTGAACTGGAAGGCCTACGGCCTGCAGCAGCCCAAGGGCGGACTGCCCGTCGGGCCGGCCGTGTTCTTCGTCCACATCGCCAGCGTGTGGGTGCCGTTCACCAGCGAGAGCAAGGAAGCCATCGCGCACTATCCCGAAATCCTGAAGGAACTGACCTTCGCCATGCAGGAAGTCGGCCGGCAGCTGTCCGTCTATCTGAGCAAGCGCAAGCGCTTGGCCGAGGCCGACCGCAAGCGCAGCTACATCGAAAAATACATCCCGCACCTGGCGCTGGGCCTGAAAGACATTTTGGCGCTGTCGGACAAGCAAAAGACGAAGGTCGAGGACGACCTGACGAAGATGCTGGAACGGACGCATCTGGACGCATAGGGGAAGTCTTCAGGATTCACAATCCGGAATTCGGAATGAAAAGCCGAACAGCCAGGCCACCGGTTTTCCCTGTGGGGTATCGCGGCTCAAAATATCATTGTTTGCAAACAATGATTATTTGTTTTTTCCGTAAGGCATGTCACTTTGGAGGAATTTTACGTAGTACGTAAAAAAGTTTCGCGGATTTTACGTAGTACGCAAAAAGTTGTACGTAGCACGTAAAATTGGCGGGCAAAGGATTGGAGAGAGGTCGAGCGATGGGCAAAACGAACGAGAAGGCTCCCGAGGTGGTAAGCAAGGAAGCGGCGGCGCGGAAGATCGTCGAGGTCGCCAGGGAAATCCACGACGACATCGTCAAGAAGGGGCGGAAGCCCTCGATGACGTTCCCGGTGCGGTCGCTGGCGAACGTGAAGTTCGACGCCAAGCGCGGGCACTTCGAGATCCTGGGCAAGAAGGCGTCGCGCACGCTGTCCTACAACACGGTCAAGACGTTCGCGCAGTCGATGCGGCTCTTGGCGACGACGAAGAACGATTTGCTGGACCGGGACGACATCGCGGGCAAGCGCGAGGTGTACTACAACAGCAAGAGCTGGGGGGAATGCCGGTTCGACGAGCAACCGGAGAGCGACACGCTGCTGGACGACATGGAGGCCATGCTGGGCGTGAACCGCGAGCAGCTGGGCTACATCCCCGAAGAGCGCGGCGGCGACGTCTGCGGGGAGCTCGTGGTGATCGACCGCGATCCGCAGAGCGGGGCGGAGATCAAGATCAACTGCGCCAAGCTGGGCAGCGGCGCGTGGAGCATTCCGTCGCGGGTGGAGCATCTGCGCTTCGAGACGAAAGCCAAGCTGGTGCTGGTGGTGGAGACGGCGTCGCTGTTCCAGCGCCTCGTGCACCATCGCTATTTCGAGAAGGCCAACTGCGTGCTGATTTCCATGAGCGGGGTGCCGACGCGCGCGTGCCGGCGGTTCATCCGGCGGCTGGCGGACGATCGCGCGCTGCCGGTGCTGGCGTTCACCGACGGCGATCCGTACGGGTACTGCAACATCTACCGCACGCTGAAGGCGGGCTCGGGGCAGGCGGCGCACATCAACCGGTTCTTCTGCGTGCCGCAGGCGCATTACCTCGGCGTCACGCCGCAGGACATCCTCGACTACAACCTCGAAGACGCGACGCACCCGCTGGAAGACGTCGATGTCAAGCGGGCGAAGGACGCGCTGAAGAACGACCCGTTCATCCTGCACCACAAGGAATGGCAGACGACGCTGAACCAGATGCTCCAGATGGGCGTCCGCATCGAGCAGCAGGCCTTCGCCAAGCACGGCCTGAACTTCGTCCTGGATACCTACCTGCCCGAAAAGCTCAAGAAGGGGAAATTCCTGCCGTAGAAACGGGCGGGCGGCGGAAAATCGCGGCCGCCGGACCGAAGGGCGCGCCGCCCGGCCGATTGGAAATTCACAATCCATTTTGGCATTTCAATCCCGGTCCGATCGACGTAATTTTCCAATCGACGCCCCCCCCAGGAAAGAGAGACGAACATGAACGTTTCGAGATTGAACGCGATCGCGGCGGTGACGAACTACCGGGCGACGGCCCCGGCGCTGGATTTTTCGAAGACTCCGGCGAGCGAGATTTTCGGGTCGAACGTGTTTGGCGACCGGGCGATGCGGGAGCGGCTGCCGAAAGCGACGTGCCAGACGCTGCGGCGGACGATCGAACGGGGCGAAAAGCTGGACGTGTCGATCGCCGACGAGGTGGCCGTGGCGATGCGGGACTGGGCGATCGAAAAGGGCGCGACGCACTACGCGCACGTGTTCTATCCGCTGACGGGCCTGACGGCGGAGAAACACGACAGCTTTTTGGAGCCGGACGGCAAGGGCGGGGCGCTGGCGGAATTTTCGGCGAAACAGTTGATCAAAGGCGAGCCGGACGCGTCGAGCTTTCCCTCGGGCGGCATCCGCGCCACGTTCGAGGCGCGCGGCTACACGGCGTGGGACGTGACGAGTCCGGCGTACCTCCTGGAAAATCCCAACGGCCGGACGTTGTGCATTCCGACGGCGTTCTGCTCGTGGACGGGCGAGGCCCTGGACAAGAAGACGCCGCTGCTGCGGTCCATGCAGGCGCTCAACGCGCAGGCGCAGCGGCTGCTGAAGATCTTCGGGCAGAAGGATCCGGAACGGGTGTTCGCGACCGCGGGCTGCGAGCAGGAATACTTTTTGGTGGACCGCAACTTCTTCTTCGCGCGGCCGGATCTGATCAGCGCGGGCCGCACGCTGTTCGGCGCCAAGCCGCCCAAGGGGCAGGAGATGGAAGACCAGTACTTCGGGGCCATCCCCGAGCGCGTGCTGGCGTTCATGCTCGAGGTCGAGCGCGAACTCTACAAGCTGGGCGTGCCGGTGAAGACGCGCCACAACGAAGTGGCGCCGGGCCAGTACGAACTCGCGCCGGTCTACGAAAACGCCAACGTCGCGGCGGACCACCAGTACCTGACGATGACGGTGCTGCAGCGCGTGGCGCAGAAGTACGGCATGGCCTGCCTGCTGCACGAGAAGCCGTTTGCGGGCATCAACGGGTCGGGCAAGCATCTGAACTGGTCGCTGGCCACGCGGAAGGCGAACCTGCTGGAGCCGGGCGACACGCCGCACGACAACATGCAGTTCCTGGCGTTCTGCGCGGCGGTGATCCGCGCGGTCGACAAGCACGCGACGCTGCTGCGGGCGTCGATCGCGCACGCCGGCAACGACCACCGGCTGGGCGCGAACGAAGCGCCGCCGGCGATCTTGTCGATCTTCCTGGGCGACCAGTTGACGGAGGTGTTCGAGCAGATCGCCCAGGGCGGTCCGGGCCGGTCGAAGAAGCCGGGCACGCTGACGATCGGCGTGGACACGCTGCCGCCGCTGCCGAAGGACGCGGGCGACCGCAACCGGACGAGCCCGTTCGCTTTCACGGGCAACAAGTTCGAGTTCCGCGCCGTCGGATCGAGCCAGTCGGTGGCGGGTCCGCTCGTGATTTTGAACGCCATCATGGCGGACTCGCTGGGATACGTCGCGGACGATCTGGAGTCGGCAAAGGCGAAGACGCCGGCGGCGCTGGGCGCGGCGGTGCAGCAGATGATCCAGAAGATCATGAAGGCGCACGGGCGCGCGATCTTCAACGGCGACAACTATTCGGCGGCGTGGCAGCGGGAGGCGGCGAAGCGCGGGCTGCCGAACGCGCCGAACACGGCCGAGGCGATTCCGGCGGCGCAAAACGAGGCGAACGACGAGATGCTGTCGCGGATGGGCGTGCTGACGGTGCGCGAATTCCACAGCCGGAACGAGATCTACCTGGAAAAATACGTCAAGGAAGTCATGGCGGAGGCGCGGCTGACGCAGGAAATCGCGAAAACGCTGATTTTCCCGGCAGCGGTGTCCTACCAGAAGCTGCTGGCGGAAACTTCGACCGCGCTGAAATCGCTGGGGCAAAAGCCCTGCATGACGGTGCTGGAAGAGTTGTGCGGGCTGGCGGCGCAGCTGCAGGCGCGGATCGAGGAGCTGCGCCGGGCGATCGCGCACGAGGAGGACGGCGACGCGGCGGCCCATGCGCGGCATTGCCGGAACCGGATCGTGCCGGCGATGGATGCGGTGCGCGCGGTGGCCGACCAGCTCGAGGGCATCGTGCCCGACGAGGCGTGGCCCTTGCCGACCTACCAGGAAATGCTGTTCATCAAGTAGGGCGCCGTCCGGGCGCGGGGATCCCGAGGGCTCAGGGGCGGAGGGCCTGGTCGAGGGTTTGGCGCAGGCCGTCGAGGGTATAGGGTTTGGGAATGAATCCGTTGATCTGCAGCCCGGCGAAACGCTGGCGGACGTCGGCCTGGCTGTAGCCGCTGGAAACGAGCACGGGGACGTCGGCGCGGATGCTGCGAAGGGCGGAGAACGTTTGGACGCCGTCGAGCTTGGGCAGGGTGAGATCGAGAATGACGCCGCAGATGCGGGCGGATTGGGCGCGGAAGAGGTTGACGGCCTGCTCGCCGTCGGCGGCGCACAGGACTTGGAATCCCATCCGGGCCAGAAGCTTGGAAGCGGTTTCGCGCAGGCTGGCTTCGTCGTCCACCAGCAGGATCAGGCCGCCGTCGGCCGCGGCGGCGGCCGGGCGCGGCGCGGCGGGGGCGGGAGCGGGGGCGTCCGACTGGACCGGGAAGAACACGCGGAAATTGGTGCCTTGGCCGGGCGCGCTGTCCACCTGGATGGCGCCTTTGTGGCTGCGCAGGATGCCGAGGACGGCGGCGAGGCCGAGACCGCGGCCGGTGAATTTGGTGCTGAAAAAGGGGTCGAAGATTTTTTCGAGAATGTCGGGCGGGATGCCCGAGCCGGTATCGGCCACTTCGATGAAGAGGTAAGGGCCGTCCGCGAGTTTTTCGTGGGGCCAGAGGCGGGAGGGGGGGAGGGAAGAGCCCTCGACGACGCCGGCGGAAACGTCGATCGTGCCGGGCTGGTTGTCCAAGGCTTCCGAGGCGTTGAGCACGAGGTTCATGACGACTTGGCGGAGTTGGCTGGCGTCCGCTTCGATCGCGGGAAGGGCGTCGGGGAAATGCAGGCGCAGGTCGGCGTTTTTGGAAATGGAAACGCGGAGGATTTGGGCGATTTCGTGGACGACGTCGGGGACGTGCATGGATTCGACGGCGAAGCGGCCTTTTCCGGAAAAGGCGAGCATTTGCTGGGCGAGGCCGGCGGCGCGGTGGGTGGCGGTCATGGCGGTGAGCAGGTCGGCGCGGGCGGGGGAGCTTTGCGGAAGATCGAGGAGGGCGAGGTCGACGTTGCCGAGGATGGCGGTGAGGAGGTTGTTGAAATCGTGGGCGACGCCGCCGGCGAGCAGGGCCAGGCTTTCGAGTTTCTGGGCTTCCTGCAGGCGCCGTTCGACGTTCAGGCGCTTTTCCTCGGCGGCCTTGCGGTCGGAGATGTCGCGCACGCTGACGACCATGCGCCGGTCGGAGCCGATTTGCGCGTGGCGGATGCTGATTTCGACCATGAAGCAATGCCCGTCCTTGTGGCGGGCGTTCCACTCGAAGACTTGCGGTCCTTCGGTGCGGGCTTTGCGGATCCATTCGAGGGCGTCTTCCAGCGAATAGGGCGGGGGGCCGGCGGACAGCATGCCCAGATGGACGGCCGTGATCTCCTCCCGGGTGGAGTAGCCGTACATTTCGAGCGTGCGGCGGTTGACGTCGAGAATGTCTCCGGTTTCAGCGTCGTGGATGAACAGCGCTTCGTTGATCCCGTCGAAAACCGCGGCGAAATATTCGTGGGAAATGCGCAGCTTCTCCTCGGACGTCCGCAGTTCGCCCAGGCTCCGGCGCAGCTCGGAGGTTTTGGCGCGGACCCGGCGGCTGAGGAGCACGTTGCCGCCCACCAGCAGCAGGATGAGGGCGGCTCCGCCCAGGATCCACGGTTTCCATTGGCAAAGGATTTCCGAGAACAGGAAAGGGGATCCCATCCATTTCCGCTCGATGGCGCGGTATTCGCGTTTGGAAATGCGGTTGAATCCGGTTTGCACCAGGTTCAGCAAATCCGGCCGGTTTTTACCGACGGCGCGGTGGAATTCGCCCGTGTAGAGCACCATGGCCTCGTTGAAATGGCCGGCGATGCCGTGCTTGTACATGAAGTAGACGGCCGCCGGCTTGTCGACGGAAAAGATCTTGATTTCCTGGTTCTTGGCGGCGAGGACGATGGCTTCGTAGCTCGGATATTCCTTCAGGCTGTCGATGCCGCGGCGGGCCAGGTGTTCGATGACGGCATCCCCGGCCTTGACGCCGATGGTGAATCCCTTCAGGGAGGACACGTCGACGATTCCGCCGAGGGTTTCGTGCGCGAAGACGGGGACTTCGATCTGGGCGTAGGGGGGGGTGAAATCGTAGAGCTTCGCCCGATCCTCGGTGAGGAAAATCGTGTCGATGACGTCGGCGCGGCCTTCCCGCATGACGCGCTGGGATTCGGCCCAATCCATGGCCTGCAACCGGACTTTCACGCCGGTTTTCTTTTCCCAGAGGGCCCATTCGTCCGGCAGGATGCCCTGCAGCTTCCCGTCGGCGCCGCGGAAGACGTAGGGCGGATAGTTGTCGTCGAGCGTGACGGCGATGGACTCCGGGGCGCCGAGCGCGGAGGCCGCGGACAGCCACGCCAGCAGGGCGAGCGCGCCGCGCCGGATCCGGGAGGCGTTCGGGTGGACGGGGGGCGGGTTCATGGGCACCTACGGGAGTTGGGCGAGATGGTCCTGGAGCACCTGGGCGGAATGGGCGAGCGCCTGCATTTCTTCGGGGGCCAGGCGGGCTTCGATGATTTCCTCGATGCCGCCGGCGCCGATGACGCAGGGGATGCCGAGGGTGACGTGCTTCAGGCCGTATTCGCCTTCGAGGGGCGCGGAGACGGTCATGACGCGCCGCTCGTTGCGGAGAATGGCGCGGACGATCTGGGTCATGGCCATGGCGACGCCGAAACTGGTGGAGCCCTTGTAGCCGATGACGTGGTAGGCGGAGCGGCGGACCTGCTCGACGAGTTGCGGGCGGCGGTGCGTGAAATCGCACTTGCGGCAGGCGGAACAATAATCGTCCATGGGCAGGCCGCCGACGTGGACGAGGGACCAGGCGGCGAATTCGCTGTCGCCGTGTTCGCCGAGGATGGACGCGTGCACGTTCTGCGGCGAAATGCCGCAGTGTTCGGCCAGCAGCCAGCGGAAGCGCGCGGAATCGAGCACGGTGCCCGAGCCGAGGATGCGCCCGCGCGGCCAGTTTGTGCGCAGGCGCGCGACGTGCGTGAGGATATCCACGGGATTGGTGGCGACCAGCACGATGGCGTCGGGATTGACCGCCTGGACGTCGGCGACGATAGACGTGACGATCCGGGCGTTGATCTGCATGAGTTCGAGCCGGCTTTGGTCCGGCCCCGCCTGGGCCTTGCCGGCGGTGACGACGACGATGGCCGCGTGGCGGTAGGCCTCCGGCGCGACGTCGGCGCGAATGTTCACGGTCCGATAAAAGGGCGCGCCGTGCGCGAGATCGAGCGCCTGCCCCTTTGCGAGATCGGCGTTGACGTCCACCAGCACGATTTCCTCCGCGATGCCCGACTGGGCCAGCGCAAAGGCGAAACCGGAACCGACCGCGCCGGCTCCGACGATCGCCACTTTCCTCGATTTGAAATTCGCCATGGGTTTTCCTTGAACGGCTAAGATCCAGCAGGAATCCTTTCCACGGTGGGAAGGATAGCCCGTCCCGGGGCGCCGGGAAAGGGGAAAAGAGGGGGATTTTGCCGGGGATTTTGCGCCGCGGCGCCGGAACGGCTTCGCGGCGGGGTTGCGGCTTGTCCCGGAGGCGCGCATGGGGTAGAAAATACAAAACGGGGCCCCGGAGGTGGATTCGTGGAATCGTGGGTCGAAGAAGAATTGCCGCGGAGAGGAAATCCCCCGCGTCCTCCGCGCCGACGGGCGATGGCGGGCTTGGCGTTTCCGGTGATCGCGGGGACGGCCGTCGGCATTTGCGCGCCGATTTCGCCGGCGTGGTTCTGGGGCGGGGCGGGGATTCTGATGCTCCCGATGTTTCTCTGGGTGAAGCATCGATGGTCGACGGTTCCGCTGTTGGTTGCGCTGTTCGGCGTGGTGGCGGCGAACGCGCGGATTTCGACGGGCGGGCGCCCGGCGATGTCGCTGGCGGCGACGCTGGGCCGTCCGGCGGAATACGTCCAGTTTGTGGCGGTGGCGCAGGAGGACGCGGTGCCGCGCGAGGCCCGGCCGGGGCGGGCGGCGGGGGCGGTGCTCCATGCGCGGGTCGAGGGGCTGAATCGGGATGGGACCTGGCGCCGGGTGGACGACCGGATCCGGATCGTGCTGCAGGGAGGGCCCACCGGGGCGCGATTGCCGCGGTATGGCGAGCGGTGGCGTTTCCGGGGCATCGTCCGGCCGGCGGTGCCCAAGAAGTCGGGGTTGTTCACGCTGCCGGAAAACCAGGCGGTGGTGGATCCGGACCGGGCGTTCTATCTGGACGCCGGCCGGGGAAATCCGCTGGTGGCGTGGTGCATGGAGCGGCGTCGGGCCTGCCGCGAAACCCTGGGCCGAGGCCTGGAGGAAGCGCCGAAGGAGCGCGGACTGCTGCAGGCCCTGCTGCTGGGGTACCGGGACGATCTGCCCCGGACGCTGCGCCGGGATTTTGCCGCGACCGGAACGGTCCACATTTTCGCGATTTCGGGCGCGCACGTGGGGATGGTGACGCTGATGATCGCCGGACTGTTGCGCGCGCTGCGCGTTCCCCTGACGCGCTGGTTCTGGTTCCTGTTCCCGATGCTGGTGGCCTATACGGTCACGACGGGCGCGGCCACGAGCGCGATCCGCGCCTGCGCGATGGCGTCGATGATGTGGGCGGCGCCGCTGTTCAAGCGGCGGCCGGACGCGATTTCGGGTTTGGCGGTGGCCGCCATCGCCATCCTGCTGGCCGCGCCGGCGCAGCTGGGGGATTTGGGATTCCTGCTGTCCTTCACGGCGGTGGCCGGGTTGCTGGCGATCCAGCCGCTGTTCGACGCCGGGGCCGTGCGCCTGTTCCGCCGGGACGACTGGCAATTGCCCGGCGAGGAACGGCCCCGGGGCCGATGGGGGCGCGAAACGGGGCTCTGGGCGACGCGCTTCGGGCTGGTGACGGTGTCGGCGTGGATCGCCACGGCGCCGCTGACGGCCTATTTTTTCAATTTGTTTTCTCCGGTGGCGCTGGGCATGAACCTGCTGGTGATTCCCTCCGCGTTTTTCATCCTGATGGCGGGGGTGATGAGCCTGCTGAGCGCGCCGCTGTCCGGTTGGCTTTCGGAAACGTTCAACCACGCCGCCTGGGCGGTGTCGTCGTTTCTGGCGTGGTGCATCGAGCGGGCGGCCGAGGTGCCGGGGGGGCATTGGTTCGTTCGGACGCCGCCGGCCGGGGCCATTCTGGCCGGATATCTGGTTCTGGCGGTTTCGACGGTGATGGCCCGGCGCGTGAGGGGGGCGTTGGCCGCGGGGCTGGCGCTGCTGGCCGCGCTGGCGCTCGGATGGGGCGCGTGGGACGGGCGGCGTTGCCGGGTATCGGCACTGGACGTGGGCGAGGGCAGCGCGGTGCTGGTGCAGGCCGAGTCCGCGCGGATGCTGGTGGATACGGGGCCGGCGTTTCGGGGAGAGGACGTGTTGCGGATGTTGCGGCGCGAGGGCGTGAACCGGTTGGATGCGCTGGTGCTGACGCATTCCGATGCGCAGCACGTGGGCGCGGCGCGGTGGCTTTTGGGCGAGCTTTCCGTCGGGGAATTGTGGATTCCGGCGCGTTGGTGGCCGTCGCCTTCGATGAGGGAAACGCTCCGGGCCGCGGACGCCGCCGGCCTTTCCGTCCGGCGGTTGCAGGCGGGCGATGCCGGGGATTGGCCGGGCGATCTGTTTTGGGAAGTCCTCTGGCCTCCGGAACCGGTACGGATGCAGTGCGCGGACGACGCGGCGCTGGCGATGCGCGTGGCGCGCTACGGCGTTTCGATCCTGCTGGCGGGGGACGTCGGCGGAGCGCAGGAAAAGGCGGTGATCCGGCAGGGGCGATCGCTGGCGGGCTCGGTGCTGCTGGCGGGACGGCATGGCGATGCGGGCGCGACGTCCGACGAGTGGCTGGACGCGGTGCGCCCGCGGGACGCGCTGATCAGCGCGGGACCGCATGCGGATGGGCGGCATCCGGACGAGGAAACCCTCCGGCGGTTGGAGCGGCGATCGATCCGGATTTGGCGGACGGACCGGCAAGGGACGATCCACGTGGATTTGGCGGGTCGTCCCGCGCGCTGGCCCGATCCCGGATATCGGATTCGGGCGAATCCGTGATCAGCGCACTTTGGCCTTGGTCGCGCCGGCGCTCAGCGGCTGGATTTCATCCGCCGCGATTGGCGCGCCGAACGCCGCGCGCGCTTGGTTGGCCAGGCGCGCGGCCAGCGGACCGGCGGTGCCGGAGAGCCGAATGTCGCGGAAGGCGTGCGACTGGAACATCCGCGCGACGGCACGGATGGAGTTGCCGTTCACGGCGGTTTCGAGATAGAGCAAGGCGCTTTTGTCCTGGCCCAGGCGGGCGGCCAATTCGGCGGCTTCGAGGAACAGCGGTTGGCCGGGGGGCTGGGTTTTCAGGAATTTTTCCAGCAGGTGGAGGGCTTCCTCGGGGCGGCCGAGTTGGGACAACAAGGTGGCTTGCAGGCGCAGCGCGGGGACGTCGTCGGGGCGCTGGCCGAGATACTGCCCAAGCCGTTTCACGGCCTTGGCGGGATTGCGCTCGGCGATGGCGCACAGGGCGAGATTGAATCGGGCCGGAGCGAAACCGGGCCGGATTTGATCGGCGGCGCGGAATTGGGCGGCGGCGTCTTTCGTGCGGCGCTGGCGGAGAAAGACGGCGCCGAGATCGTTGTGCATCCGGGCATTTTCGCCGCCGACCGCCATGGCCATGTAGAGGCAGGACGCGTAAAGGTCGCGATCGGTTTTTTCGGAAAGGCTGCGGGCCAGAAGGATCCAGGCATTGGGAAGCAATGGATCGGAAGACCATCGGCGCAGCGCCCGCCGGGTGGCCAGGGGCCGCAGTTCGTAGGTCCAGCCCTGCGGGGTTTCCTCGGCTTGGATTTCGGCCGCCGCCGGTTTTTTTGCGCCCGAGGCGCGGGCCCGCTGGTTTTTCTGGCTCCAGTCGCGCTTGGCGTATTGGACGGCCATCATCAGCAGGAACAGCATCAACGCCACGCCGATGGCGGTGGCGACCGCCAGGCGGATGGCGTGGCGTTTGGGGGAGGGCGGGGGGGGGATTGCGGCGGACCGGGCCGGTCGGTAATGCTGCCGGGGGGGGATGGCGCCGTCCGCATGCGGGTTCCGGGCCGGAGAGGAATGGGATGGTTCGTTCGCAGTGGGCATATCGGGGGAAACTGTAGGGCAGGCCGCATCGCGGCGCAAGCGCGGAGTAGGCGACCGGAGGGGACGATATTTTCGATGCCAAGCGAAGCCGGTTCGGGCACAATGATTGGAAATGTCCCGGACCTGGAAAAAGCAGATGGTGCTCGTATGGGCGTCGCAGTTCCTGTCGATCATGGGATTTTCGTTTGCGTTGCCCTTCGCGCCCTATTTTCTCCAGGAAGAACTGGGGGTGGTGCGCCACGGGGAATTGCAGATGTGGATCGCGCTGTTTTCCTCGTCGACGGCGATCACGATGGGAATCGCCGCGCCGCTGTGGGGGATGCTGGCGGACCGATACGGCAAGCGCATCATGCTGATCCGGGCCAATCTGGCCGGCGCCGCCGTGATGTCGCTGATGGGCGCGGCGCAGACGCCGCTGGTCTTGATCGCGTTGCGGGCCATGCAGGGCGCCTTGACCGGGACGATGACGGCGGCGCAGGCGTTTCTCGCCGGCGAGATGCCGCACGAACGCCGCGGGCTGGCGGTGGGGGGGCTGAGCGCGGCGGTATTTTCGGGCAGCATGGCCGGCGTGTCGCTGGGGGGCTTTGTCGCGGACGGGCTGGGATACCGAACCGCCTTCGCGGTATCGGGCGTATTGCTGTTGGCGGCCGGCCTGCTGGTGCTGGGCTGCACGCGCGAAACCGTGGTGCCCACCGCGCGGAGCCACGTGCCGGAAGGAATTCCCGAAAGCGCCCGCGTGCATTGGCGGGACTTGCCGGCGGCCCTCTACGGCGTGCTGGCGATGTTCGGCGCCATTGCGTTCGTGCGGCAGTTCGACGTGGCCTTCCTGCCGCTGCTGGTGCAGGAAATCCACGGTTCGCTGGACGGCGTTTCGCTCTGGAGCGGAGGGCTGAACGCGTTCGGCAGCCTCGCCGGGCTGTTGGCGGGGCTGGCGACGGGCTGGCTTTCCGACCGCCTCAACCCCTTGCGCATGGTGATCGTGGCGGCGCTCGCCGCGTCGGTTTTCAGCGGCGGGCAGATGTTCGTGGATTCCTTCGCGGTCCTGTTTCCGATCCGGTTCGGCGCCGTGTTTTTCGCGGGCGCGCTGGAACCGGCGCTGAACGCCTGGCTGGCCAAGCGCGTGCCGGAGGAACGGCAAGGCGTGGCCTTTGGACTGGCCAGTACGACGCGTTCCATCGGCTGGGCGATCGGGCCGTTGCTGGCGGGAGGGGTGGCGGCCGCGAACCTGCGCGCGGTCTTCGGCGTGGCCGCGGCGGGATTCCTGGGGCTGGCGCTTCTGTTTGCCCTGGCCTTGCGCGCCCGGATGAAAAACGGTACAAAAACGACATGAGCGCCACCGATCCCCAGTGCCCGTTTCCCGAGACGGCCGACATCCACACGTCTTCGGACGAATACGCGACGCGGTTCTCCGGTCCGGCCGGCGAGTGGATGCTGGCGGTTCAGGAGCGGATCGCGCTGCGCATGATGCGCGCGTTTCCGGACGCCCGCGTGCTGGACGTCGGGGGGGGGCACGGGCAACTGGCGATTCCGCTGTGCCGCGAGGGCTGGAAGGTGACCGTGCTCGGCAGCGACGAATCGTGCCGGCGCCGCATCCGGTCCGTCGTGGATTCCGGCGCGTGCCGGTTCGTCGTCGGCAACGCGGTCGCGCTGCCGTTTCCGGACAACGCCTTCGACGTGGCGCTGTGCTTTCGCCTGTTGACGCACTGCGGGCGCTGGCCGGAGCTGGTGCGGGAGTTGTGCCGCGTGGCGCGCCAAGCCGTGATCGTGGACTATCCCACGGGGCAGAGCCTGAACGCGATCGCGCCGGCGCTGTTCGGCGCCAAGAAGAAATTCGAAAAGAACACGCGCACGTGGGCGCTGTTCCGGCACCGGCAGGTGATCGACGAATTCGCGAAGAACGGATTCGCCCCGGCGGCGACGAAGAAGCAGTTTTTCCTCCCGATGGTGCTGCACCGGATGCTGAAGAGCCGCGCGGCGTCGTCGGCGCTGGAGGCGCTGTGCCGCGCGCTGGGGCTGACGCGGCGGTGGGGGTCGCCGGTGATCGTGCGGATGGAGCCGAAAGGCTGATCAGTCCGCGAGCCAGTCGTACCAGGCATCGAGCCCGGCACCGGTCTTGGCGGAGATTTCGAGAATCGTGGCCTTGGGGGCCGTTTGGCGGATGTTCGCCAGCGCCTTTTCGCGGTCGAATCCGACGGCGTCGGCCAGATCGATCTTGGAGACGAGCACCAGATCCGCCGGGAGGAAGATCACGGGGTATTTCAGGGGTTTGTCTTCGCCTTCGGTGACGGACAGCAGCACGACGCGCCGGTCTTCGCCGAGGTCGTAGGAGGCGGGGCAGACGAGGTTGCCGACGTTTTCGATGAACAGGAAGCGCAGGCCGTCGGTTTGCAGGCGTTCGAGGGCGTGGAGGACCATGTGCGCATCGAGGTGGCAGGTGGCGCCGGTGGTGATCTGGATGGCCTGCGCGCCCGAGGTCCGCAGGCGAACGGCGTCGTTTTCGGTCTGGAGATCGCCGACGATGGCGGCGGCGCGGGGGACGTCGCGCAGGGTGCGTTCGAGCAAGGCGGTCTTGCCGGAGCCGGGGGAGGAGAGGAGGTTGAAGACCTTCAGGCCCTTGGCGCGGAACCAGCCGCGGTTTTGGTCGGCATGGCGCTGGTTGAGCGCCAGCGCGGGTTTCTGCACGTCGACGGTGCGCAGGGGCGCCTCGTGGCCGTGCGCGTGGGAATGGGCGTGGGGATGGCCGCAGCCGCAAGTATCACACATGGTCCGGCACCTCGATGGAAACGAGTTCGAGTTCGTGGCCTCCCCGCAGTTCGCCGTCGGCGGAACCGCAAGAAGGGCATTGGTAGGATCCGACGGGGGTGGGATAATCCGCCCCGCAGCGGGGGCAATGGAAAGACGGCACGGTTTCCTCGACGTCCAGACGCGCGCCGCGGGCCGGGGTTTCCGGGGCCAGGGCCTCGAAAGCGAACCGCAGCGCGTCGACGACGACGCCCGAGAGGGGGCCCACGCGCACGTGCAGCGCGCAGAGGGGCGCGCCGGCCGCGGCCGCGACGGCGTCGTCCAGCAGGTTCTTCATGAGACTCAATTCATGCATAACGGGGCGGAACCCTATCACAGAACCGGCCGCGCGCATAGAGGGGAAGGCTCGGCGGTTTTTCCGCGCGATGCGGCGCCCATCGAAAAACGCGGAAAAGGCCCGTAAAACCGGGGCTTTTGGACGAGGGTAAAACGGGGAAAATCGGAGGGGCAAAAAGGGGCTGTGGATAACTTGTGCACGGGGGAGGGGCGCGGCGCGATTCCGAATCGCGTATCTCGTTAGCCTTCAACAGGATAAAAATAATCAAAATTACGTCGTTTTTTCTGTTGACGCTTGGTGGGGCGAAGTGGGATAAAGTGCATCAAAAGGAAGGCCAAATGGAGCGTCGTGTCACAACCGAAATGGAGGAGCTGCTGAATGCGGGCGCCTTCGTGGGTTGCCACACCCATTCGCTCGACGGCAAGAAGCGGATCACGATTCCCTCGGATTGGCGCGAAGCGGCGGGGAATCCCACGCTGTTCGTGCTGCCGGGCGTGAACGTGAAATGCCTCTATGTGGTTACCGCCGGCGAGATGGCGCAGCGCCTCGAGAAGGTGCGCGCGGCTTCGGTGGCCAACGTGCAGGCGCAGAAATTCCTGCGCGACTTTTTTTCGCGCGCGGACCGCGTCGCGCTGGACGGGCAGGGGCGCATCCGCGTGAAGGACGAATTGCTGGATTACGCGGGAATCCTCAACCAGGTCGTGTTGGTCGGCGTCGGCAGCCGGTTTGAACTATGGAGTCCGGAATCATGGAACGAGCAGAGTTCGCAGCTGGATCAGTCGAAGTTCGCGGAAGCGGCGCAGTACATCGGATTCTGAGCTTCCTCGGCGCGTTTTTCCTGGGCATCGGGCCTGCGGCGCAACGCGAGGACGAGCGCGAAAACTGGTGGGACCGCGAAGAGGATGCGTCGCCCGCCGACGGGGCGGTGCCGATGGTTTTCGGCCGGCAGGCCGAATTGTTCGATGCGTCGGGCCACGCGGCGTTCGCGCCGGTGGAGCCGGCGGTCCCGGCGGCGCCGGTTCTTCCGCAGACGGTCGTTTCGGTGCGCTCCCGGTCCCGGACCACGGCCCGCGTCGTGGCGACGACCCGCGTGGTTTCGGCCCCGCGCGTGGCGGCGGTGGCGAAGACGGCGACGGCCGCGCGCGGCTCGGTGGCGCGCCATTTGGCGATGAGCCAATCCCTTTCCAGCGGCAAGGAGGAATCGCGTTGGTTCTCCGTTCCCCAACGCGTCCTCCTGCCGCGTTTCCAGCTTTTCGAAGGGGCGGACGCCGTGACCGAGGGGCCGGACGGCCTCCGGATCGGGTCGCCGTCCATGCGCACGCAGCGCGGCCGAGTCTGGTTTGTCTGAACGTCATGAGGTGAGGCATGGTCCATACGCCGGTGTTGCTGGAGGAAACCGTTGCCCGGCTGGCGACGGTCCCCGGCGGCTGGTACGTGGACGGAACCGCGGGAGCGGGCGGGCATGCCGCGGCCCTTCTGGCGGCGGCGGGCCTGGATGCGCGCCTGCTGGCGCTGGATCGCGACGCGAAGGCCCTGGAGCTGGCCCGGGCGGCCTTGGCTCCCTTCGGGGAGCGCGTGGTGTTGGAGCGGGCGAATTTTTCGGAGATGGCCGAGGTGGCGGCGCGCCACGGCGTTCGCGGCGCGAAGGGAATCCTGCTGGACCTTGGCGTTTCGTCCATGCAGCTCGACGTGCCGGCGCGCGGGTTCAGCTTCATGGGCGAGGGCCCGCTGGACATGCGGATGGATTCCCGGCAGGAGCTGACGGCGGCGGCCTTGCTGAAACGGCTGCCGCCGGAAGAATTGGCCGGCGTCTTGCGGCGGTACGGCGAGGAGCCGATGGCGCGGCGCATCGCGCGGGCGGTGGCCGAGGCCCTGGCGCGGGGCGAGCCGTTGGAAACGACGGCGCAGCTGGCCGAATTGGTGTCGAAGGCGAAGGGCGGCCGCCGCGGCCGCACCCATCCGGCAACGCAGACGTTCCAGGCGCTGAGGATCGCGGTCAACGGCGAGCTGGCGGCGCTGGAAAAGGCGTTGCCGGCGGCGCTGGAGCTGCTGGCGCCCGGCGGGCGCCTGGCGGTGATCAGCTTCCACAGCCTGGAAGACCGGATGGTGAAGCAGTTCATGGCGGCCCACGAGGGGCGGATGGAATCGTTGGCGAAGGGCGGATCGCGCTGGAGCGGGCAGTTGCCCCGCGCGCGCCGGGTGGTGCGCAAGCCGATCGGCCCTTCGGAGGAAGAAGTGGCGCGGAATCCGCGGGCGCGTTCGGCGAAGCTGCGGGTACTGGAAAGGATGGCGTGAAATGGCAAGAAAGAACCGGAAAAACGGGCGCGAGGGCAGCCGGATGATCTTCTGGGGCGTTCCGTTCATGGCGCTGGTCGCCTTGCTGGGGATGGTCTACCTCCATCTCCACGGCGCCTGCGAGGGCGTCGGGCGGGAAATCAAGCGGCTGGAAGGCCAGCGGGCCGAACTGCGCAAGCAGGTGGTGAACGAGGAGCGCAATTGGGAGATGGCGCGCTACATCCAGAACATGCAGCGCCTGATGGACGCCCACGGCATCGCCATGACCTTCCCGGAATCCAAGAACGTCATCCGCCTGCGCGCGGCGGAACCGGAGGAACCGGCCCAGTACGCGGCGCGCAACGGCGCGTTCCGCCGTGATTGAGCGCGGCTACACGTGGCGGGTGGCGGTCGTGGCCGTCGCCCTGCTGGCGGTCTGGGGCGGACTGGCGGTCCGCCTCGGCGTTTTGCACCTGGGGCCCAACGAAGCGCTGATGGAGCGCGTGCGCCGCACGCGCACGGTGGAGGAAACCATTCTGGTGGGGCGGGGGCGCATCCTGGACCGCCACGACAAGCTGCTGGCGCTGGACCTGCCCGTGCAGAACATCTGCGTGGATCCCGTGGTCGTGCTCAGCAACGGGCAGGCCCGGGCGGTGAGCGAACAGCTCGCGCGGGTGCTCCAGCTGCCGAAAAAGGAGGTGTTCGACCGGGTCAACCGGCCCGGCCGCCGCTATGAACCCGTGCTGCGCCTGGCGCGGGAAGAAGTGGCCGAACAGGTGGCGCGCCTGCAATTGCCGGGCGTGTTTTTCGAGTCGCTGACCACCCGCTACTATCCGCACGACGAGATGGGATGCCACGTGCTGGGCTTTTCCAACAAGGAAGGCGTGGGCAGCGCGGGCATCGAGCAGCGGTGGGATTCGCTGCTGAAAGGGCGTCCGGGACTGCGCCAGAGCGAGCGCGACGGCCAGCGCCGCGAAATCTACACCCGCCGCTCCCTCGAAGTGGCCCCGCAGGAAGGCGCGGACGTCTACCTGACGATCGACCAGAACGTCCAGTACTTCGTCGAGCAGGCGCTGGACGCGGCCATGACGAATCTGAATGCGCAGGCCGCGTGGGCCATCGTGGAGGACGTGCGCACGGGCGCCATCCTGGCCATGGCCTCGCGCCCGGCCTACGACCTCAACGCCTACAACGAGACCGAGGCTCCCACGCGCCTGAACCGCGCCGTGGGCGAGAATTTCGAGCCGGGATCCGTCTTCAAGGTCGGCGTGGTGGCGGCCGCCCTGAACGAGGGGCTCATCGGCACCAACGACGTGTTCGACTGCGAAAACGGCATGTGGTTCTATGCCGGCCGCCCGCTGAAGGATTTCCATGCCTACGGCGAACTGGACGTGACGGGCATCCTGCGCAAGTCCAGCAACATCGGCGCGGCGAAGATCGCCGTGATGCTGGGGCCGGAGCGCCTCTACCGGTATTTGACCGCCTACGGCCTGGGCAAACCCACCGGACTCGAAGTGCCCGGCGAAGAGGGCGGCATTCTCAACCCGGTGGCGAAGTGGGCCAAGGTGGACATCACGCGCATCGCGATGGGCCATACGGTGGCCGTCACGGCGCTGCAGATGCTCAACGTCCTGTGCTGCATCGGCAACGACGGATTCCTGATGAAGAACCACCTCGTCCGCAAGGTGGTGGACAAGAACGGCGTGGTGCTGCGGGAACACAAGCCCGAGGCCGTGGCCCGGCCGATCACCGAGCGCACGGCGGCGCTGATGCGCCGGATGCTCTCCGAGGTGACGCTCGAAGGGGGCACGGGCAAGCGCGCGGCCATTCCCGGATACACCGTCGCCGGCAAGACCGGCACCGCCGAAAAAATCAAGGACGGGCACTACGTGGGGAACGAGAACATCTCCTCTTTCATGGGCATCCTGCCCGCCGAGCGGCCCGAAATCGGCATCATCGTGGTGTTGGACAATCCCACGGACCCGGTCACCAAGTACCGCACCGGCGGGATTACGGCGGCGCCGGTTTTCGCGCAAATCGCCGAGCCCGTCGCGCGCTATCTCGACCTCCGGCCCGTGGACGGCAACGAACTGGTCTACTACCAGCGGATGACCCAGGAGGAGCCATGAACCGGGACGGACGGGAGGGGTCGCCCGGCGCGATGAAGCTGGGCCGTCTGCTCCAAGCCCTGCCGTCCGCGGCGCTGGACGGTTCGGCGGCGCTGGACGTCTCGAGCCTGGCCTACGACTCGCGCCGGGTCGTGCCCGGCAGCCTGTTTTTCGCGCTGCCCGGCGAGAAAACCGACGGCGGGCTCTACGTCGAAGAGGCCGCGCGCCGCGGCGCCGTGGCGGTCGTCCACGGGAAAGGGGTGCGCCTGCCGCGCGGACTGGCGGGCGTTTGCGTCGCCGACGCGCGGGCGGCGATGGCCGATCTGGCGGCGGAATTTTTCGGGCATCCTTCGCGGACAATCCAGGTGGTGGGCGTCACCGGCACGAACGGCAAGACCACCGCGACGTTCATGATCCGCGACATCCTGCGGGCGGCGGGGCGGGAATGCGGCCTCGTCGGCACGATCCAATACGAATATGGCCACCGGCGGATCGCCGCCGCGCGCACCACGCCGGAGTCGCTCGACCTCCAGGCCATGTTCGCCGAAGCCCACGGGGCCGGCTGCGATTCCATGGCCATGGAAGTGTCGTCGCAGGGGCTGGCCGCGGAACGCTTGCGCGGGACGCGGTTCGCCGCGGCGGCGTTCACCAATCTGAGCGTGGACCACCTCGATTTCCACAAGACCATGGAGGCGTATTTCGACGCCAAGAAGCGCTTGTTCGACGCCTTGGCCGCGCAGTCGCCGGATGCGCCCGCCGCGGTGAACGTCGACGATCCCTACGGCCGGCGGCTGGCGGCGGAGCCGAGTCTGGCGGGCCGCTGCGCCACCTACGGCTGCCAATCCTCGGCGATGGTGCGGGCGGAGGACGTCCGCCTGGCGGAGACGTCGTCGTCCTTCCGGGTGGTGGCGCCGTGGGGCGAGTCCCGCGTCGAGCTGGGCCTGGCCGGACGGTTCAACGTCTACAACGCCCTCGCGGCGATGGCGGTTTGCGGATCGCTCGGCGCGCCGCCGGAGGCCATGGTCTCCGCGCTGGGGAAGATGCGGATCGTGCCCGGACGGCTCGAGCGCATCGAGGATCCGGGCGGACGCCACGTGTTCGTGGACTACGCCCACACCGAAGACGCCCTGCGCAACGTGCTGCAGACCCTGCGCGAAACCGCGCCCGGCCGCTTGATTTGCCTGTTCGGATGCGGCGGGAACCGCGACCGGAGCAAGCGTCCCCGCATGGGCGCCGCCGTCTCGGATGGCGCCGATTTCGCGGTCGTCACCAGCGACAATCCCCGCAACGAGGATCCGGCGGCCATCCTCGATGAAATCCTGTCGGGCATGGATCGAAGCAAGCCGCACGCGGTGGAGCCCGACCGCGCCAAGGCCATTCGCGCCGCGCTGCGCGAAGCCCGCGCGGGCGACACCGTTCTGGTGGCCGGCAAAGGCCACGAATCCTACCAGGAAATCGCCGGCCGCATGTTGCCGTTCGACGACCGCGACGTCGTCCGGAACGTCCTGGCCGAGCCGGGGTCGGCACAGGAATAATGTTTGCAGGGCGGGGGCGGGGCCGATAGGATGGCCGCACGACTATGAAGATTGTCAAAGACGGCTATTCCCTGATTGTCGGCATCCCCGCGACCTGCGCGGTGGCGGCCATGATCGTGGCCAACTACGCCCCGGCAGTCCGGGGCGCGGCCTGGATGCTTTATGCCCTGGGGGTGGCCGGATGCCTGTTCATGCTGTATTTCTTCCGGGATCCGGAGCGGACGCCGGCCGGCGGGCCGGACGAATTCGTCTCGGCGGCCGACGGCTCGGTGCGCTCGGTGGAATTCATGGACGAAATCCGCTATCTGAAGTGCCCGGCGGTGCGGATCAGCGTGTTCCTCAGTCCTTTCAACGTGCACGTGAACCGGCATGCGATGGGCGGCGTGATCCGGGAGGCGGGCTATACCCCCGGGCGGCACCTGTTCACGATCGATCCGAAATCGTCGGAATTCAACGAGCACAGCTCGATTTTGGTGGAGGGGGAGAAGACGCGGTGCCTGGAGCGGCAGATCGTGGGCCCGATCGTGCGGCGCGTGGTCTACTGGCAGGAGGCCGGCGCGCGGGTCGAGAAGGGCCAGCGCCTGGGCATGATGAAGTTCGGATCCCGGATGGACCTGTACTTTCCGGCGGCGGACGTCGAGGCGGTCGTGAAGCGCGGCGACAAGGTGCGGGCGGGCGAAACGGTGATCGCCCGGCTGGCGAAGGGCGGCGCGTGATGTCGGCGGGCGTGAGGAAATTCATTCCGTGCGCCTGCACGTTCGCGGCGCTGTGCGCGGGCGTCGGCAGCATCTTGGCGGCGGGGCAGGGCCTTTTCCTGCTGTCGGCGCAATTGATTTTGGTCTCGCTGATCCTGGACGGGCTGGACGGGACGCTGGCGCGGCTGCTGAAGGGGCAGACCGGATTCGGGGCGGAACTGGACACGTTCGTGGACATCACGAGCTTCGGCATCGCTCCGGCGGTGCTGCTGTATTTCTACCCGGGCGGGCTGCAAACCGTGCCGGCCCTGGGGCTGGCGCTGGCGTTTTTGTACGTGATGTCGGGCGCGGCGCGGCTGTCGCGTTTCCGCGTGGTGGACCCGTATCGCGGCCAGCGGGGCTATCTGGGCTTGCCGATCACGACGGCGGCGGGATTTCTGGCGGCCTACCTGATCGCGCTGGAGAGCCCGTGGGCGTCGCGGATCCCGCTGCTGTCCCTGCGCGCGGGCCCGCTGGCGGCCGGGTTCTGGGTGGCCGTGCTGCTGATGCTGGCGTTGCAGGTGTCGCGCATCCGCTATTCCAAGCCGACCAAGAATCCGAAGGTGCTGATTCCGTTCATGGCGTGCATCGTGATGCTGTTCATCCCCGCGGTGGCGATCTACTCGGCGGCGATCATGTTCGCCTACGGCGTCTGGTTCGCGTTCGTTTCGCCGTTCTTTTTCCGGCGCTTCCTGGCGCACTTGCCGCCGGCGGATGAACTGGAGCCGGCGGCGGAAGGGAACGACGGGGAGGACGGGCCATGAGCGAGGCGGTCTATGCCGGAACGTTCGATCCGATGACCTATGGACATCTCGACGTGGCCACGCGCGCCGCGCACGTGTTCGAGCGCTTGACGCTGGCCGTGGCCGAGGATCCGCGGAAAACCCTGATGTTCAGCGTGGAGGAACGGTTGCGATTGGCGCGGGAAAGCTTGGCGGGCCTGGAAAACGTGGCGGTCGTTCCCTTCGGCGGCCTGCTGGTGGCCTGGGCGCGGAAGCGCGGCATCCACACGCTGATCCGCGGGCTCAGGGCGTTTTCCGATTTCGAGTACGAGTTCCAGATGGCGCTGACCAACCGCAAGCTGGCGCCGGACATCGAAACGATGTTCCTGATGCCGAACGAGGACTTCAGCTACGTGAGCTCGAGCATGGTGCGGGAAATCGCGGCGCTGGGGGGCGACGTGGACCAGTTCGTGCCGCCGGCGGTGGCGGCGGCCTTGCAGAAGAAACGGGCCCAAAAATAGGCCGAAAGCGCCGGGGCGCCCCTGGGCCGCGCCGGCCCGCGCTGCCGGGACCGAGGACGTTTCCCATGATCCGCATTGAAACCACCCAGATCGGCGAAGACGGCTACTCCGTCTCCGGCGAAGAGCCGGGCGAACTGCTGGATCTCGAGCGCGATCCCGTGGCGCGGGCGGATGGGCCGAT
Organism: Kiritimatiellia bacterium; assembly: GCA_050176815.1. Lineage (GTDB taxonomy): Bacteria > Verrucomicrobiota > Kiritimatiellia > CAIQIC01 > Lenti-01 > Lenti-01. The sequence goes on from JBFXHR010000010.1 coordinate 48,504, forward strand.
CCGCTACGAGCTGACGGTGGACCAGGCGGGGCAGGAGCTGATCGTGCGCGGGCAGATCGAGGCGCCGCTGCGTCTCCGCTGTTCCCGCTGCGCGCATTTTTTCTCGACAACCGCCCGGGTTTCGTCATTCTTGCGCGCTTACGAAGGGCCAGAGCATCCGGAATTTCTGGACGTTTCGGCCGACGTGAGAGAGGATTTGTTGCTGGAAATTCCCGGATTTCCCCTCTGTCGCGAGGGTTGCAAGGGGCTGTGCGCCCAATGCGGCCAGAATTTGAACGAAGGCGCTTGCGGCTGCGTCCTCCCCGAACGGGGGCCGTCGCCGTGGTCTGCGCTGGATCGATGGAAGGCAACCCCCGGCTCGCGGCCGCCGAAAGGCGGAACCGGCCGGGGCCCGAAGTGAACGAGGAGAACGAACATGGCAGTCCCGAAAAGAAAAGTGTCGAAGAGCCGCCTGCGCATGCGCAAGGCCGCATGGGCCGGCAAGATCCCGCAGGCCACCACCCAGGCGTGCCCGGAATGCGGCGCCCCCCGCCAACCCCATCGCGTATGCCCCTCCTGCGGCAAGTATAACGGCCGCCAGGTCGTGGTCCACGAAACGAAGGATTGATTTCGGGAATTCCCCGCCTCGGCGGGAATCCGCGGAACGCCATGCGAATCGCAGTGGACGCCATGGGAGGCGATTTCGCCCCCCAAGCCATCGTCGAGGGCGCGTTGCTCGCCGTACGGGAGTGCGCGGACATCGATTGCCTGTATCTGGTCGGCGACGAGCCGGCCATTCGGGCGGAGCTGGCGCGTTGCGGCGGGAATCCCGGCCGCGTGGAGGTTCGGCATGCCTCGGAAGTGATCGGCATGGGCGAATCGCCCGCCGCCGCCGTCCGGCGCAAAAAGGATTCCTCCATCAGCCGGTCGATGGATCTCGTCAAGAACGGGGAGGCCGATGCCGTGTTCGCCGCCGGCAGCACGGGCGCGGCCGTCGCCGCCGCCACGCTGAAGATGCGCACGCTGGAAGGCATTCGCCGCCCGGGCATCGCCGTGGCCATGCCGACGCCCGCCGACAAGCCCGTTCTCGTGATCGACGGCGGCGCCACCACCGATTGCACGCCCGAAATCCTGATGCAGTTCGCCATCATGGGGTCGGCCTATTCCCGGAAGGTGATTGGCCAGGCGGAGCCCAAGGTCGGGCTCATGAGCGTCGGCACCGAAGAAGCCAAAGGCAACGCCCTGAGCAAGGAAACCTTCGACCTGCTCGAAAAGGCGCCCGTCCATTTCATCGGCAACGTGGAAGGCCACGATTTGTTCGAGGGCGAGGTGGACGTGGTCGTCTGCGACGGATTCACCGGCAACGTGATCCTCAAGACCAGCGAAAGCGTCGCCCACGCCATCGGCAAGTGGCTGAAGCGCGAGCTGACGAAGAATCCCATCCGGCTCCTGGGGTCCCTGCTGCTTAGCGGCGGCCTGCGGTCGCTGAAGAAAAAGACGAGCCAGAAGACCTACGGCGGCGCCCCCTTGCTGGGCGTCAACGGCATTTGCATCATCGGCCACGGCAGTTCCGACAAGATCGCCGCGAAAAACGGAATCCTGCAGGCCGTGCAGGCGGTGCAGCACCATGTGAACGAAGCCATCCTGGAAGGCGTGCGCAAGTGCGCCGTCCAGGCCACCCCGGAAGAAGTTGCGCCATGAGCCAGAAGATCTATGCCGCCATCGCCGGCGTCGGCCATTACGCGCCCGAAAAGGTGCTGACCAACGCCGATCTCGAAAAAATGGTGGATACCAGCGACGAATGGATCCGCACCCGCACGGGCATCCGCGAGCGGCGCATCGCCGCCCCCGGCGAATGCACCTCGCACCTGGCGACCGCCGCCGCCCGCCGCGCGCTGGAAAACGCCGGCGTGGCGCCGGAAGAAGTCGAAGCGATTTTCGTGGGAACTTGCACGCCCGACATGGTCTTTCCCAGCACGGCGTGCCTGATCCAGGCCGCCCTCGGCGCCAAGCGCGCCTACGGCTACGACCTGTCCGCGGCCTGCACGGGCTTCCTGATGGCGCTGGATGCCGCCGGGGCCGCCATCGAATCCGGCCGCGTGAAGGTCGCGCTCGCCATCGGCGCGGAAAAACTCAGCGCGGTCACCGATTGGAGCAGCCGCGACACCTGCGTGTTGTTCGGCGACGGGGCCGGCGCCGTGGTCCTGAAGGCCTCCGATCGGCCCGGCATCCGCTCCAGCCTGCTCGGCATGGACGGCAATCAGGCCGACATCCTTTACATCCCCGCCGGCGGCAGCAAGCGGCCGGCCTCGGAAGAAACTGTCCGCGAGCACCAGCATTTCATCCACATGGCCGGCCGCGAGACGTTCAAGATCGCCGTCACCACGATGTTGGGAGCGGCCCAGGAGGCCATCTCCCGCGCAGGCCTGACGCCGGACCAGATCGATTGGATGATTTTCCACCAGGCCAACTGGCGCATCATCGACGCGGTGGCGCGGCGGCTGGGCGAGGGCTTCGTCGAGCGCGCCATCATGAATCTGGACCGCTACGGCAACACTTCGGCGGCGTCGATTCCCCTGGCGCTTTCGGAGGCCGTCGCCGACGGCCGGATCCAGCGCGGGCACAAGATCCTCATGGTGGCCTTCGGCGGCGGTCTGACGTGGGGCGGTTCCGTGGTGGAGTGGCGATGAGCCGGATGCTGTTGTTTCCGGGGCAGGGGGCCCAGGCCGTCGGGATGGGACGCGATCTGGCCGAAGGGCTGGACGAATGCCGCGCGCTGTTCTCGCGCGCCGGCGACGTCCTCGGCTTCGACCTGCTGAAACTGTGCGTCGAGGGGCCGATCGGGGAATTGACGAAATCCGACGTCGCGCAGCCGGCGATTTTCACGGTGAGCGTGGCCGCGCGCGCCGCGCTGGCGCATTTCGCCGGCGGCAAGCTGCCCGTGGCCGGCGCGGCCGGACACAGCCTCGGCGAATGGGCGGCGCTCCACGAAGCCGGCGTCGTTTCGTTCGAGGACGCCCTGCGCGTTCTGCGCGCCCGCGGGCAGTTCATGCAGGAAGCCTGCGAAGCCATGCCCGGCGGCATGCTGACGATCATCGGCCTGGCGCTGGAAAAGGCGGAGGAAGTGGCGCGGGCCAGCGGTCTCGAGGTCGCCAACCTGAATTCGCCCGCGCAAACGGTGCTGTCGGGCCCCGCCGACCGCCTCGCGGCGGGGGAAGCCGCCGCGAAGGCCGCCGGCGCCAAGCGCGCGCTGCGCCTGGCCGTCGCGGGAGCCTTCCATTCCTCCCTGATGAAGCCGGCGGCGGAGAAACTCGCCGATTTTTTGCAGGGCATCGACTTTCGCTCCCCGAAGTGTCCCGTCTGGTCGAACGTGACGGGCAAGCCGCACGCCGCGCCCGACGACATCCGCCGGTTGATGGTCGCGCAGGTCGTTTCGTCCGTGCGCTGGACCGATTGTTTCGCCGACATGGCGGCGGCCGGAATGACCGCCGGATTCGAGTGCGGGCCCGGCACGGTGTTGGCCGGACTGGCCAAGCGCATCGCCCCCGAAACGCCGGTGGCCAGCATTTTTGGCTTGGCGGGGGCCCAAGAGGCGGCCAAACTGCTTGCCTGACGATGGGAATCCGGAAAATGAAGCCATTGGAAAACAAAATCGCTCTCGTGACCGGCTCCGCCCGCGGCATTGGACAGGCGATCGCCCTGCAATTGGCCTCGGATGGGGCGGATCTGGCCTTGTGCGACGTGAAGGCGGAGTGGCTGGACGACACGGCCGCCCAGGTGAAGGCCCTCGGCCGAAGGGCGGAATGCTACGCGATGGACGTCTCCAACGGCGCCGCCGTGGGCGAGGCCGTGGGCAAGATCGCCGCCGATTTCGGGCGCATCGACGTGCTGGTCAACAACGCCGGCATCACGCGCGACACCCTCCTGATCCGCATGTCGGAAGAGGACTGGGACGCGGTGCTGGACGTCAATCTCAAGGGCGCGTTCCTGGTCACGAAGGCCGTGGTGAAGCACATGATGAAGCAGCGCTCCGGGGCGATCGTGAACATCGCCAGCGTGGTGGGCATCATGGGCAACGCGGGGCAGGCGAACTACACGGCGTCCAAGGCCGGCCTGATCGCGTTGACCAAGACCACCGCCAAGGAACTCGGCAGCCGGAACGTCCGCGTGAACGCGGTCGCTCCCGGGTTCATCCGCACGGCCATGACCGACAAGCTTTCGGAGCCTATCAAGGACGCGATGCTCAAGATGGTTCCGCTGGGCCGCCTGGGCGAGCCCGAAGACGTCGCCAAGGCCGTCGCGTTTTTGGCCAGCGACGCCGCCGCCTACGTGAACGGGCAGACCCTGGCGGTTTGCGGCGGCATGGTGTGGTGATTTAAAAAAAGAAACAGAACAACGGAGAAACACAATGGCACTTGCAGACAAAGTCAAAGACATCATCGTCGAGCAGCTGGGCGTGAACAAGGACCAGGTCGTTCCGGAGGCTTCCTTCATCGAAGACCTGGGCGCCGATTCGCTGGACACCGTCGAGCTGGTCATGGCCTTCGAAGAGGAATTCGGGGCCGAGATTCCGGACGAGGACGCCGAGAAGCTCACCACCGTCGGCGCGGTCATCAAGTACCTGCAGGAAAAGGGATTCGACAAGTAAGTCGTTTGCCGAGGTAGATCGAGACATGGGGCCGGGACCGCTCGCCGCGAGGCGGAGGCTCGGCCCGTTTTTCCCATAAGAAGATCAAGATTGGATGGTAGGCCATGGCGGAACATAGACGCGTAGTCGTGACGGGGTTGGGCGTGGTGAGTCCCGTGGGCAGCACGCTGGATTCCTTCTGGGCGGCGATCCAGGCCGGCGAGAACGGCATCGGACCCATCACCTATTTCGATACCGCGGCGTTCGATACCAAGTTCGCCGGGCAGGTGAAGGGCTTCAACGTGGAAGACTTCATGCCCAAGAAGGACGCCCGCCACATGGATCCCTTCTGCCACTACGGCATCGCCGCCGCCAAGATGGCCGTGGACGATTCCAGCCTGGACATGGCCAAGGAAGATGCGACCCGCGTCGGCGTCGTCGCCGCTTCGGGCGTCGGCGGCCTGCAGATCCTGCAGTCGCAGATGGACGTGCTGCGTTCCCGGGGGCCGGGGCGCTTTTCGCCGTTCATCATCCCGCAGATGATCACCAACATCCTGCCGGGCATCATTGCCATCAACCACGGCATGAAGGGGCCCAATTTCGCCATCGTGACGGCCTGCGCGTCCGGCACCCATTGCATCGGCGAGGCGTTCGAAATCATCCGTCGCGGCCGGGCCGACGCGATGCTGGCGGGCGGAGCCGAGGGCGCCATTTGCGAACTGGGCGTGGGCGGCTTCAATGCCATGCGCGCCTTGAGCACCCGCAACGACAGTCCCGAAACCGCCAGTCGCCCGTTCGACAAGGACCGCGACGGTTTTATCATGGCCGAAGGCGCCGGCATGCTGATTCTGGAGGAATACGAACACGCCCAGGCCCGCGGCGCGAAGATCTACTGCGAACTGGCCGGCTTCGGCTGCACGGGCGACGCCTACCACATCACCGCGCCCGACGCGAGCGCTTCCGGCCCCTCCCGCGGCATGCAGCTCGCCATGCAGGACGCCGGACTGACCCCGGCCGACATCGATTACGTCAACGCCCACGGCACCAGCACCGTGCTGAACGACGCCGGCGAAACCAAGGCCATCAAGATCGCGCTGGGCGAGGAGCGCGCCCGCCAGATCGCCGTCAGTTCGACCAAGAGCATGACCGGCCACCTGCTGGGCGCCGCCGGCGGCGTCGAATCCGTCGTCTGCGCCCTGGCCATCCGCGACGGCGTGCTGCCGCCGACCATCAACTACACGACGCCCGATCCGGCGTGCGATCTGGACTACGTGCCCAACGTCGCGCGCAAGGCCAAGATCCGCGCCTGCCTGAACAACTCGCTCGGATTCGGCGGGCACAACGCGACCCTGTGCTTCCGGGCCCTGTGAAAAGGTTTGACGGCGCGCGTGCGCGCGCCGTAGTATTCTCTTCACAGTCGGGAAGACAACGGAGGTTTGGCCATGGCCGGTGACAACGAACTCAAGCCCTTGGATATCAGCGCGGTGAAGTCTTCGACCTCCCGCATCGATCTGAGCAAGGCCACCATCCCCGCTTCTCCCGCCACCAGCGGCATCCGCATCGGCGCCAACCCCAAAAAAGCGACGTCCCGCATCGACATCGCGGCGATTCCGGGGGCCGCCAAGACCCAAACCTCCCGCGTCGGGCTGGGGGCCATGCCGCCGATGGACGACGACGTCTACAAGCGGCGGACCGCGCTGCTCGACACCAGCAAAATCCCCCTGGGCACCGCCCCGACGGGCCAGCCGCGGACCATCCGCATCGGCAACCGCCCGACCGTGCGGGTGACGGCCGGCGGGGGACCGACCACGTTTTCCCCGGGCCGCGCCGAAGAAGAGGCCGCCGTCGAGACGCCGGCGGGCCGCCCGACCATCAAGCTGAAACGCCCCGGCGGCGGCGCGTCCATCATGGTTTCCGGGGGTACGGCGTCTTCGGCGGTTTCTTCCGAGCCGATGTTCACCATCCAGGAAGAAGAGGGTCCCGGCGCGGCGTGGGCGGCGATTTCCATCGTGTCCATGCTGGCGATTGCCGGGCTCATCGCCGTGCAGGTCATGACGATGAACGGCGCCGCCTACTAGTTCCGGTTGCGCAACCGGCAAGGGCGGGGTAGATTGCGATGTGCGGGGGCGACCGGTTTCGACGTGCCAGTTGAAGCATCGGTCGCGCGCCGAGGATCCCGGTTGGCCTCGTTAAACCTCCGGGAAAAAACACAAAAGCCAACGATAACTTGGCCTTCGCGGCTTAGTACCGCGACGTTCGGCCGTTCTCGCCTGTGGAGCGGACCCGGATGTCATTCAGCAGGCTGGCGACCTTGGCCGGGCTACCGGGCCGAGGAGCGAGAACCAACAGGTGGATTGCGGTGCCGCTGGCCTGTCCGTGGGCAGGCGGCATGGCGAAACTTAATTGCGGACTACGCGCGTAGAAGCTGATGCGACGCTTGTGCGGACGCGGGTTCGACTCCCGCCGCCTCCACCAGTTTCGCAAGCCCCGCAGGGCCCCCGGAAACGGGGGCCCTTCCTTTTGGGCCGGCCCGGAAACGGTTTTGCGTGCCGGGCGATCCTGGAGTAGGATGCGCGCATCCATGAAGGAATGGCTGACAGATTTCACGACGTTCCGGTTGGGCGGGCCGTGCCGCGAGTTGGCCGCGGCGGCGGATGCCCAGGCGGCGGAGGAAATCATCCGCGGATGGAATGCGGCGGGCGTGCCGTGGCGCGCCATGGGCGGGGGATCGAATTTGCTGGTGGCGGACGAAGGGATTCCGGAAGCGGTGCTGCGCGTGTTTTCGGAATGGCCGGATTGCCGCCTGGACGACGGACGTATTTGCGCATCGGCGGGGACGGCGCTGGATGCGCTGTCGCGGTTCGCGGCGGAAGAAGGACGGGCGGGACTGGGCTTTGCGTCGGGGATTCCGGGAACGGTCGGGGGCGGCGTCTGCGGCAATGCGGGGGCATTCGGATCGGCGCTGGGCGACGCGCTGGACCGCGTGGAGGTGCTGACGCGCGCGGGAGAACCGAAGATCCTGCCGCGCGAATCGCTGGAATTCGGATATCGCTCGTCGTCGCTTCAGCCCACCGGCGACGTGGTGGTGCGGGCGTGGTTCCGGACGACGGCCGGCGACCGCGCGCAATTGCGGACGGAGCGGGAGGAAATTCTCGCGGCGCGGCGGGAAAAACATCCGGATTGGCGGACGCTGCCGACGGCGGGAAGCTTTTTCAAGAATCTGCCGTCAGGGGCGGCGGGGGGGCGGCGGCGCGCCGCCGGAATTTTCCTGGATCGGGCGGGCGCAAAGGCCATGCGCGAGGGCGGGGCGTACGTGTTCGAGAAACACGCCAATATCGTGATTGCGGGGCCGGGAGCCAAAGCCCGGGACGTGGCGAAGCTGACCACGCGCATGGCGGAGGCGGTCCGAGAGAAGTTCGGTTTCGACCTGGAGCCGGAAGTCCGGTTCTGGGGCGCGGTCTGAATCAGCCGCGAATCAAGGCGAGGACTTCGTCGCGCTTGGCTTCCATTTCGGCCTTCGTCTTGGCCTCGAGGTTGAGACGGACGAGGGGCTCGGTGTTGGAACTGCGGACGTTGAACCACCACGACGGATATTCGAAGCTGAGGCCGTCGAGCTCGAGGATGGCGGCGTCGGCGTATTTCGCCCGCAGTTTGTTCAGCGCGCCGGGGGCGTCGGCGACGGTGGAATTGATTTCGCCGCTGGCGAAATAGCGCTGGATGGGGGCGATGAGCTGCGAGAGCGGCCGGTCCGACCGCGACACCAGATTGGCGATGAGGAGGACGGCGAGGGCCGAGGATTCGGCGAACGAGTTTTCCTTGAAATAGTAGTGGCCCGACAGTTCGCCGGCGAAGAGGGCGTCCTTCTCGCGCATCTGGGCCTTGATGAAGGCGTGGCCGACGCGGCTCTGGTTGGGGATGCCGCCGCTTTCGAGGATGACTTCCTTGACGGCCCACGAGGAGCGCAGGTCGTAGAAGATGTTGGCCCCCGGATTCTTCTCAAGAAGGGTGCGGGCGATGAGGGCGGTGATCATGTCCATGGGGATGACGTCGCCCTTTTCGTCGAGGAAGCCGACGCGGTCGGCGTCGCCGTCGAAGCAGGCGGCGAAGTCGTATCGGCCCGCGCGGACGGCTTTTTGGGCGGCGGCGAGGGTGTGGGTGTCGAGGGGATTGGCCTCGTGGTTGGGGAAGGTGCCGTCGAGGACGTCGAAGAGCGGGGTGATGTCGAACACCCCTTCGAAGACCTTGGCTTCGAAAATGCCCATCGCGTTGGCGTAGTCCACCAGCACGCGCAACGGCCGGCGAACGTCGGCGAAGGCGCGGAAATGCTCGACGTACTCCGGCAACACGTCGTACGCGGATATCTTGCCTTTGGCGGAGGCTTCGGGGGCGAAGTCCTCTTCCTGGACGATGCGCTCGACGTCGAGGATGCCGGTGGCGCCGGAGAGGGGGGTGGCGTTGGCGCGGCAGATCTTGAAGCCGTTCCAGGGCCCGGGATTGTGGGAGGCGGTGATCATGACGGACGCGTCGGCGCCGAGAATCTTGTTGGCGTAGTACGACATGGGCGTGGAGCACAGGCCGAGATCGACGACGTCGGCGCCGTGCAGGGCGAGGCCGCGGGCGAGGGCGTCGAACAGGGGCTTGGAGTGGGGGCGCATGTCGCGGCCGACGACCACCTTCCGGCAGCCGAGGAACGAGAAGATGGCGCGTCCGATTTTGAACGCGATTTCGTCGGTGAGGGACTCGCCGTAAATGCCGCGGATGTCGTATGCCTTGAAAATTCCAGCCATGGTGTTTTCTCCTGTCGAACGGATGCGGGGAACTTTAGCGGGGGCGGAGACGGGGGGAAAGCGAAATCCGCGCCGAAGGGGAGTGGAGTTGGGGTTGGCAGGAAGGGGGCCGCGGGTGTAGCCTGTTTCCCGTGAGAACCGGGTGGAAAGCGTGGGCGATCGCCGCGGGAATGGCCATGGTCCCGGGAGGTGCGGCGTGGGGGCAGGGGGCGGCGGAAGCCGGAACGGCCGTCGAGATGCGCCGATTGACCTTGGGTACGCCGCTGCTGAAATCCGCCGTGAAGCAAGTGGATTGGGCGCGGGCGGCGTTCGACAAGGTCCCGGATTTCCGCCTGAAAATGGATCAATCGGGGGAAATCCTCCAGGGCGCTTCGGAGTGGGAGACGGAGCTGCGCGGGGTGGAAATCCGCCTGACCGAAGGCGGGTTTTGGGCGGGATACGAGATCCCGTCCGAAAGCGAAGAACCCCGGGCGACGTTTACGATCCGCAAAGGATTCTAGGGAACTACCACTGTTCGCGATGCACGCGGGCGGCGTCGAAGCGGGTCCGCGGCGGCGGGGATTCGTCCGGATAGCCGGCGGCGACGACGCCGACCGGAACCACGTGTTCGGGAAGCCGGAACAGTTTCTTCAGATGGTCCACGCGGTCCTCGCGCGGATGCACGCCGATCCATACGCCGCCGAGGCCCAGCATCGACAAGGCCAGCAGAAGGTTTTCGGTGAAGGCCGCGCAATCCTGCAGCAGGAAGGACAGAAGCTGGCCGTTGGCGCGCTGCAGATCCCCGCAGACGACGAATCCCACGGGTGCGCCGGCCAGCATTTTGCCGGAAGGGAGGCCGGCGGCCATCTGCTCGAGAAGGTCGGGCCGCTGGACGACGATGACTTCCCAGGGATCGCACGCCCGGGCGGAGGGCGCGGCCATGGCGGCTTCAAGCGCGTCTTGGACCCGCTCCGGCGACACGGGCTTGTTTTGGTACTTGCGGATGCAACGGCGGGAAAAGATCGGGGCGAGCTTCGGATTCATGGCGGTTTTCCGGTTCAGGTGGCGTGGAGTTTCTCCAGGGTTTCGGCCTGGAGATGCTTGAGCTTCGTCCGCACGGCGAGCTTCTTGACGTAGCTGAACCGGTCGACGAACAGCGTTCCGGCCAGATGGTCCATTTCATGCTGGACGGCGCGGGCGAAGAATCCGGCCAGCGTCGTCGTCTTCGGCTTTCCGTCGAGCCCAAGGTGTTCGACGACGATGCGCCAAGGCCGCTCGACATTGCCGCGGATGTCGGGGAAGCTGAGGCAGCCTTCCTCCATGTTGCAGGTTTCGTCGGAAGTCTCGACGATCCGGGGGTTGATCAGGGCGAGGGCCAGCGGGACGCCGGGATTGAGGCGGGGGCCGTTTTCCTCCTCCACGTCGTAGTCTTCGGGCAGTTCGACGACGCAGACGGATTCGGTGCGGCCGACCTGCTGCGCGGCCAGCCCGACGCCCTGCGACGCGCGCATGGTGGCAAACATGTCGTCGACGAGGCTTTTGATTTCCGGCGCGACGTCCTTCACGGGCCGGGACGGTTCCCGCAGGACCGGGTCGCCATAGGTTCGAATGGGGAGGATCTTACTCACGTGGAAAGAACATATCGCAAGGAAAGCGGGAAAACCAACGTAAAAACTTGCGGGCGGGGGCCATCGGGATAGAATGCGCGGGAGTATGGAAGAGATTGGAAAACGGCGCGTTTCGTTTGCATGGACGGCGGCGGCCTGGGTGGCGTTGATCGCCGTTCTGGCGGCCGGCGGCTTGTTTGCGTTGCGGCGCTGGCACAGCCGGGTGGCGCATCAAACGGCCGCGCAGGCGGTGGCGGAGCGCGGCCAATGGCTGGCCATGAGCTTGGCCTTGCGCGCGGCTTCGGCCGCGGAAACGGCCGGCGATGCAGGGAGTTGGCGCGAGTTTTCCGGGCTGATCCGTTCGCTGCGGGAGGTGGAGGGGGATCTGGAATTCGTGGCGGTGCGCCGCGACGGCATAACCCTGTTCCAGGAACATGCCGACGAAGCGGGGAACGCGCCGGACGTAAGCGATTTCCATTTCGCGGGTCCGGTGGCGGTGGGGCGCCAGCGGCTGGAGGCGGGCGATGGGCAGATTCCCGTGGTGACGTTTTCCGTGGCCGTGACCAATCCGCGCGCCGAATCGGTTTCGCTGGAGCTGGGCCTGCGGCGGCGGGCGGTGGAGCGGGAGGAATGGACGGCGATCAACGCGATCGACTCCCTCTATCGGTTGAGCCTGGCGACCATCGGGATTTGTTTCGCCGTCTGCCTGGCGTTGGTGGCCGGGATGGTGCGCCGCGAAGAACGCCGGGAGCGGGCGCGGCGCCGGGAAGAACATCTGGCGTTTTCGGGCGTGTTGGCCAACGGGATCGTGCACGATTTCCGGAACCCGATGTCGAGCCTGCGCTTGGATGCGCAAATGCTCGAGAAGGAAGCCGGGCGCGGCGCGGAGGCGCGGACGCCGCGCATCGCGGAATTGGCCGGCCGGATGCGGCATACGCTGGACCGCATGGAGAAGGTGTTCCAGGAATTCCTGGTGTTGGCGCGGCCCGGCGAAGCGGCCTCCGAACGCCTGGACCTGGGCGCCTGCGCGAAGGAATGCGCGGACATGCTGGCGTCGCGCTTCGAAACGTCCGGCGTCGGCCACGAAATCCGGGCCGCGGAAGCCGGCGTCTTCATCCGCGCCTCCGCCGCCGCCGTGAAGCGCGCGGTGCTGAACGTCCTGCTGAACGCGACGCAGCACGCGGGGGCCGGCGGGCGGGTGGTCGTGGAGATTTCCCGGCAAGGCTCGATGGCCCGGCTGGACGTGTGCGACACGGGGCCGGGAATTCCCAAAGAAGACCGCGAGCGCGTGTTCGAGATGTTCTACACGACGCGTCCGCAAGGCACGGGGCTGGGGCTCTTTCTGGCGCGGGCCGCCGTGGAAAAGAACGGCGGGACGCTGGCCGTGGCCGAACCCGACGGCATGGGTTCGCGGCTGCGCATGGAATTTCCGCTGGCCGAAAAGGAGACGCCATGAATCCCGCCCGCATTATGATCGTGGAAGACGACGTGGACAACGGGCGGTCGCTGCTGGAAGCCATCCGGGATCTCGGTTTCGAAGCCGAGCTTTCGGCGACGGGCACGGCGGGCGTGGAAGCGTTTCGCACCGGAGGCGCGGACATCGTGCTGACGGATTTAGTGCTGCCGGACATCGACGGCATCGAGGTGATGAAGAAGATCCGCGAGCAGGACGGGGGGCGGACGCCGGTGATCCTGATGACCGCCTACGGGTCCGTCGATTCCAGCGTGCGCGCCATGAAGGAAGGCGCCTACGACTATCTGCAGAAGCCGCTGGACGTCGACGACCTGCAGGCCAAGCTGTCCCGCGCGCTGGAGGCGGCGCGCCTGCGGAGGCAGGTGGAGCGGTTGAGCGAGGAAGTGCGCGGCAAATGGTCGACCGGGACTTGGGTGGCGGAATCGCCCGCGATGCGCGAGGTGGTCCGGCAGACGCGGGCGCTGGCGAAGACGAATGCGACGGTGCTGATCCGCGGCGAAAGCGGGACGGGCAAGGAACTCGTCGCCCGCGCGCTGCACGCGGACGGTCCGCGCGCGGACGGACCCTTTGTCGCGGTGAATTGCGCGGCGTTTGCGGAAAGCCTGCTGGAAAGCGAATTGTTCGGGCACGAGAAGGGGGCGTTCACGGGGGCCGCGGCGCGGCGGGCGGGCGCGTTCGAGCGGGCGCAGGGCGGCACGCTGTTTCTCGACGAGATCGGCGATGCGCCGCCGGCGGTGCAGGTGAAGCTGCTGCGCGTGCTGGAAGACCGCGAGATCATCCGCGTGGGGGGGCAGCAAAGTTTCAAGGTGGACGTGCGCCTGGTGTCGGCCACGAACCGCGATCTGGATGCGCGGGTGGCTTCCGGCGCGTTCCGCCGGGATTTGCTCTATCGCCTCCAGGTCGTTGGCATCGCGTTGCCTCCCCTGCGCGAGCGGCGGGCGGACATTCGTCCGCTGGCGGAACGATTCATGGCGATGGCGCAGGCCGAGCACGGGAAGCGCATCCGCGAAGTGGAGCCGGAATGGCATGTCCGGCTGGAAGCCTACGCCTGGCCCGGCAACGTGCGCGAGCTGCGCAACGCGGTGGAGGCCGCGGTGGTCACCGCTCCGGGCGACGTGCTTCGGGCCGAAGACCTGCGGCTGGACGGGCCTTCGTCCCCGCCGGCGTCCGGAGGCTGGTCGATTCCCGCAGGCATGACGTTCGAACAGATCGAAAAAAAGATTCTCGAGGACGCCTTGGGGAGGAACGGCGGCAACCGGAGCCTGACGGCGGAACAGCTTGGCCTTTCGCGCCGCACCATCCAGCGGAAAATCCAGGACTACGGCCTGCCGTTCTAGGGTTCCGGCCCCGGAGGCGCGGCCGCCGCTCCGGCATTTTCGGGCTTGCCCTGGATTGGGGCTTGCTGAATGATCGATCCATGAGTCTGTCGGATTCTTGGACGAATCGAATGCGCATGGCCGTGGAGCGGGCGCCCCTGTGGGCCGGGCGTTTGCTGGCCGCCATGTTCTTGCTGGCCGTCCTGGCGAATCTGTCCCGGTTTGTTCTCAAGTATCTGCCGCGCCTGGGATATCAGGACTGGCTGGCCATGTCCGCCTATCTAGGCCTGCTGGCGCTGGTGCTCTGGATTTGCCGCCGGCAAACGTCGCCGGTCCGCGAATCGCAAATCGCCGGGGGCCTGCTGGCCGCCTCGTGGGTGGGCAAGACCGTTCTGGCCTGCTGGCTGTCGGGCATCCCCCAGACGGCGGACCGGGGGTTTCTCCTGCAGTTCATCGACCGATGGGCGGCAGGCGGCGCGGCCGCGCTGCCGGTCTTGAGCCGGGAGTTCTTCGATTACCCCCTTTGGGCGGGGAGGGCGTGGCCTTTTCTGTATCCATTGCGGCTGTTGTTTCCGGAGCGCTTTGTTCCGGCGACGTTTTGCCTGAACGCTTTTCTGTCCACGCTGTTGGCGGGCGGCATCTATCTCGTGCTGAGGCCGTACGTCCGCCGCCCGCTGGTTCCGCTGGGCCTCGCGGTGCTGTCGCCGGCGTTGGTCTGGCAAGTCGCCGAGTACGGCTACCAGTTCCAGGGCGCGCTGTTGCTGCTGGCGGCCCTTTTCGTCCTGGGGCGGCTATCGCAGGCGCTGGCCGGTTCGAGTCGGTTCGCGTGGCTTTGGCTGGCGGCGTTGGCGCTGGCGTATTTCCTGCTCTTTTTGCAGCGGGGCTTGGAATTGGTTCTGCTGGCGGTCGGCCTGGCCCTGGCCGTCTACGAAGCGCTGGCGGCGCGCTCTTGGCGCCGCCTGCTGCGGGGGGGCTTGGCCTATGCGGTCGTGCCCCTGTTGCTCGTCCACCCCGCGGAGAAGCGGGTCGACGGCTATTTCCGGCAATACGACGAAGGCCGGCTGAGCTCGCATTTCATCGGCCACATGGCGATGGGGTGGAATCTGGAAACGTGGGGCGAATATTACGGCCCGGTGGTGGCGCTGGACCGCCGCACCCCGCCGGAGCGGAAAACGGCGGTGATGTTGGGCTACGTGGCGGAGCAGGTCCGCGCGCGGCCCTTCGATGCGCTCGTTAAGCTGCCTCTGGTCAAACTGGTCAAGCTGTTCCAATTGGGGGCGGCTTCCGGCGCCGAGGACGATCTGCGGGCGGCCGGGGCCCGCGCCTGGTGGACCGCGGCCCGGGCCACGCGGCTCGTGTTCGCGCCGCTGGCGCTGGGGCTGGCCGCGCTGGGCGCGGCCGGATTCTTTGGACGGAACGGGCGCGCGGTTTTCCCTTGGGCGCTGCTGGTGCTGGCGTTTGTCGCCGCGTATACCTTCTTCAGCGAAACGTCGCCGAGGTATTCGTTCTATTTCCAGTTCGTCGTGCTCGCCTGCGCGGCGGAAGGCCTGGAAACGCTGTTCGGGCGGCGGCCGGCGGCCTAGGTTTTTTCCAGCCAGCCGCAGCGTTCGCGCTCCACGAATTGGGGGCGGTTCTTCACTTCGTCGAAGATGCGGCCGACGTATTCGCCGACGATTCCCAGCAGCAGCAGCTGGATGCCGCCGAAGAAGAGGAACAGGATCACGAGCGACGTCCAGCCCGTGGGGGTTTGGGCTCGGAAGAACTTGGAATAGAGCGCGTAGAGGAAGAAGAGAAGGCTCGATCCGGCCGACAGGGCGCCGAACCAGATCGCCAGGCGCAGCGGAGCCGTGGAAAAGGAAACAAGGCCGTCGAGCGCCAGCTTGGCCAGTCGGCGGATGTCGTATTTGGTTTCGCCGCCCGCACGGGCGGGCCGTTCGTAGGGCAGGCCGATCTGGCGGAAACCCACCCAGCCGCGCAGGCCCCGGACAAAGCGGTTGTGCTCCGGCATGGCGTTGATCAAATCGACCACGCGGCGATCCATCAAGGAAAAATCGCCCGCATCCAGGGGCAGCTCGACGTTGGCCGCCGCCTTGAGCATGCGGTAGAACGCGGCATAGGCGCCGCGCAGCATCCAGTTTTCCTTGCGTTTCGTCCGCACGCCGTAGACCACGTCGTAGCCTTCGCGCCATTTGGCCAGCATGTCCGGCAGGAGTTCGATGGGGTCCTGGAGATCGGCGTCGAGAACGGCCACGGCGTCGCCGCGCACGTGGGCCAAGCCCGCGGAGACGGCCGTCTGGTGGCCGAAGTTGCGCGACAGGCGCAGGCACGCCTTGCGCGGGTCGCGCGCGCAGGCCTCTTGGATCATCGGGTAGGTGCCGTCGCGGCTGCCGTCGTCCACCAGGAGGAAGGAGACGCGGCCGGGATACGAAGCGGCGAAAGCGTCGAGCGCGGCGAAGAGCCGGGGCAGGACGGCTTCTTCGTTGAAGCAGGGCACGACGATGCCGAGTTCCGGAGCCGGGGGTCTATTCATGCTGGCGTTTGGATCCATGGGGGTTTTCCGCCGCCGGGGCGTCCATCAGTTCACGGATGGCTTGTAGTTTACGGTTGGCGTGGGTGTCAACGGCATAACGGGTTTGGACGTCGGCGAAGGCCGTCGCGGCCAGGCGCGCGGCCAGCGCGGAGTCCCGCAGCAGGCGGTTGACGCCCGCGGCCTGCGCGGGCGCGTCGCCGGGCTCGACCAGCAGGCCGTTTTCGCCGTCGCGGACGTAATCGAGGGTGCCGGTGGCGCGGGTGGCGACGACGGGCTTGCCCATGGCCATGGCCTCGAACAGGACGACTTGTCCCGTGGAGCGTTCGGAGGGAATCAGGGGAATCGCCACGACGGCGGCGCGCCGCATCAGGTCGCGGCTTTCTTCCAGGGAGAGGTTCCGGAAAATTTGGACGTTGGGCGGAATCGTACTCGGCAGGCGATCGCGATCGCCGGCCACCAGGCGAAGCGGCGCTTCGAAGAGCGGCGCGGCGCGGAGCAAGGTTTCCCAATCGCGGCCGCTGCGGCCGATGGAAAGGACATAGCCTTCGTTCTGCGGCGGGGATTCCGTCGGGGCGAGGGTCGTGTACATCGGCACGAAGCGCAGTTTGGTTTCGGGAATCCCGAAGCGCCGGGAAATATGTCCAACTTCGGCGGAGCTGTTGGCCAAGATGCCGAGCGATCGGCGGGCAATCCATCGGAAGAGGGCCGTCTTGATGCGCCAAAGCAAGGAAGAGGGCCGGGCCTCGTCCAAAAAAACCTCGGCCATGATCTGTTTGGAAGGCAGGCGCAGCGCCGCGCAAAGCAGGCCGTAGGCCAGGGACGGCCGGGGGCCCATGGTGACCACGGCGTCGAAACGGGAGCGGAGTTTCAGCAGGCGGAAGGCTTGGCGCATGGGGCAAAGATCGTCGGGCGTTTCGTTTCCCCGGCAGATGGTCGCGACGGCTTCGCTCCAAACCCGGCTTTGCCGGAAGGCCATGTTGGTCAGGATGGAAGGCGTCGACTGCACGTACGGGGAGAATGAAGCAAAAGAAGACCGGAAAACAAAGGCAAAAGGACGGGGGTATGGCCCCGTCCGGCTACCTAAAAGATTACTAGATTACGGGACCGACCCCTTCCCAACCCCTTCCCGGGCCAACCCTGTCCGATTGAATGGGCCGTCGCGTCGCGGGCACTTATCTATCGCTTCGAGCGAGCAGGCATCCGCCCCCGGCCCGAACCCGCCAATAACTGGGAGTCCCGGCTTCGGCCGGGCCAAGCCCGCCTTCCGTCGTGACTGGGTGGCGCCGGGGTTGACCGCAGTCGAATTCTGGGCCGCCGCGGGCCTTTGAGCCCGCGGCCAGGGACGGTCCGGAGCGCTTCGGCGCCCGGGACCCATCCCGGACGAGCCCGCATGGTTGTTTGGGTGAATGCCGCGCCGCGAATGCAAGCCGGAGCCCGGCGCTCGAAGAAGAAAAGACGGCTTTGAAAAAAGCCGTCTCAGGACCCACTCTGCCCTTGTGCTAACGGGGGCTTAATGGTTGTTCGATGGGTTTTCATTTCTTGATGTCCATCGATTGTTCGTCACTCCAGCCTTTAACGATTAAATCAGGCTCGTCTAATGGTTCAACTGATATAGCAGAAACAGTTCGTATGTGGGCGACGAGCTTTTTCAGAAGACGCCAGTTGTGAGATCGCAGCCCGGCAGCAATATTTGGGGGCAATGATTCTTGTTGGCCAAATGACAATTCAAATCTGAGATAGGTCCATCCGAACACGCGAGAATCTCCAATCTGAAGTGGTTGGCGTATGCCAATCAACACCTTCTTAATCTGGCTGAGCGGAACAGATCCGGCCTGCGCGCCTTCTTGCCAATGCAACGATTCACCATCACTGGTTAGCTCTAGCCTAAACCCGAACAGAAAGTCTTTAATCCAGAATAATGAAAATAGGGCAAGAAAGGCGACCGGCGCGAAACGGCTGGCACCAGGGATGAACCGCAGTGAGAGGTATATGCCTCCCACAACGAACGCGAGGTTTAAGAAGGCGACCCAGCGCACACGGTGGTTATATATGGTGATGTTGTTGATTGTGGATTCCATAATCTTTCTTCATCGAACGTCAGCGTTCACCGGACGGCGCACCTTGTGCGACGTACGGTGCAACGCCTTGTACGATGGTGTTTATTTCACTTCTCCCGTGAAGCGGTCGCGCCCAGCCCAGTAGGGACAGAAGGGGCAGTCCATTCCCTCTGGATAATCTTTCCCTTCTTCATGGGGGCATCCGATTATCGTCTCGGGAGAAACCACCGACTTTACTTGGTGTAGCTTAAGAAAATTCTGGATCTCGTCGCCAATTACGGGGTCGCGGCGGACATCGCCTGTAGCGGTGATCCACTTGTGTAGCGGGTCAACATCGGCACCGTTCTTCCGAATAATGCCGACGACCGCTTTGGTGGCGAGTTGGTCAGTAGGGCCGTAAAAAGCGAGCGTAGCCGCTGGATACTTTGTTTTCTTGTTTTTCATCTGATTTCATCAAACGTCAGGGTTCAGTCGCGACCCACGGGCTGTACTCGATAGGTGTGCAGCGAGCGGAATGGTGTGCATAGCGACAACTTGTGGGTCGTAGACTAATATCCTTTGTCCCCGGTGAATGAGGGGGAGGCGGGGCGGGCGGTTGCGCCCGGCCCGCGCCGCTTCCCCCTCTTCGCCGGGAGGTTTTCCATCCAAAACGAAGGGATGATCTCCCCGCCATTCCCGTTTTCGCGGGATGGCACGAGCCTTAGGCTCATTGGCGGGGTCGGCAGGGTGCCGCCCCATGAGTAAGTATGAGGAGATCATCCAATGAAAAGTATATTCCAACGCGCGAATCCCGCAATCCTCGAATTGTTCGAGAAGGCGGGCAGCCCGGAGAAGGTGCTGTGCGTCCCGATCGACTACGCCAAGCGGGAGCATACGGCCCTGGCCTGCAACGGGGCGGGGCACCCGCTCCGGAAACCGTTCACCCTGCACAACAACCCGGCGGGGGTGGATTTCCTGGAGAAGGCGGTGGCGGGGCTGTGCCGGAAGCACGCCATCCGCCGGGAGCATGTGTTCTTCGGCGGGGAGGACGGCGCATCCTTCACGTTCAACTTCGCCCATGCCCTGGTGCAGAAGGGCTGGCTGGGGATCGGCATCCACGCCCGGGATGCGGTCCGGGAGCGCCAGAACCTGGTGGCCAGCACGGACCAGCTCGACCTGCTGGGGATCGCGGCGGTGCTGATCAACAAGAAGTGGGGCCGGACGCTCGCGGCGGAGTGCTCGCCGGCGCGGGTGCTGCGCAACCTGGTGCACCACCGCGCCTCGCTGGTGCGGGCGCGCTCGGCGAGCGCGCAGCGTCTCCATCACCTGGCCGACCAGCTGCTGCCGGGGTTCCTCGACGAGAAGCAAAGCGGCCTGACGCCGTTCACGAAGCCCTCGCTGTGGGTGATGAGCCGCGGCCTGGCCCCGCGCCGGATCCGGGCGCGCAAGCTGGAATCGCTCACGGCCGGGCTGGAGCGGTTCATGGTGCGCCAACCGGCGGAAAAAGCGCGCAAGCTCAAGGAGCTGGCCCGCGCGGTCCTGCCGCCGCCGGCCGCGCTGTGCGACACGCTGCAGGCCAACCTGGACCACGAAACGTCCGTCTATGCGCATCTGGACGCGTGCATCCACGCGGCGGAGCAAGACATCGCCCGGCGCCTGGCCACGACGCCCGGCGCCATGCTGACCACCGTGCCGGGCATCGCCCTGACGCTGGCCTCGGCCCTCTTTGTCGAGATCGGCGATCCGGCCCGCGACCGCGGTCTGGGCCGGCTGGTCTCCTATGCCGGGATCGTGGCGCGGCTCAAGCAGAGCGGCGGGCCGGACCAGGAGGCCCGCACCCATGGCCGCAGCCGCCGCGCCTGCGTGCCGCTGAAACGCTGCGTGATGGACATCGCCCTCAAGATGGGGCAGTACGGCCACCCCGAGCTCAAGGCCGACTTCGAGCGGCGCGTCAACGCGCACCAGGACCCGCGCCTGACCCTGGGCCGGCGCATGCTGCGCATCTGCCGCCATTTGATCCGGCACCAGGACTTCTTCCTGCCGCCCTCGGTGCGCGCGGCCGCGGATCCGGACGTTCGCCGGCAGTACGTCGTGTGCGCCTGGGACAAGATGCTCGTCAAATGGCGCGACGCCGGCGCCATCCGCGAGGCCTTTGCCGACGGGACCCCGCTGGAAGGCTGGCGCACCGCGCTCAATGAACTCTACGGACTGAACCTCTCCAAGACGTCGCCGTACACCGGTCGGACGGAAATCCCGTGAACCTCTTTCGGGCGGCCGGCGCGATGGCTTGTCGTACCTTGTCATCCCGACCCCGCCGCAAGGCGGACGTCGGGAATGGCTCGGTTGCAGAATGCCACGCGTCTGGCCCGCCTCTATCGTCCCCGGCTCCAACCGGGGCGGCTACCGCTGGAGGCACCGCGTCGTCCCGACCGCCCGGCGTGTCGGGAACGGCTTCATATTAGGATGCGGAGGGCGGGGCCGGACGCCGCCACGACGATCCCGGCCGCCTGAGAGGTTTGGCTTTCCGTCTGTCCCTTGCGGACGATCCCGCAAGCCGCGGCCGCCCCGCGGCACCCCCGGACTCTGCCCCGATCACTTTTTCAAAAAATCACTTGCCTCGTAGAAGGCACTCTGCAACCGCTTGTTGGCTGTCATTTTGTTCCGTGTCCTTGATCAAGGATTTCTAGGGCGTCCCGTTCCCGAGATTCATCAAGGATCCATAATTCCGGTTGAGCGAAAGATAGCGGTCCGAGTGGTCCAACCGCAGCGGTATTTGCCGAATATTCATTGCGTATATTACACGCGATGCCGCTGCCTTCGAGTAGTAGTCGCGCCTGGTCGCAGTCACTAAGTGTTCGGTATGTTATTATCTTTTTCATATTTTCAGCCAACAGTATTTATTCAACGAACTTTAAGTTGTCTTTATGCGGCATAAAGCCCGTCCAGTTGACTGCCATGATAAGTCTGGGTGAGGGGAAGGTCAATCCGTCATTCACGCTGGGAGGCAGGCGGTTCCGGAGGTGGGCGGGCACTTGGCGCGGGATGAAGTTGTCATTATGCGGCCGAATTTTCAAAAGGGCAAAGACAACCGTAGGGGGGGCATTCGATCCGATCAACGAAAAAGACGCAAACGGCGCAAGAGAAGCGCAAGCGCCGGGCACAAGAATTGACGGGATACAAGATTTGCGCTTGCGTCCCTTTTGCGCGCATGGCGACTTTTGCGTTATCGGCTGTTTGGTTGGGAGTTGGATTGGGTGACTTGCGCGGAGCCAGTTGCGTTGTTTTCGGTGTGTCCTGCGGGCGGGCGACTCGCGGGTTGAATGGCGGGGGGGATTCCTGTTAAATAGGCGCATGTCGTGGATGCTGGGCATTTCGGTTGCGCTGCTGGGATATACCTATCTGGGATATCCGGCGCTGATTTGGGCGCTGTCGAGGGTGCGGGGCCGGCCGGTGAAGAAAGGTCCGGTCGCGGGGGGGGCGGCGGTGCTGATCGCGGCGCACAACGAGGCGGAGTCCTTGCCGCGGAAACTAAAAAATCTTTTAGAACTGGCGAAGACCGAGCCCATCCGCGAAATCTGGATCGGGCTGGATGGATGCACGGACGGGACGGGGGAGGAAGTAAGAAAGACTAGAGACTGGAGACTGGAGACTAGAGACGGGAGACTGGAGACTAGAGACGGGAGACGGGAGGCTGAAGATCCGAGTCTCAAGTCTGGGGTCTCAAGTCTCAAGTCTGCTCCCCATGTCCATGTTCTCGAATTTGAACAGCGGCGCGGCAAGGCGGCGGTGTTGAATGAATTGATGGCGAAGGCGGGGCAGCCGATTTTGGCGATGATGGACGCGCGGCAGCGGGTGGAGGCGGGGGCGATTTCCGCGCTGCTGGAGAATTTCGCGGATCCGCAGGTGGGGGCGGCGTCGGGGGCGCTGGTGTACGAGTCGGCGGAGGGGGGGGCGCAAAAGGGGGCGGAGTCGTATTGGGGCTACGAAAAGTTCATCCGGAGTTGCGAGAGCCGGTTTTGGGCGGTTCCGGGCGCGACGGGGGCTTTGTATGCCATTCGGCGGGAGTTGTGCCGGCCCATTCCGGAGAATACGCTCGTGGACGACGTGTTGATTCCGATGCGGGCCGTTTTAGAGGGGCATCGGTGCCTTTTCGAGCCTTCCGCGCGCGTTTTCGACCTTCCGACGACGAATTTCAGCCATGAAAACCTCCGAAAACGGAGGACGTTGGCCGGAATTTGGCAAATATTTCGTCTGGAACCGGCCATTTACTGCGTTTTTCGCAATCCGATCTGGTTTCAGTGGGTTTCGCACAAGTTTTTGAGGCTTTTGACGCCGTTTTTGGTGTTTTTGTCCGTTTTTTCGCTCGGATGGATGGCTTGGGAGGGGTCGGGAGTGCTTCGGGCGCTCTTTTGGGGCATTTTGGCGGGTGTTTTGGCCAGTTTTTTGGCCTTTTGGGGCGGTAAATGGATTTCTTCCCGCATTTTGGGCCTGATGGGGGCGTTTTGGAGCGTGAACTGGGCTTTGCTGCGGGCCGCATGGGATGCCGCGACGGGGCGGTTCGATGCGCGTTGGATGCGGCGCCGTTGAAGGGGGTTGGGGACCCGGTCCTTTGAATTCATCCGGGACGAGGTCGTCCCGGCTCCAAACAGCCATGGAAACATGTCTTTGGAGCCCCCGACGACCCCGTCGGGGGATGTGAAGCGGTCCCGATTATCGGGAAACCGCCCCGATGAATCGCCGTAGCTGCCCTACTTCTTGGCGATGGCGGGGGCGTGGTGGAATTTCTTCATCCACGCGAGCTGCACAATCATCATGACCTGGTTGACGGACCAGTAGAGGGAGAGGCCGGAGGGGAAGGAGTAGAACATGAAGGTGAAGATCACGGGCATCATCATCATCATTTTCTGCTGCTGGGGATCGCTGGTGGGGGTCATCTTCTGCTGCAGCCACATGGTGACGCCCATGAAGAGCGGCAGGATGTTCAGCCCGATGGGCAGGACATCCTTGAAAAGGTTTTCCGGCGTGGAGAGGTCGGAGATCCACAGGAACGACGAGAAGCGCAGTTCGATGGCGCCGCGGAGCACGACGAAGAGGGCGAAGAAGACGGGGATCTGGATGAGCATGGGGAGGCAGCCGCCCATGGGGTTGATCTTGTGCTCTTTGTAGAGCGCCATCATTTCCTGCTGCTGCTTTTGCGCGTCGCCCTTGTATTTTTCCTTCAGGGCGGTGACGAGCGGCTGGATTTCCTGCATGCGGCGGGTGCTGACCATCGACTTGTGGTTCAGGGGCCAGAAGACGATGCGGATGAGGAAGGTGAGCAGGATGATGGCGACGCCGTAGCTGTAGGGCCAGACGTGGGCCTGGATCCAAACCATGATCTTGAGGATCCAAATGCCGACGACGCGCCAGAAGCCGAGCTGGAGGACGTCTTCCTGGTGCGGGCCGTTGGCCTTGAGCTCGGTATAGACCTTGGGGCCGATGAAAAAGGTGGCGTTTTGCTCGAGGACTTGGCCGGGGGCGAGATCGAAATCGGGCAGGAGAAGGGAGGCGGCGACGCGGGCGATGGGGATGGTGGTGCGCGGGAAGATGCCCATGAACGAGGATTTGACGGGGGCGCCGCGGGCGGTCTCGATCCGGCATTGGTCGGCGGAACCGTCGATGGGAGTGAGGATTTGTACGAAATACTTGTTCTTGACCGCGGCCCAATCGACATGGAGCGGGGTTTGCTTGCCGTTGCGGTTTCCGAAGCTGAAAAGCCGCACGAAGAAATTAACCGGGATATCGCTTTCCAAAACCGTTCGCGGCGCTGCTTCTTCCGATTGCGGGAACCACTTTTCGAATTGGCTCCCCCAGTACTGGACGTTTTCGCTGCCGGTGAGGGTGTCCACTCCGAGAAGGGGAATCTGCTGCTTGGCGTCTTCGCCGGGGAGGTTTTGCATGGAGCCGGCTTGCAGGCCGTAGCCGGAAAGGGGGATGGCGTCCGACGACGTGTTTTCGAGCCGGTCCACGATCTGGACTTGGTAATTCGTGCCGAGGACCAGCGTCCGATCCAGCACGAGGCCATTGGGGAGTTGCTTGCGGTAGGCCACGGAACGGTCCGTGGAGGCGACGACCTCGAAGGATGCGCGCGGGGCGAGGCCGGGGTAGCCGAGGGGGGCGGCGGCGGGGCGGTCGGAGAAGTCGAAGGCGACGGGGACGTCGGAGCCCTTGACGGAGGGATAGCCGAGAATGGCGGCGCGGACGATGCCGGCGCCGTGGGAGGAGAAGGTTAGCTCGACGCGGTCGTTGGCAAGCGTGGTGAAGACTTCGGGGGTCTTTTCTTCTTCGGCGGCTGGATCGGCGCCGGTGGCGGCGGGTTCGGCGGGGGCGGGAGAGCTCGCTTCCTCGGCGGGCGGGGCTTCAGCCCC
>JBFXHR010000011.1:0-70374 GCA_050176815.1 Kiritimatiellia bacterium
GCCTCCGGCCCGCGCTTTTCCTTGTCTTTCGGCTCTTCAAGGGCCATTTTCCACCTTCAACAGGCATCCACGAAGACCTCATCGGCTTGTGTGACCTTCTGTTGCGATAGCCACTGGCTAATGCGGCTTAAAAACGGCCTTTTTTTCGGATTTTCGCCGATTTTTGGCTTCTGCGCCGCAATTTGCATGCGACCGAGCCGAAACCTGCTGACGATGGAGTTCGGGGTTTGATAGGGTTTCCGGCATGAAGTTCCGAGCGGTCTATTTCATCGTCGGTTGGGTGCTGGCGGCGGCTGGCGTCGTCGGAGCGACCGAGTCGGACGATTTTCGGCAAGGCTTGGCGCCGCAGGGATACGTCAGCGACTGGGCGGGGGTATTTACGCCGGAACAGAAATCCGAGCTGGAGAGCCGGATCGCCGCGTTCACGCAAACCAACGGCGCGGAACTGGCGGTGGTGGCGGTGGCGTCGCTGAAGGGCGGCGAGATCGCAGACTTCGCGTCGAAGCTGTTCGCGCAATGGGGCATCGGCAAGAAGGGCCAGGACAACGGCGTGCTGCTGCTGGTGGCCATCGAAGACCGCAAAATGCGCATCGAACCGGGCTACGGCCTCGAAGGCGTACTGAACGACGCCAAGTGCGGGCGGATCCTGGACGAATACGTCGTTCCGCGCTTCAAGGAAGGCCACTACGCGCAGGGGCTGATCGACGGCGCAACCGTTTTGATGAAAACGATCGGCGGCGAGGAGTTGCCGGCGGAGGAAGTCGCGGAAATCGGCCCGCTGGGATCGTTCATCTTTCTGCTGGTATTCGCGCTGATCGTTTTCTTGATGATCCGTTCGGCGGTTCGGGGCGGCCATGGCGGGAGCGGCGGCGGTTGGAAGAGCGGCGGATGGACCGGTGGGAGCTCCGGGGGCGGCGGCAGCGGCGGTTTCGGCGGATTCGGCGGAGGCCGTTCGGGCGGAGGCGGCGCCAGCCGCGGATGGTGATTTGAAAAAACACATAGCAAGGAAAACGAGATGAACAAAGGTTGTTTGATGGCGGGCGGCGTGGCGGTGTTGCTGGCGGTGATCGTCGGCCTGGGCGCGATGGGCATGTACAACGGCGTCGTAACGAAGGACGAGGCTTGCAACAAGGCATGGGGCAACGTGGAATCCGTGCTGCAGCGGCGGTTCGACCTGATTCCGAATTTGGTCGGCACGGTGAAGGGCTACGCCGGACACGAAAAGGGCGTGCTGGAAGAAATCACGCGCCTGCGCAGCCAGTGGGGCGAGGCGAAAACGCCGGCGGAGAAAGTCGGCGCGGCCTCGGGGCTGGAAGGCGCGCTGGGCCGCCTGATGGTCGTGGTGGAAAACTATCCCGAGCTGAAGGCCAACCAGAACTTCATCGCCCTGCAGGACGAACTGGCAGGGACGGAAAACCGGATCAGCGTCGAACGCCAGCGGTACAACGAATCGGTGCAGGCGTACAACACGGCCATCCGCCGCTTTCCGACGGCCCTGGTGGCGCGACTCGCGGGTTTTGCCGCGCGTTCGCCGTTCGAGGCCGCGGCGGCCGCCGCCCAGGCCCCGACGGTCGAATTTTAGGGAAGCGCCCCCGGATCGGGGGGATTGAGGCTTGTTTTCCGCCCTGCGGCGGGTATTCTTGCGCACTTCTCGTTGAACAGGAGATGGGAGCGGTTTCATGTCGAAAATGAAGGAAATCGGAGTGGCGGTGCTGGGGTTCGGCACGGTGGGGGCCGGCGTGGTCGAAACCTTGCAGAAGAACGGCGATCTGCTGGCGGAACGGCTGGGCGTGCGCCTGGCGCTGCGCGGGGTGGCGGACCTGGACGTGACGACCGACCGCGGCGTGCAGATCGATCCGGCGCTGCTGACGACGGACGGGGCGGCGCTGGTGGCGCGGCCGGACGTGGACGTGGTGGTGGAGCTGATCGGCGGGACCGGCGCGGCCAAGGCCTTCATTTTGCAGGCCCTGAAGCTGGGCAAGCCGGTGGTGACCGCCAACAAGAAGCTGCTGGCCGAGCACGGCGAGGAAATCCACCGCGCGGCGGAAGCGCACAACACCGAAATTCTCTTCGAAGCCTCCGTCGGCGGCGGCATTCCGATCGTCAAGGCCCTGCGCGAAGGGCTGTGCGCGAACCGCATCCAGAGCCTCTACGGCATCCTCAACGGCACCTGCAACTACATCCTGACCCGGATGGAGGACGAGCAGCTGCCGTTCGACGAGGTGCTGAAGGCGGCGCAGGCGGCGGGCTACGCGGAGGCGGAGCCGAGCCTGGACGTGGACGGCCACGACACGGCGCACAAGGCGGCGGTGCTGGCTTCGCTGGCCTACGGCTGCAACGTGCCGCTGGCGAAGGTGCGCGTGGCGGGCATCCGCGGCATCGCGCAGGCGGACATCGCCTACGCGGCGGAAATGGGCTACCGCATCAAGCTGCTGGCGATCATCCGCGGCGAGGCCGAGGGCGTGGAAGCCAGCGTGCAGCCGACGTTGGTGAAACACAGCCACCAGCTGGCGGCGGTGTCGGGCGTGTTCAACGCGGTGCTGGTGAAGGGCGACGTGGTCGGCACCACGCTGTATTACGGGCGCGGCGCGGGCCGCGCGGCGACGGCCAGCGCGGTGGTGGCCGACCTGGCCGACGCGGCGCTGAATTTGCGCGCCGGCGGCCGCCGGCGCGATTTGAGCGCGGTCCACGCCAAGACCCCGGTCGCGTTCCGCGATCCGGGCGCGATCGTGGCGCGCCACTACCTGCGGCTGTCCATGAAAGACGAGCCGGGCACCCTGGCGCGCGCGGCGACGGTGCTGGGCGCGCACCGGATCGGCATCGATTCGGTCATGCAGAAGGAAGCGGCCAAGGGCGCGGCCTACGTGCCCGTGATTCTCGTGACCGGCCCGGCGCCGGAGCGCGAGATCGCGGCGGCCTTGGCGGAAATCGCCGCGCTGGACGGCGTGGTGGACCGCCCGGCGGTGGCCTACCGCATCGAAGATTTCGAATAGAACGAACTGAGGAGAGACCCGAAGATGGCCTTGTACGTGCAGAAATACGGCGGCAGTTCCGTGGCGGACGCCGAATGCATGCGCCGCGTGGCGCAGCGCATCGACGACACGCGGCGCGCCGGCAACCAGGTGGTGGTGGTGGTGAGCGCCATGGGCGACACGACCGACGACCTGATCGCGCTGGCGAAGCAGGTGAACCCCGAGCCCAACGAACGCGAAATGGACAGCCTGATGGCCACCGGCGAGATGGCCTCCAGCGCGATCCTGACGATGGCGCTCCACGCCCGCGGCGTGCCGGCGATCTCCATGACCGGCCACCAGGCCGGCATCCGGGTGGACGGCACGCACCTGAAGGCGAAGATCGAAGCCATCGATCCCCAGCGCATCCATCGGCACCTGGATCTGGGCCAGGTGGTGGTGGTGGCGGGGTTCCAAGGCACGAATCCGGCCGAAGACATCGCGACGCTGGGCCGGGGCGGGTCGGATACGACCGCCGTGGCGCTGGCGGCGGCGCTGAAGGCCGACCGCTGCCAGATCCTCAAGGACGTGGACGGCGTCTTCACCGCGAATCCCCGCGTGGTGCCGACGGCGCGCAAGCTCGACGCCATCGCCTACGAGGAGATGCTGGAGCTGGCGAGCGCCGGGTCGGAGGTCCTGCAGTCGCGCGCCGTGGAGTTCGCCAAGAACTACGGCGTGGTTTTGGAAGTGCTTTCGAGTTTCGAAGTCAAGCCCGGCACGCTGGTCCGGGAGGAGGATAAGGAAATGGAACAGATGATCATCCGCGGCATCGCCGCCGACAAGAACCAGGCCAAGGCGACCCTGCTGGGCGTGCCCGACACCCCGGGCGTGGCCGCGCGCATCTTCAAGGCGCTGGCCGCCGCCAACCTCAACGTGGACATGATCGTCCAGAACGTCAGCGCGGCGGGCGTCACCGACGTCTCCTTCACGGTGGCGAAGGACGACATCAACAAGACCCAGCGCACGATCGCGCCGCTGGTGAAGCAGATCCGGGCCGCGGGCCTGAGCTTCGACGGCGACATCGCCAAGGTCAGCCTCGTGGGCGTGGGCATGAAGAGCCATTCCGGCGTGGCCTACAAGATGTTCGACGTGCTGGCCGAAAACGAAATCAACATCGAGATGATCTCGACGTCCGAGATCAAGATCTCGGTGGCGATCCGCGCGAAGGACGCCGACCAGGCGGTCCGCGCGCTGCACGACGCGTTCGGCATGGGCGCCGCGCCGAAGAAAAAAGCGCCGGCGAAAAAGAACGCCGCGAAGAAGAAGTAGGAAGCGGGCCGTCCGGGCCCGGGGAGATCCGCATGAAGAAGGTCATCGTCTACGACACGACCCTGCGCGACGGCGCGCAGGGGGAGGGCATCAGCTTTTCCCTGCCGGCCAAGATTCGGATCGCCCGCTGCCTGGACGAGTTCGGCATCGACTATATCGAGGGCGGTTTCGCCGCGTCGAACCCGAAGGACATGGCGTTCTTCAAGGAAATGAAGCAGGTGAAGCTGAAACACGCCCGATTGGCGGCGTTCGGCAGCACGCGGCGCGCGGGCGTCGCGGCGGGGCAGGATGCCGGCCTGGCCGCGATCCTGAAGGCCGGCGCGCCGGTGGCGACCATCTTCGGCAAGAGCTGGCTGCTGCACGTCGAGAAGGTCCTCAAGACCACGCCCGGGGAAAACCTGGCGATGATCGCCGATTCCGTGCGCTACCTGAAAAAGCGCGGCAAGGAAGTGCTCTACGACGCCGAACACTTCTACGACGGCTATCTCGACAACCCGGACTATGCGCTGCGCACGCTGCAGGCCGCGGCGGACGCCGGCGCGGACGCGCTGGTGCTGTGCGACACCAACGGCGGCCGGCTGACCTCCGAGATCGTGCGGATCACCGCGGCGGTGGCGGCGCGCTTTCCCCGGACGCGGCTGGGCATCCACGCGCACAACGACGCCGAACTGGCCGTGGCCAACTCGCTGGCGGCGGTCGAGGCCGGCGCGACGATGGTGCAGGGCACCATCAACGGCTACGGCGAACGGACCGGCAACGCGAACCTGTGCTCCATCATTCCCGGCCTGGCCCTCAAGCTGGGCGCGCCGATGGCTTGCGGCCCCCGCCTGCGGAAACTGCGCAGCGTTTCGCTGCTGGTGGACGAAATCGCCGACCAGCGGCCGGCGAAAAACCGCCCCTACGTGGGCGAAAGCGCGTTCGCCCACAAGGCGGGCATGCACGTGGACGCGGTCAGCAAGACGTCCAAGAGCTTCGAACACGTCGATCCGGAAAGCGTCGGAAACGAACGGCGCATCCTGATGAGCGAACTGTCGGGCGCCAGCAACGTGCGCCTCAAGACCGGCGAAATGGGGCTGGTGTTCCAGAAGGATTCGCCGGCGGTGAAGGACATCCTGCGCAAGCTGGAACATCTGGAAAAGCACGGCTACGCCTTTGAGTCGGCGGATGCCTCGTTCAAGCTCCTGGTGCAGAAGGTGCTGAAGAAGCACGTGCCGTTCTTCGAACTGAAAGGGTTCAGCGTCGTGGTGGAGAAGACCGACGCCGCGAGCAAGGCGACGACCGTCGCCACCATCAAGATCGCCGTGAAGGGCAAGACGGAATTGACCGCGGGCGAGGGCGACGGTCCCGTGGACGCGCTCAACGACGCCCTGCGCAAGGTGCTGCACCGGTTCTATCCGGCCATCGATTCGGTGGTCCTGCAGGACTACCACGTGCGCATCCTCAACCCCGAATCGGCGACCCAGGCGACGACGCGCGTGCTGATCGATTCGTCCGACGGACGCGACCGCTGGGGCACCGTGGGCGTGAGCGAAAACATCATCGAGGCGTCGTGGGAAGCGCTGGTGGACAGCGTGGAATACAAGCTGTTCCTCGACGAGCAGCGCCGAACGGCGAAAAAGACGCGCGCGTGACGCGGGCCGCGCCGGCGGCCGGCGGCGCGGGAGGATTCCATGAGCGATTTGTTCGAACCATCTCCGGCGGAAAAGCCGGAATCCGCGGTCGCGCACCGCCCGCTGGCGGCGCGCATGCGGCCGCGCACCCTGGAAGACATCGCCGGGCAGGACCATATTCTGGGGCCGGGGAAGCTCCTGCGGCGGGCCATCGAGGCGGATCGCCTTTCGAGCCTCATCCTCTATGGACCGCCGGGCTGCGGGAAGACCTCGCTGGCGGAGGTGATCGCCCTCACGACGAAACGGGCCTTCGACCGTTCCAGCGGCGTGCTGTCGAACGTGGCGGGCCTGCGGAAATCCCTGGAGGCTGCCAAACAGCGCCGGCTGGCGTCCAAACGGGAGACCATCCTGTTCATCGATGAAATCCATCGCTTCAACAAGGCCCAGCAGGACGTGCTGCTGCCGTACGTGGAGGAGGGGGCGGTCACGCTGATCGGCGCGACGACGCACAATCCGTTTTTCTTCATCAACAATCCGCTGGTGTCCCGCAGCCAGATTTTCCAGCTGGAACCGCTGGGGGAGGCGGCGGTCCGGACCCTGCTGCAGCGCGCCCTGTCCAGCCCGGACGGGCTGGGACGCCTGAAGATCTCGGTGGACGACTCCGCCATGGCCCATTTGGCGGCGGTGTGCGAAGGGGATGGGCGGCGGGCCCTCAATGCGCTGGAAATCGCGGCGCTGACCACCGCGCCCGACGCGGACGGGACGATCCACGTCACCCGCGCGGCGACGGAAGAAAGCATCCAGAAAAAGGCGGTGCTCTACGACCACGACGAAGACGGGCACTACGACACCGTTTCGGCCTTCATCAAAAGCATCCGGGGGTCGGACCCGAACGCCGCGCTGTATTGGCTGGCCAAGATGCTCTACGCGGGGGAGGATCCGCGGTTCGTGGCGCGGCGGCTGGTGATTTTGGCCAGCGAAGACGTCGGCAACGCCGACCCGCGCGGATTGAGCGTGGCCGTCGCCACGATGGAAGCCGTGGACTTCGTGGGCATGCCGGAAGCCCGCATCGCCTTGGCGCAGGCGACGACCTATCTGGCGACGGCGCCCAAGAGCAATGCCGCCTATTTGGGGCTGGAGGCCGCCACGGCCGACATCCAGGCGGGCCGGACCCTGCCGGTGCCGCGCCCGCTCCGCAGCACGGGGTCCCAGCGGGCGGCCCAGGCCTTCGGACACCAAGGCTACCAGTACGCGCACGACTTCGAGGGGCACTTCGTCGACCAGGAATACGTGCCGACGGACAAAATCTACTACCAGCCGACTTCGGAAGGCTACGAGGAGGTCATCCGCAAGCGGATCGAGCACTGGAACGCCCTCCGAAAGGCCGCGCGCCAAAAGAAGCCCCCTCCGGACCGCCCGGCAAAGGATGGAACCGGGAGAGGATAGGCTTGCTTTGGGCCGCGCCGCCATATACAAAGAAAAATGATTTTTGGCAAAAAGGTCACCGACATGAAACCAATGAGATTAAGCGCGGCAATGGCGGCAGGACTGTTGGCAGGGGCATGGGCCTGGGCGGCCACGCCTTCTCCGGATTCCTACGCCAAGGTCGAGGCGTCTTCGCTGGTCGCCAGTCCGCAGAGTTCGTGGGCGCGGGCCATTCTGTTCACGGACGTGCTGAACGTCCTGCCGGCCGGCAAGCCCCAGCGGCTCGACCGTAAAAACTATCTGGCCATGAAGCTGAAGACCGTCGGCACAGTATGGGTCCCGCAGGACATGGCACTGAAATTCCAGCAACTCCAGGTCGGCAACCTGTATTCCTTTGCCGGAACGGTCGACCAGATTTCCCGGCGCTACTACATCATCGTCGATGCCTGTTACCGCATCCAGTCCGCCGAGGACATGAAGGAGAGCTGGACGGACATGCTGGCGGATTCGGCCCAGCCCGAGGCCCCGGCGGAAGGCATTTCCGAAACCGCCATGCAGGCGCTGTTGGTGGAAGCCCAGAACAGCCTGATCAAAATGGCCAGGGAACGCAACGTCACCGTGGCCCAATTGATCGCTGGGCAGACCGATGGCGGCCAGCGCATGGCCGAAGAGATCGTGGCCACCGCCTTGCAGGGGGAATTGCGGGCGAAGAACAAGACGGCCGACGAGCTGATGATCGGCGCCGTGTTGGCCGCCCTCCAGAAACAGTCCGTCCTGGATGAATCCGCGCGAATCGCCGAAGAAAACAAGGAATTGCTTCCGGCGTTTCCCGAAGAACCCGCGGCCCCGGAAACGACGGAACCGGTGCCGCCGGAAGTGGCCGCCGTGGTGGAAAACGTCGAAACCGCTCCGGTCGAGGTTCCTCCGTCCGCGCAATCCGACGTCCCCGCGCCGGAAGCCACGGTCGAAGAAACCGCCGTTGCCGTGGCGCCGGAGGCGACTCCTCCCGCCGGGGATATGCCGCCGCCGGAAATGCCGGCCGATGAGCCGGCCATCGAAGCCGCCCCTCCGGCTCCGGAATCCGCGGCTCAGGAACCAGCCGTGGAGATCACGGAAGAAACGACGCCTCCCGCCGAGGCGCCTGTCCAGGAAAATGCCGCCGTCGCCGAAACGCCGACAGAGGAACCCATTGCTCCGGCGCCGGAAGCCCTGGCTGAAATTCCGGTTCCCGAGGCGGAAGCCGTCGCCGCGGAATTGCCGACGGCCCCCGGCGAGCCAGCGGTCGCGGAAGCGGAGCCCGCCGTTGCCGAAGCGCCGGTGGCGGAACCTGTGGCGACAATGGACGACGTGCAAGAGGCCCTGGCGGAACTTCTGCCTTCCGAGCCGGCCGCCGAGGAAAAAGAACTTTCCGTGGCGGCTGCCGGCGACGACGAAAAGCCCTCCAGGAAATCCAAGTCCAAAAAGAAGAAAAAGACGAATAAATCCGAGGCGGAACCGTCCGAAACCGCGGCGGTCGAGGCTCCGGAGGTTTTGCCCGAAGAAGGAACCGCGATCGAGCCGCAATCGGGTTCGACGGGGGAAGAAGAAATTCCTGCGGCGCAGGCCGCCGAGCTGATTCTTCCGGAAGGCGCGGAACCGGGGGATTCGCCGGTCGCGCCGCCGCCCAGCAGCATGCTGGTGGTGCCGTTGACGGAGGCCCAACCCGTCGTTCCCATGGTCAGCGTACAGCCCACCAAGGCGGAAATCGCCCAGTTGAAAAAGCAGGAAGCCATCGAGCGCCGCGACCGGAAATTGGCCGAGCGCAAGGCGGCGGAAGAAGAAGCCGCGCGCAAGAAGGAAGCTGCCCGCCAAGCCAAACGGGAAGCCAAACGGCAGGCGGCGGAAACCAAGCGTCTCGCCGCCGAGGCCAAGCAGGCTGCCAAGGAAGCCCGCCGGGCCGAGTTGGCCCGCCAGAACGCGGAAGAACAAAAGGCGCGCGAAGAAGAAATGGCGCGCACGGAAGCCGAGCAGAAAGCCCGCCAAGATGCCGCCCAGGCGGAAGCCGAAGTGAAGAAAGCCTTGGCCGAGGAAGCCGCCCGCCTGGCCCAGCAAGAGAAGGATGCCCTGGAGGCCGTCCGCCAGGCCGAACTGATGGAGAAGCAGGCGGAATCCGCTCGCCTTCAGCGCGAGGCGACCGAAAAACGCCTGGCGGAACTCGCGGCCCGCAAAGAGGAGGCTGAAGCGGCGGCCCGCGCCGCCGAAGAGCAGAGACTCGCCGTTCGGAAAATCGTCGAGGAAGAGGTGGCGGCAGAGGCGGCTCTCCAGATCTCCGAACGGGAAGCCTTTCTGGCGGCGGAAAAGGAACGCCAAGCCGAAGCGCTGCGCATTGCCCGGGAAGTCGCCGAGCATGAAATCAAGGCGGCGGACGAATCGGCGGCGCGCATCGAGGCCGAGGCGGCCGCCCGCCGCGAAGCCGAAGAAAAGATCGTGCAGATGGAACGGGAAATCCGCGAACTGGAAGCCAAGGTTCGCCAGGCCGAAACCGATCTGCAACGGCCGGCGGGCCGTCCGCTCCAGCCGGCGGTCGCGCTTCCGGAATCCGAGCCGGTGCCGGCCGAAATTGCCGCGCCCGCCGCTCCTGCCGAACCGGTCCCGGCCCTTTCTCCGGATGAACAACGCAAAAAGGATGCGGCGGCCCGCAAGGCCGAATGGCAGGCGCGCAAGGAAGCCGCCGCGGCCGAAAAGGCCGCCGCCAAGGCCAAAGCCTCGGAAACAACGGCCAAACAGGCGGAAGAACTGCAAAAAGCCATCGAATCCGGCGATCTGCCTGAATGGATGCAGCCCGTTCAGTTCTGACGCAGGACCGGACGATCGTTTCGTCGCCGCGCGCCGTCATTTGCCGCGCAGTCAACCGGTGGATGATATGACCAACTTGAACCAAGCAGCATATGCGATCATCATGGCCGGCGGAAAAGGCGAACGCTTTTGGCCGTTGAGCACCTCCCGCCGGCCGAAGCAACTGCTGGCCCTGGCCGGCGGAAAACCCTTGATTCTCCAGGCCGTGGATCGGTTGGAAGGCATTGTGCCGCCGGAACGGACGTTGATCGTGACCAACCAGGGGTTTGTGCCCGCGATCCGGGAAATGCTGGGGGAGGGGAGTCCCGTCGGCGTGCTGGGGGAGCCCGTCGGCCGCGACACGGCGGCGGCCATCGCGGCCGGCGCCGCCTGGATCCAGCGCCGAGATCCCGGCGCCGTCTTCTGCGTCCTGACGGCGGATCACCTCATCGGCGACTTGCCGGTTTTCCGCGATACGCTGACGCGCGGCTTGGCGCTTTGCGCCCGGCACGACGTTCTGATGACCATTGGCATTGAACCGTCCGCGCCGAGCAGCGCCTACGGCTATATCGAGGCCGGGGATCTATGGGAGAAATCGGGCGGCATCGATTTTTTCAAGGCCAGGCGATTCGTCGAAAAACCCGACGCGAAAACGGCGGAAGAATATCTGGCCACGGGACGCTATGCGTGGAATTCCGGCATGTTCGCCTGGTCCGTCCGCAGCATTCAAAAAGCGTTTTCCGAATTCCGGCCCGTGCTGGCGGAAAAAATCGCGGCATGGTCTGCCTGTGCCGACGACGGCGCCTTCCAGTCCGCCCTGGAACGGGATTTCCCGGGGCTGGAAAAGATTTCGATCGACTATGCCGTCATGGAAAAAGCGAAAAACATCGTGGTATGCAAAGGAACTTTCGCCTGGGACGACGTCGGTTCCTGGCCGGCGCTGGAGGCCCATTTGCCCAAAGACGGGCAGGGGAACGCCGCGCTGGGGGATCTGGAAGCCCTCGACAGCGGCGACAACATCGTCGTGAGCGAAGGCCGCCTGACGGCGCTGGTGGGCGTTCATAATCTGGTCGTGGTGCAGGCCGACGGCGTGACTTTGGTTTGCGACAAAAACCGATCCCAGGAACTCAAGGCCCTGCTGGCTTCGTTGCGAACGCAGCCAGGACGGAATTCAATCCTTTAAGAATAAAAACCACAGGAGATCCGCCATGAAATATCTATGCACCGTGTGTGGCTACGTGTACGATCCCGCCACTGGCGATCCAGACGGCGGAATTGCGCCCGGAACTAAGTTCGAGGACATCCCGGATTCCTGGGTTTGCCCGGTCTGCGGCGTCGGCAAGGATTCGTTCGTGGCCCAAGACTGATAAGATTCAACGATCCTCGGCCGGCCATTTCCAAGGGAATGGCCGGTTTTTTTTTGCCCATCGCCGAAACCATAAGCCAACCGGCTTATTATCTTCCGCTTCCATATAATGTCGCATAATACATATTATGTTGCGTTAATGGTCCGAAGGTCGACTATATGTGGTAGGACCCATTCGATGGCCGGCGTTTCAAGCCCGACGATAACTTTGTGGATAAGGCTGTTCATTCTGTGGATAAACCCGGATCCAAGCTTTCGCACGTCGTGGGATCCGGATGGGTTCTTGATGTGGCGTGGAGCGTGCTGTCCATGAAACGCATTGATTTCGGGGAAGCATGGGCGCAATTCCAAAGATCATCCATGGTGCCGTGCCGGCTCCGAGGCGGATGGGCTGGGATCAAGGGGACAAACGCCGCCCATCGTTCCTGGGATGGGATTATCGGGCGATGTCGCGGCGGATTGGTCGCGGGAGTCGGGGATGGACACGCAGCAAACGGGGCCGCCAAATCCGAATCCGACCTTTTCGGTGTAGAAGAAAGGCGGGCGGGGGAAGGATCCCCTGCCCTGCCCCCTCCTTTTTTATTCCGGACTGTTCGGCATCATTGAACCAAGGCGAGGCTCAAGGCGGGCCAATACGTGATCAGCAGGAGGACGGCCAGCATGAGGCCGATGAGGGCTAGCGAGGCGGATGCCAATTTCATGAGGGGCTTGTTGAGACGCATGGCGGCGATGAACAAATTCATCCCCACGGGCGGCGTGCTGTAGCCAATCGCCAGATTGGCGAGGAAAATGACGGCCAGATGGACCGGATGGATGCCGTAGCGGGCGGCCAGAGGTGCCAGCAAGGGAACAATGACCACCGTGGCCGTATAGACGTCCATGACGCAACCCACCACCAGCAGAAACAGGTTGAGCGCAATCAAAAAGACCACGGGATGATGGATGCGCTCCCCCACCCAATCCAAAATGAGTTGCGGCACCTCCTGGTCGATCAGGAAATTGGTGATCGCCATGCCCATGCCCAGAATGAGCAGGACCCCCCCGACCAGCACCACGGTGTCGCGGATGATGCCGGTCAGCTTCCGGACCGGAATTTCGCGATGGATGAGCACCTCGACGACCAGCACGTAGGCGGCGGTGAGGACGGCGGCTTCGCTGGCGACCAGCCAGCCTCCGTAGATCGCGCCCAGAACTACGAACGGCATGGGGAGCTCCCACTTGGCCGCCCAGAGCGCGGACCCGAGTTCGCGCCGCGCAAACGGATGGCGGGGAATTTTTGCGTGGAGCCCGGCCCAGACGCCGTAGGCGCACAGGACGCCGACGGCCAGCAGCCCCGGCAGCGCGCCGGCGCGGAACAAGGCGTCGACGGTGACCTCTTTGGCGATGGGCTGCGCAATGATGGCGTAGAGGATCAGGGGCAGACTGGGCGCGAAAAGCACGCCCATGTTGCCGCCGCTGGTGATCAGCCCCAGCGCGGCTTTTTCGCGATAACCGTCCTTCAGCAGCGCCGGCAACAACAGGCCGCCCAGGGCCACGATGGTGACGCCCGACGCCCCGGTGAAAGCCGTCAGGAACGTGCACAGGACGACGCAGACCATGGCGAGCCCGCCGGGCATCCAGCCAAAGGCGGAACGCGTGATGCGCAGCAGCCGCCCGGAAGCGCGGCTGCCGGCCAGCACGTAGCCCGCCAGGGCGAACATGGGCAGGGCCTGCAGCATGGGCATGCCCGTCAGTCGCGTCAATTCGCCCACGACGATGGAAAAATCCATTCCGGTCGACCGATAGGCGATCATGGCCAATGCGCCGAACACGGCGAACATGGGCAGTCCCAAAAGGGCAAAAACGACCACGGCCCAGGTCATGGCGTCGTTCTCCCCTCCCCCGGCAGGCTTTCCTCGGTTTGAAAGGAGAGCCAAGCGGCGGGAAGGCCGGTGCGAATGGCGAAACGAAGCGCCATGAGCCAAAAAACGACGGGAATAACCAGATAATGCTTCCAGACCGGCAGTCCCAGCACAACCGCCATGTCCATTTCGCGCTGGAAACCGACGTAGCGTCCGGCGGCCCAGGCCAGAAGGCCGCAGACGATCGCGGCAAAGATGGAGTTGGCGCGCGCCAGCCAGGCGGCCCCGCGCCGCGGCAGCAGCGCGGGGGCCAGATCGATCGAAATATGCCGGCCCCTCCCCGTCGCCGCCAGCGCTCCGAGCATCGTCAGCCACAGCAACGCCATGCCCAGCAGCGGTTCCGCCCAGGTCAGGCCGGTGTGCCATACGTTCCGGAGAAGGATTTGCAAGGCGGCGAGAAAGACCATGCCGGTCACCAGCGCCGCCAAGATCGCCCGCTCGGCCCGATCCGTCCAGCGACAGACGGCGCGGAACGCGTTCTCGCCCCGGCCGGTCATGAACCGCGAATTTCCTTCAGGCATTGCTGGAGCAAATCCCACGACTCCGCGGAAAACACGATGCCCACCACCTGTTGCAGCGCGGCCGCGGCGATCTGCTCAAAGGCCGCGCGGGTTTCCGGCGTTTCCTCGTTGACCTGCACGCCTTGCGCCCGCATGAAATCCAGCGCTTCGATATCGCTCCGGCGGACCTTGGGCGTCAGCAGGCGGCAATGTTTGTCGACCGCGGCCTTGACTGTTTCCCGATACGGGGCCGGCACGGCGTTCCAGGCGGCGGAGGAAATGAAAACGCCGCCAAAGGCGTAGGTCAGGCGCATGGAATTGTAGTAGCGGACTCTCGTGTGCCACTGGACCGCGACGGAGGCCGTGGGCGGGCCGAAGACGGTTTCCAGCGAGCCGGTCTGGAGCGACGTCAGCACGTCCGTGACGTTGGCCGGAATCGAAACGATCTGCCCCGCGGCGAACAGCTCCATCAGCATCGGCGAATCCAGTCCCCACACCTTCGTTGCGCGCAGCGCCTCGAGAGTGCCGATGGGTTTCATGCCATAGGCGTAGCTGAAACCGACCTCGGTCCAGCCCAGGGCTTCGTACCCGTTCGCGCGCGCGTTTTGGTCGAGGTACGGGCGCATCTTCTCCATCGACTGGTCGGCCTCTTCGTAATTGCGGAACGCCATCGGAAACATGAGGGCGCCGGAGTCCGGGCAGATTTTGCCAATGGCGTAGCCCATAAACCCGCCGCCCTGGAGCTGGCCGGTCTTGATCTTGAAGAGCACGTCTTTTTCGGAGCCCATGATGCCGCCGGGATAGACTTTCATCTTCACGGCGCCGGCCGTGGCCGTTTCGATCTCCGTTTTGGCGTCGTCGATGGCCTGCATCCAGATGCTGCCCTCCGGCGCCAAGGTCGCCAGCTTCAGGACCACCTGCGCACTCGATGAAAAGACGGAAAGCAAAAGAACGGCCAGGCTGGCCGCGGCAAGGAGTGGCGATCGCATCATGGTTTTCCGCCTTTCATTAGAACAAATCATCCATTTGGCCGAGCAGCGACTGCGCCCGCATTTGGGCCACGGCGTTCATCAGCGTGAATTCGGGCACGTGGGGATCCGCCTCGAGAACCTGCTTCAAGGTGGATTCGAACAATTCCGGATCGAACGCGTACCGGGCGTAGAATTCGGCGAACGTCACGCGGTTTAGAAGATAGTCGGGGCCGGCGATTTCCATGCTGCGCTCGAAATGGGCGCGGGCCTTTTCAAGGTCGCGTCCCCCGCCGAGCGGCAGCACCGTATAGTAAATGCCGTAAAACTGGTCTACGCCGCCTTGGCGAATGTCCGGGGCGAGTTTCTGGACGCGTTCCATCAGGGCCAGCGCCCGGGACATCTCGCCCAGGGCGGCCGGCGAGTCGGAACTGGAAATGCTCCACATCACCCAGGCCAGGGCCGTGGTAAACAGGGCTTCGGCGTCTTTTTCCCCGAACCCGCGCAGGGAGCGGACGAATTCGTCGGGATCGACGGAATCCAGCGCGCGCGCAAAGCGCTTGTTTTTCGACAAGGCCCGTTGCCCATACGTCTTGGCCTTGAAATACATGGCCTTCGCCCGTTCCTTGTTCGTCTTGTCCACGAAGCCGGTGGCATAGGCCATTTGGGCGTCCGCCGCCGCGACCAGGACGGCGGGATTGTCCGGATGCGCCGCCGCCAGCGCGTCGAGCATAAGCAGGAACGAAGGGGCGCCTTCGCGGACGAGTTCCACGTCGTTTTGGTGCATGAGGCCTTCCGAAAGCTGGGAAGCCACGGGGGAGATCACGCGGGCCGCGCCCTTGCGCAGCAAGGCGCACCCGCTGGCGAAGTTTCCGGCGACCAGGCAGGCCAGTGCGCAACACAGGCTTTTGAATGCGTTCAT
This sequence comes from Kiritimatiellia bacterium, assembly GCA_050176815.1. GTDB lineage: Bacteria > Verrucomicrobiota > Kiritimatiellia > CAIQIC01 > Lenti-01 > Lenti-01. The sequence goes on from JBFXHR010000011.1 coordinate 15,787, forward strand.
GGGGAATCCTTCCTACCATCCCCTCCCCCGCCAAACAAGCAAAACTAGGGGTCGAGCAAGCCGGGAAATGCCGCGCGCACCCGTTCGAGGTTCTCTGCCGGCGCGGATTTTCCGCGCACGATTTGCAGCAAGGCCAAGACGTCCCCTCCCGACACCTGGAACGTCCGATCGCATTTCCGCAGGCGCGCGGCGGCGGTCCGATAGGTCAAGGGCTTGGGGGCGGTTTTTTCCGGCGGCGCGCGCAGCGCGGCCAGTTCGGCCTCCGCGGCGGCGCGTTCCTGTCCCGGCGGAGCCGCGAGAATCCGCTTGCAGATCGCCTTGGCCTTGGCCCAGCTGATTTCCCCGTTTTCCAGCAGGCGCCGGATCCGCGCGTCCATTCCCGGCGCATAGCGCAGGATGTCGTCGATCCACGCCGCGTTTTTGTCGAGGAAACGGGCGATGCGTCCCCTGTCCCAGTTGGCGTTGGCCATGAAAATGATGGCGTCGAAATAGTCGGTGATGCGCGCGTCGAGGCGATCGGCGTTCAGTTTGAGATTCAAGGCCTGGATTTCGTCGAGTTCGCCGTGCACCACGCGCACGTCCACCCGGTCGAAATAGCCGGGATTCTGCGCCCGGATGCGCCGGATGGCGTTGTGGCGGTGGAACCCGCCCACCAGATAGAACTCGCCCGGGTTCCGCTCCCAGACCACGATGGGCTCCAGCAGGCCGTTGCGCAGGATGTCCTCGGCGTAATGCGCCACCTTGGCCTCGTTCAGCGGCCGGTGGTTCGCCACCGACGGATGCAGGTGGACGTTTTCGAAGGGCACGTAGTCGAATCGCTTGGTCGTCAGCATGAAATTTTCCTTTGGGGTTCCGGCGCACTCTAGCGGATTGCGCCGCCCGGTGAAGACTTTTTTTGGGCCGTTCGCTTTCATCTTTACTCTTCGCCCCGTTCGCCGCTACATTCCGCATTCATCCAAGGGCTCGACGAAACATGTTTACCAAAACGATCACTCCCCGGTTCGGCGACGTGGACGGATTGCGCCACATCAACAACACCCGCCTGCCCATTTGGTTCGAACTGGGGCGCGACCCCTTCTTCCGCTATTTCAATCCCGACATGAGCTTCGAGAACTGGAATCTCATCATGGCGCACATCGACGTGGATTTCCTCGTGCCGATGCTGCTGGGCGCGGACGTCGAGATCCGCACGTTCGTCGCCAAAATCGGGACCACCTCCTTCACCGTTTGCCAGGAGGCCTGGCAAAACGGCCAACTGGGGGCCAAGGGGAACGCCGTGGTGGTCCACTACGACTTTAAGAACCGCAAGCCCCTGCCGATTCCGCCGGACGTCCGCGCGCGGCTGGAGGAGCACGTCCGATGAATCCGCGCGGCGGCATGAGCGTAGTCGAACTGACGATCGCGGCGGCCCTGCTGCTGCTGATCGCGGCGATTTCGGTGCCGGCCCTCCAGCAGAACGTCCGCAAGCGGCAGGCCGCCGTCTGCGCGCAGAATCTCGAAGTCCTGGGCAATGCCTGCCGGCGGCAGTTCCAGGACCACGGCGCGCCGGTCAAATTCGAAGATCTCGTGCCGGACTATCTCGACGCCGTGCCGGCGTGTCCCGCCGGCGGCGTCTATTCCTGGAGCGGCGGAACGGACGCTCCGTGCTGGTGTTCCGTTCACGGCCGCGCCCTCGAACCCGCCCCGGAGTCATCCCCATGAAGAAAGCCCCATACCGTCGCATCCTCCTCAAGCTCAGCGGCGAAGTCCTCCGCGATTCCGCTTCGGGCGAATGCCTGTCCGATGCCATCCTGGCCGAGATGGCCGCGCAGATCAAAGCCGTCCGTCGACTGGACGTGCAGGTCGGCGTAGTGATCGGCGGCGGCAACATTTTCCGCGGCATGAAGGGCCAGGACCGAGGCTTCGGCCGGGCCCACGGCGACAACATGGGCATGCTGGCCACGATGATCAACAGCCTGGCGCTGCAATCGGCCCTCGAAGCCGCCGGCGTGCCGGCCAAGACCCTCTCCGCCAGCGCCATGCCGGCGTTGTCGGAACTGTTCACCTTTCGGCGCGCCATCGAACTGCTCGAGGCCGGCACGGTCGTCCTGATCGGCGGCGGCACCGGAAATCCGTTTTTCACCACCGACAGCGCGGCCGCCCTGCGCGCGGCCGAAATCGGCGCGGAAGTCCTGCTCAAGGCCACCAAGGTCGACGGCATCTACGACGCCGACCCCGTGAATAACCCCCAGGCGGTCAAGTTCGACCGCCTGACCTACTCCGAGGCCCTCGCCCGTCGCCTGAAAGTCATGGACGCCGCCGCCTTTTCGCTTTGCATGGACAACCAGATCCCTATACTGGTTTTCGACTTCTTCAAGCGCGGGGAATTGCTCCGCGTGGTGCGCGGCGGAAAAGCCGGCACCTTGGTCACCGCTTAAAACCGAAAGGAAAACGCCATGTACGAATCCTCCGACGACGTCCTGCTGGAAACCGACGACAAGATGGAAAAAGCCCTCGCCCATCTCCAGCAAGGGCTTTCGGGCCTGCGCACCGGCAAGGCCTCGCCCAGCCTCGTCGACCACATCACCGTCGAGTGCTACGGCACGCAGACCCGCATGAACCAAATGGCCCTGATCAGCACGCCCGAGCCGAGGCTGATCGTCATCAAGCCCTACGACCCGTCCTCCCTCCCCGCCATCGAAAAGGCCATTCTCGCCGCCAACGTGGGCGTGACGCCCCTCAACGACGGCCGCATCATCCGCGTGCCGATTCCCGAACTGAGCGAAGAGCGCCGCAAGGATCTCACCAAGGTCGCCAACCGCATGGGCGAAGAAGCCCGCGTGGTTCTGCGCGCCGTTCGCCACGAGGCCAACGACGCCGTCAAGGCGCTTCAAAAGGCGGCGTCCATCAGCGAGGACGACCGCGACCGGGCGCTGGAAGAGGTGCAGAAATACACCGACGCCTATTCCAAAAAGGTGGACGAGCTGATCGCCGCCAAAGAAAAAGACATCATGGCCGTCTGATTGGCCATGCGGTCCCGCAAGCGCAAGTCTCCGTTGCGCCATCTGGTTTGGATCGTTCCCCTGCTGGCGCTCGATTTTCTCCTTTTCCGCTGGTTAGCCCTGCGGCAAGGCGGCTGCCATTTGCCTTTGCCGGCTCCGGTCGCGCAGGAGGCGCCCCAGCCCCCTCCGCCCCCGCCCCCGGTCTGGCAAGGGATGAAGCCGCCGACTCCGCAGCAGAATCTCCTGGCCCCCGACATGCCCGGCGTCCTGCAACCCACGGGTTCGGGGCGTCCCGAATCCGCCAAGTTCGGATCTACGCGCACGGGAGCAAACGGTCGGCCCACTTTCCACGAAGGCGTGGACATCGCCGCCACGGCGCGCGATCGCAAGGGCAATCCAACGGATCCGGTCTATGCCGTCGCGGAAGGCCGCGTGGCCTTCGTCAATTCCGTGGGGGGCAAATCCTCCTATGGGAAATACGTCGTCATCGAACACCCCGATCCCTCGCTGGGCGAGATTCAACGTCGCGACGGCACGTCCGAACCCGCCACGGTCTATACCCTCTACGCCCATCTGGCCGACGTCCGCTTTGGCATCCGCCCCGGCCATCTCGTGCGGCCCGGCGATGAAATCGGCACCCTCGGCCGCACCAGCAACACCGTCCCGCCCATTCCCGCGGCCCGCAGCCATCTCCATTGGGAAGTCGGGATTTTGCTGAACGCCCGCTACGAGCGCAAACACCGCGAAGAAAAGCGGACGCCCGATTTCGGGAACTACCACGGCAGCAACCTGTACGCCATCGACCCCCTCGGATTCTATGCCGCCCACGCCCGGGATCCCGGACTGACCATGGCCGTCCATTTCGCCGCCACCCCCCCCGCCTGCGAGGTCGTCCTGCGCGGCCGATATCCCGATTATTTCCGCCGGTTTCCCGCGCTGTGGAAAGGCGAGCCCCACGACGGCGGCCCCCTGCGCCTGGCCCTCTCCGAATCCGGCGTCCCCCTTTCCGGACGCAACGCCAACGCCGCCGAAATCGCCCTGCTGGGAAACCAGCGCCATGCGGTCGTCCACGTCGACCCCGACGTGCTGGGACGCAACGGCCGCGGCTATATCGCCCCCGCCGGAACCACGTGGCGATTCACCGACAAGGGCAAGCAATGGGCCGAAATCCTTTTCTACTGATTTCCTCCGCGCGGGGTTTTCGCAACTCCCTTTTGGGGTTTGACATCCCTCGCCGTTTTCCGCAGTATGCCCGCACAAACGTTTTTGGAGGATGCCATGGCTAAATTGTTGAAGCCGCTAATCGTAATCGTGCTGCTGGTCAGCCTTGTCGCCGTCGTCATTCAGGCGGCCTTTCTGTTCCCCAAGCGCACGCTGATCAAGGAGCGCACCCAGAAGCTCGAAACCGGCGTCGACCAAGTGGTTCGCACCCTCAAGGGGCCCGAATCCCTCCTGTCCGACGAAGCCAAGGCCTCGGCGCAATTCAACGTCGCCAACCTCAAGATCGGCGACAAAATGAATCTGCCCATGCTGGATTCGGAACTGAATCGCGCCAATGCCGTCGCCAAGGCCGTCCTCCAAGGCTGGAACGACACCAAGGTCGATCTGGAAAACACCCGCCAGGACCTTGAAAACACCCGGGCCGAGCTGGAGAGCACGAAAGCCCAGCTCGAAGACGCCCGGACCCAGATCGTCCAGCTCAACGAAACCATCCGCACCAAGGACCAGGAACTGGAAGAGAAGACCAACGTGATCGCCGGCCTCGAGGATGAAAAGAGCACGCTGACGGCCCAGGTCGCCGACTTGAACGCCCAGCTCGCCACCCTGCAGGACCAGGTCGCCCAGCTCGAGGAAGACAAGCACATGCTGGAATCCCAGCTCGCCAAGTGCGAGGGCGCGCTGAATCCGGGCAACATCACGATGAAACAGGGCACGTCCGGCAAGATCGTCTATGCGAACGCCGAATGGAATTTCGTCGTCATCGACATCGGTTCCGTGGACGGCGCCCAGCCCACCGCCGAAATGATCGTCCACCGCGGCGATTCGATGGTCGGCAAAATCCGCATCAGCACGGTGCGCGACAACGTGTCCATTGCCGAAGTCGTCAGCGATTTCCAGAAAGACGTGGTCAAGGAGGGCGACGATGTTCTCTTCTAACGGACTTTCCGCCATGGCGCTGGTCGCCTTGCTGTTTCTGGCCGGAGTCGTCGCGCTCCAGGCGTTCGAACTCACCTACTACTCCGCCCTTCCGTCCATTTGGCCGTGATTCTTCCCCGCTGGCTTTCCGCGCTGCTGTTCGCCGCCGGAATCGCGCTGGCAGGCGCCGGATGCGCCTCCCCCGACGCCGAATCCGACCTGCCGTGGAACATGTCCCAGCCGTGGGAAAGCGCCCCGACCCTGCCCTTCGGCGGCGGCGGCAGCTATTAAGGCGACAAATCCGGCCGCCGGGCTTTTGTGCGCGCCACGGATTGCTCCATGCGCCATTTGGCGATTTCGGCGTGGTTGCCGCTCGCCAGGATTTCCGGGATGGCCATTCCGCGGAAAACGGGAGGCCGCGTATACTGCGGATATTCCAGCCGGCCCGTGGTGAAGGATTCGTCGTCGGCCGCCCCCTCCCCGCCCAGCGCGCCCGGCAGCAATCGCACGACGGCATCCGCGACGACGGCGGCGGCGATGACGCCGTTGGTCAGAATATAGTCTCCGATGGAGATTTCCATGTCGACCAGCGCTTCGCGGATGCGTTCGTCCACGCCTTCGTAGTGGCCGCAGATGATCAGCAGGTGCGATTCTTTCGAAAGCGCCAGCGCCGTCTCCTGCCTGAAGGGAACGCCCTGCGGAGTCATCAGAACCACCTTGGTCTCCGGCCGGCGGAGGTCGTCCACCGCCCGGAAGACGGGTTCGGGTTTCATCACCATGCCGGGACCCCCGCCGTAGGGACGGTCGTCGGTAGTGAGATGGGCGCCGGCGGCGTAATCGCGCAAATTGACGCAGCGGATCCGCACCAGGCCGGCTTCTTGCGCGCGCTTGAGCATGCTTTCCCCCAGGACGCCGTCGAGCATCCGGGGGAAAATCGTGAGGACGTCGATCTGCAACGGCACGGAGGCCATCGGAGACGAGGGCCTATTCGACCACTTCGAGCATCGCGCGGCGGTTCTGGCGGGCCGCGACGGTGCTGAGCAGCGTGCGGATGGCGCCGACGGTCTTGCCGCTCTTGCCGATCACTTTGCCCACGTCGTCGGGGTGGCAGCGCAGTTCGAACACGATGGTGCGCTCGCCCTCGATTTCCGTGATGCGGAGATCGTCGGGATGGTCGACCAGCGTTTTGACGACGTATTCAATGAGTTCTTTCATGGGAATCCTTGAAGGGGAGATGGAGGGGGGGGCGAAGCCGACTGGACGCGCCCTACTTGGCGGCGGCGCGGCTCTTCTTGAGCAGGATGGCGACGGTTTCGCTGGGCTGCGCGCCCTTGGCGATCCACGCCTCGGCCTTGGCCAGGTCGAGCTTGTAGTTGTCGGTCTTCTTGCCGGGCTCGTACCAGCCCAGCTCTTCGATGAAGTTGCCGGCGTTGGCGCTGCGGATGTCCGTGGCGACGATGCGGAAGAAGGGTTTCTTGTTGGCGCCCATTCTGCGGAGACGAATCTTGACCATTGTCTTTTCCTTGTTGTTCCTAGTAGTGCCGCCCCGGGCGCGGCCAAACCGTGTTGAAGCCCGGGTATTGACAAGTCGGCGTGCGTTTTATCCGAAAAGGCCCCCGCGAGGCAATCTTTTTTGCAATTGCTTCATCTTCTTGGCCATTTGCCGGGCCTGCTGAAAGCTGCGCAGGAGCTCGTTCACCTCGCTGACCTGCCTTCCGCTGCCGCGCGCAATGCGCTTGCGGCGGCTGGCGTCGATCAACTCCGGGTGGCGCCGCTCGCGCGGCGTCATGCTCAGGATGAGGGCTTCCGTCTTCTTCATTTGTCCGCCGGAATCGTTCTCGATGCGGCTGCGCACGTCGCCGGCGATCGCGCCGGCCCCGGGAATCATCTCCAGCAGCTTGCCCATCGAGCCCATTTTCCGGAGCTGGCGCATCTGGGCCAGAAAATCGTTCAGGTCGAGCCCCTGCTTGCTTTTGAGTTTCTCCTGCATCCGCTCGGCTTCGCCGACGTCCAGGGTTTCCTGCACTTTCTCGACCAAGCTGACCATGTCGCCCATTCCGAGGATGCGCGAGGCCATCCGGTCGGGATGGAAGGGCTCGAGGTCTTCCGCGCGCTCGCCCGTGCCGATGCGGAGAATGGGGCAGCCCGTGACGGACACCACCGAAAGCGCGGCGCCGCCGCGGGCATCGCCGTCGAGCTTGGTCAGGATCAGGCCCGTCAGCCCGACCGCCTCGTGGAAGGTCTTGGCCACGTGGACGGATTCCTGCCCGATGGCGGCGTCCAGAACCAGCACCACGTTTTGCGGTTCCGTGGCCTCCCGCAACGCCTTCAGCTCGCCGACGAGCTCCGCGTCGATCTGGAAGCGTCCGCCGGTGTCGTAGAGAACGACGTCGTAGTAGTTTTCGCGGGCCTGCTTGAACGCGCGGCGGCCCAGGTCGGGAACGCTCTCCCCCGGCTCCGGCTTCACGATCCCCGCCCCCGTTTGCTTCGCGAGCACTTCCAGCTGCTCCACGGCGGCGGGACGGCGGATGTCGCAGGCGACCAGGAGCGTCTTCTTGCCTTTTTGCTTCCACTGGCGCGCCAGCTTTCCGCAGGTCGTCGTCTTGCCGGAGCCGTGCAACCCCAGCAGCATGACTTCCGCGGGAATCGCCGCGAGCTGGAAATCCTTCTGAATCCCGCCCAGAAGGGCGACGAGTTCGTCGTGGACGGCCTTGACCATTTGCTGTCCGGGGGTGACGCCGGAGGCCACGGCCGCGCCGAGGCTCTTGGCCTTCACGCGTTCGATGAAGTCCTTGGCCGTGCCATAATGGACGTCGGCCTCGAGAAGCGCCATGCGCACTTCGCGCAGGGCGTCCTGGACGTTCTTTTCGGAAAGAGTCCCCACCCCGCGCAAATCGCGGAAAACCTTTTGGAGGCGGCTCGACAGGCGATCGAACATGGATTATTCCCCGGCGGCCGGGGCGTTCGTTTCGGCGGGACTGCGGATCAATCCGCGACCGCCGCAGCGGGGACACGTGCCGACGACGTGGGTTTCGGAATCTTCGGCGCGGCCCATTCCCACGCAATGGGGACAGATGTAGTCGGACGAATCGAGATAGCGGACCAGCCGGGATCCCACGCCTTGGCAAATCGGGCAGATTGCCCGGCTGCCATCTTCGGAAAGGATGCCGCCCGTGCCTTGGCAATTCTCGCATTCGATGGTCTCGACGCCCGGAGCGCGAAGAGACGCATCGGATTCCACGCCCTTTTGCCGCAGCATCCATTGGCCCAGCTTGCTGGCCATCGAGTTGGGCGCCATCTCGGAGAGATCGCGTTCGCGCATGCGCTGCATCCAATTCAGCTGCAGGAAGAATCCAGCCACCACCACCAGGATCATCAGCCCGATGTATACGCCTTTTCCCTTGGGTTGCGGCGGATGGAACGGGTGGTCCGTCAGCATTGGACTCGGACGGCTATGGCGACTCGTGCCCGTCCGGAGCAATCGGATTCCAGGCCCAGGTTTTGGATGAGGGGATGTTTGCACAGAATTTCCGCAACGGCATCGGCCTGGTCGTCGCCGATTTCCATCATCAGCCGTCCTCCCGATGTAAGCACGTGGGCGGCCTCGGAGACAAGCCGCGAAATCGTCCGCAGCCCATCGATTCCCCCGTCCAAGGCCAGACGGGGTTCGTAGTCCCGCACGGTGCGGTCCAGCCGTTCGCATTCGGCCGTCGCCACGTAGGGCGGATTGGAGACCACCAGATCCACCGAAGCATCGGCCACGCCCGCCAGCAGATCGCTTTGCAGGAACTCGATCTCCACGCCCAGCGCGCGGGCGTTCTCGCGCGCCAAGTCCAGCGCATCGGCGCTGATGTCCGTGGCCCGGATGCGCGCGCGCGGCACGCGCTTCGCCAGAGCGCAGGCGATGCATCCGCTGCCGGTGCAGACGTCCACGACAACCGGCTTCCGCCGGCCGCGCAGGAATTCCTCGGCGCATCCGACGAGCGCCTCGGTCTCGGGGCGCGGAACCAGCGCGCGCGCGTCGCAGCGGATTTTCAGCCCCATGAAATCCGTCTCGCCAATCACGTATTGGACCGGTTCGTCCGTCGCCAGCCGCGCCACGGCGGCATCGAAAGCCTGCGCGAGGTCCGGAGAAGGCGTTTCATCGAGATGGCGCAGCGTATCGAGCAGGCCGCACCCCAGCAAATGCGCGGCCACCCACCGGAGCTTGTTTTCGGCTTCGGCGATCCCCTCCCGTTCGAGGCGCTTCTGCCCAGCCGCCAGCCGCGCCTTCCATTGGAGGGCGCGGGCGGTCATCCTTTCGCGGCGTTCATTTGCGCGGCCAGCCGCAGCTCGATGTCCCGCGCCTGCAAAGCGCCGATGACGTCGTCCAGCCGTCCTTCCATGATCTGGTCGAGGGAGTAGAGCGTGAGGTTGATGCGGTGGTCGGTCAGGCGGTTCTGCGGAAAATTGTAGGTGCGGATGCGTTCGCTGCGGTCGCCGGACCCGATCTGCGTCTTGCGTTCGTTGGCCATCTTGTCGTGGTCTTCCTGCCGCCGGAGATCCAGCAGCTTCGAGGCCAGCACTTTCATGGCCTTGTCGCGGTTCCGGTTCTGGCTGCGCTCGTCCTGGCAGGCCACCACGATCCCCGTCGGCAAATGCGTGAGGCGGATGGCCGATTCGGTCTTGTTGACTTTCTGCCCGCCCGGCCCGGACGCGCAGAACAAGTCGACGCGCAGATCCTCGGGTTTGATCTCCACCTCGCTGATTTCCTCGACCTCGGGCAGCACGGCCACCGTGGCGGCGGACGTGTGGATGCGGCCCTGCGCCTCGGTCTCGGGCACGCGCTGCACGCGATGTCCCCCGCTCTCGTAGCGAAGCGTCTTGTAGACGTCCGTGCCCTCGACGGAGCAGATGATTTCCTTGAATCCGCCCAGTTCGGACGGCGAGGCGTCGAGGATGCCGATTTTCCAGCCTTTGGAATCCGCAAAGTGCGAATACATCCGGAACAAATCGCCCGCAAAGAGCGCCGCCTCGTCCCCGCCGGTGCCGGCGCGGATTTCCAGGATCGTGTTGCGGCTGTCGTCGGGGTCGGGCGGCAACATCAGCGCCATGAGCTTGCGCTCCGCCTTCGGCAGCTCCGCCTCCAGTTCCGCCTTTTCCGTCTGGGCGATTTCGGCCATTTCGGGATCGTTGGCGCTGTCGGCCAGCAATTCCGCGTTGTCGGCGAGCATCTGGCGCAGGCGCTGCAGCGCGTCGGCGGCCTTCGACAGCTCGCTCAAGCGCTGGTGTTCGCGCACCAGCTCCTTGAACGTGCGGGGATTGGACGCCGCGCCGGGCACGGACATGGCCCGCTCGAGCTCCTCGGCGCGAGCCAGGACTTGCTTGAAATAGGCGGAATCCAGTTCCATGGAAGTCGGTCTTTCGGGCCCGATACGCAAAACGGGCCGGATGCTCCCGCCCAGGGGGAAAATCCGGCCCGTCCCGAAGTCCAGCTACTTCTTGGCGGTCGCCTTCTTGGCGTAGCGCTTGTTGAAGCGATCCACGCGCCCTTCGGTGTCGATGAACTTCGCCTGGCCCGTGAAATAGGGATGGCAGGCCGCGCAGGTGTTGACGCTCATGCTTTTGACCGTCGAACGGGTCTTGAGCACGTGGCCGCACGCGCAGGAAATCGTCGCTTCGTCGTACTTGGGATGGATGTCTTTTCTCATGTCGGTTCTGGGGCTCCAGGTTCGCGCATCCGGAAGTGGCCGGATGCAAAATCGCGCGAAACCTACCACCCTCTCCCCGGCTTTGGCAAGAGGCTTTTTGCCGAAAACACGGCGATGGCGTTCGGCCTACGCCTGTGATAGCTTGATCAAAGGCATCGATGATGAAAGTCCCATCCATCATTCGCTGGGCGTGGATTCCCGGAATCCTCTTGCTGGGTCTTGCGTTCTGGCTTTGGCGCGGGCCCCGGCCGGCCCTGCCGGCGCCGGAATGGACCTGCGACGAAGCCAATCGCTTGGCGGCTCCGGCCCTGCGGGACATCCGCCGGAACCTGCCCCCCCCCCTCCCCCCTCCCGACGATAGCGGGCCGGCCATTCGCCTGCGCACCGCGACCCTGCGGCCCGGCATGGATTTCGGCGCGCCCGTCCATGCCCGCCCTTCGGCGCGCGGCTACCCGTGGATGGTGCTGTTCGACGGCCCTCTTCAGCCGGACTGGCGGGCCCATCTGGAATCCGCCGGCGCCACCGTCCGCGCGTACCTTCCCGATCACGCGTGGCTGGTCGAGGCGCCGGCGGCGATCCGGGACAAGCTTCGCGGCTTTCCCCACGTCGCGTGGTCCGGCGAATACCGCCCCGCCCACAAGATCCAGCCCCTGCTCGCCGGGTTGGCGCGGCAAAATCCGGACTTGCCCGTTCCCGTGACGATCCAGACCTTTGCCCCCGAAGACGCCGACGGATTGGCCACGCAACTCCGCGCGGCGGGCGCTACCGATCTCCGCGCGACGGCGGCCAAACGCTGGGGCCTCGTGCGCGCCGTTCTGCCGGCGCAAGCCGCGACCGAACTGGCGTCCCTCCCCGAAGTCCAGTGGATCGAGCACCGCGAAACCCCGCGAGTTCTCAACGATCTCGCGCGCGGCGTCGAACACCTCAACCTCGATGCCGCGCGCGACGGACGCGGCCTCGACGGCTCGGGCCAGATCGTCGCGGTCGCCGACACGGGCCTCGATACCGGCAACGTCGATACCCTGCATCCCGATTTTGCGGGACGCCTGATCGAAGTGCTGGACATCGGACGGCTGACGAACTGGAGCGACACCTACTACCACGGCACGCACGTCGTGGGCTCCCTGCTGGGCACCGGCGCGGCGTCGGGCGGACAGTATCGCGGCGCGGCGCCCGCCGCGCAACTGGTGTTCCAATCGATCATGACGGCCTACTCGACCCTCAATCTGCCCAACGATCTCAACGAACTCTACCAGCCGCCCTACGACCTGGGCGCCCGCGTCCATTCGGACAGCTGGGGCAGCGCCGCCGCGGGCCAATACACCAGCGATTCGATGACGTCCGACGAATTCATCTGGGACCATCCCGGATGGGTCGTGGCCTTTGCCGCCGGCAACGATGGAATCGATTCCGACCGAAACGGCGTCGTGGACGCGTTGTCCCTCGACGCGCCGGCCTCGGCCAAGAACGTGCTGTCCGTCGGTGCCAGCGAAAGCGAACGCCCGGCCGGCGGCGGTGGCCTGACCGCCCGCGCCTACGCCAGCGCATGGCCGGCCGATTACGGCGCGATGCCGATCGCCGGGGACTTGATCTCGTCCAGCCCCGCCGGAAACCCGCAAGGCATGGCGGCCTTTTCCTCCCGGGGCCCGGCGGCGGACGGCCGCGCCAAACCGGATTTCGTGGCTCCCGGAACCGACGTCGTTTCCGCGCGCTCGCGGGCCTCGGACGACGACGGATGGGGCGTGCTGGCCGAAAATACGAACTACTGCTTCATGGGGGGAACCAGCATGGCCACCCCCCTTGCCGCCGGCTGCGCCACGCTGGTCCGCCAGTATTGCGTCGACGTTCTCGGCATGGCGGAGCCCTCCGCCGCGCTGGTCAAGGCCGCACTCGCGGGAGGCGCCCGGTCGCTTCATCCCGGGCAGTACGGCACGAACGAATTTCTCGAAATTCCTTCCGCGCCGCGACCCAACTCCGTCGAAGGTTGGGGACAGATCGACGTGGCGGGCACGCTGTTCCCGCCCGAAGGCGTCCAGGCCGTGCTGACGGAGGGTCCCTCCGCCTTGGACACGGGCGGCAGCAACGTCGTGTCGTTCCTGGTCCGCAGCAACGCACCGCTGGCCGTCTCTTTGGCCTACAGCGACTATCCGTCCGCCTTGGCCGCGGCCGTGAATCTGGTGAACGACCTCGACCTCCTGCTGATCGATCCCAACGGCGTGCCGCATTATCCCAATGGACGGACCGACCCGGACGCCCTCAACAACCTCGAAGGCATCGACGTCGCCGCCGCCGCAACCGGCCGCTGGACGCTCGTCGTCTCGGCCCCCAACGTGCCGCAAGGACCGCAGCCCTACGCGCTTTATCTGCGCGGCGCGGTCGACATGCCCGCCTTCATCGAACACGAGCCCTTGGAAACCACGTGGATCACCGACGCCGATTATCTCGTCTCCGCCGCAGTGACATCCCCCGGCGTACTGGATCCCGCCTCCGTTCGGCTACATTGGAACACGACGGGCACCGGCTCTTTTGCCGCGGTCGGCATGGTTTCCGCAAGCGGCCACATTTTCGAAGCGTCCATCCCCGCCCAATCCGTCGGCACGCACGTCTTCTACTACCTGTCCGCCGGTCCGGACGGCCTGACGACCTTCCATCCCGCCGGCGCGCCCGCGGAACTCCATTCGTTCGACGTGAATCCGCCGCTGGCCCTCGCCGTCAGCGGCCTGCCCTCGAACCTGTTCACCGCCGATCCCGCCTACGGGTTGCATACGCTGGCATCCAACGCCGTCGTCCATGCCGTGGCGTCCTATCCGCCCGCCGGCACCAACGGCTGGCGCACCGCCTGCGTCGGCTGGCAGGGCGCGGGATCCGTCCCCCCGGCGGGCCAAACGAACGTCTGCGATTTCACGATGATCGGTCCCTCCATCATCACCTGGCTGTGGCAGGAGCAGGTCGCGCTCATGCACATGTCTGCGCCGTCCGGCGCGATGGCTGAATCCACTTGGCACGCCCGCAACGCCGTCGTTTCCAGCCTCTCCGCCCCCGAAAGCCACCTCTCCAACGGCGTGCCGCTGACCTTCGCGGGCTGGCAAATCGACGGCGCGCGCTGGCCGACCAACGGCGGACCCTCGCGGCGGCAAATCGACGGCATTCCAATGCCCGCCCCGCGCACCGCCACCGCCGTTTATCTGGCGACGGCGCTGGACAGCGACGCCAACGGACTGCCCGATTGGTTCGAAGAACGCTATTTCGGCGGCCTGGGCCAGGATCCATACGGCGATCCCGACGGCGATGGCTACGAAAACGAACTGGAGGCGGCCGACCATTCCGATCCGCTCGACGACGCTTCGGTTCCGGCCGTTCCCGTCATTCTGCACGATCCGCTGGCTTCGCCGGCCGCTACACCCGCGCCGTGGGCCGTTTCGGCGACGATTACCGACAACTATCAGGTCGCCACCGCGACCCTCCACTGGCAGCGCAACGGCGGACTCGTCCGTTCCGCGGCGATGACGAACGGCGGCGGCGATGCGTTCTCCGCGCAAATCCCTTCGCCGGCCCGCGACGGCGATCAAATCGTCTATTGGCTCTCCGCCGCCGATGCCGCCGGTTTCGTCGCCCAATCCGCCTCCTGGACCGTGGATGTTTCGTATGCGAGAATCAATATCTCGCCCGATGCCCTCGCCGCTTCGTTGCCGGGCGACGCGCAGACCAATCTCTATTTGTTCATCCAGAACGTCGGCAGCCAGCCGCTGGACGTCACGCTGGAAATCGCGCCCCTTGGATTCGCCGACGACGTCGAATCCGGCACCAACGGATGGACGCGGCCCGACGGCAACGCGGACTGGCACGTCAGCGCCCCAAACGCCCATTCGCCGTCCAACGCCTGGTATTGCGGACAAGCTCTGACGCAGACCTACCGGGATTCCACCCACGCCGCGCTGTCCACGCCGCCCATCCAACTGGCCGCCGACTCGCCCAGGCTCGATTTTCTGCACCGCGCGCGGTTCGAATACGACGACAGCCGCAGTCCCGACGGCTACCACTACTGGGATTCAGGCGTGCTCGAAATCACGGGCAACGGCGGCGCCACGTGGAACGCGCTTGTGCCCGAGGGCGGCTATCCGGGTTTAATCACCTCCAACCCGGCCTCGCCTTTCGCCCCCGAAACGCCCTGTTTCGTGGATACCTCCGACTGGGATCCCGTGGGCGCCGATCTGTCGGCCTATGCCGGCCGGGAAGTGCAGATCCGGTTCCGCTTCGGCGCCGATGCCTATGTCGTCGCCGAAGGCTGGCGCCTCGACGACGTCGTCGTCTCGCCGCGCACGGAATACGAGGGATGGCTTAGTTTCCCCATTACCAACTGGAATATCGATGTCGGATTTGGTTTTGCCGCTCCCGTCAATCTCGACACCACCCCGCTGCCGCCGATGGCCTCGGGCCACTATGCCCTCCTCGTGCACCACAACGATCCCGAACGTTCTTCGCCCATCGCGGTGCCCGTCGCCCTGCACAACCTCACCCGCCGCGTGCGCGTCACGGCCGACGGTCCCGGAGAGGTCGATCCATGGGGAGAAACTCTTGTGGAAGAAGGCCAAAACTTCCGCGTCGATTTTGAAGCC
Organism: Kiritimatiellia bacterium; assembly: GCA_050176815.1. Lineage (GTDB taxonomy): Bacteria > Verrucomicrobiota > Kiritimatiellia > CAIQIC01 > Lenti-01 > Lenti-01. Next base: position 31,210 of record JBFXHR010000011.1, read on the forward strand.
CATTCCGGCGCTTTCATTGCCGATATTCGTTCCAATTCGGTCCCCATCCCTTTCTTCAATGGCTTTTTCACCAATTTCATCATTTTCTGGCCGCCATTAAGCAGCAACCTCGATGTTCACGCCGTCTTTGCCCCGATTCTCGAGGATGGACTTGTGCCGCCTGAATGGCTGTCTCTATACGGATTAACCAACCGCCACTGGATGGCCGAGGCCAGCCTCGACCAAGACGGCGACGGGTTCCTGACCTGGCAGGAATACCAGCTCGGATACAACCCCACCAACCCCGCCGATGCGCGCCTCGTGGTGGATTTCGAATCGCGGCACCCGGGAACGAACGACTGGCGCATCGTCTGGCACGCCTTCACCAACCGCGCGGCCACCTACACCATCCTGGCCAGCACCAATCCGGCCTGGGGCGGATTCATCTCCTTGACCAATCTCGTCGCCGTGCCGCCCGTCATGACGTCGCCCCCGCTGCCGCCCGACCACCGGTACTTCGGCATCCGAAAAGAGTAAGGCCCGCCGGAACGACGGGCCCATCCCGCGCCCCCTCCCCAATTTGCCGCTATTCCGCGGCGGTGCCGATCTTGTAGCCCAGCGCCGCCTCGGCGATGTTGCGGCCGTCGCGCAGGCGCGGCGTCACCCGCGGAACCCACATCATCCGGCGCTTGGCGCGAAGGACCATGTGGTGGTCCGGCAGAAAGAAAAAGATCCCGTCCAGCAATCCCGCCAGCCAGAAAAACGGCGTAAATACGGTGAAAACCGCCGCCGCCCGGCGCAGCCGACGCTCGTTCAGGGCCGCCGGTTCGCACGACGACGGAATGATTCCCGCGAACAATTCGGCCAGCAACGACGCGAATTCGCTGAAAAAACGGCCATAGCCCGCCGTTTCCTGCACGTCGAACCCGTCTTTCAGGACGTCGAACAGCTCCGTCGGCGTGAATCCCGGATGGACCATCGGCCGAAGGGGATCCGTCAGCCCCGACAGTTTGCGGAACCAGCCGACCAGCGTGCGCCTTTTGCGCCGCACGTGCAGGATCAGGCGGGTCTTGGAACGCAAGGTCCGATGGAGCTCCGCCATCAAATCGGCCGGCTTCTCCACGTACTCGAGCATGTCGCTGGCCACCACGGCGTCGAAAGAACCGTCCTCGAACGGAAGTTGCGGCAGGACCGCCAGATGGATGCGGTCGATTCCCGCCTCGGCCAGCAGTTCGGCCTGCGTTTCCGTTGCCGCCAGGCTGGTCCACACGGCCCCGCCCCCCCCGCCGGCGTTTCGCATCGCCACGCTGACGGCATCGTCCGCGGACATCTCCAGCACCTGTTGGCCGTTCACTTTGTCCAGCATTCGCATCGCGCGGACCAGCAACTTCCTGCGCAGCGGAGACCGCAGGAAAATCTTCATCCGCCATTGGACGATTTCCGCGTCGATCGGACTGGTGGTCTCGTCGCTCATATCGCCCGGAATATGCCATCGCCGCCCCCCCTTGTCCAGCCCGGACCCGAACCGGATTGCGCAAACTTCGGCCTTGTCTTCCCCGAAGCCTTCCCCCATCCTTTTTGCATGATTCTCCGCCATCTGCTGTTGCCCGACATCCTCGATCTCGTCGAATCCGGCCGCCTCAACGACGTCCGCGAGTTCCTGGCCAAACAGCCCGCCCCCGAAATCGCCGAGCTGCTGACCGCGCTCGAGGACAAAGACCGCGTCCTTCTTTTCCGCCTTTTGCCCCGCAACCTCGCCGACGACACGTTTTGCCTGCTGGAGCCGTCCGCCCAGCACCTCCTGCTGCAGAACATGGCGAAAGAAGAAGTCCGCCAAGTCATTTCCGGCCTCTCCCCGGACGACCGGACCGCGCTCTTCGAGGAATTGCCGGCCCGCGTCACCAAGGGGCTTCTCGGACTTCTCGACGACGCCGACCGCAAGAAGACCCTGACGCTGCTGAGCTATCCCGAGGGCAGCGTGGGCCGCCTGATGACCGACCGCTACGTCACGGTGCAGCCCGATTGGACGGCCGCCCAAGCCATGGAGTATCTCCGCAAGGTCGGCACCGATTCCGAAACCATGACGATGATCTACATCGCCGACGAAAAGGGCCGCCTCGCCGACGACCTCCGCCTGCGCAAGATCATCCTCGCCGATCCGGCCACGCGCATCGCCGATCTGCTCGACGGCCATTATGCCTGCCTCCACTCGCTTCAAAACCGGGAGGAAGCGGTCCAGATCTTCCGGAAATACGATTTGTACGCCCTGCCCGTCGTGGACACCGACGGCATCCTCCTCGGCATCGTCACCGCCGACGACATTCTCGACGTCGCCGAAGAGGCCGCCACGGAAGACTTCCACAAGTTGGCCACGGTGAGTCCCCTGCAAGTCAGTTTCAAGGACGCCACGCTCGGCCTGCTGTTCCGCAAGCGCATCGGCTGGCTCATCGGCCTCGTCGTCGTGAACATCTTCACCGGGATGGGCATCAAGATGTTCGAGGATACCATCGTCGCCGTGGCGGCGCTGGTCGCCCTGATGCCGCTGCTGATCGGCAGCGGCGGCAACGCCGGCGCCCAGGCCGCCACCCTGGTCGTTCGCGCCATCGCCACCGGCGAAATCGGCTCCAGCGACTGGTGGAAGCTCCTCCTGCGCGAAATCGGCGTCAGCACGGCGATCGGCCTGGCCATGTCGTTCGCCGCGTTCTTCCTCGGCTGGGCCCTCGGCGACCTGCGGGTCGCCATCGTCGTGGCCCTCAGCATGACGACGGTCGTCATCGCCGGCAGCCTGATGGGCACCGTGCTGCCCATGCTTCTCAACCGCCTCAAACTCGATCCCGCCACGGCCAGCGTTCCCCTGATCACCTCCATGGCCGACATTCTCGGCGTGCTCATCTACTTTTCCATCGCCAACGTCGTTCTGCATTTCGTTAAATTGCCGGCCAGTTGAAAGGAATCCCGTGAACTCCCGCCCCCTGTTTTCCATCCTTCCCCTGGTGGCCGCGATGCTCGTTCCCGCCGCCGCCGCCCAGCAACGGGTCGAATTCCAGCGCCAAAAATTCGACCGGTCCCGCTTCGAGCGTCCGGATTCTTCCCTGCGCCCCCCTGCGGCGGCGGGAATCGCCGCGGCACCCGCGGCTGCCGAACCGGCCCCCGTTTCCGTTGCCCCGTCCGCGGAAATGCCTGCGAGCCCCGCGGCGGAGTTCTCCGGCGGTTCCGGATTTCCCGCCGCTCCCGCCGCCGCCTCGGATTCCGCGCCGCCCGCTCCGTCCGTGTTTTCCTCCAATGCCGTCCCGCCTTCGTTGCCGCCGCCCGGCGGTTCGCCCTATCCCGCCAACGCCACCGACGCGGAAAAGGCCGCCATCGACGCTCCGCTGCTGGAAGAAATTCCGGCCAAGTGGTTCGACGACGCCAAAGACTACGAGGCACTGCTCGAACTCCAGAAAAAAACCGGCGCCTGCATGCTGGTCTATTTCAAGAATCCGTTCGTGACCAACGAAAAAGGGCTTTGCGGCTGGTTCGAGAAAAACGTCGCCACGGACCTGCAATGGCGCAAGGCCATCAAAAACTACGTCAAGCTCCAGATCACCTACATCGGCAACGAGGAAACGAAAGCGCTGATCGCTCAATTCCGCGCGAACAAAACCCCGGCCTTCTTCGTCGTCAAACCCGGCGGCACCTTTCCCGCCCGCATCCAACTGTTCGATTACACCCCGAATTCCCGTCCGGAACCCCGAGACGTGGCCACCATTCTGGAATCCATCAAGGTGAACAGCACCCCCGCCTACGCCGGGCTTTTCTGATTCTTCCATGGCGGTCCTTTCCCCATTTCTCGCCATCGCCCGCTTGGCTGCCCTCGAAGCCATCCGCCGCCCCGTTTTCCTGTTGATCTCGCTCTTCGTTCTGGCCGGCATCGTCCTGATGCCGCTGCTGCTCAACTATACCCTCGGCGATTCCGCGCGAATCATCCGCGACAGCGCGTTGGCGCTCTATTTCGTCGGCGGGTTGCTTCTCGCCGCCGTTTCCGCCGGCGAAACCCTTTCCGGCGAATTGCGCCGCGGCACTTCGGCCACCGTTCTCTCCAAGCCCGTATCGCGCGCGGCGTTCTTTCTCGCGAAGGCCACCGGCATCGTCGCCGCCCTGGCGCTGTTTACCCTCGCCGCCTTGGCGGCCACGATGCTCTCCGTTCGCGCCGGCGCCAGCGATCTTCGCCTGGACGGGGCCGCCGCCCTCCCGGCCCTGCTGGCGATTCTCTTGGCCCCGGCCGTCGCCGGCGCATGGAATCACCGCACGCGCCGCCCCTTCGCGTCCGCCGCGTTCTTCCTCCTGCTCTTTTTCCTCCTGCTGGCCGTCGCCGTTGCCGCTTTCTTCCCCACGCCTCTCGATCGGCTCGTCTTTCCGGACAACTTTTCCTGGTCCCTGCTGTCCGTCGGTTTCCTGCTCTTCCTGTGCCTCGCCATGGCGGCGGCTCTCGCCTCGGCCCTCGCCACCCGCCTCCCCGTCACGCCCGTTTTGCTCCTTTGCGCCGGACTTTTCCTCTTCGGCCTCATGGCCGACTACCTCCTCGGCCCTCGCCTCGACGCCTCGTTCCTGGCCCGGGCCGCCTACGCCATCCTGCCCAACGTCCAGGCCTTCTGGCTCCTCGACGCCCTCGACTCCGCCTCCTCCATCCCCCCCTCGTATCTGGGGCTCGCCGCGGCCTACGCCGCCGCGTGGTCTGCCGTCGCCCTCGCCATCGGCATCGTCTCCTTCCAAAAACTGGAGATCTCCTGACATGACCGCCCTCCGCGCCGAAAACCTGTCCAAAACCTTCCGCGATTTCTGGCGCCGGCCGCGCGTGGAAGCCGTCCGTTCCGTCTCTTTCGACGTTCCCGCCGGCCAGGTTTTTGGCCTTCTCGGTCCCAACGGCTCCGGAAAATCCACCACCATCAAGATGATTCTGGGCCTTCTCTTCCCCACCGCCGGCACGCTGGAAGTCCTCGGGGCCTCCCCCCGTTCCGTCGCCGTCAAACAGCGCATCGGCTATCTGCCCGAAGAATCCTATCTCTATCCCCACCTCACCCCGCTCGAAACCCTCTCGTTCTATGCCCGTCTTTTCCGCCTCCCTTCCGCCGAAGCCCGCGCCCGCATCGACCAGCTGCTCGAGATGATCGGCCTTTCCCACGCGCGCCATCGCCCCGTCGGCGAATTTTCCAAAGGCATGGCCCGCCGCATCGGCCTCGCCCAGGCCCTTCTCAACGATCCGGACCTGGTCATCCTCGACGAACCCACCGCCGGCCTCGATCCCCAAGGCACCCGCCAGGTCAAGGATCTCATTCTCGCCTTGGCCGCCCGCGGCAAAACCATCCTGCTCACCTCCCATCTCCTCGCCGACGTCGAAGACGTCTGCCGGCAGGTCGCCATCCTTTTCAACGGACGCATCCTCGCCCGCGGCGCGCTGGATTCCCTTCTCGCCCAGAAAGAGAAAACCACCCTCACCTTCCCGACGCCGTCGGATCCGGCCACCCTGCGTAAAATCCTCGATGCCGCCCGCGCCGCCCTTGGCACCGATCCATCCCTCGACCACCCCCGCCAGGCATTGGAGCCCTATTTCCTCCGCGTCATCCAGGACGCGGCCAGCGATGCATCTTCCCCCGCGTCGGGCGCCGAACCCGCCGCGCCCCTCGCGCCATACCTCCGGAAGTAGCCGCGCCGCGTGCGCGGGGCCCGGGCAGACAACGGCTAAAACATCTCCTCGAAAACGCGGAATTCCTTTTCGGCCATGCCGAGGCTGCGAAATACTTCCTGGGCGTGGACGTCGTCCTTGTGGGCATAGAGGCGGAAGCCGCACACGTTGCCTTCGCGGGCGGCCAGCTCTTCGGCCTTCCCGTATAGCGCGGCATAGACGCCGCGACCGCGCAGCTCCGGCTTCACGTAGCAGCTCCCGATCCACCAGAACATCTTGTTGCGCCAGGCGCTCCACTCGAAGCTCACCTTGAGGCAGCCCGCCATCGCGCCATCCGCTTCCGCCACGAGGTAGAACCCGCGCTCGGGATGTCCGATCAACGCCACCACGCCCGCCATCACCGTGCTTTCGCTCAGTGCCAGGCTTTCGGTTTCCATGGCCATCTTGCGGTTGTAGTCCGCGATCCGGCTGGCTTCCGCCGCCGTCGCGTAGCGCACCTTGATTTCGCTCATGCTGCTGCCTCCAGCGGTTTTTTCGCATTTTCCCGCGGCGGTTGCAAGCGCCGCGGCGTTTTCAGGGGCGTTTTTTGCGCGGTCCCCATTTCGCCCAGGCCACCACGCCCAGCAACGACAGGGCTTGAACGTGGACGTTCCAGGCCATGCCTTCTTCGCCGTGCGCATGGGCATCGACCATCCGGATGCCGGCCGGCATCCATCCCGTCGGCAGCAGCGCCTCGACCAGGAGGCCGAATCCGATGGCGCACGCCGCCAGCACCGCCGCGTAGACCGCCGCGGTCCGCCATCCCATCAGCCGGTTCACCGCCAGCAAGGTCGATGCGCTCACCCCCGGTCCGCCGATCAGAAACGCCATGGCCGCCCCCGGCGACAACCCCGCCGCCATCAGTCCCAGGGCAAACGGAACCGCCGCCGTCGAACAGATGTACATCGGCACGCCAAAGGCCAACACCAGCACCATCTGGGCCAGCGGATCGGAAATTTTTTCCGCGATGTAGTTTCCCGGCACCAGCGCCATCACCAGCGCCGAAATGAGCGCGCCCGCCAGCAATGCCCCGCCCACCGACCGCGGCAGCACGACGAATCCGTTGTGCGCCACCCGCCGCCACCACGGTTCCGTTTCGGCCTCGATGTCCGGTTCCGGAATGGCCGGCTCGGAAGTCGCGTCGCCGTCGAGCGCCTCCACGGCGAACCCGCACAGCACGCCCGACACCAACGCCGCCAACGGCCGGAACAAGGCAAACAATCCGCCCATCATGCCGTAGGTCACGGCGATGCTGTCCACGCCGGTCTGCGGCGTGCTCATCAAGAATGCCGTCGTGGGGCCTTTCCCCGCGCCGTGCTTGCGCAGCGACGCGCCCAGGGGAATGACGCCGCACGAACACACCGGCAGCGGAATTCCCAACGCCACCGCCTTCAAGATCGAACCGGATCGCCCCCCCCCGAAATGGTCCCGCACCACGCGCGCGTTCAGCCACAGCGACAGCACTCCGGCCACGAAAAATCCGCCCAGCACCCATGGCGCCATCTCGCCCAGCACCAGCCACGTGCGCTCCAGAACGGCTCCGGCCAATTGAATCGTCTTCTCCATGACCAAAATCCTACCATATCGCTAGACAAACCGCCAATCTCCCCTTGCCGCTGGATTTGTCCCCCGGGCCTGCTATAGTCCATCCCCATGCATCCAGTCCTGTTCCATTTTTTCGGCAAGGAGATCTACACCTACGGCATTCTGGCGGCCTCGGGCTTTTTGGCCGCCATTCTCACGTGGGTCTGGCTGGAACGCCGCGAGACGCGTCCGCCCGGTTTTGCCGCCGATCTGGGTTTCTGGCTAATGAGCGGCGGCATTGTGGGCTCGCGCCTGGCCTACGTCGCCGCCAACTGGGCGTATTACCGCATCCATCCCCTCGAAATCGTCCGCATCGACCAAGGAGGACTGATCTTCTACGGAGGCCTGGTCCTGGCTTCCATCGTGCTCGTGTTCTTCGCCCGTCACCAGCGCCTTCCCGTCTGGCACCTCGCCGATTTCGCCATTCCGGGCCTGGCTATCGGCCACTCGCTCGGCCGCCTCGGATGCTTCTTCAATGGCTGTTGCTACGGCCGGCCGGCGGCCCATTCCGGCTGGGGCGTCGTCTATCCCCCCCTCTGCGAACCGGGCAGGCTTTTCGCCGGCATTCCCCTCTATCCGGTGCAACTCATCGAATCCGTCGGTCTTCTCGCGATTTGGATGGCCCTTTTGTTCGCCTATCCTCGTCGACGGAAGGACGGCGCCGTCTTCGCTCTCTATCTCGTGCTCTACCCCCCCCTCCGGTTCTTCCTCGAGTATGGACGCGGCGATGACCGTCTAGACGGCCTGGTCGTCAACGCCGCCCAAACCGTTTCCGTCTTCCTCCTGCTGGCTGGAATTCTTCTGCTCGTTTTCCTGCCCCGCCGGAAATTCTCGCCGCCCGCCCGCGCGGTTCCCGCGAACGAGCCCTAGATTTTCAGGCTTTCCGCGATGGAATCGCAAACGTAGTCCAGCGATTCCTCCATCAGTCCCGCCACGTTGATGCGGCCGCCCTTGACCATGTAGATGGCCTTCTGTTCGCGCAGGAAATCCACCTGCGCGTCGCGGAGACCGCTGAACGAAAACATCCCCTTCTGGCGGACGATGAACGAAAAATCCACGTCCTCGTTCCGCCGGGCCAGTCCGGCCGCCAGTTTCCGCCGGTTGCCGGCGATGCGCGCGCGCATGGCGTCCAGCTCCTGCATCCACAGGTCGCGCAAATCGGCGTCGTCCAGCACCGTCTGGACCAGCGCCGCGCCGTGCCGGGGCGGATTGGAATACAGCGTGCGGATGATCCGCTTGACCTGCGACGTGGCCGCGGCGGCGGCCTTTGCGCTTTCCGCCACCAGCGCCAGCGCGCCGACCCGCTCCCCGTAAAGACCCATGTTTTTGGAGAACGACGTGGCGACCATGGCCTCCGGCGCCTTGGAGAGAACGGCCAGCAGGCCGGCGCGGTCGGTCTCCAGCCCGTCTCCGAACCCCTGATAGGCGAAATCGAAGAACGGCAACCAGCCCGCCTGCGCCGCGACGTCCGCCACGCGCGCCCACCCGGCCGCATCCGGATCCGCCCCCGTGGGATTGTGGCAGCAGACGTGCATCAGCACGACGTCGCCGGCCGGAATTTTCTCCAGCGCCGCGCACATGCCGTCGACGTCCGCGCCGCGCGCGGCGGGATCGTAGTAGGGATATTCCTTCACGGGACACCCGGCCGCGCCGAACACGCCCTTGTGGTTGTCCCATGTCGGGGCGGGCATCCAAACCGTCGCGTCCCGCCGGAACGCCTTCAGGAATTCCGCGCCGATGCGCAGGGCCCCCGTGCCGCCGGGCGCCTGCACGATGGACACGCCGTCGGAGGCCAGCCCGTGGAAATCCGCGCCGAAGACCAGCTCCGCCACGTCCCCGCCGAATTCCGCGGAACCGGAAATGGGCAGATAGCCCTTTGTCTTTTCCGTCTCCCACAGCAGGCGTTCCGCCCGCTTGACGCATTCCAGCACCGGCGTCGCCCCTTTGTCGTCCATGAAGACGCCCACGCCGAGATTGACCTTGTTCGGACGGGGATCCTTTCGGAACGCTTCGGTCAGGCCCAGAATGGGATCGGCGGGCGCAGGTTCGATTCCGGAGAAAAACATGTCGGCCTCCTGGGGGTTGGCGGGGGGGGCGGGTTCGTTTGTTTTCTAGGGATAGTACGCTTCGACCCAGGGGCGAATGGTTTCGTCGCCGACCTTGGTGATGCGCATTTCGCGCTGGGCGTTCTCGACGGAGTCGGACGCGTGCGCGGCGTTGACCATGATGTCCTGGCCGAATTCGCGCCGGACGGAGCCCGGCAGCGCCTTGCTCGGATCGGTGGGCCCGAGGATGCTGCGGATGCGGGAGATCGCGTTCGGCCCGGCATAGACCAGCAGCAGGCAGCGCAGGGTCCCGGGCTTGTTCTTTTCTTCGTCGACAAGCCCTTCGCCCCAGCGCCCGGTCATGAACTGGACGATCTGGTAGAACTGGTTGTCGCCGTACATGGGCCCCAGCAGGTCGCCGAGGGCGCCCTTGACGGTTTCGGGCATTTCCATGCCCAGTTCCGCGGCCACGGCCTTGGCCGCGCGTTCGGCAACCATGCCCTTGAGCTTTTCGCGCAGGACGTCGCGCACCGGACCGTAGAATTCTTCGGCTTCGGCCACCGTCATGCGGTGGATCTTGGCGCCGACGATCCGCAGGCCCGAGCGGGAGAAGATGTCGATGATCAGGCCCGGCCGCGCGCTGGCGAACCGGAAGTTGTCGGGCTTGAGGATCACGAGCGCCTCTTCCAGGGTCGCGCCCTGCGCCACGTCGCCCGCCGCGTCGACGATGCCGCCGCACTCGCCGCTGAACTTCGCCCACAGCTTGAGGGTCTCGCCGATCGCGTGCTCCGTCGGCCCGATGAAGACCGCCGGTTCGAGGTATTTCACCGCGCCCGCCGCGTCCAGGATGTGGTCGCCGAACGTGTCGCGGACGCTCTCGCCGCTGTTGGTGGGCCGGATCGGGCCGGTCACGTCCTTCACGAGCTGGATGGCGTTCTCGCCTTCGAACAACAGCATCATCACGCGGCGGCGCGCGCCCGTGGCCGGATCGGGACCGTATTCCCGCGCCACGTAGTCCGCCAGCAGCGGCCGGATCACCGGATCGATTTCCAGGTCGGTGCGGATCTGGGCCGCGAAAGCCTCCGCCAGCTTCTCGTTGGGCGCGAACATCCGCGCCGCCACCAGATCCAGCCCCGTCCGGCTGATGTAGCGCGCGATGACGCCGCCCGTGCGCGACTTGGCGACCGTGTAGGGGTTGATCAATACAAATGCCAGTTCCTTGGCCATGGGTTGGATTCTCCTTGGTTCGTTGAGCAGGTCAGGGCGACATCGCCTCGATCAGTTTGCCGAGCTTGTCGCGCTTTTCCTGAAGCTCGCGCTTCCGGGCCCGCGCCTGCTCGACCACGTCCGGCGGCGCCCGGCCCACGAAATTTTCGTTCTCGAGCCGCTTGCTGGCGTTGTCCAGCTCCTGTTCGGTCTTGGCCAGTTGTTCCGAAAGCCGCTTCTTTTCCGCCTCGACGTCCACGTGCCCTTCCAGCGACATGAACAGCGTGCCCAGCGGCGTGATGACGCTCGGCATCGGCTTGGACGGCACGAATTCGGCTTCCACTTCCAGCTTGCCGGCCTTCAGATGCGGCAAGTAGGCGGCCCGGTCGGCCCGGACCCGCTGGTCCGTCCCCGCATCCGTCGGACGCAGGATGAAATCCGCCGTCTGCCCCGGCGGCAACCCGTAGTCCGCCCGGAGATTGCGTCCCAGGCCGATGGCCGCATGCTTGGCATCCACGTACGCCACGGCCTCGGGCTGCACGCCCCAGGCCGCCAGCTCCTCTTCGTCCATGGCCTTCGGCCACGGCGCGACCACGATCGATTCGGCCATGGACGCGTATCCCATGCCCTGCCAGAGCTCCTCCGTCAGGAACGGCATGATGGGATGCAGCAGGCACAGCGCGCGCGACAGCACGTAGTGCATCACTTTCAGCACTTCGGCCTTGCGGGCTTCGTCGGCGCCGTACAGCGGCGGCTTCGCGTCTTCCACGTACCAGTCGCAGAATTCGTGCCAGAAGAACTCGTACATCGCCTTCGCATAGTCGTTGAAGCGGAAGCGCTCGACGTGCTCGTCGCAATCCGAAATCGTCTTGTGCAGGCGCGCGAGAATGTGCTGGTCGTCCGCCGTCAGCAGCGCCGGATCGAACTGCGGATCGCGCACGTCCACCGCGCGCCCCGCCGTGTTCATTTGCAGGAAGCGCGCCGCGTTCCAGATCTTCGTGCCGAAATTCCGGCCCAGTTCGAACTTGTCCTTCGACACGTAGACGTCCTGTCCCGTCGCCGTCAGCGCGATCAGGCTGAAGCGCAGCGCGTCCGCGCTGAAATCGCCGATGATGTCCAGCGGATCGATCGAATTGCCCAGGCTCTTGCTCATCTTGCGGCCCTGGTTGTCGCGCACCGTGCCGTGCAGGTAGACGCGCCGGAACGGCACGTCGCCCATGAACTCCAGGCCCGCCATGACCATGCGCGCCACCCAGAAGAATATGATTTCCGGGGCGGTCACCAGATCGGCGGTCGGATAGTAGTATTTCAGGTCGGCGTTGTCCTTCGGCCACCCGAACACGCTGAACGGCCACAACCACGAGCTGAACCACGTGTCCAGCACGTCCGGATCCTGCCGGAACTTGTCCGACCCACACCGCGGGCACTTCGACGGCTGGCCCTTGCTCGCCCATTCGTGCTGGCAGTCCGTCTCCTCGCAGGTGAACACCGGGATGCGGTGGCCCCACCAGATCTGGCGGCTGATGCACCAGTCGCGGATGTTCTCCATCCAGTCCAGGTACACCTTGTTCCAGCGCTCGGGCACGAAGCGGACGCGGCCGTCCTTCACCGCCTCGATGGCCGGACGGGCCAGCGGCTTCATTTTCACGAACCATTGCGGCGACAGCCGCGGCTCCACCACCGTGGCGCAGCGGTAGCAATGCCCCACCGCGTGCGCGTGGTCGTCGATCTGGACCAGCAGCCCCGCCGCCTTCAGGTCCGCGACGATCTTCTCGCGGCAGGCCTCCCGGCTCAGCCCCTGGTAGGGCCCCGCGTTCTCGTTCATCTCGGCGGTCTCGGTCATCACGTTGACCATCGGCAAATCGTGGCGGCGGCCCATGTCGAAATCGTTCGGATCGTGCGCCGGCGTCACCTTCACCGCGCCCGTCCCGAACTGCGGATCCACGAAATCGTCCTCGATCACCGGAATCTCGCGCTGGAGGATGGGCAGCAGCAGCGTTTTGCCCTTCAGCTTCGCGTACCGCTCGTCGCGCGGGTTCACGGCCACGGCCGTGTCGCCCAGCAGCGTCTCCGGTCGCGTCGTCGCCACCGTCACGAAATCGTTCTTGCGCCCGCCCTTGACCGGATAGCGGATGTGGTACAGGTGCCCCGCCTGGTTCTCGTGCTCGCTTTCCTCGTCGGACAGCGCCGTGCAGCAGCGCGGGCACCAGTTGATGATGTATTCGCCCCGGTAGATCAGCTTCTTGTCGTAGAGGCGCACGAACGTCTCGGCCACGGCGTCGCTGAGCCCCTCGTCCATCGTGAAACGCGTTCGCGCCCAGTCGCACGAATTCCCCAGCTTCTCCATTTGGGCCAGGATCGTGCCCCCTTTTTGCTCCTTCCAGGCCCAGACCTGCCGGATGAACTCGTCGCGCGGAAAGTCCCAGCGCGTCTTGCCTTTCTTCTTGAGATCCTTTTCCACGACGTTCTGCGTGGCGATGCCCGCGTGGTCGGTGCCCGGCACCCACACCGCGTTGAACCCCTGCATGCGCTTGCGGCGCACCATCACGTCCTGGATCGACTCGTTCAGGGCATGGCCCATGTGCAGAATGCCCGTCACGTTCGGAGGCGGAATCACGACGACGTACGGCTTGCCGCCCTTCCCCGCGTCCCCGTGGAAATAGCCCTTCTCCTTCCACCAGCCGTACCACTTGGGCTCGATGGCTTTCGGATCGTAGTTTTTCGGCAATTCGGACATATGGACCTGAATCCTCGCTTCTGTAAAACCCCGCAGACTATCCGCCAAAACGGCGCTTCGGGGCAAGCCTATTCTGCGCGCCGCCTTCGCCGTTTCTCAAGGTCCGCATGCGCCGGGAACGCCCACACCCCGTTCTTTTCCTTCGCGCCGGCGGCGGCATGGGGTATGCTCCCTGCCGCCATGAAAACCAAGCTGCCGGTCGTCCTGTTCGCCCTGTATATCGTCGAATTCGCCGTGCTGGGCATCCGTCCCGTCTCGCGCGCCACGTGGATCTCCGAAAACGTCACGGTGCTCTGCATCGTGGTCCCCCTCGTCTGGATGTATCTGAAAGGCATCCGCTTTTCAAACGCCGCCTATCTCTTCATGTCCGTGCTGGTCTTTCTCCACACCCTCGGCGGCCACTACACCTTCGCGCAGGTGCCCTTCGGATGGATCACGGACTGGATCGGCGCCCAGCGCAACCATTTCGACCGCCTCGCCCACTTCACCGTCGGCTTCTACGCCTACGCCCTGATGGAATTCGCCGAAAGCCGCCGGCTCAGTACCCGCCGCGCGTTCAGCGCCACGTTCGCCGTCGCCGCCATCTTCGCCGTGGCCAGCCTGTTCGAAATCGTCGAATGGCTGTACGCCGCTTCCGCCAGTCCGACCGCCGGCGCGGAATTCCTGGGTTCGCAGGGCGACGTCTGGGACGCGCAGAAGGACATGCTGGCCGACGGGCTCGGCGCCATTCTGGCCGCCGGCGTCTACCATCTCGCCCATCTCGGGCGATTCCCCGATCCCATCAAGGCGCCGCGCGCACCTTGACGCCGTAGAAGAACATCCGCGGATCGGGCGTGGGGGTGATCTCCAGCGCCAGATTCGCCCCATCGGCGTTGGTGATCTCCGGGCCCTGCCAGAATCCGCCGCCCTCCGTCAAGTTCGTGGTTCCAATGGCCCGAAACACGCGCCCCGATTTGCCGCCCACCACCAGTTGAGTGGAGCTAAAGGACAAAATCGCATAGACCTCGTTCGTGAGGTCGCCTCCGCCGGACGTCACCCAAATCGTCGCCGCGTTCGTGGCGCTTACCCCGGTGCCTGAATCGGTCAGCACCGCGGTCACCGTGTGGGCGCCGACGTCGGCTTCCGTCGTTCCCGTGTTGATCAGGAACCTCCGCTTGTCGCTCGTCGTCGGCGGGTTGGCAAAGGCCGGCTCGGCGTTCCAATCCGTCGTCCAATCGGTGCCTCCGGCGTGCAAAACCATGTTGGTCACCCATGCGTCGACGCGGTTGGTCACGGCGACGTTCGTCGCGACCGGCGCCAGTTGGAAGGCCGGCGGCGATACCACCCGGATCGCCACGTTCGTCGCCCCCGCCACCGCGGCGTCGAAACGCGCCGTCACGGACACGGCGTAGTCGCCCCAGTCGTTGGTGTCCGCGGGAGAAAAGCGCAGCTGCAACTGGCGTTCCGCATTCGTCGTGAACTCCGCGTGGGCATTGGGCGGCGCAAGGGCGCAATCCCACGTCCGCACCATGCCCTCCGCGTTCAGCAGCGTGAAATCCAAGACCGTCTCCCAGCCGACCGGCGCATTCGTGGGCCCGCTCCAGACCAGCCGCGGCGGCACGTCGCCGTATTCGCTGATGCGCAGGTCGTCGACGTCGGCGATCTCGCCGAAATTTCCCGTCGTGATCAATCGAACCCGGACCGGTTCCGACCGCTGCACCTCGAAGGAAAAAAGGCTGTTGGTGATGTCCTCGCATTCCCATACGCTGAAATTCCCGTTCGGGGTCCAGCCTGCCTCTTCCTCGCCCCGGGTCTGCACCTCGAACCGCACCACCCGGTTGGAACCGTAATAGGCGCCATGCACCGAAATCGCGCCGACGCCCTCGAACGTTCCCGCGCTTTCCATGATGGCCGGAGCCGCCAGCGAGGAATGCCGGAACCGCGCCGACGTCGCCCCGATCTTCCGGTCCGTCGAATCGCTCGTCTGCACGTTGAAAAACGTCCAGTCCATGCCGTTGAGATTCGTCGCTACGCCCGAATTGGTGTCGTATCCGAACGCCGCGCCTTCGAAATCGACGAACCGCGGGTTGGGCGCTCCGAGAACCGACATCTGGAAGTCGGCCTGGTGGACATAGCCCGTCCCCTCCGGATCCGTCGCCGCGTAGGCGACCGTGAAGGTCTGGCCGACGTCTTCCTCCGCCGGGACCAGCGTGATTTGCAACGAGTTCGTATCCGACCGCTCTCCCGCAAACGCCGGTTCGATCCTCCAGCCGCCCGTTACGGCTTCGCCGACGGCAAACACTTCCGCTTCGGCATCGAACTCCCGCCCCGCATAGGCCAGGTTCGTCCCCGTCCGGTCCAAGCGCACGAAAAGCCGGAACGGTTCCCAGGCCAGATTGTCGATGGCCACGCGCCCCCCCGAGGCCAGGCGGTTGGAGACCATCAGCGTGAAATCGTTGGTAAACGGCATCCGATTGGCGGAGTCGTAGGCGTCGAACGAAGCCTCCTCCACCGAGCCCTCCCCGCCGGAAGACCGGTAATTGGCGATTTCGATGCCGTTGACCAGCACCACGCAATCCACCGCGTCCGACAACACCTGCTTGAACACCGCCGAAACCCGCGCGCAACCGCCCGTGATCGTTCCGGACAGCAGCCAGCCCTTGTTGGCGGAGTACCCCGTTTGCAAAACGATGGCGGGATCGTCGGCGTACACCGTCGGAATCCCGCACGCATTCGCGTAGGTCCATGCGATGCCTTCTTGCCCCGTGAACGAACCGATGTCCACCCAGTTGCTGCCCAATCCCGCGGTCTCGAAGGTTTCCAGCCCGGCGCGCGCGGCCTTTCCCTGCCACGCGCCCGCCAAGGCCAGCCCAACCGCCATGATCCGCATTGCCCGCATATTGGGACCGATTCCAGCACGTGTTCCGCTCCCGGACCAGACCAAAAACCTTTTCCGAAGGTGGATTGACGACCGTCCCCGGCGGAACTACATTACGGACGGAGGTGGAAATCTATGAAAACCGCATGGCTCCGTGGCTTGAGAGTGGTTTTGCTGGCGTCGCTGTTTCCGTTCGCGCTGGGATGCGCGGCGCTCTTGGAGTTCGACGCGATGGGCCCGCCCCCTCCCGACGATTTCCGCTGGCGCCATGATCCGCTGGATCCGTTCGATATCTACGGGCCCGTCTTCTTCACCTATCCGTCCCCCGCCGCACCGCCCCATCGGGAAATCCAGCCCCCCCGCGCCCCCTCGCCGAAACCGAGACCCGTCGCCCGCAAGCCCCAGCCCGAGCCGCGCAAACCCCAACCCGTCGTCCGTAAACCGCCGGAAAAGAATCGTCCAGGCCCCCAGACCGGCCGCAAACCCCCCGTCGACCGAAAGCCCTTGCTGGATCGCAAGCCGCCAACGGACCGCAAGCCCCAAGGCAAGTCCAAGCCCGACCGCAAGCCCCAAGGCAAGTCGAAACCCGACGAGCAACAGGGACAGCCGGGCCAGCAACCGCCCTCCGGCGGTCAGCCGGGCAAGCCGCCTCGCAACCGTTGATTTTTCCGCCGATTCCTCCGCCGGTAACCTTTTGCCTCCTCGCGGCGACTGCTGTGGGTGAAAGGCAAAACAACCAACGGAGGATCGGCCAATGAAAACAACCCTGACCCAACAAATCGCGGCGTTGGCATTCGCGGCGCTTCTGTTCTCTCCCGCCGCGCTATTCGCACGGGAACGCCCGCAGCCCTCCCGGCCGCAGGAGCCGCGCTCTCGGCCCGCCCAGACGACGGAACGCCGCCGGGAAAAGCCGCAGCGGATCGTTCGCGTGGAAACCCGCAGATCCGAGCCGCATCGGTCCGTGGATTGCCATGTGCGCCCGGGCTATTCGGGATACGTCTCTGCGCTCCCGGCGCCCTATCCCCAGCCGTGCGTGGTCTATTATGCCCCGCCCGCGCCCCCGGCGCCCCCGGTGCGGGTTTGCCCCGCCCCGCCCCCTCCGCCCGTTCCATTCCTGCAGTTCCTGCTGTCGTTCTAAGACAACCGGATTCTTGATCGGTCCGCCGTTCTGTGAAAAGATAACCGCATGGGCGAACCCGACCATCGCGGCACCGAAGATTCGTTTCTTCTCGAATCCGTCCGCCGCGTGCTGGACGGCGAAGTCGAAGCCTTCGCCGCGATCGTCCAGGCCTACCGCTCGTTGATTGCCGCCGACCTGTCCCGGCGCCTGCCCGCGCAGGACGTCCAGGAAGTCGCGCAGGACGTCTTCGTCCGCGCCTTCCGCTCCCTGCCGTCCTACCGCGGCGAAGCCCCCCTGCGCATTTGGCTCCTGCGCATCGCCCGCCACGCGGCCATGGACTTCTGGCGCCGGAAGTACCGCCGCCGAGACCAGCCGTTCGCCGATCTCGACGACTCGGCCCTGCGGCGCGCCGAGGCCACGCGCCAGGAACGAATCGCCGAGCAACGGGCCGACGAAGACGCCCAAACCCGCGCCCGGGAATGGCTCGATGCCGCGCTCCTGCGCCTCTCCCCCGACGACCGCGCGGTCATCGTCCTCGTCGAACTCGAGGAATGCTCCATGGAGGACGCCGCCCGCCGGCTGGGTTGCGGCCTCTCCGCCGTCAAAGTGCGCGCCTTTCGGGCGCGGCGCCGCCTGAAGGCGATCCTCGAAGACCTGCGGCCGGAAATGAAGAAAGACCAACCATGAACCAGAACAACCGAGAACTTTGGAACCAGCTCCGGACGGCCTACCGCCCGCAGGCGCCGGAACTCGACGTGTCCGCCATCATGGACGCCGTGCGCCGGGAAGCCGCGGCGGCGCCCCTGCGCCGTCCCGCCGCCGGCCTCGCCGCCCCCATTCCCACCTGGGTGTGCGCCGCCGCCGCCTCGCTGGCCTTCCTCGCCGCCGCCGGCGTCGTCGCCCGTTCCGTGGCGATGGCCGACCGCCAGATCAGCCAGGCCTGGCTGCAAAGCGTCCAGCCCAGCGAGTTCGCGCAGAATTTCCTGACCTTCGACGATTCCAGCCTCTAACGGAGACGAACGTGAGAAAAACCAAACTGGCCCTCCTCCTCCTCGCCGCCCTGCTGGCCGGCGTCTGCATCGGATTCTTCGGCAACAGCGCCGTCATCCGCGCCCGCATCCGCCATTTCTCCCAAATCCCCGGCAACGTGCCCGAACACATCGTCGCGATGCTCACGAAACGACTCGATCTCGACGATGCGCAGCAAGTCCAGGTCCGCGCCATCGTGCAGGCCTACGACGCCCGCCTGAAGGAAGCCCGCGAACAAAGCCGCGCCACCTTCGACGCCCTCATGGGCGAAATGCGCGCCGAAGTGTCCGAACACCTCACCCCCGATCAGCGCGAAGAACACCAGCGGGTCCTGGCCGAACTCGACCAGCGGCACCGCGACAACCGGGCCCTGATGCGCGCCTTCGCGCCGCCCGCCTCGACCAACGCCGGCAAGTAGCGCTGGATTTCTGCCCGCCCCCCGCCTATGCTCTCCGGCATGAAAACCCTGCTCCGCGCATTCTGGATCGCCGGTTGCCTGGGAGCGCTGACGGCGCTCGCCCAGACCTCGGCGGTCGTCCCCCCCCCGCCCGTCTCGCCCATCCCGCCCACCGAATTCCGCGGCTGGCCCAAGGCCTACGTCCTGAAAAACGACCGGGTCGAAGCCGTGCTCGTCCCCGCCGTCGGCCGCCTCGTGCATTTTTCCGCCGCCGGCGAACCCAGCCTCTTCCGCCTCGAATCCTCCCTGCAAGGCCAGACCCCGCCCCGCGGCGAACGGTTTTTCAACGTCGGCGGCGATTGGCTTTGGCCCGTGGCGCAGGCCCGCTGGGCCTCGCTGTCCGCCGACGGGAGCCCGTGGCCCCCCCCCGCCCCCCTCGCCGACCGGCCGTGGAAGTGCTCCGCCTGGACGGACGTCGGCGGCGCCCAGTGCGCCCTGCTGACCCGCAAATACGGCCCGCCCCTGAACGTGCTCGTCACGCGCCTCTTCCGGCTCGATCCGAAGTCTTCCGCGCTCGTCGTGCGGCAGCGCATCGAGCGCACCGGCGCGCCCGGCGTCCCCGTCGTCCTGTGGAACGTCAGCCAAATCGCGAACGCCGAATCCATCGCGATGCCCGTGGAGGCGGAATCCAGGTTCCGCAACGGCGTCAAGGCCCTGATGGGCCGCAAGCCCACCCGCAAGCGGCTCGTTCCGTGCGGCGACGCCGTCGTCTACGCCGTCGCGCCCGGCGCCGAAACCAAGCTCGGCTCCGATTCCCCGCGCGGATGGATCGCCGCCGCCCGCGGCCCCCACGTCGTCTTCGAATCCGTCGCCAACGATGCCCCCGGCGACTATCCGGACGGCGGCTGCGTCGTCGAAGTCTATTCCAACGAAGGCCTTGGCTATTCCGAGATCGAAACCCTCGGCCCCGAAGTGGATTTGGCCCGCGGCACCGTGCTCGAAAACGTCCTGCGCATCGAGCTGGCCACCGCCGATTCCCCCCTCGCCGGCTGCGCCTTCGCCGACTTCGTCCGCCCCCTCGCCGGAAAATAGTTTTACGTGCTACGTAAACTTTTTTCGCCGGTTTTACGTACTACGTAAAAAAGTTGTACGTAGCACGTAAAACCGGCGTTCCGCTCACAGTTCGTCCATCCGCCGGAACCGGGGCAGGGTCCGGAGGGCTTCGTAGCGGACGTCCAGCGTCGGGGCCGCGCCGCGCAAATCCATCCGCAGGTGGACGTCGTGGAAGCCGCGCGCGTCGGGCCAGCGCGCGGACATCGACGCGACCAGCGGCCGGGAGGCGTCGGCCTCCCGGTGCGCCTGGATGGTCTTGCGCGACCGATCCGCGAGGGCCAGGGCGTCCTGCTTCCATTGGCGCAGTTCGCGCAAGTCGCGCTCGTAGGGCGCCAGGCCCCGCGCGACGTATTCGGCCGGTTTGGACCAGCGCGCGAATTTCTTCTCCAGCTTTTCGCGCTGCTTCTTCAGGCGCGCCTCCGCTTCGGCGATTTCCGCGTCGTACTGCTTGGCCAGCTCTTCCTGCTTCTGGGCGCGCCGGTCCAGGTCCGAGGAATCGCGCGGCACGTGGGTCGTCTTTTCCACCGGTTCCCCGTAGCGGCTCCGGAGCTGTTCCCGCAAATAGAGAAAGCGCCGCTGCGCCTGCGCCACCGTCAGCGGCGGAATGTCCACGCCCGCCGGATCGGAAAACGAAATGCGCGCGCGGACGAGGCGGCCCTGCTCGAACGAATACGCCAGCAGGCTCGGCATCTCGTGCGTGAAGACCGAATACACCAGGCGGTCTTCGCCCGCCCGCAACGGCTCGATCCGTTCCGCCGCGCGCACTTCTTCGGGCGTCATGCCCCAGCGCGTCCACCGCAAATGGAATTCTTCGGGCGGCGGCGCGGCGACGGCCGGCGCGGGCGCAACGGGCTCCGGCAACCGGACCGCCGCCGGCCGGGGCATTCCCCAGTCGTCCCGCTTTTCTTCCGCCGCCGGAAGCGGCGTTTCCGGAGGCGGCGACACGGGCCTTTCCGCCTGCGCCACGGCCGAGGCCTGCTCCGCGGCTTCGTCGATCTGGGCCTTGCGATCCAGCGCCGGCGACGACGACGGCCCCGGCCAAAACCACATCGCCAGGCGTACGATCAGCGCCAGCGTCGCCGCCAGGAAAAGCACCCAGGCCCATTTCACTTCGTCCATGACCGGCTCCTATGCGTGGGTTTTCATTCGGCGCGCATCAGCAGCCAGGGCAGCAGCCCCGGGTGGCGGGCCACGTTGCGGTCCACGTTGTTGCGCGGCAAATTCCAGCGCGCATCCGACGCGCAAGCGACGGCGCCCCGGCCCGTGCCGAAGGCCGCGCGCAGGCCCAGGGCCTCGAGCTCGTCGGCCAGGTCGCCGCGCGCATCGCCGTTGGGCCAGGCCAGCGCCGGCAGCAACGCGCCGGGCACCCGCTCCTTCAGCAGCGACCAGCAGCGGCGGACGTCGTCGAGCGCTTCGTCGCGCGCCATCGAAGTCATCCGCAGGTGGCGGTGCCCGTGCGGGCCGAAATCGACGAGCCCGCTGCGGCCCATCTCGCCGATCTGCTCCCACGTCAGGAAATCGCCGGCGTGGACCGTGCGCAATTCCGGATGTCCGTCCCGCCGGTTTTCCAGCCAGAAGGACGGCCGTTGCTTCATCGTTTCGATCTCGGCGTCGGAAAGCCCCGGCATCTGCCACCAGAACGGCGTGCGGTCCTCCACGGCGCCGGTGGCCAGGAAAATCGTCGCGGGAAGACCCAGCTCGCGCAAAACCGGAAAGGCGTGCTCGTAGTTGTCGGCCCAGCCGTCGTCGAAGGTCACGGCGAACGAGGCGCGCGCGGGCGGCGCCTCGCACCCGATCCAATCGCGCAGCGCGACCGGCTCGTAGTCCTCTTTCATGCGCGCCAGGATGCGGCGGAAATCGGGAACGGCCACGTCGAGCGTCCGCATGGCCCGTTGCTCCGGCCCCTCGCCGCCGGGGCGCACGCGGTGGAACGTCAACACCACCAGCCGCCCCGCGTGCCGCCGGCGAATCCCCCCGCACGCGCCATAGGCGCGGGCCACGGCGGTTTTCAGCAGCGTCCGCATGGCGCCCCCTTCCCGCTCAGTCCTTCGCGAACGTGACCTTGGCGATGTGCGGCAGCTCGCGGTGCCGGCCGTCGTAGTCCAGGCCGTAGCCCACGACGAACGCGTCCTCGATCTTGAAGCCGACGAAGTCCGCCTCGAACGGAACGACGCGCCGGGAGGGCTTGTCCAGCAGCGCGCAGGACCGGACGCTCTTGGCGCCCTTGGTCTGCAGGTGCGCCACCGCCTTCTGCAGCGTGCGGCCCGTGTCGAGGATGTCGTCCACCACCACCACGTCCGCCCCCGTCAGGTCGATCGTGCAGTCGCGGGTCACGACCGGCTCCTGGATGGGCGAGGTGCCGTGGCCGTAGCTTTCCATGATGATGAAGTCGATGCGCGGGTGCAGGTCGTGCACCGCGAACCAACGCACCAGGTCCGCCAGAAACACGAAGCTGCCGCGCAGGATGCCGATGACCGCCAGGTCGTCGCTGCGGCCGCAGGCGGCGATTTCCCGGGCGATCCCGTCCACGCGCTGCTCCAGCTGGCGCGGCGTAATCAGGACGTCATCGAGGTGGTAGGGCTTCATGGGCGCATCTCCTTTGGCCAAAAACGGGTTTTGGCCGCGAACAGTCTTGCAAAAACCATCCGGATGGGGGAAGCTAAAAAAGCATTACATGAGGATTCACAGAATGAACATTCTCCGGACCCCCCTTTTCCGGGCGTTGGGCGTTGCGGCGGCCATCCCCCTCTGGGCCGCCTTCCTCGCGGCCTGCGACGTCGATTCGACGGACAGTACCACGGCCGTGGTTTCCGACAACAGCGGCACCATCTACAGCTACGCGGGCCTGTACATGCGCGATTCCAGCGGCACCAACGCCAGCGCCGCCCTGGTCTATCCGGAAGGCCGGCAGAGCGGCATCGTCCTGACCTGGCTGCGCCTGCTGCAGTACGGCAGCGCGCTCGAAGGCTACGACAACGCCAACCAAACCTGGACCGGCAGCATCTCCGCCCAAAACGGCGCCGTCGCCTCCTTTACCCTCAGCGGCAAAACGTCCGCCGGAACCAGCGTCGAAATCGTCGGCACCCTCTCCTCCTCCTCGTCTTCGTCCTCCGCAGCCACAACCACGTCCAACGGGGCCACCCAGGTTTCCGCCTCGTCGGCCACCATGGACGCATCCTGGCTCGAAACGGGCTTCTCCGGCTCCATCTTCGCCAAGGCCACCACCTCCCCGGCCACCTCCAACGCCAATACGCGCCTCTCCATCGATCCGTCCGGCGCCTCCCTCAACAGCAACGACGTCACCCAGGTCTTCACCGCCAGCGGCGGCACCGGAAGCTATACCTGGACGCTGAGCAGCACCAATTACGGCTCTCTCTCCTCGAGCGGCAACCAGGCCACCTTCACCGCTTCCGGCGAGGCCGGCACCGTCACCGTCACCATCACGGATTCCGACGGCGACAGCGCCTCCGCCACCGTCACCTATTCGGGCGAGGATACCGACGACGATACGGCCGCGCTTTCCATCAGCCCGTCTTCCGCCACGCTATCCGGCGTGCAAAATACCCTCGTCTTTACCGCCAGCGGCGGCACCTCGCCCTACTCGTGGTACGTTTCTTCGACCATCCTGGGCACCGTGAACTCTGACAGCGGAACGACTGTTAAGTACACGCGCCCCACCAACAACGTTTCCGCGACCAGTGCCCACGTGAATTACGTCCACGTGATCGACGACGACGACAATACCGTCGCCGCCACGGTCACCTACACTCCCTGACGATGAAGAAAAAATCCGCCTCCACCTCCCGCCGGTGCACGATGGGCGCGCCGGAAGCCGAAATCTGCAAAACCGCCAAGGATCTGGCCGGGCTTTTCAACCGCGTCGAAACCGATGCGCCGGACGCGCTGCTGACCCATAGCCCCGCGCCGAAAAACACGGTGGACGCCCTGCGCGTCCTGCTCGACGTGATGTTTCCCGGCAAAATCAGCGCCACGCCCGTGGATGGTTCTGAACTCGGCGTCTTCCTGATCCGCCGCCTGAGCGAGACCTGGCGCCTGCTCCATCGCGAAATCCGCCGCGCCCTGCCCTACCGCTGGATCGGCGAGGCCGCCCGCGTGGAAGGCGCCCGCCCGCCCAAGATCGACAATCTCGACCACGAGACCGACCGCATCCTCAAGGCCTTTCTCGATACCCTGCCCGGCGTGCGGAAACTGCTGGTCGCCGACGTGCAGGCGGCCTACGACGGCGATCCCGCCGCCCTCACCTTCGCGGAAGTCCTGCTCTCCTATCCCGGCCTGCTCGCCATCGCCGCGCACCGCATCGCCCACGAACTCTACAAGCTCCGCGTGCCCATCATCCCCCGCATCATGAGCGAGTGGATCCATACCAAGAGCGGCACCGACATCCATCCCGGCGCGCGAATCGGCCATGCCTTCTTCATCGACCACGCCACCGGCGTCGTCATCGGCGAAACCACGGAAATCGGCGACCACGTCAAGCTGTACCAGGGCGTAACGCTCGGGGCGCGTTCCTTCGCGCTCGGGCTCGACGGGATGCCCGTCAAGCACGTCAAGCGCCACCCCACCGTGCAGGACCACGTCATCGTCTACGCCAACGCCACCATCCTCGGCGGCGAAACCGTCATCGGCGCCCGCTCCGTCATCGGATCCAACGTTTTCCTGATGGAAAGCGTCCCGCCGGACAGCATCGTCTCCTCGAACCATCCCGAGCTTTCCATCCGCGAAAAAAAGCGCGCAAAAAAAACTTGAACCCCGGGCATTCTGGGGTAGGATGCCCCCGCACTGTGGATGGAGGCGTAGCTCAGTTGGAAGAGCAACTGACTCTTAATCAGTGGGTCGTGGGTTCGAGCCCCTCCGCCTCTACCATCCTTCAGTTCCGGCCCATTTCCCGCAAGAGTTCGCGCGCCGGCGCATAGCCCCGGTCCGCCGCCTGGCGGTACCACTTCAGCGCCTCTTCCATGTCCCGCGGAACCCCCTTGCCTTCGGCATGCATGCGCCCAAGATTGAACTGGGCCTGCGGAAAACCATGCCGGGCCGCCTGGCTGTACCACCGAAGCGCCTTCGCATCGTCCTGCGGCACGCCGTCGCCCTCCGCATACTTGCGCCCCAGGCTGTCTTGCGCCGGCGCGTAGCCCCGCTCGGCCGCCTGGCGATACCACTTCACGGTCTCCGCATCGTCCGGCGGAACGCCTTTTCCCAAGTCGTGCATCACCCCGACGTCGTACACGGCCGGCAGATAGCCCTGCTCCGCCGCCTGGCGGTACCACTGGACCGCCTTTTCCGCATCCGGCGCCACGCCGTTCCCGTCCGCATACATCTGCCCCAACTTGTGCTGCGCCGGGGCGTCGCCTTGCTCTGCCGTTCGACGGATCGCATCCCGTTCCGGTTCAAACGTCCGGCCGGCCAACCCGAAAACGGCGATTCCGGCCATCGCCAGAAAAATAAATCCGCCCTGGGATATTTTATCGCCCATGGGAAATTCCTTTTTGCGCATGTCTGCGACTATGCCTCCGGCCGGCGGGCTTGTCCAGCGCGGACCCGCCGTCACGCCTCCCGAGGCTTGGAAACGGCCCGGGCCAGGCGCGGCAAGGCCACTGCTTCGCGGACGTTGTGCTCCAGCAGTTCCCGCACCTCGTCCACCGCCGCCACCCGGGCGGACGCCTCCGCAAACGAAAGTCCATGGGCCTGGGCGGCAATGGCGGCTTCTTCTTCCGGGAAATGGAGAGGCTTGTCTTCCGCTGCGTCCGCCCGCGCCAGCACGTCCCGCTGCCATAGCTGGATCGTGCGCAGGATTTCCCCGCGCATTTCCTTCACGCGCGTCGCCACGCGGCCGTCGACCAAATCCTTCCCCGCCTTCGTCAATTCCGATTCGTCCCCGCCGCGCGATTGGGCCAACGCTTCCGCGCGGGCCGTTTCTTCCTCCGTGGCCAGCTCCTTCAGCGACCGCAGCGGCGCCGTCAGCCGGTCGGTCCACGCGATCATTTCGCAGGCTCGCCGCTCCGGAGGATGCCGCAGCAAATCCATCACCAGCGGCAACCACGGCGTTCCCTCCGGCCGCTCGTCCTCCAGCGTTTCCACGTACTGCGTGCGCGAGCGGATCGTCGGCAGCAGCGCGGCCGGCGTATCGGTCACCAGCGCCAGCAGGCTCCGCGGCGGCGGCTCTTCCAGCGTTTTCAGCAGGGCGTTCTGCGCGTTGTCGTTCAGCCGGTCGGCGAACAGAATCACGCCGGCCTTCCATCCCCCCCCGTACGACGTCAGCCCGATGAATTCGATCAGGGGGCGGATCTGCTCGTCGACCTTGATTTGCCGCGACTTGCTTTCCGGCTCGATCCAGCGGATGTCCGCATGCTGGCGCAGCCCCACCGCGTCCAAATCGCCAAATAGCATCCGCAGCAACCCTTCGGCAAATTCCATTCCCGAGCCGCGCGGATGTCCCGACACCAGCAGGGCATGCGGCACCCGCCCCGCGGCGACCGCCCGGCGGAACTGCTCCAGCGCCCGCTCAACCTTGGGGGAAGAAGGCATCGCCCACCTGTTTCCAGACCTCTTCGGCGATGGGCTCCGCATCGCGCATGGCGTCCACCTTGCGGAAGCGCTCCGGAAAGCGCCGCGCCAGCTCCAGATAGCCTTGGCGCACCTTTTCGTGGAATTCCAGTTTCTCGCTCTCGATCCGGTCGAACTGGATTTTCTTCCCCGCTTGCCGTTTGGCGCAGCGCTGCATCCCCAGGCTCACATTCACGTCCAGCAAGATCGTCATGTCCGGCGTCGCCGTTCCGATGGCGAACCGGTTGATGGTTTCCATCAGTTCCACGGAAAATCCGCGCCCAAAGCCCTGGTAGGCCGTCGTCGAATCCGCGAAGCGATCGCAGATCACCCAGGCGCCCCGGTCCAGCGCGGGCTGGATCACGTTCCGGACCAGCTGCGCCCGGCTGGCCTCGAACAACAGCACTTCGCTTTCCGGACACGGATCTTCGCCCGCCGCGTTGTACTGCAGCACGCCGCGGATGGCCTCGCCCAGCTTGGTCCCGCCCGGCTCGCGCGTGTAGACCACTTCGATCCCGCGCGCTTCCAGCTTCGAAATCAGCATCGCCGCCTGCGTGCTCTTCCCCGCCCCCTCCGGGCCCTCGAACGTGATCAGTCTGCCTCGGCTCATTTATATCCTCCGATCTCCATCGTCATCAGAACTCATGAACTCATGAATAATCATTTGGGGTCGGAAAACCGATCCGGGCCAACCCGCTTGATCATCAGAGGCATTGAGAAAAAATTAAACAATAGGCCCGTTTGGGTTCCTGTCGCCTTCAAGTAGGAACGAACCACCGTGTAGTGGATCGGCGCAACCTCCAGGATCGCCTTCAATTCCACCACGACACGGCCGGCGACAAACATGTCCAGGCGATGCTCCGCGATTTTGTGGCCGTCGTACAGGATATCGACGGCCTTCTGCCTTTCAAAAGGGATCCCAGCCTTGCGCAATTCTATGCAAAGCGCCTCCTCATAAGCAGATTCCAGAAATCCAGGTCCCAACCGGCTGTGAACCGTGATGGCCGCTTTAATGATTCCCTCTGTCAACGCCGAATCTGGATACTCATCTGCCATTTTGATCCTGTTTTCATGAGTTCATGAGTTCTGATTCGCTTTTCACGCCTTTGTGGCCGCTTGGCCTTTGGGGGTGTCTTTGACGGACCAGCCCCGCGCCGCGATTTCGTCGCGCAAGGCGTCGGACTGCTTCCAATCCTTCGCGGCGCGCGCGGCCTGGCGGCGATCCAGCAGATCCCGCACGTCGGCCGGAATCGCCTCCGCCGGCTTTTCCAGCACGCCCAGCGCGCCGTCCCAGCGGCGAAAGAGCTCCCGCATGGCCGCCGCCGCGGATGCGTCTAGCGCCTTCGCGTCCAGCGCCGCGTTGCCTTCGCGGATCGCGTCGAACAGAGCGCCCAATGCCGCGGACACGTTCAAATCGTCGTCCATGGCCGCCTCGAACCGTTCCGCCGCCGATTGGGCCCAGGCCGGCAGGCCCCCCGGCTTCGCGCTTCCCGCCGCGTCCGCCAGCCGCGCAACGAATTCGTCCACGCGGCGCAGCGCCGTCCGCGCGGCGTCCAGCGAGCCGAAGGTGAAGTTCAGCGGCGCTCGGTAATGCGTCGCCAGCAACTCGTAGCGCACCTCGCGGCCGGAAAAGCCCCGCGCCAGCACGTCCCGCAGCGTGTGGAAATTGCCGCGCGACTTCGACATCTTCTGCCCGTCCACCATCAGGTGCGCGCAATGCAGCCAATAGGTCGCGAACGGCTGCCCGCTGGCGGCCTCGCTTTGGGCGATCTCGTCTTCGTGGTGCGGAAAGACGTTGTCCACGCCGCCCGTGTGGATATCGAAGCTGGGCCCAAGGTATTTTTGGCTCATCGCCGAACATTCAATGTGCCACCCCGGACGGCCGCGGCCCCACGGGGAATCCCAGGCCACGTCGCCGTCCTTCTCGTCCCAGGCCTTCCAGAGCGCAAAATCCGCGACGTTTTCCTTTTCGTATTCATCGGTGGAAATCCGCGCGCCCGCGCGCATCCCCGCGCGGTCCAGATGCGCCAGCTTCCCGTAGGCGGGCCACCGGTCGATGCTGAAATAGACCGAGCCGTCGTCGGAGCGATAGGCGTAGCCTTTTTCCTCCAGCGTCGAAATCAGCGCGATCATTTCGGGCACGTGGTCCGTCGCCGCCGGATAATGCTCGGCCGGCTCGACGTTCAGCGCCCGGATGTCTTCGAAAAACGCCTGCTTGTAGACCGCCGTGAAATCCGACAGCGGTTTTCCCGCCGCCCGCGAATCGCGGATGGTCTTGTCGTCCACGTCCGTCAGGTTCATGACCTGCGTCACGCGATACCCCTTGAACTTCAGCCAGCGCCGCAGCAAGTCTTCGAACACGTAGGCCCGGAAATTGCCGATGTGCGCGAAATTGTAGACCGTCGGCCCGCAGGTGTACATCCGGGCATGCCCCGCCTCCAGAGGGCGGAATTCCTCCAGTTGCCTCGTCAGCGTGTTGTGGACGCGGAACGCGCTCAAGCCGAACCATCCTTCTTTTTCCGGCGTTTCGCCGCCGGGTCCGCCTCGGCCGGCTCCACGCCGGCCGGCTCCGCCGCGGCTTCGCCCTTCGGCGGATGGAAGTCCAGCCGGTCGTCGCCGGTCTCCACCTCGACGATTTCCCCGTTGTCGATCTTTCCGCGCAGGATTTCCTCGGCCAACGGATTTTCCAGGAAGCGCTCCACGGCGCGGCGGAGCTGCCGCGCGCCGTACTGCCGGTCGAAGCCCTTGGCCATCAGGAAGTCGAACGCCGACGGCAAAATGGACAGCTTGATTTCCCGCGCCTTCAGGCGCGCCGCCACCTTGCCGATCTCGATTTCCAGGATCGTGCGCACGTCTTCCTTCTGCAACTGCCGGAAAACAATGACCTCCTCCACCCGGTTGAGCAGTTCCGGGCGGAAATTGCGCTTGGCGGCCTCCATCATCTGCTCGCGCAGCGTGGCGTAGTCGGCCTCCGCCGTGTGCCCGGCGAAACCCAGACCCGCGCCCTTGCGCACGATGTCCGAGCCGATGTTCGAAGTCATGATGATGACCGTGTTGCGGAAGTCCACCGCGCGCCCCAGCCCGTCCGTCAGCCGCCCCTCCTCCAAAATCTGCAGCAGCATGTGCATCACGTCCGGATGCGCCTTCTCGATTTCGTCGAACAGCACCACGGAATACGGTCGGCGCCGCACGCGCTCCGTCAGCTGGCCGCCCTCCTCGTAGCCCACGTAGCCGGGCGGCGATCCCACCAGGCGCGACGCGTTGAACTTCTCCATGTATTCCGACATGTCGATCTGGATCAGCGCGTCGGGGCTGTTGAACATGAATTCCGCCAGCGATTTCGCCAGCAGCGTCTTGCCCACCCCCGTCGGCCCCAGGAAAATGAACGACCCGATGGGCCGCCGCGGGTCCTTCAGGTCCGCCCGCGAACGCCGCAGCGCCTTGCAGATCGACGAAATGGCGTCCGCCTGTCCAATGACCGTCTTGGTCAGGACGCTTTCCATCTCCAGCAGCTTCGCCGTTTCCTTTTTCTCCATCTTTTCCAGCGGGACGCCCGTCCACTTCGACACGATCAGGCGGATGTCCTCTTCCGTCACCTCCACGACCGTTTCGTTGTGGCGCTTGCGCCATTCCGCCAGCTCCCCCTCGAGTTCCGCGCGGGTCTTGCGCTCCTCGTCGCGCAGCTGGGCGGCCGCTTCGAAGCGCTCCTCCTGGATCGCTTCGTTCCGCTTCGCCTGCAGCGCCACGATGGCCTTTTCCTTGTCCTTGACGCTGCCGGGACGCGTCATGGACCCGATGCGCGCGCGCGCGCCCGCCTCGTCGATCACGTCGATGGCCTTGTCCGGCAGGAACCGGTCCTGCAGATAGCGCGCGGAAAGCCGCACCGCCGCATCGAGGGCTTCCTCGGTAAACCGGGCGTGGTGGTGCGTCTCGTAGCGCCCCCGCAGGCCCTTGAGGATCTCGATGGACTCCTCGATGGACGGCTCGCGCACCAGCACGCTCTGGAACCGGCGCGACAGCGCGGCGTCCTTTTCGATGAATTTGCGGTATTCGTTCAGGGTCGTCGCGCCCACCACCTGCAGTTCGCCGCGCGACAGCGCCGGCTTGAGGATGTTGGCCGCGTCCATCGCGCCCTCCGCGCTGCCCGCCCCCACCAGGCTGTGCAGCTCGTCCACGAACAGGATCACGTTTTTCACCCGGCGGATTTCGTCCATGACCGCCTTGATGCGTTCTTCGAACTGGCCGCGGTACTTGGTTCCCGCCACCATCAGCGCCAGATCGAGCGAAATCACTTTCTTGCCGTGCAGCAATTCCGGCACTTCGCCGTTCACGATGGCTTGCGCCAGCCCCTCGGCAATCGCCGTTTTGCCCACGCCCGCTTCGCCTAGCAGCGCCGGATTGTTCTTCGTCCGGCGGCACAGGATGCGCATCACGCGCTCGATTTCGTCCGCGCGCCCGATCACCGGATCCAGCACTCCCTTTTCCGCCAAGGCCGTCAAATCGCGGCCAAAGGTGGACAGCGCCGGCGTCTTCACGTCCTTGGGCGGCTGCCCCGGGCCGGGGCCCGGTCCGGATTCGCCCTCCGGTTCCTCCGCGCGGCCCGGCTCGTAGTTGGGATCCAGTTCCTTCATCACCGCCTGGCGGGTCTTTTCCACGTCCACGCTCAGGTTGGACAGCACGCGCGCGGCCACGCCCTCGCCCTCGCGCAGGAGGCCCAGCAGGATGTGTTCCGTGCCGACAAACTCCACGTTCATCGCCCGCGCCTCGGTCCCGGCCAGCGCCAGCACCTTTTTCACCCGCGGGGTGTAGGGCACGTTGCCCACCGTTTTCATGTCCGACCCCACCCCGACGGCTTTTTCGACCTCCATGCGCACCGTTTCGAGGTCGAGTCCCATGCGGCGCAGGACCGTCACGGCCACGCCTTGCCCCAAGGCGATCAGCCCCAGCAGCAAATGCTCCGTCCCGATGTATCCATGGTTGAACCGGTCGGCTTCCCGCCGCGCCAGTTGCAGAACCTGCTGCGCTCTCGGCGTAAAATTGTTCATGTCGTCCTTTTCGTCGTTCGTTTGGCCGGGCGGTCGCCCAGTTCGGTCCGCAGGCGCGTGGCCCGCTCCAAATCCCGCTCGTCGCCGGCCATGCTGCGGCCCGCCACGGTTTGCAGATGCGCGGGCTGCACGTCCAGCAGCAACCGGTCCACCGTCTCCATCGGGATTTTTTTCGCCAGGCCCAGCGCGATGCCCAGCCGAAGCTCCGAGAGGCGCTCCAACGCCTCCTGGGTCGTCATCAGCCGCGCCGAGGTCAAAATCCCGGCGGCCCGCGCCGTCAAGTCTTCCGCGAAAAGTCTCCGCTCGCGCTTCAACCTCTCGCGCGCGTTCCGCTCGTGCCCGGCGATCTCCCTCACGATCTCTTCCAGATCCGACACGATGCGCGCTTCGGACGTGCCCAGCGTCAATTGGTTCGACACCTGGAACATGTGTCCCAGCGCCGCCGTCCCCTCTCCCCAGCGCCCCCGCACCGCCAGCCCGATTTTGTTCAACCCGTTGGCGATCGGCTCCATCTCGCTCATCAGCACCAGTCCCGGCAAATGCATCAGCACGCTTGCCCGCATGCCCGTGCCCACGTTCGTGGGGCAACTCGTCAAATAGCCCAGGGAAGGCGAAAACGCATAGTCCAGTTTTTGTTCCAGCGCGTCGTCCAGCGCGTTGGCATCCGCCCACGCCTCGCGCAGCGCCAGGCCGGGCCGCAGCGCCTGGATGCGGAGATGGTCCTCTTCGTTCACCATCACCGCTTGCGTCCGCGCCTCGTTCATGCACACGGCCGATTCCAGGCGCTGGTCCAGCAGGTTTCGGCTGATCAAATGGTCTTCGAAGAGCCGTTGCCGGAACAGCGGCGTGGCCTCGGCCAAGGGCTCTTGGATCGGCAAGAGATCCTTCGCCGCCTCCAGCACCCGTCGGCGAACGTCCGCGCGCGCCGCGGCCGGCGCCTGGTCGGGGAACGGCACGCCGCGCAGATTGCGGGCCAGCCGCACGCGGCTGCTCAAGGTGACGCCATAGGCTTCCGCATAGGCGTCGGACGTCCCATCGAGCGCGGCTGGGGGCGGCACGTTCACGCTTCGTCGCCTCCCGGCGGCAACGCCTTGATTTGGTCGCGCAGTTGGGCCGCCTTCTCGTAGTTCTCCCCGGCCACCGCCTGGTCCAGCTCGCGCCGCAGGCGCGCCATCTCCACCGACGCCTTCATGCGCGCCGAGGCCCGCCGCGGCACCTTGCCCAAATGCTGGTCGCCGTGCTGGATCGACACCACCACCGGCAGCATTTCCGCCGCAAACGCCTCGTAGCACCGGTCGCACCCCAGCCGCCCCTTCTTCACGATCTCCGCCCGCGTCATTCCGCAGGCCGGACAGGTCGCCGGCCCCTCCGGACGCGTCGACTCGACGTCCTCCTGCAAATGCGACAATTGCTCCTTCAGGTTTTCGAGCACGCCTCCCAGGTCGATGGGTTGGCCATGGACGTCCAAGCCTTTTTGTTCGGCGCACGCTTCGCACAGGTGGAATTTGGTCACCTTGCCGTCCACGATTTGCGTCAGATGGACGGTCGCTTCTTTCCCATGACAGTTCTCGCACAACATTGCCGGGAGACCCTACCACGCCGCCCCCTCTCTTTCCAGCTTCAAAACTTTTCCCGCGGGGGCAAAATTTTGTCGCGTTCGCAGGCCCTGCGGCCTACCATTCGCCTCATGAAGTGGAAGGAAACCGCATCCGCCCTCTGGCTGCCCCTCAAGGCCTGCTTCGACCTGACGTTGAGCGAGCGGCGATTCCTGCTCGGGCTGCTGCTGCTGTTCTTCCTCGGCGTGGGCGCCCGCTGGCACCACCAGCGCAACGCCCGCTCCGCCCCGTATTCGCCGCCCCAGGAGCAACGCCCATGACCGACTGCATCTTCTGCAAAATCGTCGCCGGACAAATTCCCTCCATCAAAGTCCACGAGGACGACGACGTCCTCGCCTTCATGGACATCGGCCCTCTCGTGAAGGGCCACGTCCTCGTCGTTCCCAAGGCCCACCACGATCCCCTCGCGGACACCCCCGACGACGTCCTGGCCAAGGTCATCGCCGTCGTCCGCCGCATCGTGCGCGCCCAGCGGGACGGCCTCGGGGCCGACGGCGCCAACGTGCACCAGGCCAACGGCGCCGTCGCCGGACAGGTCGTTCCCCACCTCCACTTCCACGTCGTGCCCCGCTTCAAGCACGACGGCCACCACTGGAACAGGACCCCCCACCCCAACGCCGACCACTCCGAAGCCACCGCGCTGGCCGACCGCATGAAAGCCGCGCTTTCCCGCTGAGACCATGGAAGTTCCGCCCTTCGCCCAAGCCGTCGCCCGCATTTGCGCCCGCGACCGCCGCTATCCTCCGGAGGCCTATCTCTTCCTCCACGAAGGCCTCCTGCGCACCCTGAAAAAGGTGCAGGAAGCGGAAAAGAAAACCCGCCAAATCACCGGGGCCGAACTGTCCGGCGGCCTCCGCGACTTTGCCCTCGAACAATACGGCCCGCTCGCCATGACCGTTCTCGCCCGCTGGAACGTCCGCGCCACCCGCGATTTCGGGGAACTCACCTTCGCCCTTCTCGCCGCCGGACTCCTCGGCAAAACCGAGGAAGACCGGATCGAGGATTTCGACGGCCTCTTCTCGTTCGACGACGCCTTCCGCGCTCCTTTCCGCCCCAAGTCCCGCGCCCGAAAACGCGCACCTGTCCCCGGGGCCCCCGCCGCTCCATAGACGGCCGCCCGCGGCGATTTCCCGCAGGCGCGTCAGCCGCGCTTGCCCCCGCAATTCTTGGCGAAGACGCACCCCTCGCACGCCGATCCGCAAGCCCCCGGCTGGTTCTTGGATTCTTTTTGCCGGCGCAGGTTTCGCCGCACCCGGAACCCAAGCCAAACCGCCGCGCCCGCCACTGCCAGTCCCGCCGCGATCCAATCCAGCGTCTGCAGGGTCATGTCATGCCCCTCCCCATCCCAGCAGCAGGCCGAGCCGATAGACGGCGAACGTGGCGATCCACGCCACGGCCGTCATGCCCAGCAGCATGCCCAGCGCCCAGCCCCACGAATCCGTCTCGCGTTTCGTCGCGGCGATGGTCGCCGCGCAGGGCGCGCTGAGCAAACAAAAGAGCATCATCGCCAATCCCTGCAGGGGCGTGTAGGTCTCCCGCAAGGTCGCGCGCAGGCCCTCGGAACCTTCGTCCGCGCTTCCGAGCGAAAACACGATGCCCATTTGCGCCACGAACACTTCCTTCGCCGCAAACGCGCCGACCAGCGCCGTCCCCACCCGCCAGTCGAAACCCAGCGGCCGAATCGCCGGTTCCATCCATTTGCCGATGCGCCCGATGGCCGAATATTCCAGCGCTTCCCGTTGCCGTTCGGCGTCGCCGCTGAATTCCGTGCGCCGGGGAAAGGTGCCCAGCGCCCACAGCAGGATCGAAAGGGCCAGGATGACCGTGCCGGCCTTTTGCAGATACATCCACGCCCGGTCCCACATGTGGATGCCGACCGAGCGCCAGGTTGGCAGGCGATACGGCGGCAATTCCATCACGAACGGCGCGCTCTCGCCCCGGAACAGCGTCTCGCGCAGCAAGCGCGCCGCCAGCACCGCGGCCAGAATGCCGGTCAGGTAGAGGCCCCACAGCACCCAGCCGCGCCAAGGCGCCGCGAAAAACGCCGGAATCAGCAGCGCGTAGATCGTCATGCGCGCGCCGCAGCTCACGAACGGCGCCACCAGGATCGTCGTGAATCGGTCTCGCCGGTTTTCCAGCGTTCGGGTGGCCAGAATCGCCGGCACGGTGCAGCCGAGGCCGATCAGCATCGGGATGAAGCTCTTCCCGTGCAGGCCCATCTTGTGCATCACGCGGTCCATCAGGAAGGCCACCCGCGCCATGTAGCCCGTGTCCTCCAGAAACGCGATGGCCAAAAACAACAGGAGGATGTTCGGCAAAAACGAAACCACCCCGCCCACTCCGCCGATAATGCCGTCCACGATCAGCGACTGCAGCAACGGGGTCGCGCCCGCCGGCCAAGCCAACGCGATCCGCTCCGATAGCCAACCCAGTCCGGTCTCGATCCACCGCATCGGCGGCTCGCCCAGCGCAAAGACGAGATTGAACACGCCCCACATCAGAAAAACGAAAATCGGCAAGCCCCACACCCGGTGCAGCAGCAGGTTGTCGAGGCGCATCGTGCGGGCGCGGCGCACATGGGGCGACGAATCCCGCAGGGCTTCCGTTGCCGCCCCCAGCGCGAACCCGTAGCGGGCTTCCGCCATCTGCACGTCCAGCGGACGCCCGCCGCGCTTTTCCAGCCGCGCGGTCTCGCGCGCGGCCGCCGCCCGCGCCCCGTCGGCCGCGTGGGGATCCGGCAGGCCATCCAGCAGGGCGATGGCGCGCCGACGCGCCGAAACCGCGTCGTCGCCTTCGAATTGCTCCGCCACGGCCGCGATGGAGGCTTCCAGATCGAACCCGTAGTTCACGCGGCTCGTGCAGGGTTGCCCCGCGGCCGCCACCCGCCGCGCGGCGGCCAGCAGGTCCCCCACCCCCGCGCCCGTGCTGCCGTTCGTCGGCACCACCGGACCGCCGAGCAGCGTGGACATCAGCTCCAAATCGAACGTCAACCCGTTCGTTTCGGCCTCGTCGCTCATGTTGAGGGCATAGACCATCGGCACGCCCATCTCCGTCAGCTGCGCCGTCAAATGCAGGTTCCGTTCCAGGTTCGTCGCGTCCACCACCTGGACGACGACGTCGGCATGGCCCGACAGGATTTCGTCGCGGGCGATGGCTTCCTCCGGCGAGGCCGCCAGCAGACTGTAGACGCCCGGCAGATCCACCAGCTCGATCTCGACGCCGTCGCGGACGAAGGTGGCCGACTTCTTCTCGACCGTCACGCCCGGATAGTTGCCCACGTGCTGGTGCGCGCCGGCCATCCAGTTGAACAGGCTCGTCTTGCCGCTGTTCGGATTGCCCGCCAACAGCGCGACCAAACGGGGACGTGTTGTTTTTCCGCCCATGCGCCGTTTCCGCTCAGATCAGCCCCGGACGCCACTTCACGCGGATGTGCGCCGCCTCCGCCTTGCGCATCGACAGCCGGTAGCCGCGCACTTCCACGGCGATGGGATCGCCCAGCGGCGCCACGCGTTCCACCGCGATCAGCACCCCCGGCGTCACGCCCATCTCCACCAGCCGCTTGCGCAGCGAACCTTCCACGTTCACCGACATCACCACGGCGCGCACCCCCGGCGGCAATTCGTCCAGCCCCGATTCCACGCCCGGCGCCCGCTCCCCTTTGGCCGTCTCGCGCGTCTTGGCCCATTTCTCCGCCATGCCCGGATGCGCGCGCAGAAAATCGCCCAGCAGCGCCATCCGGTCCAGCACCAGCGGCGTCGCGTCGTGCTCCATCCCGCAGGCAACCAATTCGGCATCTTCCTGCGCCAGCCCCAGGGTTTCCGTGAAAAATCGCCGCAGCGCCACGTGGCGCCCCGACACGTCCTCCGCCACCTGCCGCCCTCGCGGCGTCAGCCCCACCGCTCCATACGGCGAATAGTCGGCCAATCCTTGTTCCTTCAGCGACTTCAGCGCCGCCGACACCGTCGAAGGCTGCACGTTCAACGCATCCGCGATGTCCCCTGTCCGCGCCCCGCGCGGCGTCTCGGACAACCGCAGAATCGTCTCCAGGTAATCCTCCGCCTTGGCGCTGAGCCGTTCGATCTTCATGCTTTTTCGAATCTTCTCGAATTGTTTGAGTCTTCTAACAATAGCACGTGCCGGCTGGAAGTAAAGAGATTGGCGACCCGCCCCGCGCCTAAACGACGAAAACGGGACTTTATAAAGTCCCGACATCCGCGGGAGGACTGCCGGAGTTCCCAATCGCCCCGTGGCACAAGACGCCAGGCCTGCGCCCTCGCGAAATTGACACGTCCCCGCTCCGGGCGTAGGTTGCACGTCCGATGAACTCCGTTTTGCCCGCCGATACCCACACGCACACGCGCCTCTGCCGCCATGCCGGCGGCGATCCCATCGACTACGCCCGCGCCGCCGCCGCGCGCGGCATTCCCGAAATCGCCTGCACCGACCACATCCCCTTTCCCAACGACCCCCATCCCTCCATCCGCATGGCCAAGGAGGAATTTCCGGAATACCTCGTTCTCGTCCGCGAAGCCCAGCAAGCCGGACTCTGCACCGTGTTGCTGGGAATCGAGGCCGATTACCAGCGCGACCTCGTCCACGGCCACGTCCAGTCCGTTCTGGATTCCGCCGATTTCGACCTCGTGCTGGGCTCCCTCCACACGGGCCCCTTCTGGGACCTCGCGCCCGGCGATCCCGCCGCCACCCCCGAATTCGTCGCGCAAATGTGGCGCACCTACTTCCTCCGCATGGCCGAACTCGCCCGCACCGGCCTCTACGACGTCTGTTCCCACTTCGACGTCGTCAAGCGCTGCGGCATCCACGCGCCCCCCGCCCTGCTGGCCGAAACCGTGCCTCCGGCCCTCGATGCCGTCGCCCAAGCCGGAATGGCCATCGAGATCAATACCAGCGGCTTCGACCACGGCGCCGCCGAGTCCTATCCCTCGCTGCAAATCCTCGTCTGGATGAAGGAACGCGGCATCCCCATCGTCTTCGGTTCCGATGCGCACGATCCCGCCCAGATCGGCCGCCACTTCGAGGAAGCCATCGATCTCGCCCGCGCCGCCGGTTATTCCCACCGCGCGTCCTTCCGCCGCCGGAAGAAAACCCTGGTTCCCATCGTCTAGTCCGCCGTGGCACCCCCCTGCGGAGCCTCCCCCCCGTATTTCCGCCGGAGCCGCTCGAAGATCGCCCGCTGGACTTCTTCCGGAGACCGATCGACGATGGCGGGATTCGCCACGCCGACGACGCGCCCCTTGTCGTCGTAGATCCAGAAATCCCGGTCGGCCTGGTTGCACGATTCGCATTGCGGAAGGATGTTGCCCGGCTCCAGCGGCCGGCTCGGATCCATGTGGCCCTTCTGCAGGCGCGTCACCGTTTCGGGCCAGCGCAAGTGCGGCCGGCCCTCCCTGGAACCGCAGCAGGCGCAGCGATAGCCATAGGCTTTCTTGAGCGATTCCCAGTAATCCGAACCGGCGGTCTCCGTGCGCCGCCGCGGATTGAAGCCCGGGTAGGCCTTTTCCAGGCTCGCCAGCTTGTATTCGCCCGCCGGGACGTCCAGCGTCCGGTCGTCGTTCCGGCTGCCGGACAAAATATACCAGCCGTGCTGGGCGGCCAGATGACGGGCCTGCTGGACGTCGTTCACGTGCGGGTAGAATTCCCGGACGAACCGGGTCAATTCGGATTTGGAGACCGTTTTCGTTTCCGGATAGCCCTGCGCCAGCAGCACGAGGGTCAGGGCCGCCTGCGTGTAGCCCCCGTCCGCCTTGCGCAGCTTCGGTAGTTTCACTCCCTGCTCGGCCAAATACCGCCGGTGGTATTCCGCGAGCCGGCCGTAGGTCGCCTGGATTTGCCCGTCCGCCAGGCGGATTTCCGCGGCGACCGCGGGCGGGGCCGCCGGCGCATCGCCGCCCTCGCCCCGGGCCAGCGCCGCGAGCAAGCAGCCCAGCGCGCATATGATCCTGAATTTCATGGAGATTCCCGTGGTTGGTTTTCCGGAAAGATAACGTGCGAATCGCGGATTTTACGTACGACGTACAAATTTTTTACGTTCTGGTGGTGTCTAGGGTGAAGTGCACGAAAGTTCCAAGGCCGAGCCTCGGTTCGATACAATCGAACCTACGCAACCAAAAGGAGGCTGGCCTTGGAATACCGACATCTTACCCTAGAAGAGCGCACC
>JBFXHR010000012.1:0-64048 GCA_050176815.1 Kiritimatiellia bacterium
ATTGGCTTCTATCCCTCCGGAATTCACAAGATAATCCAGAACCGCCTGCGCGCGTCTTGCGGTGAGCTGCTTGCTGTAGCTTTCCGCGGATCTCCGCGTCTTGTCCGTGTGCCCTTCGATCCTGGCGATGAGCTGAGGATCCGTCTTCAATATTTCCACGATCTCGTCAAGTTGGGAATGCGTTTCGACGCCGATATCG
Source organism: Kiritimatiellia bacterium (assembly GCA_050176815.1). GTDB lineage: Bacteria > Verrucomicrobiota > Kiritimatiellia > CAIQIC01 > Lenti-01 > Lenti-01. The sequence continues at coordinate 200 of JBFXHR010000012.1, forward strand.
GCCTTGTCGCTCTCAAACGGGATATGCAGCTCAACGGTTTTGACGGTTTCGACAGAAGCAACCGGGATTTCGTTCGTTGAACTCGCCTCAACAGGTACCGGCAGTCTGGCCAATATCTCGCGCACAAGGGGATCCTTCTCGTTATGCAACCGTTTCATTATGTCCGGCGTTTGGAGATCCGGATCCTTTTCCACCATTGTCGCCACATACAGATGCGCCCACCATTCGGACCGCTCGGCAAGAGACTGCAAGGCTGCCTTCGGATCGACTTTGAGCTTATCGGCAAGTTCCGTTTCGACGGCCTTGTCGCCGTACACACGAGACATGGATAACACCGCCGCCTGTGAATTACGTCCGTACATGTAGCGAATGAGGCCTTGCGACGGATTCTGTTTCTTCTCACGCAAGACGCCTTCGTACCGGCTAAAGTCTACACCGCCATTGGGAACATGGTCTGCACGGGTAAGCCAGTTAGTGGCGAGACCGCGCGTAGATTCGTCTTCGGAGTCAAGCAAGGGGAGACAGACTTCAGCGAAAACAGCATTCGGGATAGCGAGTTGTTCAAGGATGAACCCAGGAAGCATGACTTGCTCCATGCCACTGGCATGGTCAGAAAAGTAGAGCAACTGCAACACCATGCCTTTGTCTCCACCGGCCATTTTCTGAATATCGGCCAACTTTTGCCGCAATTCTTCCTCTGTCCCTGTGGAAAATAGTATCTGTCGCTCCTGCACATTCGTCGAACTCAAGGCACGTAGAAACGATTGAACTTCTTCGCTCGGTTCGATGGGGATGTCCTTGGTTTGCTGTTGGGCGTTCGCAATGCCTAACAGGGATGCAAGAATGACCCCCGATAAAGTGATTCGACGGAACATGTGTAGTTACCTCCTCATACTATCTTGGCGCCGAAATAATACCATTTCTGATTTCGTTGATCGCAGGGGCATGTTCATCTATCTCCCCGTGCCGTATCGTCTGTCCGCCCGCATCAACATTAACTGCAGCAGGATCCCCGGGGGCAGGATCATTTATTGGCCCTCCATGAAAGGGGTCAGTTTCATATTTTAATACTTCGCAGCTTTCTCAATTCTTCATACCCCGGCGTTCCCGGGCGGCTGTCTTCCAATTTTATTCAGCAGCTCCGATAAGTTGGTGCCCGTGCCCATGTACAAACGGCGTTTGATCCAGCCCGTTTTTACGCTCGTCCTGTTTCGTGTTATCAGTTCTTTAAAATGAAGTTAACCGGTCGATGCATGGCTCATTCGGTCATTGGAACGGGAGGATGAGGGAGGTGGGAGATTATGGCAAGCCGGGAACGAAGAGGTTAGCCTTGCCCCCCTGCGCGGGACGGAAGCCCCGCGCCACGAAACCCGGAAACCGCGCCGAGTGCAAACGCCCGATTTTAGACGTTTCCTTTCCGGGGGGTTTCCGCCAAAATGGATTTCCATGGAAACAGCGACGCATGTCCCCGGCCCGCCGGCCCTGCCGGGCTACGAGATCCAGAGCCTGCTCGGCTCCGGCGGCACGTCCACCGTTTGGCTGGCCAAGCAACTCTCCCTCGACCGCGTCGTCGCCATCAAAATCCTGTCGCCGAAACTGCTGACCGATCCCGCCGCGCGCGAGCAGTTCCAGCAGGAAGCCCGCGCCGCCGCCCGCCTGGCCCATCCCGCCATGGTCGGCATCGTCGATTTCGGCGAACACGACGGCACGCCCTACTACGTCATGGAATACGTGGCCGGGACCAATCTCGCCGGCTGGCTCGCCGAGAACCAGCGCATGGCCCACGGCCAGGTGCTCAAGCTGGCCGAGATCGTCGCCGGCGCCCTCGACGCCGTCTGGCGCGAAGCGTCGCTGATCCACTGCGACGTCAAGCCCGGCAACATTCTTCTCGGCGCCGACGGCGCCGTGAAGATCACCGACCTCGGCCTGGCCCGCATCGCCGGGTCCGCCGCGACCCGCGAACCCTCCGCCTGCATCGAAGGCACCCCCACCTACATCGCCCCCGAGCAGATCGAAGGCCTCCAGCCCGATTGCCGCACCGACATCTATTCGCTCGGCCTGACCCTCTACCACCTCCTCACCGGCAAGCCCCCCTTCGAGGGCCGCTCCCTCGACGCCATCCTCGAAGCCCAGCAAACCGATTTCCTTCCCGACCCCTGCGAAATCCTGCCGCACCTCCCCGTCTCCTACGGCTGGCTCCTCGCCAAAATGACCGCGAAGGATCCGGCGAAACGCCCCGCCTCCTGGGCCGACGTGCTCAGGGACATCCGCCAGATCAAGACCGGCAAATCGCCGCTGCCGCCCTTTCCCGCCGACGACGAGAGCACCATCCTGCTCAATCCGCGCCACCGGCCCGGCGCGCGCGCCCACACCATCAATCTTTCCGCCGCCGCGAAAAAGGCCATCGCGCTCTCCGGCTCCGAGTCCCTCATTGGCAAGCAGAAACGCGGTTCCGCGGCCGCCGCCGCATCCTCCGGCGGCGGCGGATTCCTGCGTTTTCTCTTCTTCCTGCTTTTCCTCGGCGGCGTCTTCTACGCCATCTGGTTCTTCGGGTTCAAGGACCACCCCGAACGCATCGCGCAGCTCAAGGCCGGGCTCAAGGGAGAACGCATTCCGCCTCCCTCGCAAAAGCCCAACGTCGCCGTCGGCGGCACGTTCCGCAACGCCGGCGAAAAATCCTCCGCCGCGGTTCCGGCGCCGGAAACCTCCGCATCCGCCGCCGCCGAACTTTCCGCCTTGGCCACCGAGCCGGCGCCCTTCTCCGCCGGCACCCCGTCCGTGACTCCGGGGGCATGGAACCATCCCGGCTTCATCCAAGCCGCCAATCAATTCAACTCCGCCCTGGCCGCCTACCAAGCGCACCTCAAGAAGCCCGATCCGCAGGACCCCGCCCTCGTCGGCATCGTCTCCGACGCCCAATACGCCGCGCTCCTCTTCGAAACCATCCGGCCCGACGCCCCCGCCGACGTCCCCGTCACCCAATACGCCAACCAGTGCTACCAGCTCGTCAACGACGCCCGCCGCGCCCGCCTCGACCGCGCCGCCAAGAAAAACCTCTTTGCCCTCGCCCCCAAAATGCGCAATGCCGCGCTCTGCCCCCATCCCACGCCCCCTCCCGATCCGACCGACGCCTTCGCGCCGCGCTTCATGCAGTTCGGCTACGCCTGGGAAACCCTCCCCGCCCCCGTCGACCGCCCCGAAACCGCGGAATTCGTCATGCTCCTCGCCACCGTCGCCGAAGCCGCCGCCGATGCTCGCGCACAGGCCGGCCTGTTCATCCACGGCCCTTTCACCTGGCTCATGCCGTTGACCAACGCCTGCCGCGCCCTCGGCGTCAAGAAACCCGAACCCCGCATTCCCATCGAAGGCGCCCCTTTCCCCTACGGCGGGTTCTTCATGCATACCTTCAACGCCGGACGCTACGGCGCCCTCGGCCCCGGCCAGCCCCCCTATCCCACCCTCCGCCTCATCACCGACAGCGAGGACCAGCTCGTGGCCATCCAGCTCGTCGATGAAAAGCCCGCCCCGCCCCTCCAGAATTCGCCCATGACTTTCTCCACCGCCACCAAAATCCTGGATTTCGTCACCGGCCGCGCCATCTCGGAAAAAGGCGACGTGCGCGTCGTCCACCGCACCCTCAAGGGCGAGGGCACCCTGCGCATCGACTCCGAAGCCGCCGACTTCATCGAAGGCCCCGACGGCGCGCCCCTTTTCCGCTCCGTCCTCCTCCTCCCCCAGACCGTCGCCAATTCCCTCCTCTACCACCTCCTCGGCTCCGCCAACTGACGCCTGTCCGACCGCCCTCTCGCGCCATGTCGCAGGAGGGAACCGCTTGCAAAAAAACCGCCCGGCAAGGGCACCGGGCCTACAACTTGCGGTGCCCCGCGTGGGGGAAAATGCCTCTCGCTGTAGGCCGCGTGCCCCCACGCGGCGGGTTTTCCGACTTCTGCCAATGGACCGAGGGGCAAAAAATCCCGGGATTGCCCTCCATATTTCGTTGACCTTTCCCCGAATCCAAATCTTAATGCAATCGTAACAATCCGGCGCGGCAAAAGATCGCGATCGCTTGTTGTAAAATGGCGAGCGTGCAATTGCCGCGATAGAATAAAAGCAGGGAAAGCGCAGAGAGTTCCAGAGGCCCGTCATGATTCAGGACCGTAAAACAACCACTGCGGCGCAAGAATCCTCCCCGAAACCCGGCCGGAGAAAATCCGCCGGGCCGAAAGCGCGCTACGCCGACCTCTTCAACCGGGCTCCCGCAGGATATTGCACTCTCGACGCAGACGGGCGGATCCTCGAGGCCAATCCCGCCCTCTCCTCCCTCCTCGGCGCCCCCCCCGCCGCGCTGCTCCGGGAATCTTTTTCCCAATTCGTTTTTCCGGAAGACCAGGCCATCTTCGACCGGCTTCGCCAGGAGCTCGCCGGCTCCGGCGACTTCCAGGCGTGCGAACTGCGCCTGGAAAAGAAAAACGGGACGGTTCTCTGGGCGCATCTGGCCGCGATCCTCGTCCCGGAAGCCGGCGGCGCGCCGACGTGCCGCATCGCCGCAAGCGACATTTCCCCGTTCGTGCAAATGGAGCGTTCCCTCCGGCGCCTCTACGTCGTCCTCGCCCAGATCAACCAGGCCCTCGTCCACTTCCAGAAGCGCGACGAACTGCTTCGCGAAATCTGCCGCATCGCCGTCGGATTCGGCGGCTTTCGCATGGCCTGGATCGGGCTGGTGGACCCGGCGACCCGCCAGTTGAAACCGATCGCCCACGACGGCCACGAAGAGGGCTTCCTGAAATCGATCCACGTCAACGTCAACCCGGACAGCGCGTTCAGCCAAGGTCCCATCGGCCAGGCCTTCCTCCGGAACCAAGTCGTCGCCAGCAACGAATCCGATCCCTCCTTTCAACGCTCGCCGTGGCGGAACGAAATGCTCAAGCGCGGCTACCGCGCCTTGGCCGCCGTGCCCTTCCGCCTGAACAACGAGGCGATCGGCACCTTGAACCTCTACCTCGACGCGCCGCGGGCCTTCTCCGAAGAGGAACGGGACGTGCTGAAGCGGATCGGCGGCACCCTTTCCTTCGCGCTGGATTGCCTCGAAATCGAAAAATCCCGCCAGCGCGCCGAAGCGGCCCTGCGGGAAAGCGAAGCGCAGAACCGCGCCTTCATCCACGCCATTCCCGATCTCGTTTTCATGAACAAGCGGGACGGCGAATATCTGGCCGTCCATGCGCCGGACCCCGGCCTGCTTGCCGCGCCCCCCGATGCCGTTCTCCACCGCAAGATCGGCGAGCTCCTGCCGAAATCCATCGCGGACCGTTGCCTCCACGCCATCGCCGCCGCCCTGGATTCGCGCACGCTCCAGAAACTGACCTACGTGCTCCCGCTCGACGGCCGGAAACGGCGCTTCGAGGCCCGCATCGCCCCCTGCACTCCCGACACGGTCCTCACCATCGTACGCGACATCACCGAACTCCAGCCGATCGGAAAAGCGGCGCGTGGAAAAAAAACGCGCCGCCCGAACGCCCCCGCATAACTGGTTTTTACGTAAAACGCCGGGGTCACGGCGCCGGATCTTCCGCGGGCACGGCCCCCGGCGCGACAAGCGGCGGCATGGGCACGACGGGCTCCAATGCGGCGTTGCGGACGACGATGATTTCGTGCCCAGCGTACTCGGCGATGGAGCGGACCTCCAGGCCCTGCAGGAATTCCCGGCAGCCGCCGCCGACGAGAACGCCGGCGTAGCTCGCGCCAGGCGCGACGGGCCGCTGCGAGAACAGCCGCAACTGCTCGCTGTTCCGGCGCGCGTAGAACATCAGCGAATTCAGCGGGTAGTGCCGGAAATTGACGATCATCGGCCCGGGCACGTCCCCGGCCGACGGCAGGAGCTCCGCGAGACGGCGCATCGGTTCCGAGTCCCGCGCGCGATGCATGTTGACGTACGGATTGGCGACCGACAGCCCCCCGCCGGCCAAGGCCAGCGCCAGACCGACGGCGAAAACGCCGCCCCCCGTTCGCCGCAACTTCTCTCCGCGCGCCAGCCCCAGCGCGGCGGCGAGGATCGCGGCGGCCAGGACCCCCCCCGGGAGCGCCGGCGGCCCGGCGTAGACGCCCGGGAGAAACGTTCCCGCCGCCAGCAGGACGCACGGCGCCAGCCGCAGCGCCAAAGGAGCCCCGCCCTGGACCAGCCCGACCAAGATCCGCGCGGCGAACAGAGCCATGGGAACGACGGCGGGCAGCATGTACCAGGGCATCTGCTGGCGCACCGTGGAGACCATCGCGAGCGGAACGAGCCCGACCAGCGCGATCAGAATCGCCTCGCGCCGGCCCGCCTTCGTTCCCGGCAAGCCCCACGCCAGGAACGGCGCGGCCGCGAGGAAGGGCGCCAGGGCGCCCCACGAGGCCCAGAGGTAGCGCAGCGACTTGAGGTAGAGCGCCGTGTCCCGCCACGAGTGCTTGAGGCGATAGCCCACCATGTCCTCGAAATGCGGCTTGAGAAAGATGTCGGTGTGCATGGCAAACTGGCTCCCGAACCAAACGCCGGCGACGACCGCCGCCCAACACAGCCCGGCATAAAACAGCGGATCGCGGAACGCCTTCCGGCGGACCGCCAGCAAATACAGCAGCGAGGCGGGGAGAATCGGGACCGCCCCCTCGCCTTTCGTCAACAGGGCCAACCCGCAGCACAGTCCCCATCCCAAGTAGCAGCGGGGGCGTTCCTCCGCGCGCAGCAGGAACCACGCGGCGCCCAGCGAGAACGCGATCATGGTCGTGTCCATCATGCCGACGCACGACTGCGAAGCCAGCGTCGGGTGGAGGGCCGCGAACAGCGCGGCGACCAGGCCCGTCCAGGGATCGAAGACGCGCCGGCCCATGGCGTAGGCCAAGGCCAGCACGCACAGGAACAACGCCATCGAAGGCAGGCGCAGGGCCCATTCCCCCACGCCGAGGATCCGGTAGCCCGCCGCGACCAGCCAGTAGTACAGCGGCGGTTTGTGGACGTCCGGTTCCCCGTTCCAGTAGGGCGTCCAGCCGCGCCCCTGTTCCATCAGCCCCAGGGAGCGCAGCGCGGTCAGCGCCTCGTCGCCGGTGGCGATCCCGGGATGGAAGAGTTGGATGCAGCGCAGGCCCGCGCCCAGCAGCAGCAAGACCAGCAGAAAGAGAGGCAGTTTTTCCCGCATGGCGTTCCTAGAGATCCCACGGTTCCCCGCGGCGGACGAAATCGGCGCGCAGCACCCACAGTTCCGCGCGGCGGCCGACCACCACCGTCTCGACTTTGGACGCGGCCGGCAGCGAAAAGGCCACCCGCTGCGACCGCAGGGCGTACGGACCGCAGCCGACGGGCTCGATGTCGGCCTCCGCGAGCGGAGGTTCCCGGCCGGCCAGCCGGACCTGCAGCGTGCCCCACGAATCCATTCCGCCGTCGTCCGGCGTCCGCGCGGCGAACAGGAAGACCGCCTCGTAGTCGCCGGGTTCCAGCTCGTTGGGCCACGCCGCGACCATCGGCTGGATCTTCCCGCGCGAAGAGCCCGCCCAGTGCCGCGTCGTGATCGGCAGTTCGGCGTTGGACAGGCCGGTCTTGGCGTATTCCGCCCCGGACAGCACGCGCCGCAGGGCATCGAGCACGAGGGAATTCGACGCGGGATCCGCGCCGCGTTTCAAGACGACGTTGATCCCGTCGAAAAACACCACGCCGAAGGTGCCGTCTTCCAGCCAGCCCCGGTATCCCATCCCCCGGTCGTCCACGTACTTCAATTCGCTGAACATGAGATCCACCCGGTGGCGCTGGGGATCGTAGTGGCGCCAGTCGACGACGTCCTTCCGGTTGGCGCAGAAGCCGGCCAAGCGGGCGGGACAGAGCAGCACGCCCTCGCGGGGTATGTGCCGGGCGGCGCGCAGGATGCGGAAGCCGGCCGCGTGCGGCCGGACGTAGCAGGCCATCCGCTGGGCGGCGCCGGGCAAGAACCCCCGGGCCCAGCAGGACGCCGCCGTGATCAGCAAAAGGCCGATCGCCGCGGCCAGCGCCCCATGTCCAGAACCCGCGGCGCCGCGGTCTCCGCGGGCCTCGGCGGCGCGCGAGAGCGCTTCAAGCATCGCAACGGCCAGACAGGCCATGATCGGCGCCGCGTAGTGCAGGGCGAGCGAATATTGGTACTGCGTTCCGCCGCCCATCGCCTGGACCAGGGCCAGCGACGGAAAGACGAGCAGCGGGATCCAGCCCTTTTTCCAAACGAACGGCACCGCCGGCAGCGCGACCCAGCACAGCGCCCCCGCCCGGATGCGCAGGGTTTCCGGATTCAGCAGATGCGCGAGGGGATTGTCGCCCAGATCCGCGTGGCGGCGGGCCATGAGGCTCAGGCCGGTCAGCAGCGGATACAGCGTCGTCGTCGCCAAAACCACGTAGGCGATCGACAAGGCCGCATAGACGTAGCCGGCCCGCCAGCGGTCCCGGATGGCGAAGTACAGCAGCAGGGGCAGCACCGCCGCCGCGGCGTCCTCGCGCATGCCGAGGACCAGCAGCCACGGCAGCCAGACCCACCGCCGGCGGAACTTCAGGCAGAGGTACAGCCACGGCACCAGCAGCAGGTAGAGGCTCACGCCGTGGAACTCGCTCAACAGCGTTTGCTGCGTGAAATGGTACCCGACGAAAAACGCCGCGACGGCGGCCGCCGCCGCCGGCGCAACGCGAAGCCGGACCGCCGTCCGGACCAGCACGCCCGCGCCCGCGACGAGGATCAGCCACTGCGCCGTCCAGAGCATGAACGGATGGTCCCATATGAAAAACAGGGGGCCCAGCAAGGCCAGCGTGAACGACAAGTGCGTGGCCAGATAGGAGCGGTCCAGCAGGCAGCGGAACAGGTCGCCGTGCCCGCTGTTCCAAATCATGTTCGTGTAGACCCCGTAGTCGAACATCGTGAACTTGCGCCACGTGAACGCGGAGAATCCGGCATAGGCCAAACCGGCCAGGATCAGCACGGCCCACACGCCCCCCCCCCAGGTCGCGGCCGTCTGGACGCAATGGAAACGCGATCGGGGTCCGGGCGACGCGGCCGCAGGCCCGCCCCGGCCGGTCTGAATCAGCGCTTTCATTGGGCCGAACAGTGCCGAAAGCGGACCGGAACCGCAAGAAAAACGTGCCCCGCCCGCCCCAGATATCCCGGTCCCGCGGCGGGATCAGGGCACCACGGTCCACCGGCCGGGCCAGAGGGCGGCTCGGCGCTGGATGGCCGGCGCATCGCTGCGCCGGATTGGGACGCGGAATCCGCTTTGGGACTGGTAGAGGCCAACGGCGAGATCCAGCGGTCCGGGAGGCGTTCCGGCGGGAATCGAGAGGCGGCGCGTCTCCGCGAGGCCTTCGCGGGCGACGGGCCGGAGAGAAGCGTCGCCCCACAGGAGAAACAAGCCCCGGTAGTCGTCCTGCGCCACGAGCGCGCCGCGGGAATCGCGCACGTGGATGAACGTGATTTCCTGCCCGGGCTCGAAGCCGGCGGCGGCGGACCAATGCAGGCGCACCTCGATTTCGCCTCCGGCCTTCGCGTCCACGGGCCCGGTCTCGACGCCTTCGAGCCAAATGCCGTTGGCGAATTCCGTCGCGCAGGGCTTTTCCGGAAGATCGGCGGACTCGCGGCGGACCTGGACGGCCCGCGCGCCGCCGAGCCGCGCGACGGTCTCTTCCGGCAGCGCGGCCAGCGCGGCGGGACGCCAGCGAACGACCTCCTCCAGCAGCGCTGGTTGCGTTTTGCCGGTCTCTTTTCCCGCGCAAAGGCGGCGAATCGCCTCGGCCGCGCGCGCGGAGGAGTTGCCCAGCAGCAGGGTTTCGCCCGTCCATCGGACAGCGGGCGGCAGCCCCAGGCCATCGGCAGTCCATCCGCCGGCGTTCACGGAGAAGACGCACCACTTGTTCACCGTGTCGAACTGGAATTCCGCGCCGTGGGCCCCGAGGGCGTGGCGCATGGCGTCCTCGTAGCGGGGTTCCACGATGAACACGCCAGGCCGCTCCGCCGCCACGCTCCCGTCGCGCGCGACGTTTCCCGGAGGGAAAACCCGGGCGGCCAGGCCCGCGAGCCGCTCTTCGGGAACCCATCGGCCGGCGAGCAACTGGTTGGAAATCCAGCGCGGCGCATAGACGGCGGTCTCCGGCGCGCGTTTGAGCAGCCATTTGCCCAGCGCCTCCACCGCCGCGCTCGTATGGCGCCGAAGCAGGCCCTCGGAGGAATCCAGCGCGACGACTTCCGCGAGACGCCAGCCCAGGCTGCGTCCACTCGCCTGCGCGTCGAGCAAGGTGATGCGCAGCGCCTGCGCGCCGGCCGCTTCCAGGCGGAATTCCGGGCGCGCCAGGCCGGACGAAAAATAGAGGCGCGGGCCGGAGCCTTCCAGCGGATTGACCGGTTCGTCCGCGAGCAGCGTTCGCCATTCGCCGCCGATCTGGACTTCCACGCGGATGCGGAACGAAAAGGCGAACGGATCCTCCACGATCGAGTGGGCGAACGCGAGCTGGATGGAATGGACGTCCTGCGGCTGGACGAAGGTCCATTCCAACGGGACGGCCGGCGCGGCGCCGGGCGACCAGAACGTGTCGAGGTTGCGATCCATGAGCGCGGATCTCCAGTCCCGGCCCGCGCCGTCGCGAAGGCTTTCGGTGTTTTCGGCCGGAATCTCCCGCAGCGAGACCGGAGGCCGGCGCACGTTGTACAGCAGGCTCCGGCGGCCGACCGCGATGGATTCCCATTGCGCGCCCTGCTGGACCAGGAAGGAACCCACGCCGTTGAAGTCGGACGAATACGCGGGGGCATCCGACAGCTCCGCGCGGCGCAGGATGGGTTCGTAGAATTTTTGCCGGCCGTTGGACACGGCGAAGCGCTCGTCCAGCGCGAAGTTCAGCGGGAACAGCTGGATGGGCGCCAGCAGGGCGTCCGCCCCGGCGCGGGCGAGCGCCTCGCCGATGTCGCGATAGCCCGCCAGCGTCGCCGCGGATTTATGCCCCGACGCCGCCAGGGACGAGAGCGCCAACGCCCCTTGCCCCGCCGCGAGGGCGACGAGCAGGCCCCACGCCGCCGCCCGAAACGCCCGGGATCCGGACGCCGCGCACGCCACCCCCGCCAGCACCGCCAGGGCCGGCACCAGCGGAACCCAGTAGCGCGCCGTGTGGGTCCGGGTGAAGCCGGACGTCGCGAAGACCAGCGCGAACAGCGCGCAAAAAAGGATTGCGCCGCTCCGCGCATAGTTTTCCGGAAGCGAAGCCCGGCGCCGGGAAGCCATCGCCCTAAAAACCCCGGCCCCGGCCAGCCCCAGCACGACCGCGGCCAAGACCAGCGGCAACCCCGATCCCGCCGCGTTCCGCCCCTGCTGCAGCAACAAAAAGCGGTTCCACGAGTTGGACAGCGCTTCGCGCAGCGGCGCGTGCCCGCCGATCTGCGACATCGCCAGCGACGCCCACCCGTGCCGCGCGTTCCACGCCAGCCACGGCGCGAAGCCCAGGGCGAAACCCGCCAGGCCGGACGCGATCCCCGCCGGATGCCGCCAGAACTTCCCGCGCATGCCGTGCAGCAGCAGCAGCGCGGCCGCGCCCAGCGCCGGCGCCACGATCATGTTCGACCACGCCCCGATACCCGCCAGCAGGCCCAGCGCGAAATAGCGCCCCCCCCCGACCGCATGCCCCCCGCGCAGACGGGCCGCCATCCGCGCCGCCGCGAAAATCGCCAGCGCATCCACGAACAGCGCGACCATGTAGCCGCCCCGCGGGGCCGCCTGGAACTGGAAATAGACCAGCGGGCCAAACAGCCCCGCCAGCACGGCCGCCAGCCCACCCCGCGGGCCGGCGGCGTCGCGCGCCCAGCGCCACAACAAGAACAGCGCCGCCGACGCGAACAGCGCCGGACCCAGATTCACCGCGAATCCGTTCGATCCCAGCAGGCCCACCATCAGCGCGCTGGCCATCGGCTCGAGGCTGCCCATATAGGCCTGGCCGTAGAAAAAGACCGGGAACTCCTTCAGCGCGGCCATGTGGCGGGCCATCAGCGCGACCACCGTCGAATCCGGATCCCCGATGCCCCGCGCCGCCCACGCCCCCGCGACCCGGACGGCGACGCCCAGCAGCAGCAGCGCCGCCGCCAGCCGATCGGCCCAATCCCCGCGCTTCGTCGTTTCCGTCGCGTCGCTCATCGGGTCGCTCAATGGTGGAACCGTCCGTCGAAATTGGGTTTCACCGGCGCCGCGGGCGGACGGTATCCGATCTCCACGCGGCCGTGGCCGCCCGGCTGGACCGCGATGAACCGCAGGTTTTCATCCACGGCGAAGGGCCCGATGGAAGCGCCCGGCGTGCGGCAGAACAGCCCGTCGCGCCAGTTGTAGCGGATCACGACCCGGGGCGCCGACGGATCGGCGGGAAAGACCTCGATGCGATTCTCCCGGGCCTCGACCCGCCCGGTCCCTTCGAGGAAGCGCGTCGCCGGTTCGTCGCCAACCACCCGGTAGACCTCGAACTCGCGCCCCGGCATCCGCATCGATTTCACCCGTTCGAAGGCGCCGGGATGGGCCGCAAGAAAATCCTTCGCATGGGGCGACGACGCCACCCAGTGCGTAATGCCGTAGGCCCGGGAAAAGAACAGGTAGCCCTCGAGGGTGCGGCGGTAGAAGGCGGGCGGATAATTGTATTCAATCGTGCCGCGCGGAAAGCCGTAGTAGTCGTCGGCCATCATTTCGCGGCCGGCCAGGACAGGCAAATAGGCGATGTTGCCGCCGCCGTAGGAGTGGATGTTTCGCCCGGCGAAACCCAGCCGCCCTTCCACGGGCACTTCCGCGCGGATCCAGTCCGCGAACTCGCGGATTTCGGCCGGCATCGTGCGCAGGGGCGCCGGGCCGTGGTTCGCATAGTGCATGTGCACGACGCGGAACCCGAACAGCACCGTCGCCAACGCGATGCCTTGCGCGGCGGCCCGCGCCCAGCGGCGGCCGCGCCCGGCGGCGCCCGGTTCCCCGCCGCCGAACAGGCGATCGCCCAGCGCCGCGGCCGGCAAGACCGCCGCCACGGCCATGGGAATCGCCATGCGGTCGAGCTGGGAAAACGGCTTCCATTCGCGGCTCCAGCCGGCGATCGCGGCCAACACCCCGAACAGCGGCAGCATCCAGCGGCGCAAGCCGCGCGGGGCGGCCGCCAATCCCAGCAGGCCGAAAAACAGCAGCGCCGGATGCCATTCCTGGACGTCGATTCCCAGCCGCTTTGCGCCGTTCCACGCCAGGACGCCCCACCCCGGCCGTTCCAGCGCGGTGCCGACGTATTCCACCACGTTGCGGCAGGGGAACCACGTCGTCCAGAACCACGGCGCCAGCAAGGCCAGCGCCAGCGCCCCCGCCGCGAACACCCACCGGTTCGAGCGCCCCGACCCCGCGCGGACATTCCACAGCCAGCCCAGCGCAAGCCCCGCGGCGACGAATACGCCCGGCGTCCACAAGCACATCAGCCACGCCGAGATCCCCAGCGCCAGCGCCGTGCCGAACCCCCCGCGCCGCAACACCGCCAGCCGATAGCCCAGCGCCGCGACGGGCAACGCCGCCATCGCCGAAGCCATCGCCCCCACCGTGCCGAAATGCCACGTCCAGATGAAGGCCTCGCGGCTGGCGCCGCACAGCAGCAGGCCCGCGAACAGCGCGCCGGGCCACCCCACCCCCGCCGACCGGACCGCCGCCGCGCCGAGCCACGGAAAGGCGAACACAAACCAGAAAATGAGCGCCGCGCCATAGAACGCGTGCGGTTCCCACAGCTTCAGCAAGGGCCAAATCAGCACGCCGAACCCGTGCGCCCCGCTCGTCACGCCCACGAAATGCTCGATGCCCGCGTTCCACCACGGGTTGTAGCCGCCGAGCGCGAACGGGAACAGATCGCCGAATTCCTTCAGGCGAAACATGAACGACGGGTGGTCGAAGCCCCACGGCACCGTGCCGCCCGCGACGCCCCACGCCGCATGCGCAAAAACACACTGGCATCCCAGCCACAGCGCCGCCAGCACCGCCGGCCATCCCCGGCGCAGGCGCGCGCCGCCGACGAAAAACGCCGCCGCCAGCGCAACGGAAACCGCGATGAATTTGAGGCTCGTGGACGTCCACCACGGCGCCAGGAAAAACCAGGAGGGTCCCCGCTGCCCGTTCCACGCCAGCGTCTGCCCCATCCCCAGCACGTAGGCGCCCATCGCCGCCGCCAGCAGGGGCGGAATCCACCACCGGCCCGGATTCGCTCCGCGTTCGCCCGCGATCGGTTGTCCGCCGTTCGACATGTCCCGCATCATAGCACGCCGCAGGCGCCCTACAATTCAAACGTGTCCACGGGGCATTCCGGCAGCGACCGCAGGAAGACGCGCCCGTACCATTTGGCGAGGAGGCGCGAATCGAGCACCACCACGATGCCTTCGTCGGTCTGCGAGCGCAGCAGGCGCCCGAAGCCCTGCCGGAATTTCAGCACCGCCTCCGGCAACGAATAGTCCCGGAACGGGTCGCCGCCTTTTTCCTTGATGCGCTTCAGCCGCGCCGCCACCACGGGATGGTCCGGCACGGCGAACGGCAGGCGCGTGAGAATCACGTTGCGGAGCGCGTCGCCGCGCACGTCCACGCCCATCCAGAAACTGTCCAGTCCGAACAGCACGAAGCCCTTGTCTTCCCGAAACGTCTCCAGCATCGTGCGCCGCCCCAACCCCTCGCCCTGCGCCAGCAGCGTCAATCCGGCTTTTTCCAGAGGCTCGCGCAGGGCCGCGGCCGTCCGCTTCAGCAGTTCGCCGCTGGTAAAAAGCGCGAAGGCGCGCCCGCGCGTCTTCAGCGACCAGCGCAGGACGCCTTTGGCGACGGCCTCGGCGAACGCCTCCTTGTCCTTCGGATCGGGCGCGTTGGACGCCACGTGCAGGCGCATCTGCCGCGCATGGTCGAACGGCGACCCCAGGCAAAGCAATCCGCACCCGTCCCCCGCGCCGAGCCGGTCCCGGACGTATTCCAAATGGCCGCCCACCGCCAGCGTGGCGCTGGTCAGGACCACGCAGGGCATGGCCTCGAAGAGCGCCGCATGCAGGAGCGGCGCCACCTCGATCGGCGCCGAGTGCAACACCGGCTGGCGGCGCTTGCCCTCGCGTTCGATCCAGTACACGTGGTCCGGCAGCGACTGCCCCAAAAACGCCGCCAGCTGGTCGCCCAGCTCCGCCCCCTGTCCCCGCAAGCCGCGCAGCTCGGTCCGCGATTCTTCGTCCTGGTCTTCCAGTTCCTCGATCAGCGTCCCGAGGCGTCCAGACAGTTCCCGCAGCAGGTCGGGCACGTCGGTTTCCACCGCCAGCGGCCCCGGCACCGTTTTCTGGTCGTCGCGCGGGCCCAGCCCCGCCGCGCGCGGCACCGCATGGAACAGTTCCGCCGCCGCGTCCCACAGGCGCGTCGCCGTCTGCGCCGCCGGTCCGGCGCGCAGATAGCCCAGCAACCCCTTGCCCGTATCCGGAGAGAACAGCCGCCGCAGCCAGTGTTCGAACGAGTGCGGCGAAAGCCGGATGCCCAGATGGTCGCTCGCGGTGTCCTCGACCGTATGCGCCTCGTCCAGCACCACGGCGGCCACGTCGGGCAAAAAGCCCGCGCCCGCGCGCCGCAGGGCCAGATCGGAAAAGAACAGGTGGTGGTTGGCCACCAGCAGGTCGGCATCGCGCATCTTGGCGCGCGCCCGCTGCAGGAAACACCGCTGCCGCTCCGGGCATTTCGTCCCCATGCAGTTGCCGTGCTCGGCGCAGACCGCGCTCCAGGCCTCGGCCGACGGCGGCCGGCGCATTTCCTGCACGCTGCCGTCTTCCGTGCGGTCCGCCCAGGCGCGGATGCGTTCCAGTTCCTCGGCCAGGCCTTCGCCGAACAGGTCCCGCTGGTGGTGGCGGGCGCGCGCCAGCCGGCGCAGGCACAGGTAGTTCATGCGCCCCTTCACCAGCGTGGCCCGGAACGGCGTCCCCAGCCGTTCCTGCAGCAGCGGAAGATCCTTGCCGACGAGTTGTTCCTGCAGCGAAATCGTGTGCGTGGACACCATCGCGCGCGTGCCGGAACGCTTGGCGTGCAGAATCAGCGGCACCAGATAGGCCAGGCTTTTCCCCACCCCCGTTCCCGCCTCCACGACCAGATGCCGGTGGGCATCGAGCGCGTCGGCCACCGCGCGCGCCATGTCGACCTGCTGGGGCCGCGCCTCGTATTCGAAATCCCCGATGGGGGCGTCCGCCAAGACGCCGCCGGGAGCGAACGCCGCGCAGGCGGCCTCGCGCAACGGAGGACCGACGGGCGCGGAAACGCCCTGGATCGGCGCAATCACGGAGGGGGCTTTCGGCGCCGCGGGACGGGAGCGCGGCGCTCTATTCTTCCGGCGCGGCAGCCGGCGCATCGGCCGCGGCTTCCGCGGGCGCCGTCTCCGGCGCGGCGGCTTTCGACGCGACCGATGGGGCGATTTCCGCCAGCGGACCGGCAAACTTGATGGTCGCCTTGTCCCGCAGTTCCCCGATGTAGTCGTTCACGATTTTCTGCTGGGCCTTGGCTTTCATCGAGGCTTCCAGCCGTCCCTTGACTTCGTCGAACGGAACGACTTTCTTTTCCTGCTCTCCCGTCGCCCGGATCACGTGGAAGCCCACGGGCGACTCCACCACTTCGCCGATTTCGCCGATGTTCTGGCCGTAGACGGCGTCTTCGAACGCTTTGTCCTCGCGCCCCTTGGGAATCACGCCCAGCGCGCCCCCGCGGCTGCGGCTCATGCACTCCGACACCTCGCCGGCGAGTTTTCCGAAATCGGCGCCTTCCAGCAGCGCCTTGCGGATGCCTTCCGCCTTCGCGCGCAGATCGGCCTTGGCCGCTTCGGCCGCGTCTTTCGGCACCCGGACGAGGATATGCGAAGCCAGGCGCCCTTCCGGCTGGGTGAACTCTTCCAGATGCGCATCGTAGTAGGCCTTGGCCGTTTCGTCCGTCACCTCGGCGAACGCCGATTCCAAGCGATCCCGCAGGACTTTGTTCTTGAACAGGTCCAGGCGGAGATTCATCTCCACCTCTTCCATCGGGACGTTCGCATTCGCCAGCAGCATCGTCAGCGAGCCGCCCGGCAGTCCCTTTTCGAGATCCTTCTTGCCCTGCTCGATTTCCTCCTGCGAGACCAGCACGCCCGAACGTTCCATTTCCGCCTTCACCAACTGGCGGATCACCAGGTTGTCCACCGCCTGCTGCAGCACCTTCGCCTGCGCCGCCGACATCTGTTCCGCCGGCAGATCCTTCGGCACGCTCGCAAACAGCCGGCCGGCCTCCTGCTGGATCTGGCCGGTGGTCAAGCCCACCTGATCCACCCAGACCGACACTTCCGAGGCCCCGCCCCGGGGCTGGACCACCTGCGCGTCCTTCTTCCCGCAGCCCGCCGCCAACACCAAAGCCGAAATCCCGATCCACCGAATGAACTGCGTCATGTTCTTTTTCCTTTCGCGCTATCTAGGCAAATCTTGAAAACAGCGGCATTTTCGGCCAATCCCCTCGAAAAGCAAGCCTCAAACTGGAGGGAAGGAAAAACCGGACGCCCGAAAAATGGGGTTTCCTCCGCCGGCCAAACCTGTATGCTGCCCCCCCCAGCAACCATGGACCCCAAACGACATGGCCACCACCCTATTCATCCCCACCCTGAACGAGCTCGAAGCCATGCGCGTCGTCCTGCCCCAGATCGACCGGTCGTGGGTGGACCAGATCCTGGTCGTCGACGGCTCGACCGACGGCACCGCCGACTACGCCCGCGAGCACGGCTGCGAGGTCGTGGTCCAAAAGGAAAAAGGCCTGCGCCATGCCTTCATCGAAGGCTTTCCCCACGTGCGCGGCGACTGGGTCATTACGTTCAGCCCCGACGGAAATTCGCCCGTCCGCGCCATCCCTCTCCTCATCGAAGAAATGAAAAAGGGCTACGACATGGTGATCGCGTCCCGCTACCTGCCCCCGGCCAGGAGCGACGACGACGATCCCATGACCGCCTTCGGCAACTGGCTGTTCACGCACGCGATCAACGTCCTGCATGGACACGCCTGGAACCGCCCCTACACCGACGCGATGGTGATGTACCGCATCTACCGCACGAAGCTCTTCTACGAGCTGGACCTGGACCAGGAAGAAAGCTACGCCCCGGAAAAATGGTTCGGCACCATCCTCGGCATCGAGCCGCTGCTGTCCATCCGCGCCGCCAAGAAAAGGGTCAAGATCGGGGAAATCCCGGAAGACGAGCCCGCGCGCATCGGCGGCAAGCGCAAGCTCCAGCCCTTCCGCTGGGGCGGCGCCTACATGAGCCAGGTCTGGCGCGAATTGTATTTCTGGAAATAGCGCTTCGCCCATGGTCCGCGCGCCGACAACGCTTAGGCTGGCCGACCTGGTCCCCGCCCGCAATCCCGGAGAGCTTCGGCGTCGGGCGGTTGTCCACAATCCGCACACGGCGTTTCGGCGCTTCGCGGAGAATTCCGGCGCCCAGGCATGGGGGGCCTTCGCGGACCCCGAAAGAGACGGGCCTCGGCGCATGGCTCGCCGCCGCCGTCCTCCGATTCTGGGCGCCGTCCGCCGGGCGGGGGATCGGATTGCTGACTTTTCCCTTTGCGCGGGGCGAGGATTCGGCAATACAAGAGGTTTTTCCATGAAGATCTTGTCCATAAAGGAATGCCCGAGATGAAAATCCTGATCACCGGTGGGTGCGGCTTTGTCGGCTCCGTTCTGGCCCGCAGCCTGTTGGAAGCGCGCGCAGGCCTGGAGATCGTGGGGATGGACAACTTGATCCGCCCGGGAAGCGAGATCCATCGCAGGACCCTGAACGCCCTCGGCGTCCGGCTGGTGCATGGGGACATCCGCTCCGCAAGCGATTTCGAGGGGTTGCCAAAGCTCGATTACGTGATCGATGCCGCCGCCTTGCCCAGCGTGCTGGCCGGAGTGGATGGACAGACCAGCAGCCGGCAGCTGATGGAACACAACCTCTACGGAACGGTCAATATCCTGGAACGATGCAAACGGGATGGGGCCGGATACATCCTGTTCAATACGAGCCGCGTCTATTCGATCCCCCCCTTGGCGGCCCTGCCGCTCCAGGTAGACGCGGAGGCTTACGTTCCCGACTTCAACCTCGTCGAGATCGAGGGGATGAGCCATCGGGGACTCGACGAGCGGTTCTCGACGAACCCGCCGCTGTCCCTTTACGGGACGTCCAAGCTGACTTCGGAAATCATCGCCCTGGAATATGGGTCGTCGTTCGGCTTCCCCGTTTGGAGCAATCGGTGCGGCGTATTGGCGGGGGGGGGGCAATTGGGCCGTCCAGACCAGGGCGTTTTTTCGTATTGGATCCACAGCTGGCGCGAACGGAAGCCGCTCCGGTACGTCGGCTTCGATGGACGCGGGCACCAGGTTCGGGATTGCCTCCATCCGCGCGACCTGGTCGAGCTGCTCTTGAAACAAATGGACTACTGCGGAAACGACAAACCCCGGGTGCAGAACCTGTCCGGCGGAATGGAATCCGCGACTTCTTTGGCGCAATTGAGCCGCTGGTGCGAAGGCCGTTTTGGAAAACACTCCGTGGGGAGCGATGCGGCCTCCCGCCCGCATGACGTGCCCTGGCTCGTCCTGGATTCCCGTCTGGCGAAAGCCCAGTGGGGGTGGGAACCGCACACGCCCAAAGAAGCCATTTTCGAAGAGATTGCCCGCCACGCGGAAGAGCATCCCGACTGGTTGTCCTTGTCCTCCACCCCCTCGAGCGGAGTCCCATGAAGGAGCCCCCCGCCCGCCCCGCCGCATCCGAGGAACCGCTCAAGCTCCTGTCGGTCGTCATCCCCGCGCAAGACGAGGAAGGATGCCTGGCCGAGACCCTCGGACATCTGCATTCCACCTTGACGCTCCATGGAATCCCCCATGAAATCATTGTCGTGGACGATGGCAGTGCGGATTCGACCTGGAGCCTTCTGCAAGGATTGAGCCCCGCCCTGCCCGAACTCCGCCCGGTTCAAAACGGCGGGCCTCGTGGATTTGGATGCGCCATCCGCTGCGGGCTCGAGCAGGTGACCGGAGATGCCGTCGTCATCGTGATGGCGGACGAGTCGGACGATTGCCGAGATGTCGTGGCCTACTGGGAAACCTTGAAAAAAGGGTACGACTGCGTATTCGGCAGCCGCTTCATGAAAGGCGGCGGCACCCGGGATTATCCGCCCCTCAAATACGTGCTGAACCGCATGGCGAACGGATTCATCCGGTTGCTCTTCGGGATCAAGCTGAATGATACCACCAATGCCTTCAAAGCCTATCGGACCCGCGTCATCCAGGGGTGCATGCCCTTGCTCTCCATGCACTTCAACTTGACGGTCGAATTGCCGCTCAAGGCGATCTGCCGGGGATACTCCTGGACCACCATCCCCATCACCTGGCGGAATCGGCAGTCCGGGGTGGCCAAACTGAAAATCAAGGAAATGGGCAGTCGTTACTTCTTCATCGTCATGTACGTCTGGCTTGAAAAATACTTCGGCCGCAGGGAGTGCAAAATCCGGCCCGACGAGCGGGGATAAAACCCGTTCGCGCCTTCCCGGCCTCGTCGCCCATCTCATGCTGCCGCGAGATCCCGTGCGGCACTTCTGCGCCTTGGGGATGCCTCGACCGGCCGCGGCCGGCCCGGCTTTGCCGAGGACATAGCCGCCCCCACCTTGTTTTCCGCCGGATCCATATCCTCCGGGAAAAGACCATGGAGGTACGGCGATCGCGCGACCATCCAATTTTGGCCTTGTCGAAATCCAGAAAGCCTTCCAGATTGGATGGAAACGAGCCTCCCCGATGGCCACCCCCCTTTTCATCCCCACCCTGAACGAGCTCGAAGCCATGCGCGTCGTCCGGCCCCAGATCGACCGCTCGCGGGTGGACCGGATTCTGGGGGTGGGCGGTTCGACCGACGCCGCCGCCGGGCATGTCCGCGAGACCGGGTTCCGGAATTAGATTTCTCCGCCATGCAAGCCCAGGTCGCATCCCAACCGCGGTCGGCGCCCCACCCCCCGGCCGGCCGACGGCGGGTTTGGTTGCTTCCGGCTCTGTTGGCGTTGGTTCTGTTTGCCCCGGCCGTCGGATTCGATTTCATCAACTACGACGACGACCGCTACGTCTACGACAATCCCCGCGTCACGGGCGGACCGACCGTGGAGAATCTGCGATGGGCGTTCACGGCCGTCCACGAGGACTGGTGGCTGCCGGTCCTGTGGATTTCCTACATGCTCGATTCGGCCCTGCTGGGCAAGGCTCCGGGGGGCTATCACCTGGTGAACGTGCTGTTGCACGCCGCGAATGCGGGCCTGCTCGGCTGGACGCTCTATCGCCTGACCCGCGCCCGCTGGCGCAGTCTCGCGGTGGCCGCGCTGTGGGCCGCGCATCCGCTGCGCATCGAATCCGTCGCCTGGATCACCGAACGCAAGGACGTGCTGAGCGGACTGTTCTTCTTTCTCGCGCTGCTCGCCTACGTCCGCCACGTCGAACGACCGTCCGCCGTTCGTTTCGGCCTCGTGTTCGGCGCCATGCTTCTCGGCCTGGCATCCAAGGCCTCGGTCATCGTCCTGCCGATTCTCCTCCTGTTGCTGGATTTCTGGCCCCTGCGCCGCGCCGAGCTCCCGTGGACGTCCGGCGCGGGAAAACCGTGGCGGCGCCTCGTCGCGGAAAAAATCCCGCTGTTTGCGCTGGCCGCGGTCTTTGCGGCCATCAATCTGCGCACGCACGCCGGCGGAACCGGGCTCGGGTTGGATTACTCTTGGAGCCAGCGGGTCGCGTTGATTCCCGGCAACGTCTGGACCTACCTGCGGCTCGTGGCCTGGCCCGCGCATCTTTCCGTCTTCTATCCCGAAAACGATGCCGTGCCGATCGGCTCCGCGCTGGTCGCCCTGGCGGGACTGGCCGGGCTGACCGGCTGGTTCGCCCGACAAGCCCGGCGGCGCCCCCATTGGCCGGTCGGCTGGCTTTGGTTTCTCGTCGCGCTCCTGCCGATTCTCCGCGGCGTCCGCCTCGGAAACGCGGCCTATGCCGACCGCTTCACGTATCTCCCTTCCATCGGGTTGACCCTGGCCGTCGTCTGGCAAGCGATGGGCGGCGCGGAGCGGAGCGCCGCCGCCCGCAGGGCAGGAGCGGGAGTCCTCGCGCTCCTGCTGGCCGCGTGCGTGGGCCAGACGGCCGCGGTTCTGCCGGCGTGGCGCCATTCGATTGGGCTTTATGAATACGCCCTGCGCTCGGAACCGGCCAACCCCGTTCTGCTCAACAATCTCGGAACCGCCCTGATGCTGGAGCAACGCAACGAAGAGGCCCTCGATCATTTCCGGCGCTCCCTCGCCGCCAATCCGGCCTATCTGCCCGCCCGGGCCAACCAGGCGCTGGTCCTGCATCGACTCGGCCGCCTCGCGGAAAGCCGGGCCGCGGCGGACCAAGGCCTCGACTGGGAACAGAATTCGCCGCCCCTCAACCACATGCTGGCCTCGCTTCTGCTGGGCGAAACGCCGCCGGAACCTCGGGCCGCGTTGCCGGATTCCCTCTCCCCCCGGGATCTGGGCCGACTGCTGGAACGCGGCTCCCTTCCGGCCGTGCTGGAGTTCCGCGATCTCTACCGCCGGCCGGCGCCCGCGCTCCTCGCGGAAATCCGGTCCGTCCAACTGGACTACGTCCGGCTGTGGCGCAGCGGCCGGAAGGACCGGGCCTGGCGTTTTTTCCTCTTTGCGCTGGCCGCCAATCCGCACGACGTGTCCCTGCTCAACGATGCCGCCTGGCTGCTGGCCACCGATTCCGCGCCGCCCGCCGATGCGCGGCGCGCCCTCCTCCTGGCCCGGCGGGCCCATCGCCTCGCCGCGCCCCATCTCCAGGCTTCCATCCTCGACACGCTCGCCGCCGCGCTCGCCGCCGCCGGCCACTTCGACGAAGCGCAACGTGCCGCGCAAGAGGCCATCGGCTTGGCCACGCAAGCCGGCGACGCCCGCGCCGCCGACCAGATTTCCGCGCGCCTCGAAACCTATCGCAACCGCAAACCGTGGCGAGACGCCCCGTGAGTCCCCGCGCCGGACTTTCCGCCCCCACGCCTTTTTCCGCCTTTTTCCAAGGCCGTGTTTTTCGCCGATCTTTCGGCGGACGCGGCATTTCCGCCGCATTTCTTCGGGTAAAACGATGCTGATTTATTTTTCACTTTTTGCATTGCCAGACCTTGCGCACCCGTGGTAAAAACAAAACCAAGATTGGAAAGGGTTTTTTCTTTCCACCGACAGTTTAAAAAGAAACGAATACCAAAGGAGAACACGATGAAGAAATTGGCAATTGGTTTGACGATCGCCCTGGTGGCGGGAATGGCCTCGGCCGCGATTCTCGGATCGGACGACTTTAGCTATACCGGCGCGTTGACCGCCAATGGCTGGGTCGCCTACAGCGGCACGGACGGCAGCGTCACCGCCAACGGCAGCGTGGCCGCGGTCGGTTCGGGCGCGGAAGACATCCGCATGACGGCGTTTGGCGATCAGGGCAGCGGGACGGTCTATGCGTCCTTCACCCTGAACCTGCTTTCGGCCGCCACGGGCAGCGCCTACACGTTCGGCTTCATCGATGGTGCGACCATGGAAAGCCGCTGGGGCTTCACCGCCACCGCCTCGGACTACAGCATGGCCTCCTACGGCACGGGCACCGCCGTTATCGGCAACTCGTCCGCGATGTCCTTCTCGACGGACTACCTGATCACGATGAGCTACAACGCCACGACGTTCACCCACAGCCTGTGGATCAACTCCGACGGCACCGATGAAGCCACCCCCGACATGACCCTCTCCGCGGGGACCAACACGGGCATCGACAGCTTCTTCATCCGCCAGGCGACTCCGTTCGGCGCGGGCAGCGCGTCCTACACGGTGGACAGCCTGGTGGTCGGCTCGACGTTCGCGGACGTTACTCCGGCCGCCGTTCCCGAGCCCGCCACGATGGGCCTCCTCGGCCTCGGCGCCCTCGCGATGGTCCTCCGCCGCAAGATGAGCAAGTAATTCCGATCTGATCGGAAACAAAACCGCCGGGTTCGCCCGGCGGTTTTTTCGTGCCCTCTCTTCGGCGGTTCAGGTAGGGACGGCTCTCCGAGCCGTCCGTTTTCTTGCATATTCGGACATCTCTTAGAGATGTCCCTACCACATCGGCGTCGGGACCTCCCACACGTGCGGCCAGTCCTCTGCTCGTGCAGTCAGCCCTTTGCGCACCGGATTCTGCCGGACGTAAAACGCCTTCTCTTCGTATTCCGTCGCGTGGCGGATGCGATGGTCGAAGAAATCCCGCGGCCATTCGATTCCCAACGTCCGCGCCGTCCAGCGCTTCCATTCCCTCATCACGGCCTTCATGCCGGGATTTTCCGGGAAACTGGCCATCAGATGCACGTGGTCGGGCATAACCAGAAACAGGCGCACCCACCAGCGGCCGGCCTCCATTTGCCGGCGGGCGTTCTCCCACAGCCGCCGGGGGCAGTCCATTTCCAGCAAGGGCGAACCGCCGCGCGATTTCGCGTTCAGGGTAATGAAAAACACCGCGCCGGCGGCGACCCACGGCGGCACCTCGTGCGGCAATCGCTTCCGCTGTGGAAGGAAATCGTTCATCGTCGAAAAACGTATTTCCCCTGCGCCCGGCGAGCCGAAAGCTTTGAAGGCTGTTTGGCCGGAAGGTAGGGACGCTTCCACGAAGCGTCCGCGCTCTTCCCCAAACGGACGCCTCGCAGAGGCGTCCCTACCATCCCTCCCGGTAGGCCTTTCCCTCCCGATACAGCGCCAGCCGCTTTTCGATTTCCCGCGCCAGCGCTTCATCCTTCGCCAACGCCAGCGCCTGCTCGCCGGCTTCCACGGCGCCCGCGTAATCTCCGGCCGCCGCCCGCGCGACGCCCAGCGTGTCCAGCACCGTTCCGGATTTCCATTGCGTTGCTTCCACGGCCCGTTCGGCCAAGCCCACCGCCCGCGCGACGATGTCCGGCGGCGTGCGTTCGTCCGTCGCCGCCAGCCAAGCCACGTTGTTCAGCAACTGGACGTTCTGGCCCCACTCCGATTCAAGCAACCGATCGAAGTACCGCCAGGCGTAGGCCCGACCGCCCATCTGCCATTGAACCACGTAGTGCGGAAACAGCGATTCATAGGCGGGCTGAATCGTCCCGCCCGCCCGGCGCGCGGATTCCACCAGCCGCCGGGCCTCGCTGGAACGTCCGGCCTCCAGATAGGCCCGGAGAAGTTCGTTGAGAATCCTCGCGTCGGCCGGCCGTCGCCGCCGCGCATCCTGCAGATGCGGAATCGCCTCCCCCGGGCGGCCTTCATGGAGCAGGGACATTCCCCAGGCGGTGGGGACCATCCAATATGCAGAGGGATCGTTCTGCCAAGACCGCAACACTTCGCGCGCCTCCTCGGTCCGGCCTTGCAGGACTTGGACGTATCCCAGATTGCCGGCGCAAATCGAGCGCTCCGCCTGATTTTGCACCTGAAGATCCAGCACCCGCTCGAAATGGCTTTCCGCTTCCTCCACGTCCCCCCGGGAAAAATGCCAGACCCCGGAGTTCATCAAAGCAATCGGCTGCCCGGGCGAAATCGCCAGCGCCCGCTCCAGCAAAGCGCCCGAGTCTTTCCAGACCGGCAATTGCCGACGGGTCCATCCGGCCGCCACCGCCAAGGACAATCCCCCCGCCACGATCCACGCCCGGGTCCGCCCTCCCGCCGTTGCCAGCCATCCGGCTACGGCCAAAGACAGACCCATGGCCGGCAAGTAGGCGTAGCGGTCCGCGCGGCTCTGCGCGCCAAACGCCACGATGCCGCTCACCGGCAGCAGCGCCAAGACGAACCACAGCCAGCCGACCAGTCCGGCCGGCCGGGTCCGCCGTCCATGTCCAACCGCCCACGTCCCCGCCGCGATCAGCGCCGCCGCGACCGCCACGCGCGTGGCGGTCAGCCCCGCATCGGCATACAGCACCGCCAGATTCCGGGGAACCAGCGTCCGCCACAGGTAGAAAACGATGTGGAGCGGCACGCGCGCCAGCCGCGCGCCAAGGCTTTCCGGATGCAGGCTTCCGGCCGCTTCGTGTCCCAGCACCGACAAGGCCGCCGAGGCGGCGGCCAGCCCCCAGAACAGCCATTTTTCCGCGATCAGACCGGGCCACTTCCGCAGATCCTGAGCCGTCCACTTCACCCGGCCCAACGGCCAAACATCCAATAGGAGCAGCAAGCCCGGCACGACCATCAGGGTCGATTTAGACATCAGACCCAACGCGAGCAACCCCGCCGCAGCGTAGAACCAGCCCCGCGCGCGGCGCGTTCCCGAACGGCTTTGGACATAGGCTCCAAGGCACAGGAGAAAAAACAGGCCGCTCAGCACGTCCTTGCGGCAGGAAACCCACGCAACGGCCTCCACCCGCAACGGATGCCACGCCCAGAACAGCGCGGCCCAGCAGGCCGCCCAGCGGTTCCCGGTCCAGCGGCGCAGCAGCCCAAACAACAGCACGGCATTCAGGGCGTGCAGCAGAACGTTGGTGAAGTGAAACGGAAACGGCCGGCGCCCGCCCCATTCCACGTCCAGCGCGTAGGACAAGCCCGTCAGCGGAATCCACAGGTTTTCCTGCATCGTCCCGAAAATCGTCCGCACCCCTTCCCCCGTGAAGCCGTTGGCCACCGCGGGATTGTCGACGACGTAGCGGTCGTCGTCCAGCAAGACGAAGTCGTAGCCCGTCGCCGGCCAAAAGACCGCCAAGGTTGAAGCCAAAATCAACAGCCCCAGGAATACATCAACGTGGCGGCGGAAAAAGCCGGTTGGCAGCGGAGATTTCACGCTGGTCTTCCTAGCCGATTGGCAAACCGAAAACCAGTTCAAATCCGGCGCCGGCCGTTTTCGCAGGCAACTATTCGCGATAGGGCGTTCCGGATCGATACAGATCCAGACGCTTCCGGATCGCTTTCGCCTCTACCGGATCCGTTGTCAACGCCAATGCTTGCTCGCCGGCTTCGACGGCCCCCGCGAAATCCCCGGCGGCCGCGCGGGCCACGCCCAAGGTGTCCAGCATCGGCGCGAATTTTCCGTGGGTCCAAGCCACCGCGCGCTCCGCGTGTTCGGTTGCGCGCGCGCCCACTTCCGGCGTCGCCTCCGGATCCGTGGCCAGCAACCAGGCCAGATTGTTCAAGGCCCGCGCGGACAGCAAATCTTCTGCAACCGCCGCTTGGTAATGCCGGACGGCCTCTTTCTTGCGCCCCGCCGCGACCAGGGCGTTGGCGAGATTGACGCGCGCCTTGTTGCGCTTGGGCTGGATTTCGAGACTGCGCTGCAGATGGATTTCGGCTTCCGGCCAGCGGCCCTGCTCCATGTACCACATCCCCAGATTCCCGTGGGCAAGCGCATTGCGCTCCACAACGGAAATCACCTGCTGGAACAGGGTCTCCGTCGTCCGCCACACGGCCGTCTGCCCGCGCGAAACCACCGCCAGCGCAATCGCCAGTACCGTCGCGGATGCCAGGAGGTAGGGACGCCTCTCCGAGGCGTCCGTTGACCTGCTTTGCCGGACGCCTTGGCAAGGCGTCCCTACCTGCCGGTCCCGGATTTTCCCCGCCCCCCAAACCGCCGCCACGATCAAACCAATATGCGGCAAATAGGTGTAGCGATCCGCCCAGGCCTGGCTCCCCACCTGCACCAGCCCGATCATCGGCACCAGCGCCCCTAAAAACCAGAACCAACCCACGGTCAACCAAGGCCGGCGGCGGAACTGGCCGGCCGCCCCCGCCGTCAAAACGGCCACCAACGCCAGCGAAACAGCCATCCGAAGCAGGGAATGGCCTCCGATCGGATGGGGATAGAAGGCGGCCAGGCCCGTTGGCCAAACCAGCATCCGCACGTACTCCGAATAGGCCACGCCCGCGTGGACGATACGCGTGGCCAACGGCAACACGTCCAATGCGCCAACGGCTCCGCCTTTCCCCTGCGCCCAAACCGTCGCGGCGCACGACCCGGCCGCCAGCGCGAACAACGGCCATTTTTCCGCCGCCAGTTTCCGCCACGGTTCCGCCGGCCAACGGCCCAGCGGCCAGACGTCCAGCAGCAGCAGCAGAAACGGAAGCGTCACCCAGGTCGGCTTGGCCATCAGGCTCAAGGCAAAAAACACCGCCACCGGGCCAATTCGAAACGTTGTAGGCCGGGTGCCCCCACCCGGCGCATTCCGTCCATGCATCCCCACCGCCAGCAGTCCGAACAGCATCGCCAACACGTCCTTGCGCTCCGAAATCCAGACGACCGATTCCACGCGCAGCGGATGCACCGCCCACAGCGCCGCCGCCATCCACGACAACCCCGCGCGTCGCGTCATCCGGCGCAATGCCCAAAACAGCAAGATCGCGTTGGCCGCGTGCAGCAGCAGGTTCGTGAGATGGTGCCCGGCCGGATTCAAGCCGTACAGTTCCACGTCCGCCATGTGCGACAGCCAGGCTAGCGGGTGCCAGTTGGAGGCATGCCCCGTCGTCAAGGCCCAGCGAACGGCGGCGATCGTCAGCCCCTGCGCCACCTGCGGATTCTCGGTCACGTACACGTCGTCGTCGAACCGCACGAATCCGCATTCCAGCGCCCCGCCGAACGCGAAGAACACCAGCGCCGCCAGGCCCGCGGCGGCGACGGCCCCCCGCGCCCGCCGGGCCCTTTCCGGGAACGCCGTTTCCCCCAGCATCTCCTCGTTTCTTGCCGCCATGCCCCCTATTGATGGCAGGAGCGCCAGCCGGATGCAAGTCCCGCCCGGCCCGGGCGCCCCCGCCGGTCCACGGACGTCGCCTTCGGGAATGGCGCGCCCGGAACCCGAAACGAGCCCTTGACTTTTTAATCCAATGTTGTACTATCCGATATCGAATCATTGATTGGACCCCACGAGATGACCCAGCCCAAGCCCCATCCCGATCCGCGGTTTCGCCGCGACTGCGCCCATCTGGACCGCGTGCCCGCCGGCAGCATGCTGCCGTTGTGGCGGCGCGTCCACCAGGAGCTGATGATCCGCGGCCAGAAATGGAAGCTGCCCGCCAACGTGGCCCTGGTTCTCGTCCATCTGCATCTCCATCCCGAGGATTCCGAGCCGGCCTCCATGGCCGCCGCCAACTATTTTCCCCGCCAAACCATCACCTTCATCCTCGACGCCCTGGAACGGGAAGGCCTGGCCACCCGCCAACCCCACCCCAACGACCGGCGCCGCAAACTCGTCGCGCTGACGCCCAAGGGTAAGAAAAAGGCCGAGGAGATGGTCCAAGACATGATCCGCTTCGAGTCCGCCGCCCTCCGCACCATCGAAGACGTGGATATCCCGCGCCTCCAATCCTTCCTCGCCCGCTATGCCGACGCCTTGGCCGCCCAAAACGACCGCGATTTCAAGCCTTGAAAGGAATGTCCATGCGTTTTCCCTCCATCGTCCTTCCGGCCGCCGGCCTGCTTCTGTCCGGATGGCTGGCGTCCGGCTGCCGCAGCTTCGAGCCGGAGCGCGCCCGCCGCGAGCAAACCGAGGCGTTCGCCTCGAATCTCGCCGTCCTCGCCGAGGCCGAACTGGCCAAGCCCCTCTCGCTCGACGACTGCATCCGCATCGCCATGACCAACAACTACGCGGTGCGCAAGGCCGACCTCGACCGCGAACTCTACCGCATCGGCAAAAACGTCGCCTTCACCGCCTTCCTGCCGAACGTCGCCGTTTCCGCCGGATATAGTTCCTACGACAAGGAAGTGCCGCAGCAGCACGAAAAACGGTTTGGCACCGCCGACCTCGCGGCCAGCATGCCGATTTTCATGCCGTCCACCTGGTTCCTCTACGCGGCCGCCCGCCACGGCTACGCCGCCGCCGGCGTCGCCGCCCACTACGTGCGCCAAGGCATCGTCCTGCAAACCAGCATCGATTACTACAACGTCCTCGTCCAGCGGGACACCATCGCCGCGCTGGAAAGCCAGCTCGAAGCCGCGCGCGAAACCGCCGGCCGCGTGTCCGGCCTCGCCGACGAAGGTCTCGTGGCGAAGTGGGAGGGCGACCAGGCGGTCTTCGCCGCCGAACTGCGCGAAACCGAGCTGAACCGCGCCCGCCGCCAGCTCGCCGTCCTCCGCGGCGAACTGCTCCAGGGCCTGGGCCTCTCCCCCGACGCTCCCCTCGAGCTGTCCGGCGAAAGCGGCGAAAAATCCATGCCCGAAGGCTCCGTCGAGGATCTCGTCTTGAAGGCCCTCGAAATCCATCCCGAACTGGCCATCGCCGACCGGCAGGTCGTCATCCAGGACCACCAGGTGCGACAGGCGTTCTGCAACTTCCTGCCGACGATCTCCCTCTTCTCCACCGGCTCGTGGACGGGAAACGACCTGGCCACCCACGCCGAAAACTGGGTCTCCGGATTCAGCGGCGCGTGGACGCTCTTCGACGGCCTCGCCAACGTCGCGCGCTACCGGGCCGCCAAGGTCGAACGGCAGCAGACGAAGCTCGAACGCGAGAACGCCTTTCTCTCCGTCATGGTCGGCGTCGTCGCCGCCGAGGCCGCCGCGCGCGACGCCGCCGAAGGCGCCCGCGTCCGCCGGCGCGCCTACGACGTCGCCGCCGCCAAATGGGCGGACTACGACGCCAAGGCCCGCGAAGGCCTCATTCCCCTTGGCGACGCGCTCGACGCGCGCGGCGCCATGGACCTCGCGCAGGTCGCGCTCGTCCAAAGCCGATATCAGGAAAAAATCGCCATCGCCAACCTCGAACTGGCCATGGGCCTCACCCTCGTCCCCGAACCCCGGAATGCAACGAAAGCAGAGAAGTAACATGAAACCCAACCGCATCGCCCTTGCCCTCCTCGCCGCCGCGCTGTCCGCCGCCGTCCTCGCGGCCGGCTGCGGAAAAACGGAATCCGCCGCCGCAACGGAAGAAACCGTCCGCGCCCTGGCCGTCCGCGCCCAAGCCGTCGCCCCGCGCGATTTCGAGCGCCGATTGACCGTGCAGGGCACGCTCGAAGCCGAAAACTTCGCCCACGTGGCTTCCCGCGCCGACGGCAACCTCGACGCCATCTGGGTGGACGAAGGCGACGCCGTCGTCGCCGGCGAGACCGCCCTCTTCCAGGTCGATGCCGCCAACCGCGAAAACGCCGTGGCCATCGCCCGGCAGGATCTCGCCGTCGCCCAGGCTTCCCTCGCGGTCTCCCAGGCCTCCGCCGCCAAGGTCGAAGCCGAATCCCGCAAGGCCACGCTCGATTTCGAGCGCTACGAACGCCTGCACAAGGACGGCAAAGTCAGTCCCAACGAATTCGAAGCCGCCCAAGTCGCCCGCGCCCAGGCCCAGGCCGGCATCGCCGTCGCCGAGGCGCAGGTGGATCTCGCCGAGCGCCAGGTCAAGCAGGCCGAGGCCTCCCTGGCCATCGCGGAGAAAAACCTCGCCGACACGAAGATCGTTGCGCCGATCTCGGGCGTGGTCAGCTCCCGCACCGCCGAGCCCGGCGAGCAGATGTCCGTCGGCAAGGTCCTCCTGCGCATCGACGATCTCGCCAGGGTCGAAGCCGCCGCCTACCTCCCCGCGCAATACTATCCCGACGTGGCGCCCGGCCAAACCATGTTCCGCCTCGGCGTCGGCGGCCGCGAAGCCGGCACGCACGTGGTCACCTACCGCAGCCCCACCATCGACCCCACCCTGCGCACCTTCGAAATCAAAGGGCTCGTCGAAAACGCCGGCGGCCTCGCCGTCCCCGGCCAAATGGCCGACGTGACCCTCGTCTTCGAAACCCGCAAGGGCCTGGCCGTGCCGTCCGCCGCCGTCCTCGTCCGCGCCGGCCAAACGGTCGCCTTCGTCGCGCAAGACGGCCGGGCCGTCGCCCGCCCCGTCGAAACCGGCCTCCAAAACGACGGCTGGACCGAAATCCGTTCGGGCCTCGAACCCGGCGAAACCGTCGTCGTCGAAGGCCAAACCCAGCTGCACGACGGCATGGCCGTCGACGTGCTTTGAGAAAACTGCCATGAACAGCCATTCCTCTCACGGAGATGCACAGAGGTTCACGGAGGAGGGCATCTTGTCGGCTTCGCTCCGTAAACCTCTGTGGTCCTCTGCGAGAGAAAACTCTTTGGGCGGTTTGTTTTTTGATTTTGCCGCCATCCATTAATTAGGAGCCCCCCCCATGTTCCTCGCCAACGCCTCCACCAAACGCCCGATCGCGATGGGCTGCCTGCTCATCGCCCTCATCGGGCTCGGCCTCAATTCGTTCCGCAAGATTCCCATCGAAAACATGCCCGCGGTGGACATCCCCTACGTCGCCGTCGTCACCACCTGGGTCGGCGCCTCGCCCGAGGACGTCGAAAAGGACGTCACCAAGCCCATCGAAGACGCCGTCTCCGGCATCGACGGCCTCAAGCACATCGAATCGTCCAGCATGGACAACGTCTCGCAGGTCGTCCTCGAGTTCAACCTCGCGGTCGACGTCGACGTCGCCGCGCAGGACGTCCGCGAAAAAATCGATTTCGTCCTCAGCAAGCTGCCGGAAGACGCGGACCGCCCGGCGATCATGAAAATCAACATCAACGCGTCGCCCATCGCCAACGTGTTCCTCTCCGGCGATGCGCCCCTCGACGATTTGTACGACTACGCCGACAACGTCGTCGCCGACCGCTTCGCCACCGTGCCCGGCGTGGGCGAAGTCCAGATCATCGGCGGCAACGAGCGCGAGGTGTGGGTCGAGCTCGACCGCGACGCCCTCGGCGCCGCCGGCCTGACCACCGCCGACGTCGTCGGCGCGCTCCAGGGCGGCATCCTCAACCTCCCCGGCGGCCGCATCCGCGAAGCCGGCAGCGAATATTTCATCCGCTTCGACGCCGAATACGAAAACGCCGCCGACATCGCCGATCTCGAAGTCGCCAACCGCGACGGCGCCCGCCGCCGCCTCGGCGACCTGGGCACCGTCCGTTTCGCCACCGAAGAAGTCCGCCAGCGCGCCATCCTCGACGGCCAGCAGGGCATCGTGCTCAAGATCGTCAAGAAAGCCGACGCCAACATCGTCGCGCTCGTCCGCGAAATCCAAAAGCGCTACGAAGACATCCGCCCCACCCTGCCCGGCGGCATGGAACTGACGTGGATCTCCGACGAATCGGCCACCATCCGCGAATCGGTGGCTTCCGCCGTCTCCGCGGTCTGGCAGGCCGTGCTGATCTGCGCCATCGTCCTGTTCGTGTTCCTCGTCAACGTCCGCACCACCATCATCGTGGCCATCACGATGCCGGTCACCATCGTCGTCAGCCTCTTCTTCATGCAGCTCGCCGGCCAGACCCTGAACATGCCCACCCTGATGGCCATCGGGCTGTCCACCGGCGTGCTGGTGTCCAACTCCATCGTCGTGCTGGAAAACATCGTCGAAAAATTCGAGACGATGGACAACCACTGGGAGGCCGCGCGCATCGGCACGTCCGAAGTCGCCGTGGCCGTGCTGGCCTCCGCCGGCACCAACGTCATCGTGATGTTCCCCATCGCCATGATGTCCAGCCTCGCCGGCCGCATGCTGGCGCCCTTCGCCATCGCCACGCTCATCGTCAATGCCGTCTCCATTTTGACCAGCTTCACCCTCACCCCCATCCTCGCCGCCCTGCTGCTCGAGCCCGCCTCCCGGCGCCGCGACAACGCCTTCGTCCGCTTCGGCCGGCGCTGGAGCGGCGGCTTCGACCGCTTCGGCCGCGGCTTCACCGGCGTCATGCGCCGCATCGCCGCCCATAAGCGCTACAACCTCCCCGTCGTCCTCGGCTTCGTCGCCCTCTTCTTCTTCACCATGAAAGTCGGCGGCGGCCGCCTCGGCTTCAGCTTCTTCGAAACCGCCGACGAAGGACGCGTCTTCATCCGCGTCGAACTCCCGCCCTACTACGACCTGGAGCAGACCGTCGCGCGCATCGAAAAGATCCAGGCGCGCCTCGGGGAATTTTCCGACATCGAGCACGTCCTTACCACCGCCGGCAAAGCCGAATCCATGAGCGGCCAGGCCAGCGAAGGCGTCTACATGGGCCAGATCGAGCTGATGTTCAAATCCAAGCTCGAGCGCGACTGGAAGATCCAGGACCGCCTGTCCGAAATCCGCGCGCTCCTGAGCGACGAGACCGACTGCATGATTTCCGCCTCCGTCCCCGGCCACATGGGCGGGCAGTCGTTCCAGATCGACCAGAACCTCGTCGGCGAAGATCTCGACGTGCTCGACGCCACCGCGCTGGCCATCCAGGCCGCGGCCCGCGACATCCCCGGCGTGGACCAGCTCCAAACCACCGTGCGCGACACCAAGCCCGAAATCCGCGTGGTGCCCAAGCGCACCGTGCTCTCCGATCTCGGCCTGCCGGCCGCCCGCCTCGCCGCCATCGTCCGCGGCAACGTCGAAGGCATCGAAGCCGCCGACTTCAAGCGCGGCGACCGCACCTACGACGTCCGCGTCAAGCTCGCCGAACGGCCCGGCAAGGACCAGATCCGCCAGTTCCTCCTGCCCGGCGCCGACGGCCGCCCCATTCCGCTGGAAACCGTCGCCGACGTCGTGGACGACCGCGCCAAGATCCAGATCTACCGCGTGGACAAGCAGCGCACCGTCAAGATCCTCGGCGACATCCAGGAAGGCTACACCATGTCCGGCATCGGCAACGAAATCGAGCGCGCCATCGCCGACCAGGCGCTCCTGCCCGCCGGCTACACCTTCACAAGTTCCGGCATGAGCGAAATGCTCGGCGAAGTCGTCGCCGACTTCGGCGAGGCCATCCTGCTGGCCACCTTCCTCACCCTGTTGACCCTCTCCGCCATCCTCGAATCGTGGAGCCGTCCCGGCTTCGTGCTGCTCACCCTGCCCATGGCCCTGATCGGCGTCGTCGGGGCCTTGGCCATCGGCCAGTTCGCCCTGACCATTTTCGCCCTGCTCGGCATCCTGATGCTGATCGGCATCGTCGTGAACCCCGCCATTCTCATCGTGGACAAGATGGCCCAGCACATCCGCGAAGGCACCTGCCGCCGCGAGGCCATGCTGACCGCCATGGCCGAGCAGTTCCGCCCCGTCCTGATGGTGATCCTGGCCTCCGGTCTCGGCATGCTGCCGATGGCCATCAGCCGCGGCATCGGCTCCGAAAACCGCGCCGGCATCGGCACCGCCTCCGTCGCCGGCGTCCTCGTCGCCGGCGCCCTCACCATGCTCGTCCTGCCGCTGATCTACACCCTCTTCACCGGCAAACCCAAAGCCACCCGACCGGACGACGCCAAGGAACCTTGCAAAGATTGAATCCCGGCATATTCTACCTCCCATGCGCATCCTGCATCTCGTCAGCAACTTCCGGTGGACTGAACGCATCGAGCCTGCGGCCGATCTGGCGATTGCCCAACGCCAGCTCGGCCACGACGTGCGCTACGCCTGCGGACACAACAAGGGCGCGCCGCCCGAGGACTGCATCCAGGGCCGCGCCGCCCGCAAGGGACTCGTTTTCGACGACCGCTTCGTTTTCGACAAGCACTTCCGCCCCCTGTCGGCATGGAAGGACCTGGCCCGGCTTAACCAGTACATCGCCGATTTCAGGCCCGACGTCGTCCATTGCCATCTGCCCAACGACCACATGCTCGCGGCCCTGGCCATCCGCCACACGTCGCCCCGGCCGCTCCTCGTGCGGACGCTCTACGAGCCGGACGGCCCGCAGTGGCCCCTGCGGTACAAATTCATCAGCAGCCCGCCCACGGACGGCCTGATCCTCGTGACGGAGCAAACCCGCCCCCGGACGGGCCCGCGCTTTGCCGAACGTCCGGATCGCGTCGCGGTTCTGGTGCCCGGCATCGACGTCGACGAATTCGACGGACGCCGCGACCTGGGCAAGCTGGACCACGTCGCGGGGCCGGCCGGCTCGTTCGTCGCCGGCATGGTTACCTCGATCAACCAGCGCCGGCGCGTGGATCTGGCGCTGGAGGCCGTCGCCCTGCTGGCGCCCCGCCATCCCCGCCTGCGCCTGCTCATCGCCGGCCGCGGCAAAGTCGACGTCTTCGTTTGGGAACCCGCCCGCCGCCTCGGCATCGCCGACCGGATCCTTCTCCCCGGCTATTGCCGGAACGACGACCTCGTCAGGGCCTACCACACGATGGATGCCCTCCTCTATCCCTTCCACGGCACCGACCAGTCCTGCCGGACCGTGCGCGAAGCGTTGGCGTCCGGCTTTCCCGTCGTCGCCTCGGCCCTCGGCATCGTGCCGGATCTCGTGAAAGACGGCGAAACGGGATTCCTGTCCGAATTCAACGCCCCCGCCCTGGCCGGCGCGCTGGAAAAACTGCTGCGTCTCGATCCCGCGCGGCGGGCCCGAATGGCCGCGCAGGCCACCGCCGACGCCCGCGCGCGGTTCAGCCGAACCACGCAAGCCCGGTTGGTTCTCGAGTTCTACGAAAGGCTGCGCCGGTTGAGAACCGCCTGACCGGACCGGATGCCTCCATGATCCGCACGACGGTTCCCGTTGCCGCACTGGCCTTGTTGCTGAATGCCGCTCCGGCGGCGGCCGCGCGAACATGGTTCGCCGAGGACGATCCGCCCCTCCTTTCCCTCGGCATCGGCGCCGCCCAGATTTTCGACGGCCACCAGGAAATCTTCTGGGGTGTCGAATACCGCCCCGCCTTCCGGTTTTTCCACGTCGGTCCCTGGTTCCTGTTCGGCACCGGCAAAAACGACGAATTTTACGCGGCCGTCGGCATGCTGGCGGACGTTGAACTCGGCCGCGGCTGGGTGCTCACGCCAAGCTTCGGCGCCGGCTACTACAACGCCTCCAGCGGCCTCGATCTGGGGTTCAACGCCGAATTCCGAACCGCCATCGAAATCGCCAGGCGCTTTGGCCACGGCCAGCGGATCGGCCTTTGCTTCGCCCATCTCTCCAACGGTTCGCTCAGCGACAAGAATCCCGGCACTGAAACCCTGGGAATCTCCTACTCGTTCCCAATCGATTTTTTGTTCCGCCGCGCGCCGACCGCCGCCATCCCGAACCGGACGGAATGAACGGACGGCTTTGCCTCGACGGGCGGACCGGGGTATAGTGGGCGTCTCATGGTGTTCTTCTTCCAGATTCTCTGCGTGCTCGGCCTCGTCGGCGCGGGCTTCTTCGCGCGGCGCCGCGGCATGCTCTCCGCGCACGGCACCAACGACCTCGCCCACGTCGCCTTGTCCCTCGTCTATCCCGCGCTCATCTTTGTCTCGATCCTCGAGCTGTCCTTCGCCGACCTGCGCGCGAACCTGGCGCTGCCGCTCCTCGTGATGGCCATCGCGCTCGTCGGTTTCGGCCTCGGCCTGCTGGCCGTCCGGTTCCTCGGCCACGTCCCGCCGGAAACCTCCCGCGCGTTCCTCTTCCACTGCCTCATCAACAACTACTCGTTCCTGCCCCTGCCCCTCGTCCTCTTCCGCTACGGCGACGCCGGCGTCGCCCTGCTCGTCTTTTCCTCCGTCGGCTACGAGCTCCTGCTGTGGTCGCTCGGCGTCATGCTCTTCACCCGCGCCGAACGCAAGCGCGACCGCCTCAAATCCCTCTTCAGCCCCCCGTTCGTCACGCTGCTGGCCAGCCTCGCCTTCGTCGCCGCGCGCGATCTGCTGCCCTGGCCCGAACCGCCGCCTTGGCTGGCGCAGGCGGCCGGCACGTTCCGCGGCGGCCTCAAGACCCTCGGCGCCGCCACCATCGCCCTCTCGATGCTCGTCGCCGGCAGCCGCTTCGCCACGCTGAAATTCGAAACCATGCTGGGCTGGCGCATCTGGTTCGTCTCCGTCCTCCGTTTGGTCGCCGTCCCCCTCGTCATGATTCCGATCTTCGGCCTGATTCCCATGGACCCCGTCGCCCGCGGCATCCTCTACATCGTCTCCGTCATGCCCTCCGCCATGGTCAGCGTCCTCTTCTCCGAACGCTACGGCGGCGACACGGATTTCATCGCCGGCGCCCTGTTGCTCACCCACCTCTGGGCGCTTGTCACCGTCCCCCTCTTCCTCGCCTGGGCGTTCTGATCCGCCCCGGCGGCCTTGCGGTTCAATACAAGTGGCACCAGACGCGATGGCCGTCCACCTCGCGGCAGGCGGGCGCTTCCTTGCGGCAAATGGGCAGGGCGTTCGGACAGCGCGGATGGAACGGACATCCCGGCGGCGGGTTCGCCGCCGACGGCGGCTCGCCGGGCAACGCCTTGCGCTTCCGCTTCACGCCCGGCATCGGCACGGCCGCCACCAGCGCCTGGGCGTAGGGATGCTTCGGGGCCTCCACCATGGCCTCCGCCGGTCCCACCTCCGCCAGCCGACCCAGATACATCACCGCGATGCGGTGCGACACGTGGCGCAGCACGCTCAAGTCGTGGGCGATCATCAGGTACGCCAGCCCGCGCTTCTTCCGAAGGTCCACCAGCAAGTTGATCACCTGCGCCTGCACGCTGACGTCGA
Organism: Kiritimatiellia bacterium; assembly: GCA_050176815.1. Lineage (GTDB taxonomy): Bacteria > Verrucomicrobiota > Kiritimatiellia > CAIQIC01 > Lenti-01 > Lenti-01. Next base: position 38,563 of record JBFXHR010000012.1, read on the forward strand.
GCGCGCTGACCACCTCGTCGCCAACCACGATATCCGGATCCAGCGACAGGGCGCGGGCGATGCAAATGCGCTGCCGCTGGCCGCCCGAAAACTCGAACGGATATTTCCAGAGCGCGGATTCGTCCAGCCCCACTTCCCCCAGCAGGCGCGCCGCGACCGCCTCGCGCGGCTCGCCCCGCAGCAGGCGATGCTCGGCCATTCCCTCCGTCAGCAGGTCGCAGATGGCCATGCGCGGATTCAACGACGCCATCGGATCCTGGAAGACCATCTGGATGCGGCGGCGCTGGTCCTTCGTCGGCGGCTTGCGGCGCGTCGGCGAAAACAGGATTTCGCCGTCCATTTTCACGGTTCCCGCCGTCGGCTTTTCCAACCCCGCCAGCACGCGGCCCAGCGTCGTCTTGCCGCAACCGGACTCTCCCGCCAGCCCCAGCGTTTCCCCGCGCGCGACGTCCAGCGACACCCCGCCGACGGCGTGGACAAAGCCTTTCGTCCGCGCCAGCACCCCGCGCCGGATCGGAAAGCGCACCTCCACCCCTTCCATCGAAATCCATGGCGTTGCCGGAGTCCCAGTCATGCCCGCACCCTACCCGGATTCACGGCGAAAGAAAATCGCGCAGTTGGTCCGCGCAGGCGGCCGCGTCGGCATAGCCGTTCCGGTAGAGGCGCTCGAGTTCCGCGCGATCTTGGCTGTAGCGCCCCACGGCCAAAGGCTTCGAAGGCCGGACGACCCGCAGCCTTCCGGCGGCCTCTTCCGCTTCCAGTTCGCCGATTTCCCGGTTGTAGGTCTCGTGCTGGCGCAGCACCGCTTCGGCCAACGCCGGGAAATGCCGGTACTTCAGCCGGATCGCCGCGCGCATCGCGGCGCGGGGCGCATGCTTGCGGAATCCCTGGTTGCGCGTCAGCACCACGACGCGCCGCGGATATCCGTCCGCCGCCGCCTGACCGAACGGGATGGGATCCGAAATGCCCCCGTCGAGGTAGAGCCGCCCGTTCACCCGCGCCATCCGCCCCACCATCGGCAGCGACGAACTCGCGATCAGGGCCTCCGTCATCGGGGCGTCGGCCTTGTCGAAGAAAACCGCCCGGCCCGTCCGGCAATCCGTCGCGCCGATCCGGAACCGGACCGGAGAGGCCTGGAACGCGGCGAAATCGAACGGCACGTACGCCGGAATTTCCCGGTAGATGAAATCCATGCCGAACGGATTGCCCTTCCGCGGCCAGTTCCGCCACGAGAAGTAGCGCGGATCGCCCGCGAACCGCGTGAAAACCTCCCGGTTGCGCCCGTACTGTCCCGCCACGTACGACGCCGCGTTGCTGATGCCCGCCGACACTCCGATCACGTACGGAAAGCGAAGGCCGGCCTTCAAAAAGAAATCCATCGCCCCCGACGCGTATTGCGCGCGCATGCCGCCGCCTTCCAGCACCAGCGCCGCGTCGTTCCGAACTCGGGAGACCGCCGTCACGCGGGCCTCACAGCGCGTTCACGTAGCCGCCCGTCTTGCCTGCTTCGCGGACGAATCCGTTCCGGGAAAAATATCTCGGCTGGGAGGGATGCCGCGCCACCGCGTGGAAGCGCTTGATGCCCTGCTCCTTGAAAAACATCCGCTTGGTCCGGTAGAGATAGCGCCCCGCCTTGAAATCGCGGTATTCCGGGATCATGAAATCGATGACGATATCCGCGTCCGGCCCCGCCGGCCGGTACGAGAACAGGCCCACCGGCAGCATGTTCCGGAACAAGATGCACGTGTGCGCCTCCAGCAGGTCTTCGAGCGTCAGTCCCGGAGCGAATTTCAACAGCTCCCGTTCGTTGAACAGGAAAAACCGCTTGAGATATTCCGGCCCCAGGCTCGACGCCGGCGCCAAATCGTAGAACGCGCTGTAGCGCATCGATCGCAGCAGGTACCACCCGTCGATCCCCACGATCACCAGATTGATCAGGCATACCGGCCACGATCCGATGAGCCATCCGTACCCGCTGAACAGGATCGACCCGCCCAGATTGATCAACCGCAGCCGAAACACGTTGGTCATCAGCAGCGAAACCAGAATGATCAGCGACGCCGCGTAGCCGATCCCTTCCTTTGCCAAATCGAAATTCATGCCGTTTCCTTTGGGTTCATGCGCCCAGCCGTTCGCCGACGCGCAGCCGGTGTCCGCACAGGAACGCCGCGCCGGACATCGACTTTTTGCCCGCCGGTTGCACCTGCGTCAACCGCAAGGCGCCCCCGCCCGTCGCCACCAGCGGGCCGGCGCCCGCCGCTTCCAAAACCGTCCCCGGCGCCGCCGGCGCGCCGACTTCCGCGTTCGCTTCGTGGATTTTCAGCGACCATCCTCCCGGCAAAAACGTAAAAGCCCCCGGCCACGGCGCAAATCCCCGCAGTCGGTTCCGAATCGCCTCCGCCGGCAAGCTCCAATCCACAAGACCGTCTTCCTTGGCCAGCTTCCGCGCAAAGGTCGCTTGCGACTCGTCCTGCGGAATTCCCCGCGTTTTCCCCGCGCGGAAATCGTCCAAGGTCCGCACCAGCAGCGCCGCGCCCCGCGCCGCCAATTTCGGCTCCAGCGTGCATGCGGTGTCCTCCGGCGCAACCGGGACGCTCTCCTGCGCCAAGAGATCCCCCGCATCCATCTTCGGCGTCACGTAGAGCACGCTCACCCCCGTTTCCGTTTCGCCGTTCGCCAGCGCCCACTGGATGGGGCTCGCGCCCCGATACTTCGGCAGCAGCGACGGATGCACGTTGATCGTCCCCAGCCGAGGCACCGCCAGCAGATGGGCCTTCAGGAACTGCCCGAAACACGCCACCACGACCACGTCCGGCGCCAGCGCCGCCAGTTGCGAAACGAACCCCTCTTCGCTCGCGTCTTCGGGCGCGAACGTCGGCAAACCGCGTTCCCGCGCCAACGTCTTCAGCGCGCAGGGCATGCATTGCAGTCCCCGCCCGCCGGCCCGGTCCGGCTGCGTAGCCACGGCCACGAGATCGTCCCGCCCCGCCGCGAGAATGCCCTCCAGCAGCGGACATGCCAGCGCGCCCGACCCCATCAAAATGACCTTCAACCTGTCCACGCCCGTACGCTAGAGTTCCGCCCCCCCGCCGTCAAAGCAAAACCCGCGCCGCCCGCCCGCGAATTCGGACCGATCGCAGATTGGGCTTTCCTTTTCCGGGCGGTATGGAAAAATCCACCCCGCATTTTCCGCCGTGTGGAAAAAACCAGATCAGGAGCCTTTTCATGATGACCTCGTCCGAAATCCGCCAGTCGTTCCTCGACTTTTTCGCCTCGAAAGGGCACGAGATCGTCCCCTCGTCCCCCGTCGTCCTCCCGACCGACCCCACCCTCCTCTTCGCCAACGCCGGCATGAACCAGTTCAAGGAAATCTTCCTCGGCGCCCGCAAGTCGTCCTACCGCCGCGTCGCCGACACCCAGAAGTGCATCCGCGTCTCCGGCAAGCACAACGACCTCGAGGAAGTCGGCCGCGACACCTACCACCACACCTTCTTCGAAATGCTCGGCAACTGGTCCTTCGGCGACTACTACAAGCGCGAGGCCATTTCCTGGGCCTGGGAACTGCTCACCGACGTCTGGAAGCTCCCCAAGAACCGCCTCTGGGTCACCGTCTATACCACCGACGACGAAGCCGCCGAGATCTGGCGCACCTGCACCGACGTCGATCCGAACCATATCCTGCGCTTCGGCGAAAAGGACAACTTCTGGGAAATGGGCGAAACCGGCCCGTGCGGCCCCTGCTCGGAAATCCATTTCGACCTCACCCCCAACGGCTGCACGCCGGACCTGGTCAACGCCGGCACCCCCCAGGTCATCGAGATCTGGAACAACGTCTTCATGCAGTACAACCGCAAGTCCGACGGCACCCTCGACGACCTGCCGGCCAAGTGCGTGGACACGGGCATGGGCTTCGAACGCGTCGTCGCCGTCATCCAGGGCAAGACGTCCAACTACGACACCGACGTCTTCATGCCGCTCATCGAAGCCGTCGCCAAGCTTTCCGGCAAGCCGTACGTCGAGGACGAAACCGCCGTCGCCATGCGGGTCATCGCCGACCACCTGCGCGCGCTGTCCTTCGCCATCGCCGACGGCGTCATGCCCTCCAACGACGGCCGCGGCTACGTCCTGCGCCGCCTGCTGCGCCGCGCCGCCCGCTACGGCCGCAACATCGGCCTCGTGAAGCCCTTCCTCTGCAAGCTCTTCCCCGTCCTCGAAAAGCAGATGGGCGGCTTCTTCCCCGAGCTGACCGCCCGGCGCGAGGAAATCATCCGCGCCCTGCGCGCCGAAGAAGAATCCTTCGCCGCCACCCTCGATCGCGGCATCGCCCACTTCGACGCCACCGTCGCCGAACTCAAGAAGACCGACGCCACCGTCTTCCCCGGCGACCAAGCCTTTAAGCTCTACGACACCTACGGCTTCCCGCTCGACCTCACCGTCCTCATGGCCGCCGAGAAGAGCCTCGACGTCGACCAGCCCGCGTTCGACCGCTGCATGGACGAGCAGCGCGCCCGCGCGCGCGCCGCCCGCAAGGACGGCTCCGGCGCCGAAAACGACCTCGTCGCCCATTTCATCGAACAAGGCCTCCAATCCACGTTCACCGGCTATGCGTCGCTATCCACCGGCACCGAAATCCTCGCCATTCTTTCCAGCGGCCAACTCGTCGACTCGCTCGCCGAGGGCCAGAGCGGAGAAATCCTGCTGAAACAAACGCCCTTCTACGCCGAGTCCGGCGGCCAAGTCGGCGACACCGGCATCCTCACGACCGACTCCGGTGCGCGGTTCGAAGTGCAGGACACCCAGAAGCCCGCGCAGGGCATCCTCCTCCACAAGGGCAAGCTCGCGCAAGGTGCGCTGGCCAAAGGCGCCGCCGTCGTCGCGTCCGTGGACGCTGCCCGCCGCGCCGCCATCCGCCGCCACCACACCGCCACGCATCTGCTCAACGCCGCGCTGCGCAAGGTGCTCGGCACCGATTCCATCAAGCAGGCCGGCTCCTACGTCTCCCCCGACCGCCTGCGCTTCGACTTCACCTGGTTCGAGGCCCTCACCGCCGAGCAACTCGCCGCCATCGAACGCCTCGTCACCGAGTACGTCGTCGCCAACGTGCCCGTCCAGACCTACGAGATGGCCCTCAAGGACGTCCCCGGCTCCGGCATCATCGCCGTCTTCGACGAGAAATACGGCGATACGGTGCGCGTCGTGGACACCGAAGGCATCTCGCGCGAGCTCTGCGGCGGCACCCACGTTTCCCGCAGCGGCGACATCGGTCCTTTCCGCATCCTCGCCGAAACCTCCATCGCCGCCGGCGTCCGGCGCATCGAGGCCCAGACCGGCCTCGTCGCCTGCGACCACACCGCGCAGGAACACGCCATCCTGGCTTCCCTCGCCCAACGCCTGTCCATCGGTTCCGAAGCCCTCCCCGCGCGCATCGAAGCCCTGCTCGAGCAAACCCAGAAGCTGGAGAAGGAACTCAAGGCCGCCGCCGAGAAGAGCGCCCTTGAAAAAGGCGCGGCGCTGGCCGGAAAATTCGCGCCGATCGGCGGCCTCCCCGTCCTGATCGAATCCGTCGGCGAATTGGCCGCCGACCCCCTGCGCGCCCTCGTTGAAAGCCTGCGCAAGCAGACCCCCGAGAGCGTGATTCTGTTGGCGGCCGTCGCGGACGGCAAGATCACCTTTATTTTGAACGCCGGCCCCGCGGCGCAGGCCAAGGGCATCCACGCCGGCAAGCTCGTCGGCGCCATCGCCAAGCTCGCGGGCGGCGGCGGCGGCGGCAAGTCCGACAAGGCCCAGGCCGGCGGCAAGGATCCCGACAAGCTGCCCGACGCCCTCGCCGCCGCGCGCGAGATGCTGGCCAAGGCTCTGGCTTGATATTCGAACGCCCGGCCGCCGCAGGTCAGGGCGCGGGCGGGGACGAAGCGGCCGCCGCCGCTTCCTTGGCCAATTTGCGTTCCAGCGACCGGATGTTCAGCGCGCTGACCCCGCCGGCAACCTTGTCTTCCACGTTCTTCCGGAAAATGTCCAGCGCTTCTGGATCGCGCCCCATTTGGCGCAACTGGACGCCCAGTTGCTCCCGATAGAAAACGTGCCGGTGCTGATAGGTCGCCGCGCGCCGGAAATGTTCCAGCGCCCCGTCCCGGTCGCCCATCGCGTTGAGCGCCCGCGCCCAGCCGAATTCGATTTCCATGTCGCGGGAATTCCTCGCCTTCGCCTCCCGGAAATGCCCCGCCGCTTCCTCCGCCAGCCGCTTCCGGATTTCCTTCTCCGCCGCCGGATCCGGATCCCGGAGCCACACGGCTTGCGTCGCCTTCAGATTGCCCAAGCCCAAATGCGGCTTCCAGTTCCACCCGTCCCAGCGAATGGCTTTTCGGTAGGCGCGCTCGACCTTTTCGTAATCCATCTTTTCCCGCGCCATTTCGGCTTTCAGATTCCAGCCGTAGGACATGCCGCCCGACAGCGCGAGCCATGCGCCGATTCCGCACGCCGCCGCCCCCGCCGCGGAAATCCCCAGGCGGACCCGGCGGGCGCGGCCTTCGGGAATATCCCGCCCCTGCTCCCGGGCGAACCAAACGCCCCAAGCCGCCCCGCCCATCCAAACCAACGCGTGCGGATTGGGAAAGATGTGGAAATTGAAATCGAAAACCGCGTGGACCAGCGAGGCCGCCAAAGCCCCGCCCGCGCCGGCCAGCAGAAACGCGCCCTCCCGGGAGCGGGACCGCAACACGCCCCGCGCCAGGCCCCAGGCGACGGCCAGCAGCCCCGCCAGCGCCAAGGTCCCTCCGAACGCGCCGTATTCCAGCAGGATCTGGATGTACTCGTTGTGGGGATAATCGTAGTTCAGGTGCTCGTCCACGTAGGCCTGGTAAGGCGGATAGACCCAAACGTAGGATCCGCCGCCGAATCCCCGCCAGGGGCGGTCTCGAAACATGGCCGGCGCATCGCGCCACATCGCCAGCCGAACGCCGCCGGCCTTGACCGGATCCTCCCAAACCACCCCGAACCGGGCCTTGACCGCCGGAAGGGTATGCCACGCCGTCCAGCCGATGGCGGCCGCCAGCAGCGGCAGCGCCACCAGGGCCGCCAGCAGCCCGGCGCGGCTTCGGCGCCACGCCAGCAGCAGCGCGGACGTTCCCAGCCCGGCCATGGCCCCCATCCAGCCGCTGCGCGACTGCGTCCAGTACAACACGGGCGCCGACACCCCGAGAAAGTAGAGCGACATCAGCCGCAGCGGGAATCCGGCCTCCGGCAACAGCGCCAGCACCACGGCCACGGGAAACGCCATGGCCAGCACGTTGGCGAAATGATTGGGGCAAAGATAGGTCCCGCTGGCGCGCAGGCCGTATTGCGCCGGGCGCGCCAACCAGAGAACGCGGGGCGATCCGTTCACCTGCTGGACGATCGCATACAGGCTGTCCAGCGTCGCGACCAGCAACAGGACGCCCAGCAGCCATTTCCAGCGGTGGGCGCGCATCCCCGCCTGCGTCCATGCGAAAGCCGCCGCCAGCAGGCAAACCCACTTCAGCGCTTCCCATCTCGCCGCGTAGGGAACGGCCGCCCCGGAAACGCCGGCCACGACGTAGGCCGTTAAAAGGGCGAAAACCCAGAATCCGGACGGAACGCGCCAGCGCGGAGTGGACGGGAAAACCAGCGGCCGCGCCAGCACCAGCATGGACCCCAGAAAGGAGAGAACCAGACCGAAAGCGTATCCCCACGTGCGGGTGGACCCCAGCAGCCACATGCCCCCGGTCGCCGGCCACGCCAAGGCCAGCAGGGACAGGCCGTCGTAGAACCGTTCGGACCGGGATACCCGTTCGGCGCCCTCTCCGCCCCAATCGTCTCGGAATCGCATGGGGCCCCCGGCGCCTACCACAAGCTCCGCTTCACCTCGATGATGTCATCCGGCTCCAGCAGGATGTCATCTTCCGGCGTTCGCTCCAGCCGCCGCGCATTCCGGATGGTCTTGGCGATTTTCCCGCCCCGCTTGACCACCACTTGTCCGCTGGCAAATTCGCTGTAGCCGCCCGCCCCGGCGATGGCCTGCGACACCCGCATCGCGGCAATCAACTGGAACCGGCCCGGTGCGCGGACTTCGCCCTGGACGAAATAGGAGCGCATCGGCACGACGACGTTCACGGAGATGTTCTGGTAGATGCCTTGCTCCAGATAGATGCTCCGGATGCTCCGGGCCAGCTCGGACGCCGTCAGTCCGGACGCCATGACCTCGTTGATGAACGGCAGGGACACCCGGCCGTTCTCGTCGACGACGGCTTCGATGATTTCGGCGTTGGGAATGCCCCGCAAGAAAATCTGCACCGCGTCGCTCGGCTTGAGCACGTAGGCGACTCCGTCGGAAGAAGGCGGCGCTTCGGAATCCGGAACCGGAATCCCCGCCGGCGGCGGAAGCTCGGCGGGCCGCGGAACGGCAGGCGTTGAAACGCGGGCGGCGGGGGCCGACGGTGGGGGCGCGGACGGAGGAACGGCCGCGGGCCGTGCGGCCGGAGCGGCCGCCGGGGGGGGCATCACCTTCACCGGGGCGGGGGTGGCGGGCGCGCGCGGCTCCGCCGGAATCGCCCGCGCGGAAGGGCGCGCCACGGGGGCGGCCGGTTGGGCCATCGGCGTCTGCGGGGCCGTCGCGGCCGCCGCCGTCGGCGCCGGTTTGAATTCCGCCGCCCGGCTCCGCTGGGCCACCAACTCCGCATAGCGGTCGTAGACCTTCCGGTTCCGCGGCGCCGGCGACATGCAGCCCGCCAGCAGGCCCGCCGCCAAGACCGCCGTCCATCCCAACTGAATTGCCTTAACCATCGATTTCACGTTTGGGCTTCCGCCGCGTCCTCGTCTTTTTCGTGACGGGTGCTTCCGTAATATTTCTTGGTCGTGTAGTGGTAGTAGTAGTAGTAGTCGTCGCGCATGATGTTGATGTTGTTGAGCACGGCGCCCATCAGATGCCCGCCGGCGTTTTCGATCATGCGCTTCGCGCGCAGGGAAATGATCTTCGGATATTTCCGGTATTGCACCACCAGCAGAACGCCGTCGGCCTCGCCGGCCAGGATGGCCGCGTCCGTCACGCCGAGAATCGGGGGGGAATCCAGCAGGATGTAGTCGAACTTCTCCTTCAGGGTATCCAGGACCGCCCGCAGGCGCGGGCTGTTCATGATGCCCAGCGATCCCCGGCGCAGGCGCCCGCTGGCCATCATCCACAGGTTCGGCACGCCGGTTTCCTGGATGGCCGCGTCGACCGTCAGCTCGCCGGTCAGCACGTTGACCAGTCCCGTGCGGTTGGCCAGCCCCACCATCTTGTGCTGCACCGGCCGGCGAAGGTCCGAGTCGATGATCAGCACCTTGCTGCCTTGCTCCGCGCACACGTAGGCCAAATTGAACAGCGTGGTGGACTTGCCCTCGCCGACGCCGCCGCTGATCACGGTGAACGACTTCTGCTTGCCTTCGCGCGCCAGCAGCGCCAAGCTCGTGCGCAGGGCCCGGTAGGCCTCGCCCTGCCCGCTCGACTGTCCCGCTTCGGTCAGCGGACGGGACTGCTGGGGGATCACCGCCAGCACCGGCAACCCGAGATACTTCTCGACTTCGTCCACCGTCTTGATCGAAACGTCCAGATACTCCACGAAGAACGCCAGCCCGACGCCGGCCAGCAGGCCCAGCACCACGCTCAGGAAAATGTTCAGCACCACCAGGGGGCTCGACGGGCGGTCCGCCGGCTCGGCTTCTTCGACGATCTCCACGGTCGTGCGCGGCACTTCCACTTCGATGCCGGTCTGCGTGATGCGCGCCCGCAGCGCCGTCAGGATGTCCCGCTGGACGGCCACGTTCCGTTCCGCGCGGTCGAACGGCAGGTAGTTTTCCCCTTCCGATTCGATGTCCAGCGCCTTGATTTTCGCCAGTTCCTCGTCGAGGGCCTCGTACTTCTGAAGAGCCACCTGGTAGTCCGCGCGCAAGCCGGCCTTGAGCCCGTCCAGCGCCGAATTCAATTGGCGGCGCAATTCCTCCACGGCGCCCTTCAGCCGCAGCACGTCGGGATGGTTTTCCCCGTACACGCCGTTTTTCAGCATGAGCTGCAGGCTGACTTCGCTGTCGATCAGCTGCTGGCGGATGCCCAGCAAGGTCGCGTCCGTCACGATGTAGGCCGCCGCGTCCATCAGCCGGTCGCCTTCCAGCCCCTCCAGCTGGTCCAGCCGGGCCTTGCGCACCAGCATTTCCACGCGGGCGGAGCTGCGTTCGCCTTCCAGCATGTTCAGGCGCGTGGCCTCCACGCGGATGCTCATGCCGCCCCGCCCGATGAGGGAAATGCCCCGCTCCTGGCGGATTTTCTCCAGCTCGGCCTCGGCCTCTTCGACCCGCTCCTGCTGCTTGCGCACCTGGTTGCTCATCGCGTCGATGGCCCGCTGAATCTCCCGCCGCTTGGCGTTCAGCCGCCGGTCGCGGTACACGTTGGCGATTTCGTTCGCGATTTCCGCCGACCGCTTCGGGTCTTCGCTGACCACGCTGACGTTCATCAGCGTCGTGTCCCGGTCCTGCTCCACGCGCAGGCTCCGCGACAGGATTTGCAGCGCCAGTTCGGGCGTCACGGGCGATTTGTCCTCGTTGAGTTCCACGCCCCAGGTCCGCTGCAGGTTCAGGTTGCGGATCACCTCCATGAGCACGGGGCGCGACCGCATGATCTTTTCCTGCGTCATCAGGAAGAAGGGATTGTAGCCCATGCGGCTCGACTGGCGCTCGTAGAACGGATCCACGTCCATCGCGTCCTCGCGCACCTCCAGCTGCGTCGTCGCCGTGAATTTCTTCGGCATCATCAGCGTGTAGGCCGTCCCCGTCACGATGGTCAGCAGCGCCACCGCCAGGATGACCTCCTTGCGATCGCGGATCACCCGCCAATAGTCGAGAAAATGGAGGGCGCTGCTTTGGGATTCTTCTGCCATGGGTTTTCGTCCTGAAATTCCGGCGGGGCCGTTTCAACCCCGCCGGTTGCGCTTAGCCTCGCCCGGCAGGCAAAAGGCGGCCGTTGCCGGTCGCCTTCCCGCCCGCCGCCGGACTAGAAGAGCTGGATCTTCCAGCCAACGTCGATCCGGTTGCGCTCGTAGCTTTCGCGGCCCGAGACGTCGCTGTCGAACATGACGTACTGGTAGCCGGCTTCGATCCAGTTGATGCGGTTCACGCGATAGGTCGCGCGCGCGCTGACCAGATAGGACGTCTCGTCGGCGTCTTCCAGCCCCTCGTCCAGCGCGTAGTCCGCCTCGTAGGCGTTGAAGGCGAATCCGCTGCTGAGGTAGACGCTCAGCTTCGTCGTGAAGTCGTGGGCGAAGCTCAGGGACAGGTAGGTCCGGTTGGCGCTCAGGTATTCCGCGACGTCCGATTCGTAGATCGAGTAGGACGCCGCCCCCGTGATCCGGGTGGCCGGGGTCGGCAGGAAGGTCATCGACAGCTCGCCGTAGGGCTGGGCGTTGTCGTCGTAGTAGTCGTCGTCGTACGTCCGGTTTTCCACGCCGGCGCGCAGGCTGCCGATCAGCTGCGGGCTGAACGTCTGCTCCAGGCCGAGGCCCGCGAACAGCGTTTCCGCGTCGCGGTTGTGCTCGTCGTCCGCGTCGTTGTAGACCAGCGTCTGGTAGCGGCCGTCGGCCATGACGGTCGTGCGGCTGGCCAGCTGCTGGCGCAGCGTCAACCCGCCGACCACGCTGTAGTAGTTGTTGTTGTCGTTCTCGTCCTCGTTGTAGGCCAGCATGATGTGGCGGCCCGACACGTCGATGCGCGTCTCCGGGCGAAGGTTGTAGGACAGCGTTCCGATCGCCGAATTGTAGACGTTGTCGTCTTCCTGGCGGACGATGTAGCCGTCGTCCTGCAGCTCGGGCAATTGGCCCGCCCGCAGGGTGTCGTTGAGCGACAGCGACAGGACCGGGCTGAAGGTGTGGATGAAGTTCAAGTCCAGGTCGTGCAACACGTCGGTGTCGTCCGGCTCGCGGTCCTGGTACCAGAGCAGGGACGGCCGGTAGCGCAGGCCCAGATAGGTCCGTTCCATGTTCAGGTTCGCCAGCACTTCGATTTCCTCGACGATGCGCGTGCTGCTGTCGGGATCGTGGTCGCTGTCTTCCTGGTAGACGTTGTCGTCGTAGCCCAGGCGCAGGCGGTTGTTCATGTGGAGGGGCGACGAGGCGGACGCCGCCATGGCGGGAACCGCCAGCGCGAGCAACAGCCCGGCAACGATGAAAAGACGAATGTGTTTCATGCTTGTTTTCCTCTGTGTGTGGTCGTTCCTGTCCGTTGCTAAATCGTCAATGGGGCGTCGGGGGGATCGGCTGGAACTCGCCGCTGATCATTTCGATCTCGCTGAACACCCGGGTCACCATGTCCAGATCCACGGTGTACTGGACGCTGTCCGACGTCGCGAAAGCCACTTCGTAGATCAGCGGGTCGGTCGACTGCATCGTCGCGTCCTGGCCCATCGCTTCCGGCAAGGCCTCCACCGACTGGACCGTCTCGCTCAGGCGGTCGAGGGAAATGCCCAGTTCCTTCAGCACGTTGATCCACGCCTGCGGATCGTTCGGGTTTTCCACCTGGTCTTCCTTGCGCAGCGCCTGCACGATCACGCGCGACAAGTCCGCCTTCGTCACCACCGCGTCCAGCTTCCAGCCGTCCTGCGGGCTGATGCCGTTCTGCATCAGCACGTCGAACATCTGCTGGGCCGACGGGGCGTTGGGCAGAAACCGCACCAGCCCCAGCGCCTTGACCATGATCTCGGCCAGCTGGGCATGCGTCACCGGCTGGGACGCCTGGGACTTCTTGGACGACTCCTTGCCTCCCTGGGCCAAGGCGACCGGCGCGGCTATCATCAGCCCCATCAATGCGAACGCGAGGATTCTCTTCATGATCTGATCTCCTTGCCCGAAGGCGACGAACTACCGACACCATGGCCCATCCAAAGGACCATTTTTCAACTGGGCGGAATAATGCTTCACTTGCCCTCCGGCGTCAACAGAAAATCTCCGGCGAATTGCGGCATCTTTAGGGTTGCCTTTCTCCCCCCGCCGGGGCAAGATGATTTTCCATATTGACGGTGTCATCAAAGGGAAACGGAGAGCTTCCATGGCCAAACTCATCGGCATGTCCGGCGACTTCAAAGGTCGCGAATACCCCATCGAACAGGGCGAAACCTCCATCGGGCGCAAGGCCGACAACGCGATTCTCCTCGACAATCCCACCATTTCCAGCCACCACTGCCTCATCGCGCGCAGCGGCGACAACTGCGTCCTGCGCGACTTGGATTCCACCAACGGCACCCGCGTGAACTCGCGCGACGCCAAGGAATCCGCCCTCCGCCACAAGGATTTGATCCAGCTCGGATCCATCGAGTTCCTGTTCGACGCCCCCGAACTGGCCTCCGCCGGCGCCCGGTACACCGATGCCGACGCCGAAATGGCCACCGGCGCCATGTCCGCCCCCCAGGATTTCGCCAGCATCTCGCCCTTCGGCGCCCCGCCCAAGGAACGGCGCGGCACCTGGTATTTCGTCCTCGCCATCACCGGCGCCGTGGCCTTGCTGGCCGTCTTCTTCTTCTTTTTCCTCCTGTTGAGCGCATAACCCCGCGCCCCCTCCGGCCGCTCTCCCATGCATCCGGCCCCCGCCAAAATCCGATGCGCCGGGTTCACGCTCGTGGAATTGCTCCTCGCGCTGGTCTTGGGCGCGCTCGTGGCCGCCATCCTGGCCCTCCTCGCGCACGGACTTCTTTTCGCCGGCGAAGCCCAATCCCGGCGGCTCCAAGGACCCTTCGCCGCCCGCGCCGCCCTCCGCGCCATGTCCCGCGAACTGGCCTGCGCCTTTCCCCCGCCCGTCGCCGATCTCGTCCCCCTGCAGCTGGCCACCTCCACGGAACCCGGGCAGCCGGACGTCTGGCTCTCCTTCTACGCCCCCGTCCCCGCCGAACCGCGCTCCGCGCGCTTTTACGACGTCGAGCAGGTGTCCTACGCCGTCCGCGCCGACGGACAAGGCGTCCGCGAACTCCTGCGCGTCTCCGCCCCCTGCTCCGGGCCCCGCACCAATGCCCCCGCCACCAACCTTCTGCTGCGCGGACGCTTCACCCTGGCCGTCGAAGCCCTCGCCGGCGGCGTCGCCCTCCCGGAATGGCCGCCGCCAATCTCCGGCGACGATAAACCCGGCCTGCCCACCTCCGTCCGCCTCTCGCTGGCTTTCCCCGGCGAAGACCCCATCCGGACCGAAACCCTCGTCCAAGCCGCCTCCGGCATCCGTTCCCCCATCGAGCGCGAACCCGCCGGACCCAACGAATCCGGCCCTCCGCCGCCCCCGCCCCATCCCCCGTTGTAAGTTCCGTTGCAAGTTCCGCCGAAAACGCTTGCGGCCCCCGCGGCCGATGGCGTATCTTCCACGCCCATCGACCACGAGGTCATCCCTCTCCCGGTGCTCGGGTGGTGGAATGGCAGACACGCATGTTTGAGGGGCATGTGGGGCAACCCGTGGGGGTTCGAGTCCCCCCCCGAGCACCATTTCCGAACCGTTCGGCGGCTCAGTAGGTGTAGCCGATCGAGAAGCTGAAGCGGCCGCCGTCGCCCAGCAGGTCGTCCGTGTTGACCGGCCAGGCGTAGTCGAGCTGGATCGGGAACTGCGGGAAATCGAAGCGGATGCCCAGGCCGTAGCCGTCGTACAGTTCCCCGTCGCCCACGATGACGTCTTCTTCCTCGCCTTCGGGATAGACGGAACCCTTTTCGTACAGGTCTTCCCACACGATGCCCGCGTCGTAGAAGAACGCCAGGCGCACCCGTTCCACCAGCGGAATCGTGTATTCGGCCGTCGCCGTCGCCGCGGAACGGCCGCCCAGCGGCTCCTTGTCGTCGTTTTTCGGCCCGACCTTGCGGTACTTGAACGCGCGCACGTTCCGCGGCCCGCCGAGGAACAGGCGGTCGAAAATCGGCACCCAATCCGAATCGCCGTATTCCTCGACCATCGACGTCCAGCCCCGCAGGCACAGCACGTGGTCGAACCACAGCGGGACGTATTGCGCCAGGCGCAGGTTGAACTGGTACGTGTCGGTTTCCCCGCCGAACGGCCCGCCCGCCAGCGTGGCCGAGGCCGATCCGCGGAATCCGCGCGTCGCCACGAACGTGCTGTTGCGCGTATCGCGGATCAGCTCCATCGTCCCGTGGCTTTTCAGGCGCGCGCCGTCCCCCGTCTGGACCCACGCGTTGGTCGTGGCCAACACCCGTTCGCCGTCTTCGTTCTCGACCCACTCCTCGACGCCGGTCTCCCAAGTCTGCCCCGCCTCGCGGTGGATCCAGTCGCTGGCGTCGTCGTCCACGTCGCGGATTTCGATGTTCTCCAGCCCGTAGATCCAGTTGACGCGGTTGAAGGCGAAGAACGGCTTGCCCAGCGTGAGCGTTCCGCCCGTGTCCACCTGGTCGTAGTCGCTGCTCAGGTTCTTCACGTCGTGCCGGAACAGGTCCAGCCCCAGCGAGAGGCGCCGGTTCAGGAACCACGGCTCGATCAGCGACATTTCCATGTCCGTGCGCGATTCGCCGACCGTCGCGCGCAGCTTCAGCTTCTGGCCGCCGCCGGTCAGGTGCGGCCATCCGAACAGGTCGAAATTGCCCTGCGTCAGCTCCACGAACCCGAGGACGTTGTCCACGCTCGAGAAGCCCGCGCCGACCATGAACTGGCCCGTCCGCTGCTCTTCCACGTCGAAGACCACGTTGTACCGGTTGGAAACCGCCGTCGACTCCGGATAGGTGCCGACGTAGGAAAAGTAGTTCAGGTTGCGCACGCGGTTTTCGCTGGAGCGCACGCGAACCTCGTTGTAGACCTCGCCCGGCGCCACGCCGATCTCGCGGCGGATCACCTTGTCCTTCGTCTGCGAGTTGCCGCGGATTTCGACGTTCTGGATGTAGGCCAGCGTGCCCTCGGCCACGCGGTAGGCCACCTTCGCCGTCGCCGCGTTCGTGTCCAGCGAAACGACCGGCTCGACGTCCGTGTGGATGTAGCCGCGCGAGCCGTAGAAATCGCCCACGTTCTGCGCGCCGCGCCGGATGGCTTCCAGGCCCGCCGTCTGGCCCGACGCCGCCACCACGCCGCGCGCCGCCTCGTTGGTCGGAAACGCCGACATGCCCTCGATCCGCCAGTCGGCCAGCGTGTAGAGCGGACCCTCGACCACGTCGAACGCCACGTCGATCTTCTTGCGCCCCACGTAGGCGTAGGTCGGCTCGCCCACCTCGGCGCCGAGATAGCCCTGGTCCATGAACGCCTTGCGGATCGCCTCGCGGTCGGCCAGCAGGTTGCCCGGCTCGTAGACGCCGTCGTTGTTCATCCAGCTCAGCCACGACGACTGCTTCTGCGCCATGACCTTGCGCAAATCCTTGGCGCGCACGTGGCGGTTGCCCTTGAACGTGATCCGGCGGACGACCGCCCGCCGCCCCTCTTCCACCTGGATGTCCACGTCGGCGAACGCCGGATCGTCCGCCACCGGCCGGAAGTTCCACGCCAGTTTCGCCTCGGGGAAAAAGTCCTTGCGGTAGTGGTCGCGGACCTTCTGGGCCTTCTCCCCCAGCACGGCCGCGTCCGCCCGGTCGCCGGAACCGATTTCCAGCAGCGTGCGGATTTTCTTGTTCCCGAGATACTCCGCCCCCGACACCGACAGATTGCGGATTTTGGGCCGGCCGGCCACGCGGATCCACAGGATTACCCCGCCGTCCGCCTGCGGCTCCAGCCGCGTTTCCGCGTACGAATAGGCCCCGGACCGCTGCAGGGCGCGGACGTCCTCCGACAGCGCCGCGCGGTCCAGCTCCCGGCCCACCTTCGCGCCGATCTGCGCCAGCACCTGCTCGGCGCTGACCGGCACGTCGCCGATGGGCGCCACGCGGACGTCGCGGACCGTCGCCGCCCCCGCGGAGGCCGCGAAAAACGCCGCCGCCGCTCCCAGAATCCACCGCTTGGCCATGGCCGCCCTCCCGCTCATTTCTCTTCCCCGGAATCCATTCCTTCTTTCCGGCTGTCGAACCGGGTGAACCGCCCGTCGAAATCCAGCCGGACCTCGCCCGTCGGCCCGTTGCGGTGCTTGGCGATGTCCAGGATCGCCAGCCGCAGGTCCTCGTGCTCCTTGTCGTCCTTGTACATGCACGGGCGCCGCAGCAGCATCACCACGTCCGCGTCCTGCTCGATCGCGCCCGAGTCGCGCAGGTCCGACAGCTTCGGCACCGCGGTCTTTTCGCGCGTTTCCGGCGCGCGGCTCAACTGGCTCAGCACCAGCACCGGCACCTTCAGCTCCTTCGCCATGGCCTTCAGCGACTGGGAGATCGCCGCCGTTTCGCGCTGGCGGTTTTCGCCCGCGAACTTCGAAAAATTCATCAGCTGCAGATAGTCCACCACGACGAACTGCACGTCGTATTTGCGCTTCAGCCGGCGCGCCCGCGCCCGCAAATCCATCGCCTCCAGGCTCGCCGTGTCGTCCACGAAGATCGGCGCGGCGCGCAGCGCGTCCGCCGCCGAAATCAGCTTCCGGTGCTCCGCCTGGCCCACGAGGCCCGACGACAGGCTCTGCGCCGACACTTCCGCGCGGCAGCAGATCATGCGGCGCACGAGCGATTCCGCCGACATTTCCAGGCTGAAGACCGCCACGGGCCGGGACGGCTGGCCCCGCGCCCCCATCGCCACGTGCTCCGCGATGTTGAGCGCCAGCGAGGTTTTGCCCATCGACGGCCGCGCCGCCAGCACGATCAAATCCCCCCCCTGCATCCCCAGCAGCATCCGGTCGATGTCCGCATATCCCGTCGATACGCCCGTGATGCCCTTCTTTTCGGAAATCAGCGTTTCGACTTCCTTCATTTCCGCGTTGACCAGGCTGCCCCAGGTCCGCTCGGACGCGATCCGCTGTTCGCTGAGCGCGTAGAAGGCTTCCTCGGCGGCGCCGAGCTGCGACTCCGGCTCCACGTCCCCCTTGTAGCAGTTTTCCGTCACCCCGCGGGCGGCCTCGATGATGCGCCGCAGCAGGTGGTTTTCGTAGACGCGCTGCACGTAGTATTCGGCGTGCGCCGTGGTCGGCGTCCCGTCGATCAGCCGCGCCAATTCCTCTTCGCCCCCCACGCCGTCGAGCAGCTGCGTCTCGCGCAGGCGGTCGACCACCGTCACGAAATCGACCGGCTTGCGCTCCGCGTGCAGCGCCAGCATCGTCTCGTAGAGGCACTGGTGCCGCTGGACGTAGAACGACTCGGGCGAAATCTGCCGCTCGATGCACAGGTCCAGGATGCGGGCCGCGTCCTGCAGCGCGCAGCCCAGCACGGCCCGCTCGGCGTCTTCGCTGTGCGGCGGGACGCGCTCGCCGGAACGGAGCGCCCGGGCGCCCGGACCCGACTCACCCGTTCCGGCCATGGCCCGCCCCCTACTCCGCGTCCGCGGACGCCCCGGCCATCTTCTCCGCCACGACCTTCACCTTCAGCCGGCCCTTCACCTCGGGATGGAGGTGCAGCGCCGCCTCGTGGTCGCCCAGCGCCTTGAAGGCCTCGTACATCGCCAGCTGCTTCTTCGGCAGCGCGATCCCGTGGTCCGCCGCCAGCTTCGCCAGCACGTCCGCCGCGCTCACGGAGCCGAACAGCCGCCCGTCGGCGTTCGCCTTCACGGAGCAGACCACCGTCAGCTTCTCGAGCTTCTGCAGCAGGACGTCGGCTTCGTCCTTTTCCTTCGCCAGGCGGATCGCCGCCTCGGCGCGCTTCTTCTCGATCAGCCGCTTGGTCCCGGCCGTCATCGTGACGGCGAGTTTCTTCGGGAAAAGGAAATTGCGCGCGTAGCCCGAGCGCACGCGGCAAGCGTCGCCGGAGCGGCCCAGCTCCGGAACGTCGTCCAGCAAAATCACTTCAATGGATTTACCCATGGCACACCTGTCTTTCCGCCGCCTACGGCAGCAATCCCATCGTCCGCGCCCGCCGCACGGCCCGTTTCACCTGGCGCTGCTGTTTCGAGTTCGCGCCCGTGATGCGGCCCGGCAGGATCTTGCCGCGTTCCGTCATGAACTTGCGCAGGAACTCGTAGTCCCGGTAGTCCACCACCTGGTCGGCCTTCAGCAGGCGCGTGCGCGTCCGCGCCAATTCGTCCGTCTTGTCGCGGCGGGGCGCCCGTTTCGTCTTTTTCTTGATCATATGCTTGTTGCTCCGTGTTTAAAAGGGAATTTCCTCGTCGTCCGCCGGTTTCGACAGCGGCTCATCGAACGCCGCGGGGGCGGCGGCCGCCGCCGCGGGCCCCGGCGCCGCCGCGTCGCGCACCGCGCCGTCGCGGCGCGGGCCGCTCAGGAACTGGACGCGGTCCGCGCGCACCTTCAGGCGCGAGCGCTTCTGGCCGGTTTCCTTGTCGTCCCACTGGTCCATTTGCAGGCGGCCTTCCACGAAGACCGGCGAGCCCTTGGAGAGGTACTGCTGGCAGGTTTCCGCCTGGCGGTCCCACACGTCCACGTCGAGGAACACCGTCCGTTCCACGCGTTCGCCGCTCTTGTTCTGGAACGACTCGCTCACCGCCAGCCGCAGCGTGGAGACCGCCGTGCCCGACGGAATCCGGCGCAGCTCGGGATCCTGGGTCAGGTTCCCGATCAGCAGCACTTTATTCAGCGACGCCATCGCCCGTTCCCTTCTTCTTCGCCAGGGGCACCACGGCCGGGGCCGAGACCACCTGCACGCGGAACACCTGGTCGTTCAGCTTCAGCCGCGCCAGCAGCGCCGCCACCTTGTCGCCCGCCAGCTGGAAGGCCACCAGGCCGTAGTGCCCGCTGGTCTGCTTCTGCATCGGCCGCGCGAACTCCCGCTTGCCCAGCCGCGTGCTGCTCGTCATCTTGCCGTCCAGCTTCTCGATTTCCGCGCGGACCGCCTCGACGGCGCCGTCCCATTCCGTATCCTTCAGGGATTCCCGAAAGATGACCATTGCCTCGTATTTATTCACCTCATGCCTCCTCAATTGTATTCGTTCATCGCGACGTCCACGCCGCGGACCAGAACGCACTCCAGGGCATCCGCCGCCCGCGCCGCCGCTTCCGCCAGCGCCCGGCGATCCCCGGAATCCATCCGCTCCAGCACGTGATCTTTCAAACTCTTTCCTTCTTCCTGCTCTCCGACGCCCACGCGGACCCGGACGAACGCTTCGGACCCGATCCGCTCGATCACCGACTTCAGCCCGTTGTGGCCGCCCGCGCCGCCCTGGGCGCGGATCCGCAACTTGCCCAGCGGCAGGTTGACGTCGTCGGCCACGACGATCAAGTCCTTTGCGGCCAGCCCCGCGGGGCGCATCAGCGCCGGCAGGACGTTCCCGCTCAGGTTCATGTACGTCGTCGGCTTCGCCAGCAGCAGGTTTCCGGCGCCGTCCAGCGCGGCCTTGGCGGTCTGGACCGGGCGGCACCACGAGCGGCGGAACGCCGCCCCGCGGCGCCGCGCAAACTCGTCGAGGACCTGCCACCCGGCATTGTGCCGGGTATGCTCGTAGGCCCGTCCGGGATTGCCCAGTCCCACCACCAGTTTCATGCGCGCAACGCGTCTCCCGCCGCTTCAGGCGGCTACTTCTTCTCCTTCTTCTTCTCTTCCTTGGCGGCTTCCTTGGCGGCCGGGGCGCCCTTGGCTTCCTTGCCCTTCTCCGCGCCCTCCGCGCCTTCTTCCTCTTCCTTCTTCTCCGTCAGCACTTCCGGTCCGCCGGCGGCGGTCGCGGCCTCGGCGTCCGTCTCGGCCTTCTCTTCTTCCTCCGTGCGCGGCGCGGCGACGGCGGCGACCACCTGGTCGGGGTCGTCCTTCACCTTGTACTTCTCCGCGTCGATCGGCACGTCGCGCACGCGCAGCGTCTTGCCGATGGAGAGGCCGGACACGTCCAGGGCCACTTCCTCGATCAGGTCGGCCGGCAGGCACTGCACCGTCAGGGCGCGCAGCACGTGTTCCAGGATGCCGCCTTCGTTGGCGACGCCCGTCGGAATGCCCGTGAGCTTGACCGGCACTTCGATCTCGATCTTGCGGGTCATGGAAATCTCGTAGAAGTCCACGTGGATGACCCGGCCCGTGATCGGGTGGTGCTGCATCGCCTTGAGCATGACCTTGTAGGGTTTCTCCGCGCCTTCCACCGCCAGATCCACGATCATGTTCTCGCTGCGGTGGCTCCGCAGCATCATCACGAAATCGTGCTCGTTGAGCTGGATGTCCAGGCCGGGGCGCCCTTCGCCGTACACCACCGCCGGGAAAAACCCCGTGCG
The DNA here is from genome assembly GCA_050176815.1 of Kiritimatiellia bacterium. Lineage (GTDB taxonomy): Bacteria > Verrucomicrobiota > Kiritimatiellia > CAIQIC01 > Lenti-01 > Lenti-01. The sequence continues at coordinate 59,768 of JBFXHR010000012.1, forward strand.
GCGGAGGCGTCCCGCCGCCGAGCTGCCCTTGCAGGCGCGGGTCTGGGCTGTCAGTTTCGTCTCTTTCATTGCGTTCTCCCTTGATGAATCTCGAACAGCTTGGAGACCGATTCGTCCCCGTAAATCCTTTTGATCGCGTCCCCGAGCAGGTCCGCCACCGTCAGCACCGTCAGCGGATATCCGTCCCAGCCCGGCTGCGGCGGAATCGTGTCCGTCGTGATCAGCTCTTCGATGGCCGATTCCTTCAGCCGCTGGATGCCCAGCGCGGTGATCGGGCAATGGCTCACCACCGCCCGCACCGATCTCGCCCCGTGGTCCTTCGCCATCTTGGCCGCCGCGCACAGCGTCCCCGCCGTCGTCGTCATGTCGTCGGTCAGGACGCAATCCTTCCCCTTCACGTCGCCCACCAGTTCGATCGCCTCGACTTCCGTCGCGGACGTCCGGTGTTTGCCCGCCAGCGCCAGCCCCGCGTCCAGCATCTGGGAATAGGAATAGGCCATTTTGAGCCCGCCCGGATCCGGCGCCACCACCACGCGGTTTTTCGCCGGCAGTTTTCCGCGCAGGTAGCGCACGATCAGCGGCGCCGCGTAGAGATGGTCCACGGGAATGTCGAAAAAGCCCTGGATCTGGGGCGAATGCAAATCGATCGTCAGGACGCGGTTCACCCCCGCCGCCACCAGGAGGTTGGCCACCAGTTTCGCGGAAATCGGCACGCGGGAGCGGTCCTTGCGGTCCTGCCGCGCGTACGCGAAGAACGGCATCACCGCCGTGATCCGCTTGGCCGACGCCCGCCGCGCCGCGTCCGCCATGATCAGCAGTTCCATCAGGAATTCGTTCGGCTGCATCCCCGTCGGCTGCACGATGAACACGTCGCGCCCCCGCACCGTTTCCTCGTAGGTCACGGAAATCTCGCCGTCGGGGAACCGCCCGATGCTCGCCACGCTCAACGGAATGCCGACCCGCGCCGCGATCTTCTCCGCCAGCGGCCGGTTCGCATTTCCCGCGAAAATCTTGATGTGGTTTTCCATGTTCGTCCAGCTCCGTCCGTTTCTTCTCTCCGGCGCAATGGTTGCCCGACAAGGATTCGAACCTTGACTCTGGCCTCCAAAGGGCCGTGTGCTGCCATTACACCATCGGGCAATGCGTTCGATGGCATTCCTCGATCGCGCGACGGCAGCCCCACCGGGCGCCGCGCCCGACCGCGACAAAGATCAAAACGGTTCCGCCCCTCGGCGGATTCCTTCCAAAAACCCGCGCACCATACCCATCCCCCTTTTAAAAGTCAACCCCCCCGTTCCCGCCGACCAAAACGAACGGCGCATCGGTTCCCCGGAGGGAAGCCATCCGGATTCATGGCAGGGACGGATCTCCGAGCCGTCCGGGCTGTTGGATTGGATTCGGACGCCTCGGAGAGGCATCCCTACCTGTAAATCCAGTCCGGGCGGGACGACCTCATGCGATTCGGCGCCATTCCGGAACTGGAGGGGCAACCTCCGTGTTGCCCGCCTGGGAACCGGCCGCCCCCCGTACGTAGTCCACGCTTTAGCGTGCGGCTCAAAACGCCAGCGGCGGCCCGAAACCGGCCGCCCGCCAGTTTTCTCTTGCTCCCCGCCGCGGACCGACTATAGTCCCCCTGTTTTGTCGCCTAAGGCGGACGAGACCGGGGCGTGGCTCAGCCTGGTAGAGCGCTTGGTTCGGGACCAAGAAGTCGCTGGTTCAAATCCAGTCGCCCCGACCATTTTTCCGAACGCGGAATTATGGCCCACATTTTCCACGGGCCGATGAATTCCACTCGCAGGCGCGGCGGCAGGTTTCCTCTATTGCTCACCCGATGCGGCCACCACTTTTCCACGGCGGACAGATCGGGGGCGGCGCTCCTGCCTTTGGCTGGGCAAGCGGTTTCGGGCGCGGCGCGACGGATGCGGGCGGCGCGATTTGTGCGGCTGGCGTCCAACGAGTTGCAAAACGGCGCACCCCTACGGATTTCCGAGGTCGGCGGCGGGGTCGGGAGGTCGGCGCGAGCGGCAAGGCCGCCGCGCCGAGCGGCAGGGTCGGCTTTCTGGCCCGCTGGTTCCAAAGGGGGGGGCATCTCTGCGCGCTTCGCTTGCCGCCGTCGGTAGCGTCAAAGCCGCCCCACTTCCCGCCCTTGGCGTTCGTTCCTCACACGCGGGCGGGAGCGGTGCTGACCTTGCCGCCTTCCCTGATCTACTCATAAAAATGGGCGGAATGATGCAGCATAAAGGCATCTTTGAATAAGCCCCAAATGATTCCACCCATTTTTACCGGGGGCGCGACGATTCCAGCGCATCTGCGTCGTTGCGAAAGGCTCGCAGTAGTGATCTACAGCATCGCTTTCGACGCCTCGCATCTACGCCGGACTTATCGCGTGCCTAGATCAGGGCTAAAAGCCCGCTTCCCTGATTACATCGCTGGCGCGACACCCCAGGGCTTCCCCGAATCTGGCGACCATTTCCACCGTTACATTGTATTCCCCGCGCTCGACGAGGCCGACATAGTTGCGGTGACAGTCGATTTTCTCGGCCAGCTCTTCTTGTGAAAACCCGAGGGCTTCCCGCTTCTTGCGCAGGGCCATGCCTAGCTTGAGCCGATGGGCTTTGTTTGCCTTGGTGGTTTTCACACTTGCAAGAACAGCATACATGTGCGCAAATATCTACATAGTATTCATGTGCTCACAAGAGGGGTGAAAATGAAAGTGTTTCTTTACGCGCGGAAAAGCACGGACGACGAAGAGCGGCAGATCCTTTCGATTGATGCGCAGCGAAACGAACTGCGCGAATACGCCGCCAAGCAGGGGCTTGAAATCGTCTTTGAATTCGTGGAATCCATGACCGCCAAGGAGCCGGGGCGACCGATCTTCAACGATATGCTTTCGAGGGTGGAGAAGGGCGAAGCGGAGGCACTTTTGGCGTGGCATCCCGACCGCCTCGCGCGCAATAGCGTGGACGGCGGGAAAATCATCTGGCTGGTGGACACGGGCAAACTGACGGCTCTAAAATTTCCCGCGTTTTGGTTTGAGAATACGCCGCAGGGAAAATTTGTTCTCAATATGGCGTTCGGTCAGTCGAAATATTATGTGGATGCGCTCTCGGAGAATGTGCGGCGCGGCATGCGGGAAAAGATACGGCGGGGCGTCTATCCGCACAAGCCACCCCTGGGCTATGTGAACGAGCCGCGCCTGCGTACCATCGAAATCCACCAGCAGAAAGCCCCGCTGGTCCGGCGAATGTTCGAGACCTACGCGACGGGACGGCAAAACTTCGACCAGATGACCGACCTTGCCGCGCAGTGGGGGCTTTTAAGCCATCAGGAAAGGCCGCTGGCCCGCAGCATGATTCCGATTATTCTCTCGGATCGGTTTTACATCGGGTTTTTCAAGTGGCGGGGCGACGAATACGAAGGGAAGCACGAGCCCTTGGTTTCCGTGGATCTGTTCGAGCGCGTGCAACGGGTTTTGGGGGATCGGGGCCGGGGCCGCTACAAAACCAAGGATGTCCCGCGCGAATTGGCCTTCATGGGCTTTGTGCGTTGCGACGAATGCGGCGCCAGCGTGACGGCGGAGCGGCAGAAGGGACTGCATTACTACCGCTGCACCAAGAAACTCGGTGCCTGCAGGCTTACGGGGTATATCCGCGAGGAATATCTTGCGGGACTGATGCGCGAGAAAATCCGCACGGTCGCCATTTCCGACGAGTGGGCCGAGTTGATGCTGGCTCAAATCGAAGTTTGGCAGCGCGAGGGTGCCGACCGCGTTGCAGTGGCGGGGCAACGCCACCGCAACCGCCTTGCAGAGATTGAAACGAAGGTCAAACGCCTGCTGGATGTATTCCTGGAGGGGACCATCACGCGGGAGGATTATGCCGCGCGAAAGGCCGAATTTTTCACCGAGAAAGCCGTTTTGCGCGAAAAAATCGCTCAAATCGAGTCCACGGGAGGGTTCTGGCTCGAACCTCTCGAAAATTTCGTGAAAACCGCGAATTTGGCCGAAAAAACGGCATTTTCGGACGATTTTTCAAAAATTCGCGCGTTTTTTGAAAAAATCGGCTCGAACCTCTTCCTCTACCAGCCGAAAACGGACGAAAACGAAGCCGAAAACCGGATGCCCCCCCCTTTGGAACCAGCGGGCCAGAAAGCCGACCCTGCCGCTCGGCGCGGCGGCCTTGCCGCACGCGCCGACCTCCCGACCCCGCCGCCGACCTCGGAAATCCGTAGGGGTGCGCCGTTTTGCAACTCGTTGGACGCCAGCCGCACAAATCGCGCCGC